>CAVEID010000003.1:0-280033 GCA_963615785.1 Oxalobacter sp. | reverse complement strand
AGACGTTACACAGACTTTTCCACGATGGGTTAAGATAATATATAATCCGCCGTATTCCATCAAGTGGGCAGGTGACGAGAATCCGCTGCTTATCAATGACCCGCGTTTTGCCCGGGCTGGTGTACTGGCACCCAAAAGCAAGGCAGACTTGGCCTTTATCATGCACTCGCTGGCGTGGCTGGCTTCCAACGGTACTGCGGCAATCGTCTGTTTCCCCGGTATCATGTACCGTGGCGGTGCAGAGCAGAAGATCCGCAAGTATCTGGTGGATAACAACTTCATTGATTGTATCATTCAGCTGCCGAGCAACCTGTTCTTTGGCACCAGCATTGCGACCTGCATCATGGTGCTGAAAAAGGGCAAACCGGACAATAAGGTGCTGTTTATTGATGCTTCTTCTGAGTGCGTCAAAGTAACCAATAACAACAAGCTCACGCCGGAGAACATCAACAAAATCGTGGACACTTTTGCACAGCGGGCAGAAGAAGCGCACTTCTCCCATCTGGCAGAGTATTCCGAAGTGCAGGAAAATGACTATAATCTGTCGGTTTCTACTTATGTGGAAGCCAAGGACACCCGTGAGAAGATCGACATTGTAAAGCTGAACGCTGAAATTGCACAAATCGTAGCACGAGAAAACGAACTACGGGCCGCCATTGACCAGATCGTGGCAGAAATTGAGGGCTGAGATGGAAAACGAAAAGAAAGATTTCGCATTGGTACGTTCTTCTGCGGCGGAATATCTGACCTTTGTTGCCTCTACGGGTGAGGACAAGGACAGCATTGAGATGCGTTACGAGGATGAAAACATCTGGCTGACGCAAAGGATGATGGCGACACTTTATGATGTGTCTGTCGCAGCGATAAACCAGCACTTGAAAAAGATTTTCGAGGACGGGGAATTGCAGGAAGAATCAGTTATTAAGAAATACTTAATAACTGCCACGGACGGAAAAAAGTACAACACGAACCACTATAATCTACAGGCAATTATTGCAGTCGGCTTCAAGGTGAATAACCAGCGGGCGGTGCGGTTCCGTGTCTGGGCAAACCAGATCGTGGAGCAGTACACGATTAAAGGCTGGGCTATGGACGAAGAACGCCTGAAGAATGGCGGCACTGTCCTGACCAAAAAATACTTTGAAGAGCAGCTGGAGCGCATCCGGGAAATCCGCATTTCGGAGCGCAATTTCTACCAGAAACTTACCGATATTTACGCCACTTCGCTGGATTATGACCGCAATGCGCTGACCACAAAGGAGTTTTTTGCAAAGGTGCAGAACAAGATGCACTATGCTGTGCATCGCCATACGGCGGCAGAGTTGATTTATGAGCGGGCAGATGCCGAAAAACCGCACATGGGGCTTCACACATGGAAGGATGCCCCCAACGGCAAAATCAAAAAGAGCGATGTCACCGTGGCGAAAAACTACCTGACCGAAGATGAAATGAAGTCCATGGAGCTGATCGTTTCGGCATACCTTGACCTTGCAGAGAACCGCGCCCGGCGTCACATCCCCATGACAATGGAGGACTGGGCCAAGCGGCTGGACATTTATTTGCAGGCGGATGATCTGGAAGTGCTGAAAGATGCAGGCAAAATCTCGGCACAGCTGGCAAAGATGCACGCTGAAACGGAGTTTGAAAAGTACCGCGTAGTGCAGGATAGGCTGTACCAGAGCGACTTTGATCGGTACTTGGAAAGTGTAAGCGAGGGTGAAGAATGAGTAAGCTGGATGAACTGATTCGGGAACTTTGCCCGGATGGTGTGGAGTATAAAAAACTGGGCGAAATTGCAACAATTTCTCGCGGAGGAAACTTTCAGAAGAAAGATTTTCTGGCGGAGGGTGTGCCGTGTATCCATTATGGCCAGATTTATACAAAATATGGTCTGTTCGCGGATAAGACATTTACCTTTATAAGCGAAGAATGCGCGAAAAAGCAGAAGATGGCGCAGCCCAATGATATTGTTATGGCAGTTACAAGCGAAAACATTGAAGATGTTTGTAAATGCCTTGCATGGCTGGGTGACGAGTCTGTGGCGGTTAGTGGACATTCGGCAATCATTCACCATAATCAGAATGCAAAGTATTTGGTTTATTACTTCCATTCGCAGATGTTCTTTGCACAAAAGCGCAAGCTGGCGCATGGAACAAAGGTTATCGAAGTGACACCTGATACATTGTCGAACATCGTTCTTCCTGTACCTCCGATTCAAGTGCAGAACGAGATTGCAAAGACTTTGGATTATTTTACGGAGCTTACAGCAGAACTTACAGCAGAGCTTATAGCACGCCAGAAGCAATATGAGTATTATCGAGATAGGTTGCTGACTTTTGATGTCCTCAGGGGGGGGACAATTAACTTTTGCCAAAGAACACTTGGGGAACTGTTCGATTTCAGAAACGGTCTTAGCAAAGGCAAAGAGTTTTTTGGAAAGGGTACTCCATTTATTCGTTACACAGATGTTTACAATCATCGGACACTTAGAAAAAAGGATATAACAGCACTGGTTGAGTGTACTGAAGATGAAAAAGAAAGGCTAAAAGTATCGAGAGGAGATGTCCTGTTTACAAGAACATCAGAAACAGCAGAAGATATTGGGTGGTCATCTGTAATGCTCGATGATATGGATGATTGCGTTTTTAATGGCTTTACGATAAGAGCAACGCCTAAAACCAAAGAGCTTTTGCCTGAATACTGTGCTTATTGCTTTAGTACGGCGGACTTTAGACAGTATGTGACGAAACACTGTGCTTTTACAACACGAGCGTCCTTGACTGGAAACACGATTGCGCAATATCAAATGACAATCCCTCCCCTCGATGTCCAGAACCGCATTGTCAATGTACTGGACAACTTTGAAAAAATCTGTTCTGACCTCAATATTGGCTTACCTGCTGAAATTGAAGCTCGGCAGAAGCAGTATGAGTATTACCGAGATAAGCTCTTGACCTTTGCTGAAGCTGGCGGCACAATTATGAGCAGAGCAGAGCAGAGCAGAGCAGAGCAGAGCAGAGCAGAGCAGAGCAGAGCACTGATTAAACTCTTGCAGTATGTGTTTGGTTATGTGAGAATTGCTTTGGGTGATGTTGGCTCTGTCTGTATGTGTAAGCGTATTTTGAAGAGCCAGACAAATACAGTGAGCGGTGTTCCGTTCTATAAAATTGGAACCTTTGGAAAAGAAGCGGATGCCTATATTTCGCAGGAAACATTTGACGAATATATGTCAAAGTATAACTTCCCGAAAAAAGGCGATGTGCTGATTTCCGCGGCAGGAACAATTGGGAGAACTGTTGTTTACGATGGTGAACCTGCATATTTCCAAGACTCCAATATTGTTTGGATTGACAATAATGAAAGCATAGTTCTGAATAGCTATCTTCGGTACTGTTATGAACTGAAACCTTGGAAGGCGTCCGAGGGGGGAACAATTCCGAGATTGTATAATGACAATATTGCAAAGGCTGTGATTGCAGTACCGTCTATCGAGGAACAAAAGCGAGTTGTTTCCATCCTTGACCGCTTTGATGCAATCTGCAATGATTTGACGAGCGGACTGCCCGCAGAGATTGAAGCAAGACAAAAGCAGTATGAGTATTATAGGGATAAGCTGTTGAGCTTTAAGGGGTTGAACTGATTGGAATACTCTGAAATGAGAGTGGATTTTCTTGGAGCAGCTAGGGTGATTGACAACTTTATTGGTGGTGTGATGGAACCATATTCATATGAAGATTACTTGCGGGATTTTGTGAATTGTTCAAGCTATTTCTTGAAAAAATCCAATGGAAAGCTGTATAGAAAGCCGGATTCTGAAGCGCATGGAGAATACGACTGTGTTTCAGATGAATACAAGCTTGATTTTAAGCTTTTCGCATCTCAGTCAAGGCTGCAAGCAGCTAAAATTCTTTCACCATCAATCGAGGAAATCATACCCGGCGTTGTAAGCTTTGGACTATCGGAAAAGCATGAAAGTGTTCCGGGGTATAAACCAATCACATATAGCATTCCGTATGCAGTGTTTCGGAGCCTGAACTGGGATGAAATGATAGAGATTCGAGAGAAGAAAGAGAAGGAAGATGTGTTGGAAAAAGATGCGTCTCAAATTATAAAGAAGTTTGAAACAAAGAAAAATATAATGCTGTTCTTTCCATATAACTTCAACTTTGATTCAAATGATGATTTTGAGCAGGGAAGGAAACTTGCAATTGATGGATTGAATGCAGACTTTAAGTATCTTTTCCAATATCGAATGGACAGGTTGCCAGAGTATGATACCTATGTTTCGTTCATCTACGAAAAAGAGAATTTTGTAATAACCAAATGGACAAGAGATAAACTTGAGTTTATCGAAATGATAACAGTTTATAGGAGTACGCTGTATTGTAAATTATGGCATATAGCGGAAGGATAAATGGCAGGAGGAATTTGAAATGTCCTTTTTCAATATCGTTGCGGCCACCAATGAAGATACCGTTGTTGCCACCTATGAACCCTCCAAGGTGCGCTCTGACAGCTATCAGAGCGAAGCGGAGCTGGAAAAAGAGTTTATCCGGCTGCTGTGCGAGCAGGGGTATACCTATCTGCCGTTGCATACCGAAGATGAACTGATTGCCAACCTCCGCAGCCAGTTGGAAGAACTGAACCACTACCAGTTTTCCGATACGGAATGGCAGCAGTTTTTTAGTGATGTGATTGCCAACCCCAACGAGCACATTCCCGAAAAGACCCGGAAGATTCAGGAAGATAATGTGCAGGTGCTGCACCGGGATGATGGCAGTTCCAAAAATATCACGCTGATTGACAAGAAAAACATCCACAACAACCGCTTGCAGGTCATCAACCAGTACGAGGTAAAGCAGGCAGGCGGTGCGCGGCATGATAACCGCTATGATGTGACGATTCTGGTCAATGGTTTTCCGCTGGTCCATGTAGAATTGAAGCGGCGCGGAGTGGCCATCCGGGAAGCGTTCAATCAGATCAACCGCTATCAGCGGGATTCGTTCTGGGCTGGCTGCGGCCTGTATGAGTATGTGCAGATTTTCGTGATCTCCAACGGTACGAACACCAAGTACTACTCCAACAGCACCCGCTACAATGCCATCAAGGATGCCAAGAACGGCAAGACGAAAAAGGAAAAGACCAGCAACAGTTTTGAATTTACCTCCTACTGGGCGGACGCAAACAACCGTGTACTGACGGATTTGATTGACTTTACCCGGACATTCTTTGCAAAGCATACGATTTTGAACGTGCTGACCCGGTATTGCATCTTCACCTCGGAAAAGATGCTGATGGTGATGCGCCCGTACCAGATCACGGCAACGGAACGGATTTTGAACCGCATTGAAATAGCCAACAACTACAAAAAGTATGGCACCATCGAGGGCGGTGGGTATATCTGGCATACCACAGGTTCCGGCAAGACGCTGACCTCGTTTAAGACGGCGCGGCTGGCTTCGCAGCTGCCCTACATCGACAAGGTGCTGTTTGTGGTAGACCGCAAGGATTTGGACTACCAGACCATGAAGGAGTATGACCGCTTTGAAAAGGGGGCGGCAAACTCCAACACCAGTACCACGATTCTGAAACGCCAACTGGAAAACCCGGAAGCGCATATCATTATTACCACTATCCAGAAGCTGGCAACCTTCATTAAGAAAAATCCGGGGCATGAGGTCTACCAGAAGCACGTTGTTATCATCTTTGACGAGTGCCACCGCAGCCAGTTTGGTGATATGCACGGCGCAATCGTCCATAACTTCAAAAAGTATTACCTGTTTGGCTTTACTGGAACGCCGATTTATGCGGCAAATGCAGGCACAAGCGGAAAGCCCGGCATGAGGACAACCCCGCAGCTATTTGGCGGTGAGCCGAATGAAAAGGGCGAAAGAGTTCTGCCGCTGCACACCTATACCATTGTGGATGCCATCAACGATAAGAACGTGCTGCCGTTCCGTGTGGACTACATCAAGACGATGGATGCAGAGCCGGACATGGACGACAAGCAGGTTTGGGACATCGACCGGGAAAAGGCGTTTATGGCTCCTAAGCGCATTTCGCTGGTGACAAATTACATCCTCGACCACTTTGACCAGAAAACCTATCGCGGCGATAAATCGTATGAATTTAATCTGCTGACGAATGTAGCAGAGGTAGCCTCTGCTCAGCGCGGTGCAGTGGAAGAAATCAAGCAGAAGCAGCGTGTCAGTGGTTTCAATTCGATTTTCTGTGTGGCTTCTGTGCCAATGGCGAAGCTGTATTATCAGGAGTTCAAAAAGCAGATGGCGACAGACCCGACCAAACGGCTGCGCATTGCCACCATTTACAGCTATGGAGCCAACGAAGCGGAGACAGACGGGATTCTGGACGAGGAAAATCCGGAAGATACCTCCAATCTCGACCAGAGCAGCCGGGACTTTCTGGATGCAGCCATTCAGGACTACAACGAGATGTTCCACACGAATTACTCGACCGATGGCGAACGGTTCCAGAACTACTACAAAGATATATCGCTCCGTATGAAAAACAAGGAGCTTGACCTGCTGATCGTGGTCAATATGTTCCTGACCGGCTTTGATGCCACCACACTAAACACCCTTTGGGTGGACAAGAACCTGAAGATGCACGGTCTGATTCAGGCATTCAGCCGGACGAACCGTATCTTGAACAGCATCAAGACCTTTGGCAATATCGTCTGTTTCCGCAACCTGCAAAAGCGGGTGGACGCGGCTATTTCGCTGTTTGGGGATAAAAATGCGGGCGGTATCGTTCTGCTGCGCAAATATGCGGACTACTACCATGGCTATACGGATGAGCAAGGAAAATACCATCAGGGCTATACGGACATGATTGATGACCTGACGCAAAAGTTTCCGCTGACAGAGCCGCAAATCGTAGGAGAGCAGAACCAGAAAGATTTTATTGTACTGTTTGGCGCACTGCTGCGGATGCGGAACCTGCTGTCCTCCTTTGATAATTTCAAGGGCAACGAGCTGATCTCGGAGCGGGATTTACAGGACTACTTAGGCCGCTATCAGGATTTGCGAGATGAATGGCGCAACAAGAAGCACGATGAAACCAAAGAGGACATCACGGATGATGTGGTGTTTGAGGTAGAGCTGATTCGGCAGGTCGAGATCAACATTGACTACATCTTGATGCTGGTCAAAAAGTACCATGACACCCATTGCGATGATAAAGAAGTGCTTATCACGATTCGCAAGGCGATTGATGCCAGCCCGGAACTGCGCAGCAAAAAGCAGCTGATCGAAACATTTATTGCAGGTGTCAACGATGTGGATGACGTGATGGCCGAATGGAACGCCTATGTGTCGGAACAGCGGGAGAAAGAGCTTGCAAAGATCATCCAAGAGGAAAAGCTAAAAGAACCGGAAACGCGCAAGTATCTGGCCAATGCGTTCCGTGATGGCGAGATCAAGACCGTGGGTACTGATATTGACAAGCTGATGCCGCCTGTTTCCCGCTTTGGCGGCGGTGGCCGTGCGCAGAAGAAGCAAGGCGTGATCGACAAGCTGAAAGGCTTCTTTGATAAGTTCTTTGGGATTGGCGGAAGCTCGATGGCAGAGGAAGATAACAAATAATGTTTGATATTAGGAAAAATATCTGCTATAATATTCACAGAGATTCCGCTGGTTGTGTGATACTATTCTGATACTAAAAAATCAGCAAGCCACATCTAGCACAGCAATCTCATGGAAA
Organism: Oxalobacter sp.; assembly: GCA_963615785.1. Classification (GTDB taxonomy): domain Bacteria; phylum Bacillota; class Clostridia; order Oscillospirales; family Ruminococcaceae; genus Faecalibacterium. Next base: position 272,311 of record CAVEID010000003.1, on the reverse strand, counting down.
AGTGAACATCCAAGAATAGACTTACTAAACAAATTTGTTTAGTAAGAATCTGGACTTACCGAGCTCGAGTAAATTCCAGCGTTAATTTAATAGGATAGTTAGCAAGAACCCCTGCCGGTGATGAACTGGCGGGGGTTCTGTGCGCATTGAGAAACTGGCCGGAAATTCCGAAGTGCGCGGGATTTCCATGGCAGACATTCTGATGCTTAAAGCCTTCCCACAAAACAAGATCCCGCCTCCGGACGGAGCAGCAGCTCCCCGGAGGCGGGATCTTTTATCGGTGTTTTATTTTATGAATGCAGGGCCTTACACATCCTCGCGGGGCTTTGCGGCCATCTCCCAGAAGTGCAGCTCGTGCTCTGAGCAGGCGTGGAAGATCTCGCGGCAGCGGGCAGTGCGTTCCGGTGTGAGGCCGGAGCAGGCTTTTTCGGCATAGACGGCCCACTCATGGCAGGCGGCTTCGTAGCCGGGGCCGGCATAGTCCTGCACCAAAGGGCCGAACATCGTGTCGGCTACCGCCGGGGTGCGGGTGAGGATCTTCTGGAAAAGCCAGCCGTAGCTCAGCATGCAGGGCAGGCAGGCCATGATGCACTCCGCTTCGCCCCCGCCCAGCTTTGCGGCGTCGATCATGCAGTCCACATAGGCCTGATTCTCCGGGCGCAGGGGGAGAGACTGGATGCTGGCTTCGGGCAGGCCGAACTGCTCCAGATAGTGCAGGCGGGTCACATCCTCATTTTCCTGCACGAAGGACAGCAGGGAATAATAGGTGCGGATGGTGTCCATGCTGCCGGCCTTGGTCATGCCCCAGGCGAACACCTTGGCGTATTCCCGCAGATAAAGGCTGTCCTCCACGATATAGCCCTTGAAGCAGGCTTCGTCCAGGGTGCCGTCCTCGAGTTTGCGCAGGAATTCCGAGTCCAGACACTGCTGCCAGACGGGCAGGCTTTCCTGAACGAGCGCGTCAACAAACGGGGTCTCAGTCACGGACGAAATCTCCTTTCAGGTTGAACATGTGATCCATGGGGCCGGAGCCGTGGCCCAGATCCAGCATGGCGGACAGACAGCCGGAGATGTAAGCCTTGGCGCGCTCCACCGAGGTGTCGAGGTCATAGCCCTTGGCAAGGTTGGAGGCAATGGCACTGGACAGGGTGCAGCCGGTGCCGTGGGTGTTGGGGTTGGCGATGCGCTTGCCCTTGAACCACTTGCCGCTGCCATTGCGCCACAGCAGGTCGTCGGCGTCGTTGATCTGGTGGCCGCCCTTGCACAGCACAGAGCAGCCGTACTTCTCGCTGATGGCCTTGGCGGCGGCTTCCATGCCGGCGGCGTCGGTGATGGTCATGCCGGAAAGGATCTCAGCCTCGGGAATGTTCGGGGTCAGCACCTCGGCCATGGGCAGCAGTTTGGCGGTGAGGGCCTGCACGGCGTCGTCCCGCAGCAGCTTGGAGCCGGAGGTGGCCACCATGACGGGGTCCACCACAATGTGCTTTGCGCCGTAGGCCTTGAGCTTTTCGGCAATGACGCCGATCAGCTCTGCCGAGGACACCATGCCGATCTTGACGGCATCCGGGTAAATGTCGGTGAAGATGGCGTCGATCTGCTCACCCAGAAACTTGGGGGTGGTCTCGAAGATATCGGTGACGCCGGTGGTGTTCTGGGCGGTGAGGGCCGTGATGGCGCTCATGGCGAACACGCCGTTGGCGGTCATGGTCTTGATATCGGCCTGAATGCCTGCGCCGCCGCTGGAATCGCTGCCGGCAATGGTCAAAGCTGTTTTCATAGAAAAAACTCCCTTACAAACAAAAATGCGGATACATCCCCGGCGGGGGACATATCCGCAGAATGCACCGATATCTCCCTACGTTGGCATGATCCAAATCAGGTCACAGGTCAGGGCGATGCAGCCCACTCTCAGCCCGCTTCGGCGGGCTCCCTTTTTACTGCTCAAGTATACCGCAGGCGGGCAGGTTTTGCAAGTGCCGGGCGCCGGTCACATCTTTTTGCGGGTGGCGATGTCCTGAAAGCAGAAGTAATCCGGCTGGTGGCGGGACTGGGTGTACTCGAACAGCAGGCCGTCCGAGTTGAAAGTCTGGTTGACCACCACAGCCACGCAGTCATAGCCATCCATGTCCAGCAGCTTTTCGTCCAGAGCGGTGGCGTGTTCCACCGTGATGCGCCGCTTGCTGGTGATGATCTGCATGTTCAGCACGTTTTCAATGTAATCATAGATGGAATGGGCGGCGATCTCTCCGGTCAGGCCGGGCACGAATTCCTTTAAGAAGTAGTTGATGTCCAGGATCAGCGCCTTGCCGTCCAGATAGCGCACGCGCTGCACGGCCCACAGCTCGTCCCCCGCGGCAAAGCCGCTCTCTGCGGCCAGCCGCTCGTCCGCGATGATGCTTTCGAACCGGATGACCCGGGTGACGGCTCGCAGGTGGTTGCGGCGGGCAGTCTCCTGAAAGGTCTCGATGCCGCCGATGGTGAAGGTGGTTTTGCCCACGGGCTGATAAATGACCCGCACGCCCCGGCCCTGCATGGCCTGCACATAACCGTCGGCGGTCAGCTCCGCAATGGCGCGGCGCACCGTGTTGCGTGAGCAGGCGTATTCTTCAATGAGCGTGTTCTCACTGGGCAGCAGAGACTGATAAGGATAATCCTGCGCTTCAATGCGCTTTTTGATGCTGCGGTAGATGCCCTCATATTTTGCTTTTGGCATAGATGAAACCCTCAACTTGTTCAAACATTGATTTCAGTATACCGTGATTGCGCCTGAATTTCAAGGATTTTTCTTGTTGGAGATGCCGAAAATTTTCAATTTGAACGAGAATTTTTGGAAACGTGCTTGACTTGTATGAACAAGTTGACTATACTGATGCCGTAAGCGAAGCTTGTATGAACAAGTTTGAACGGATATTGGAACAAATCAGAAAAAGGAGAACCATCATGGGCAAATACCAGGAAGATGCAAAGCTGCTTCTGGAATATGTGGGCGGCAAAGAGAACATCGCGGCGGTCTCGCACTGCGTGTCCCGTATGCGCTTTGTGCTGAACGACACCTCCAAGGCGGATGTGCAGAAAATTGAAAGCCTGAAAAGCGCAAAGGGCGTGTTCAATCAGGCCGGCCAGTTTCAGGTGATCATCGGCAACACGGTGAGCGACTTCTACAATGACTTCATCGCTGTGTCCGGCATCGACGGCGTGTCCAAGGACGCCGTGAAGAGCGCCGCCAAGCAAAACCAGAACACCCTGCAGAAGGTGATGAGCGCGCTGGCAGAGATTTTCGCTCCGCTGATCCCGGCCATCATCACCGGCGGCTTGATCCTGGGCTTCCGCAACTGCATCGACAGCATCTATTTCTTTGAGAACGGCACCAAGACCCTGTGCGACATCAGCCAGTTCTGGACCGGTGTGGACAGCTTCCTGTGGCTGATCGGCGAAGCCATCTTCCACATGCTGCCGGTGTGCATCTGCTGGTCCGTCACCAAGAAGATGGGCACCACCCAGAGCCTTGGCATCGTGCTGGGCCTGACGCTGGTGTCCGGCCAGCTGCTGAACGCCTACAGCGTGGCTTCCACCGCTGCGGCAGACATCCCCCAATGGGACTTCGGCTTCTTCACCGTGAACATGATCGGCTATCAGGCACAGGTCATTCCGGCCATCCTTGCAGCCTTTACGCTGGTGTATCTGGAGCGCTTCTTCCGCAAGATCTGCCCGGCAGTCATTTCCATGATCGTGGTGCCCTTCTGCAGTCTGGTGCTGTCCGTCATCATTGCCCACACCGTTCTCGGCCCCATCGGCTGGAAGATCGGTTCCGCCATTTCCTCCGTGGTCTACGCAGGCATCACCGGCTCCTTCCGCGTGGTCTTCGGTGCCATCTTCGGCTTTGTGTATGCTCCGCTGGTCATCACCGGCCTGCACCACATGTCCAACGCCATTGACATGCAGCTGATCGCCGACTTCGGCGGCACCATGCTGTGGCCCATGATCGCCCTCTCCAACATCGCACAGGGCTCCGCTGTCCTCGGCATGATCTACCTGCAGCGCAAGAACGCCGCCGCTCAGGAAGTCAATGTGCCCTCCTGTATTTCCTGCTATCTGGGCGTCACCGAGCCCGCCATGTTCGGCGTCAACCTCAAGCATCACTTCCCGTTCGTCTGCGGCATGATCGGCTCCGCCATCGCTGCTGTGGTCTGCGTGTCCACTTCCACCACGGCCAACGCCATCGGCGTGGGCGGCATCCCCGGCATCCTGTCCATTCAGCCCGCCTACATGCTCAGCTTTGCCGTGTGCATGCTCATCGCCATCGTCATTCCCTTTGTGCTCACCGTCATTGTGGGCAAGAAGAAGGGCATTGCCTGATTTTTTAAACCTGAGAAAGAGGTGCTTTCCAAATGGCAGATTTCAAGGATAAAGTCGTGTATCAGATCTACCCGAAGTCCTTCTGCGACTCCAACGGCGACGGATTCGGCGACCTGAAAGGCGTCACCAGCAAACTGGACTATCTGGCCGACCTTGGCGTGGATATGCTCTGGCTGACCCCGTTCTTCCCCTCGCCGCAGCGTGACAACGGCTATGATGTGTCGGACTACCGCTCCATCGACCCCCGCTACGGTACCATGGAGGATCTGGAAGAGCTCGTCCGCGAGGCGGACAAGCGGGGCATCGGCCTGATGCTGGACATGGTGTTCAACCACACGTCTACCGAGCACGAGTGGTTCCAGAAAGCGCTGGCAGGGGACAAAAAGTATCAGGACTACTACATCTTCAAGGACGGCACCCCTGACCGCTACCCCACCAACTGGGTGTCCAAGTTCGGCGGGTCGGCCTGGGAGTATGTGCCCTGGCTGGGCAAGTGGTACCTGCACCTGTATGACGTGATGCAGGCGGATGTCAACTGGGAGAACCCCGCTGTCCGCGAAGAGATGGCTGACATCCTGCGCTTCTGGAAAGCCAAGGGCATCAAGGGCTTCCGCTTTGACGTCATCAACGTCATTTCCAAGCCGGAGGTGTACGAGGACGACTTCGAGGGCGACGGACGCCGCTTCTACACCGATGGCCGCAACGTGCACAAGTACCTGCAGGAGCTGGTGAAGGCCGGCGGCATCGACGGCATGGTGACTGTGGGCGAGATGTCCTCCACCTCGCTGGAAAACTGCATCGGCTACACCGGCGCAGACCGCCACGAGCTGAGTATGTGCTTCAACTTCCACCACTTGAAAGTGGACTACAAGAACGGCCAGAAGTGGGAGCTGATGCCCCCCGACCGCATGGAGCTGAAGCGGCTGTTCCAGACCTGGCAGGAGGGGATGCAGGAGCACGGCGGCTGGAATGCCCTGTTCTGGTGCAACCACGACCAGCCCCGCGCCGTGAGCCGCTTTGGCAGCGACGGCAAATACTGGAAGCAGAGCGCCGAAATGCTGGCGGCTGCCATCCACTTCATGCGCGGCACGCCCTACATTTATCAGGGCGAAGAGCTGGGCATGACCAACCCCCACTTCACTTCCATTGACCAGTACCGCGACGTGGAGAGCCGCAACTACTATAAAATTCTCCGCCAGCAGGACAAGAGCGAGGAAGAAACGCTGGACATCATTGCCCAGCGCAGCCGCGACGACAGCCGCACCCCCATGCAGTGGAACGACAGCGAGAATGCGGGCTTCACCACCGGCACCCCGTGGATCGGCGTGGCGGACAACTACAAGGCCATCAACGCTGCCGCCGAGCTGAACGACCCGGAGTCCGTGCGCAGCTTCTACAAGACGCTGGTGCGCCTGCGCAAGACGCACAAGGTCATCAGCGAGGGAAAGATCGAGTTTTTGTTCCCGGACAACGCCGACCTGCTGGCCTACCGCCGCTACGGTGCCGAGGGCGGGGAAGAGCTGCTGGTGCTGTGCAATCTGGTGGAGCAGGATGTCCCGTACATCCTGCCGGAGGGCTGGCAGGACGCCGGAAAGCTGCTGGGCAACTATGAGGGCAAAGCCGAGGCCCTGCGCCCCTATGAGTGCCTGATCCTGAAGAAATAACCAGACAAATTCCTTCATCATTTTCATCATAAAGAAGAACCCCCGTCTGCGAATTTTGCAGACGGGGGTTCTGTGTTGTTGGAAAATTTTTGAATGGGATGCTGTGGCTGGAAGAGTGTGGTTTCCGGATTCAGGCGGCTCGCCCTCTCAGCTTCACTTCGTTCAGCAGCTCTCCCAAAGGGAGAGCCTTTGGTATGACCAGAAAGTTTTCCGCACTGCCAAGGGCCTCATCTCCAGAAAAGCCGCAGATGGCTGTCAGGGAGGGCTGTGGGCCGGGAGTTTTTCCAGCGAATGTCCGGGAGGTGGGGCCCCGGCGCGAAGCGTTGGGGCGGGACAGGTGTCCTGCAACAGCGACGACCGCCGCCAGTGGCGGAAACAGGGAGAAACTGTTGGGGCAGCGGCCAGCAAGACGCAAACGAGAGTGAGGCGGATGCTGGGTGCCGCAACCCGTCGTTGTTCGCGGAGAAAGCTCCCGGCACGCGGCCCGGATGGCAGCATTTTAAACCAGTGTTTTTACTCTCCCAGCGCAGTCCTGATATTCGCCAGCACCTTCTGGCTCAGCAGCACGAAGGCCTGCTTGGTGCGCCCGGCGGAGACGTTCTGGCAGTGGACGTTCTCGCGCTCGAAGAAGCCCTCGGAGACGGGGCCCGCGGCGGCGCGGGTGTCGCAGAAATAGTGGGTGCCCGGCAGGGTGAGCCAGTCTTCCAGCGCGGCGGAGTCAAAGCCCGGGCCGATTGAGGTGTTGAACAGCACCTTGCCTGCGCCCAGCTGAGCGAACTCTTCCTTGCCCAGCAGCAGGACGTTCTTATTCAGGCAGGTGAACACCACCTCGCTGTCGCTCAGCAGCTGAGCCAGCGGCTTATAGGCCATGCCGGCAGCTTCGGCGTCGGGCTTGCGGCTGCGGCTGTAATAGCTGATGTCCGCGCCCATGAACTGCAGGGCGTCGGCGATCATTCTGCCGGACACGCCCAGGCCCACGATGCCCACTTTCAGGCCGGTGATCTCCACCGGCTCATCCCGCAGCATGGGCATCCCGAAGCCGTGCAGGATGCCGGTCAGCTCGTGGAGCACATACTCCACGACGCCGCGGTCACCGTAATCGCGGATGCCCAGCACCTTGATGCCACGGGTGCGGGCGTAAGCGATGTCCACATTGGCGCTTTCTTCGGAGTACAGGCTGCAGCACATGCCGATGTAGCGGATGTTCGGGCAGCGCTCAATGACGTTTTTGCCCATGCGGGAGGTGTAGCTCAGCAGCACGGCGTCGGCGTCCCCGATGCGGCGGACGATCTCGTCATCGCTGGCGGGGATGTCGGGGTAAAGCACGACCTCTTTGGCGTACTGGTGCAGCTCCTGCTCTGCGGCGGGGATCAGGCTGACCGGCTCAATGGCAACAAGCTTTTCAAACATGATGCACCCTCCTTAATAGAAGCAGACCGGGGAAGCGAGGTTGCGCAGCAGGGCCACGACGCTCCAGCCGGCAATGGCGCTGGTGGACGAGCAGATGTCCACCACGGCCTTCACGCCCTCGATCTCGGCGGTGATGCAGTGGTCGTCGCCCACCCAGCCGGGCACCGAGTGCATGGTCACGCCGGTGATGTCGGGGCCGGTGGTGGCCAGAGAGGTGGCCACGGCCACATTGACCCGGCGGGGGAAGGTGGCAATGGCCTGCTTGGCATTGCCGGTGAAAACGGTGGTCTTCTCGGTGTCGGTGAGCAGGTGCTCTTCCCACACGGGGGTGTTGCGGAAGCCCTTTGCGCCGGTGTGGGTCTCGATGCCGGCAGTCTCGGCCAGCTTCTGGGCCTGAGCCATCAGGGTGACGGTCTGCAGCACGTCAAAGCCGCCGATGGCACCGCTGGCCAGATGTACTTTGGCCCCGCCCTCCACGGCAGCGGCCTTGACCTCGGCGTAGAAATCAAGGTCGGCGAAAGCGCCGATGGAGATGATGACAAGGTTCACGCCCTTTTTCAGCACAGGCACAGCCATGGCCCGCACGGCTTCCACCGAAGCAGTCTCCACGATGTACTCCGGCTCCAGCGCCAGCAGGGCATCCACGTCGTCGCAGACGGCGCAGCCCACATTGGAGGCAGTCTTCTCAGCAGAAGCGCGGGTGCGGCTGGTCACGCCCACCAGTTCGTAGTCCGGCAGCAGACCGTTCTTCCATGCGTCGGCCACGATGTTGCCCAGAAAGCCGCAGCCCACGATGCCAAATTTCGTTTTCATATCCTAAACTCCTTTTTTCTGCCCGAGGCAGCATATTCCTTTAAAGTATACCATGCCCGGCGAGGAAAGAGAAGGGCAAAGTGCAGGGGCGGGGCGGAGAAACTCTCTGCCGTCCCGTTGAGGGAAAACTTTTCTTTCCCGGCTCAATGTGCTAGAATGAGAGGGAGAAAAGAGGGAAGGGTATGTCGAAAACAAAAGAACTATTTATAACTTTTTTGAAGATCGGGGCGTTCACCTTCGGCGGGGGCTACGCCATGGTGGCCCTGCTGGAACATGAATTCGTGGAGGAAAAGCGGTGGGTGAGCCGGGAAGAATTCCTCGACATGGTGGCCATTGCCGAGTCCACGCCCGGCCCCATGGCCGTGAACAGTGCCACTTACATCGGCTATAAGATCGACGGCACGGCGGGCGCGGCGGCATCCACGCTGGCGGTGTGCATCCCGTCCTTTGCAGTCATCTATCTCATCTCGCTGTTCTTCGACCAGTTCCTCAGCCTGTCGGCGGTGGCAAGCGCGTTCCGGGGCATTCAGGTGTGCGTGATCTACCTCATCCTTTCGGCGGGGCTGAAGATGCTGAAAAATCTGCAGCGCAATGCCTTCAACATGGCGGTTCTGGCAGTGGTCATCGCGGCCATGGTGGGCTGTTCGGCGGCAGCGGTGTCCTTCTCGTCCATCTTCTATATCCTGCTCAGCGGCGCGGCAGGGCTGGCGCTCTGGCTGGTGCGCAGGCTGCGGAAAGGCGGGGATGTGCAATGATCTATCTGAGCCTGTTTTTGAATTTTCTCATGATCGGCGCGCTGTCTTTCGGCGGCGGCTACGGCATGATCTCGCTGGTGCGGGAGGTGGTGCTGGGCCACGGCTGGCTGACCGAAGCAGAGTTTCTCAGCTTCATTGCGGTGTCCGAGTCCACGCCCGGGCCGCTGGCAGTGAACATGGCCACCTTCATCGGCTCGTCGCAGGGGGGCTTTTGGGGGGCGCTGTGCGCGACGCTGGGCGTGGTGCTGCCGTCCTTTTTCATCATCCTGCTGATCGCGGCGGTGCTGAAAAACCTGATGAAATACGCCGGGGTGGAAGCGTTCCTCTCCGGCGTGCGGCCCTGCGTGGTGGCGATGATCCTTGCCACGGCCGTCACCATGGGCCTTTCCACGCTGGGCGGCTTCACGAGCCTTGCGGGCGGCTTTGCTCCGGACGGGCGGAGCATCCTTGTGTTCGCACTTCTCTGGGCGGTGCATCTCCTTTATAAAAAGAAAACGCAGAAAGCGCCGTCTCCCATCGGGATGATCCTGCTTTCTGCGGTGTTGGGCATCGTGCTGTGGGGCGTGTGAGACCGTTGCACGGTTCGTTGCTGTGCACCGGCAACTTTCTCCTCGGACAACGACGGGTTGCGGCACCCAGCATCCGCTTCACTTGCGTTTGCGTCTTGCTGGCCGCTGCCCCAGCAACGACTCCCTGTTTCCGCCACTGGCGGCGGTCGTCGCTGTTGCAGGACACCTGTCCCGCCCCAGTGCTTACGCACCGGGGCCCCACCTCCCGGAAGTCCTCGGAGAAACTTCCGGCACGCAGCAACTATGCCTTACTTTTCCGGTGTCTGCTGCAGCTCCTGCCGGATGGCGCGGAACTGCTCCGGGATGTCGTCCAGCGGCATGTGCTTGGGCGTGTCGATGCTCCCGGCGGCTTTGGCCGTCTCGTAATACCAGCACTTGTAGTCCACCATGCTCATGGTGTGCTGCAGCTCGGCCATCTGGGCTTTCAGCACCTCGCGCTGGTGCTGGAACAATGCAAGCCGGGCGTCAATGGTGTCGTTGCCCTGCATGGCAAGCTCGATATACTTCCGGATGTCCTTGAGGGACATGCCGGCTTTTTTCATGCAGCCGATCACACGCAGCCACTCGAAGTCGCTGTCCCGGAACACCCGGATGTTGCCGGAGGAACGCTCCACGAAGGGCAGCAGCCCCTCCTTATCATAATAGCGCAGGGTGGACGCGGGCACGTCCAGCATTTTTGCCATTTCGCCAACGGTGTAAGTCATGTTTGGTTCCTCCTGAGTGTGAAAGTGAACTTTAAGTTCATCATACCGCAGGGTGTGTGCACCTGTCAAGAGCGGTTTCCCTTTTGCGGGGGAGTGTGGTATAATCAGTCAAAAACGGGAAGGGGAAAAGAAGATGAACATCACGGTATATCTGGGGGCCAATGAGGGCAATGACCCGGCCCTGAAGCAGGCGGTGCAGGAGCTGGGGCGCTGGATCGGCGAAAGCGGAAATGCGCTGGTCTACGGCGGCTCCCGCAGCGGGCTGATGGGCGTTCTGGCCGCAGGCACCCTCGCGGCGGGCGGCGAGGTGACCGGCGTGGAGCCGCAGTTCTTCGTGGAGGAAGAGCTGCAGTATGACGGCCTGACCGAACTGATCGTGACGAAGGACATGACTGAGCGCAAGACGAAGATGATCGAGCTGGGAGATGCGTTCATCGCGTTCCCCGGCGGCACCGGCACGCTGGAAGAGATCGCCGAGGTGATGTCCAAAGTTTCGCTGAAACAGCTGGCAGCACCCTGCATCCTCTACAACCTGAACGGCTATTATGACAGCCTGAAAGCCCTGCTGGACGAGATGATCCGCAAGGGGCTTTCCAGCCAGGAGCGGCAGAAGGGCATCTGCTTCGCAAAAAATCTTGCAGAGATCCGCGCTCTGCTGGAACACTGAACCACCCCAAAAACAAAAGGCTGCTTCTCAGGGGATCCCCCGGGAAGCAGCCTTTTATCATTTGCTTGCTATGTTCTTGCCGGATGCCAGAAATCAGGCAGCGACGGAAGAAGCAGCCTCAGAAGAAGCGGCCTCAGAGACAGCCTCAGAAGCGACCTCGGAAGCAGCCTCAGAAGATGCAGCCTCGCTCTCAGCCTCGGAAGAAGCAGCCTCAGACTCGACTGCAGCAGAAGCGGACTCAGCAGCAACGCTGGAAGCAGCCTCGGAAGAAGCAGCGGTGGAGGAAGCGGAAGAACCGCCGCAGGCGGTCATGCCAACAGCCAAAGCCAGAGCAACAACAGCGACAGCAACATTCTTGAGTTTCATATCTAAAATCTCCTTACTTTTTCCAAAAAGTTTCTCGCAGGGGCCCTACAGGTCGGGCCGTTCTGCAAGACAGTATTTTAGCTCTTTTCGCAAAAAAATCAAGAGCTTTTTGGGCAAAGAATGCATAAACTTTGGAGAATCTACGCTTTTGTTATAATTTTGAACCAAAAGTCAAAGAATTTTTGTCAAACTGTTCGGCGGGTTGGAAAGCGCCGGAAAAGATTCTTAACTGCACTGTAACTGCTTTGTAATTTCTTCGATCGTTTGTCTGATTAAATGCGGACAGTTCTTTTGGAAATTGAAAAAGAAAGCGGCGGAACTTTTTTCCTTTTTACTGCATACACCGGGCAAAGGGGGAATGCTGTTTTGAACCGGATCATTCTGTCTGCATGGGTGCTGCTGTTTCCCGCGGCCTGCACGGCGCTGGGGGCGGCGGGGGTGTTCCTGCTGCGGCGCACGGCCCGGCCCTGCACCCAGCGCATCTTATGCGGCATGGCGGCGGGCATCATGCTGGCGGCAAGCGTGTGGAGCCTGCTGCTGCCTGCCATCGAGCGTGCCCAAAGCCAGCCGCTTCCGGCGTGGATCCCGCCGTCCATTGCGCTGGTCCTTGGGGCTGTGGGCCTTTTGCAGCTGGAACAGGCGGCGGGGCAGCTTCTGGCAGGGGGCGAGGGCCATGGCGGGCGGACGGTGCTGGCGGTGACGCTGCACAACCTGCCGGAGGGCATGGTCACCGGCCTTGCTGCGGCGCTGGCCCTGACCGGGGAGCCGGAGGCCGTCAGCGGGGCGCTGGCCCTGAGTCTTGGCATCGGGCTGCAGAACATCCCGGAAGGGGCCGCGGTCAGCCTGCCGCTGGTGCACAATGGCCGCACCCGGGGGCAGGCGTTCTGTGCCGGGGCGGCGTCCGGGCTGGTGGAGCCGCTGGGGGCGGTGCTGGCCTTTCTGCTGGCCGAGTGGGTCAGCGCGGCGCTGCCCTGGCTCATGAGCGCGGCGGCGGGCTGCATGGTGTGCGTGACGGCGCAGGAGATGATCCCGCAGGCCGTGGAGGGCGACGAGCCCGCCGGGGTGGTGAGCATCGTGCTGGGCTTTGCGCTGATGATGGCGCTGGATGTGGCACTGTAGCGGAAAGAATAGTCATACAAAAACAGAATTCAGCACTCAGCCGCATGAGTTGAAAATTCCTGCATTTCCGCAGAAAAACCTTGCATGACCGGAAACTTTGTGATATCCTGTCTGCAACGTATCCGAGAGGGATACGGGGCAAGAACAACTGGACACAAAGGTGTGGCTGCCTGCTGGGGGCGCGCACCGGAGTGCGGAAAAATGCATCCTGACATGCGGGCAGAGCCTTGAAGGGTTCCTGCCCGCATTTTTTAACAAGAGGGGGAAAACAGGATGCTGGAAACCATCACAAGCATCAACAGCTCGGTCAACGGCGTGGTGTGGGGGCCTGTGGGCCTGGCGCTGCTGTTCGGCACCGGCCTGGTCATGACCGTGCGCACCGGCGGGTTTCAGTTCGGGCGCTTCGGCCACTGGATGAAAAACACCATCGGAGCCATCTTCACCAACAAAAAAGTGACGGCCCACACCACCAAGGAGGACATGGCCATCAGCCAGTTCCAGAGCCTTTGCACGGCGCTGGCCGCCACCATCGGCACGGGCAACATCGTGGGTGTGGCCACGGCCATCATCAGCGGCGGCCCGGGCGCGATCTTCTGGATGTGGATCATGGCCATCCTCGGCATGATGACCAACTATTCCGAGAACGTGCTGGGTATCTTCTACCGCCGCAAAAACGAAAAGGGAGAGTGGAGCGGCGGTGCCATGTACTATCTGGCCGACGGCCTTGGCGCAAAGAAGGGCTGCAGAACACTGGGCCGGGTGCTGGCGGTGCTGTTCTCCTGCTTCTGCGTGCTGGCATCCTTCGGCATCGGCAACATGAGCCAGATCAATTCCATCGCGGGCAACATGAGCTCTGCATTCAATGTGCCCAATGCAGTCACCGGCGCGGCACTGGTCATCCTGTCTGCGCTGGTCATTCTGGGCGGCCTGAAGCGCGTGGCAGCGGTCACTGAGAAGATCGTGCCTGTCATGGCGGTGATGTACATCGTGGGTGCCCTGATCGTGGTGGGCGCACACTTCACGGCCATCCCTGCCGCCTTTGCCGCCATCTTCAGGGGCGCGTTCGCTCTGCCGGCAGCAGGCGGCGGCATTCTGGGCTACGGCGTCTCGCAGGCCATCACCTGGGGCTTCAAGCGCGGCGCTTTCTCCAACGAGGCAGGCCTTGGCTCGTCGGTCATGGTGCATTCCTCTTCCAACGTGCGGGAGCCGGTGCAGCAGGGCATGTGGGGCATCTTTGAGGTCTTTGCAGACACCATCGTGGTCTGCACCCTCACCGCTCTGGTGGTGCTGACCTCCGGCTTTGTGGATCTGGACACCGGCAGGATGCTCTCCGAGGTGCAGGGCAGCGCGCTGGTGGGTCAGGCATTCTCCACGGTGTTCGGGCACTACGGCCCCAAGTTCATCGCGGTGTCCATCCTGCTGTTCGCTTATTCCACGGTGCTGGGCTGGAGCCACTACGGCACCAAGGCCTTTGAATATCTCTTCGGCACAAAGGCCAGCGTCGGCTACAAGGTGGTGTTCGTGGGCATGGTGATGGTGGGCGCCACCATGAAGCTGGGCCTTGCGTGGGACCTGTCCGACACCTTCAACGGCCTGATGATGCTGCCGAACCTGATCGGTGTGCTGGCCTTGTCCGGCACGGTGGCAGAGATCACGAAAAACTACATCGACCGCAGGCTCCACGGAAAGGACATTGCGCCCATGTGGTCGGCATTTGAGACCTATCAGAGAGAAGAAGAGGCCGAGGAAGCTGCCGAGGTGCAGCTGGACAAAGCCGCAAACGAATAAACGAAAAAATGCCGTTCCGGTCTGTGCCGGAGCGGCATTTTGCTGTGCGGGGAAGGGCTCAGTTCTTTTCGATGTACACGCTGGTGGAGGGAAACGCGAAGTCCACGCCGTCGGCCTGCATGATGTCCATGATGTTCAGGTTCAGGTCGTTCTGCATCTGCAGGAATTCGGTATAGGCGTTGGTCAGCAGATAGGCCGAGACCAGAATGTTGATGCTGGAATCGCCGAAGTTTGCCAGCTGGACGATGTTGGTGCCCTTGTTGGTGCAGGGGCTCTTGTCCAGCATGGCCTGCAGGTCGGCCATCAGCTTTTCCAGCTGGGGCCGGGTGGTGCCGTAGGTCACGCCCAAGTTGAACTTGTAGGGCCGCATGGTGCGCAGGGCGGCGTTCTGCACGGTGGAAGAGCAGATCTTGCTGTTGGTGACCACGTTGATGGTCTTGTCCAGCGAGCGGATGCGGGTGGAGCGGAAATTGATGTCGATCACTTCGCCCTCCACGTCGCCCACGGTGATCCAGTCGCCCACCGAGAAGGGCTTGTCCAGCAGGATGACGATGCCGGAGAACAGGTTGCTGGCGCTTTCCTGCGCGGCCAGCGAGATGGTCAGGCCCACAAGGCCGGCACCGGCGACGATGCTGCCGATGGGGAAGCCCACCTCCTGCGCCAGTGCTGCCACGCACAGCACGATGACCAGCACTTTGTAGGTGGTGTCCAGCAGGGAGCACAGGGTCTTGTTGGAGCGGATCTCCGGGCTGCAGGACGCAAGCACAAGGTCGGCCAGGTCAGAAGCTGCATACAGGCCCTCGCAGGCCAGCAGGGTCATGGCCAGCCGGAAGCAGGTGAGCATCAGTCTGCTGATGCCGGGGATGGCCCATGGCAGGGAAGCCGCCGCCAGATAGATGCCCACGGCGGTGCACATGCGCTGCACGGGCACGGCAAAGCTGCGCAGCAGGATGGGCGTGCCGGAGAAGTGCCAGCTGCGGGCCAGCAGGGCAGGGAAGCCTTTTTTGGTCAGCCAGCGGCGCACCAGCCATGCAGCCGCCAGAATGAGCAGGGCGCACACCGCCCGGGCGGCAAAGGCCAGCCAGCCCTCCAGCAGCATTCCGCCCAGCTCGAAGGAAAGATCACGAATTGAGAAGATCATGGTTACCTCCTGAATTTTTTACAACTTCTCTATCATATCACACCCGGCCCGGCGGGGCAAGGCGGAAGGGGACGGACTTGCTGAAAAAAGAATGACTTTGATAAAATTTGCACAAATCCGCAAACGCCCTCTTGACAAGCACAGCCCGCCACGCTATACTCTTGGGCAGAAAGTTCGTTTCAGGGCGGGGTGTGATTCCCCACTGGCGGTAAAGTCCGCGACCACTTGAAAAAGTGCTGACCCGGTGTGACTCCGGGACCAACGGTATAGTCCGGATGCAAGAAACGGCAGGCAAATCGTTGTCTACGCGCCCTGTTGCAGTGTTTTTTGTTGCAGCAGGGCGCTTTTCTGTTTGTCTTTCCCGTTCCAGAACAGCAAGCGCGAAAAGGGCTTTCCAGTCAAATTTTGCAAGGGCCTTGGCCCGGGAAGGATTCAAACCATGAAAAAGAACACGACCCACGACCTCACTGTTGCCGCCATGCTGAGCGCAGTGGCATTCATCCTGATGTTCATCGAATTCCCCATTCCGATGCTCATCCCGTCCTTCGTCAAGATGGACTTCTCCGACCTGCCCGCCCTGCTGGGTGCGTTCGCTCTCGGCCCGGTGTACGGCGTGGTCATCAGCTTCATGAAGAACCTGCTCCACATCATCATCAAGGGCACCTCCACCGCAGGCGTCGGCGAGCTGTGCAACTTCATGCTGGGCGCGGTGTTCTCCGCTGTGGCGGGCTTCATCTACAAGCACCACAAGAGCCGCAAGACCGCCATCATCGGCGCGGTGGCCGGTGCCGCCGTCATGGCCATCTTCAGCGTGCCGTCCAACTACTTCATCACTTATCCGGCCTATGTGCAGTTCTATCACATGCCGCTGGAAGCCATTCTCGGCATGTATCAGGCAATCCTGCCCTCGGCAGACAGCCTCATCAAGTGCCTGGTGATCTTCAACATGCCGTTCACGCTGGTCAAGGGCCTGCTGGATGCCGTGCTGTGCATGCTGATCTACAAGCCGCTGTCTCCCATCCTGCACGGCCGCAAGTGATCTGCTTTTTTCTTCTTTCTTCTCTCAAATCATAAAACCACAGCAAAACTCCCCGGTCAGGTCCCGCAGTGCGGTGCCCGGCCGGGGAGCTGTTATTTTAGTGGTTGATTCGGCTG
This sequence comes from Oxalobacter sp., assembly GCA_963615785.1. Lineage (GTDB taxonomy): Bacteria > Bacillota > Clostridia > Oscillospirales > Ruminococcaceae > Faecalibacterium. The sequence goes on along the minus strand of CAVEID010000003.1, from coordinate 255,804 downwards.
TGGGTTGGGAGCCCGACTCCTTCAGTCACGGCTCACGCCGTGCCAGCTCCCTCAGTGAGGGAGCTCTTGACAAAACCACAAAGTTTCCCTTTCTGCCAAAGGCCCCCTCCATGAGGGGGCTGGCTGCGAAGCAGACTGGAGGAGTTAGGTGAGCTGACTTCTACCGCTGCGCGGACGCTCCCGCAGGGAGCCAGCGTAGCAGATGCCGTTTGCCGTTACGACCCCTTCCGTGAAAAAGTCCCTCCGGAAAATCCGCAGATTTTCCGGAGGGACAAATTAAAAATATGTTTTTCCGCTGTTTATGCCCAGAGCGTCAGCGGAGGGCATTTCAAATCGTCAGGCCAGCGCCCCTTTATCCAGCCACCGGCCCCGCGCCATGCGGACGAGGAACAGCACGCCGCGCATGGTCAGCTCAAAGCTCATGGCGAACCACACGCCCACCAGCCCGAACTTCGGGGCCAGAAGCACCGCGAGAGTGAGCCGGATGCCCCACATGCTCACAAGGTTCAGCACGAAGCACCCGGTGCTGTCGCCCGCGCCCTGCATGGCGCCGCTGGCCACGATGCTGGCGCCGAACATGGGCTCGGCCACGGCTTCAATGCGCAGCACCCGTGCACCCAGCACAATGACCGCTGCGTCCGCCGTGAAGATGCCCATGAGCTGCGGCGCAAAGAAGAACATGCCCACGCCGGTCAGGGCCATGATGCCCATGCCCATGCCGGTGCACAGCCATGCAAAACTTTTGGCCATGTCCCGGCGGTTTGCGCCCACGGCCTGCCCCACCAGAGCAAGGGCGGCGTCCTGAATGCCGTAGCCTGCCATATAGCACAGGCTCTCGGCGCTGACGCCCAGACTGTTGGCCGCGATGGCCGTGGTGCCAAGGCCGGACACCACCCGGATGAGCAGCACCTGCGCAGAGGACAGGGCCGCGCGCTCTGCGGCCAGCGGTGCGCCCACCTTCCACAGGTTCTGCAGGCAGGCGCGGGTGATGCGCCAGGAGCCGGGCCTGCGGATGCACAGCGGGCCGTCCCGCAGCAGCAGGATGGAAAGGGTGAGCACGCCGCTGACGACCGTGGCCAGTGCGGTGCCCAGAGCTGCGCCCGGCACGCCAAGGCCTGCGCCCCACACAGTGACCGTGCGGCCCAGCAAGATCATCTCCCGGGTGGGGTTGATGAGGAAGAAGTTGAAGATCACGTCCAGCACGCAGGTGAGCACGCTGATGAGGCCGGGGGTCAGGGCGTCACCGGCAGAGCGCAGCATGGACGAATAAGTGCCCATGGCCATGGCAAAGGGCAGGGAAGCCGACCAGATGGCGAAATAAGCGGACGCATCCGCCTGCAAAGACGGGTCAGCCCCCAGCCACCCGGGCAGAAACCGGCTGATGCCGATACCGAACGCCGCCGCCGCAAGGCCCACCGCACCGTTGAAGATCATGGACTGGCGCAGCACGCCCCGGGCGTCGTCCTGCCGGTCGGCACCGAGATACTGGGCCACCTGAATGGCGAAGGACATGTACAGACCCGCCAGCATTCCGTGCAGCAGCCATGTGCTGGAGCTGACGATGCCGATGGACGCCGTGGCCGACGCGCCGATGTGGCCCACCATGGCCGCGTCGATGTACTCCATGGCCGTGACCACGATCTGCTGCAGAATGGACGGGATGCTCAGCGTCAGCACCACCTGCATGGTGTGGCGCAGCGGCACCTGTTCGCCCCGGCGCATCTGCGCCGAGAGCTGCTCAAGGGAAATGGACATGAGGTCTCCTTATCCTGATACACATTAAAAATGGCTCCGCGTGCGCTTTGCCATATTCAGCGGAAAATGATTTTTATTTTTGCGTTTGTCGCGGGCTGCGGCCCGCTCCAAACGCGCTTTCACGAGAAGGGGCCAGAAGGAAAGCTGCATCTGCTTACAATTGTAGTTATAACAAAAACTGACAGACTGATATACTATTATAAGTATCACGCTGATAAAAGTCAATCAAAGGCATCTTTTTCGCCGGGGGAGATTGATTTTTTCGGGGAAGGGTGATACACTTCTCTCACAAGAATGAAAGAAAGAGGAATTTTGAATATGATCGAACTGCTGCTTTCCACGGTGGGCCAGCGCGGCGTGGATGCCTTGGCGTTCCTGCTGGCGTTTGCCCTCACGGCTCTGATGGACTCGGTGTTCCACGACAAGCTGCCCCACGACCATGGCCGCGAGTTTGCGGTCAACGGTGCGCTGTCCAAGGGCAAGGCCCGCGGCTCCGGCCTGATCTTCGTGCTGTGCATCGCGCTGGTGTCGCTGGCGTTCCTGCCCTTCAAGGTGGAATACATCATCTACACGGTGCTGCTCATCGCGTCCATGCTCTCCGGCTACTTTGACGACGCCGCAGAGACCGCATGGAACGAATACAAAAAAGGCATCATCGATTTTGTGATCGCCATTGTGGCCGGTGTCACCTACCTGAACTTCAACGGCTGCGGCGTCCAGTTCCTGCAGTGGAGCTTCACCCTGCCCTATGCGGTGTACCTGCTGCTGATCGTCATCCTGATCTGGGCCAGCATCAACGTGGTCAACTGCACCGACGGTGTGGACGGCCTGTCCGCCAGCGTGGCCGTGGTGACCATCGGCACCTACCTGCTGGCCTACAAGGCCGAGCTGGCCGAGTACGGCACGGCGGGCGTCGTGTTCATGGGCGCTCTGCTGGCCTATCTGTGGTCCAACGCAAAGCCTTCCAGCCTGCTGATGGGCGACGCGGGCAGCCGCGCCATGGGCTTTTTCATCGCCATGCTGTCCCTGAAGTGCGGCCATCCCTTCGCCTTCCTGCTGGCGGCCATCGTGTTCATCGTGGACGGCAGCCTGGGCATCATCAAGATCAGCCTGAAGCGCTTCCTGCACATCTCCATCCTCAAGAACACCCGCACCCCGCTGCACGACCATGTGCGCAAGAACAAGGGCTGGAGCGACGAGCAGGTGGTTGCCCGCTGGCTGATCCTGCAGTGTGTGGCATCGGCCCTGCTGCTGTTCATCGTCCGGGGCTGAGAGAAAATGATGTGCCTGCGGCATGATGCGCTGACGCAATGATGTTTTGCTTTGCAAAATGATGTGCGCTGCGGCGCATGTGGGGCTGTGGGCGGCATGATTTGAAATGGCCGACGCGTGCGCTTTGGCCATATTCAGCGGAAAGATTATTTTTTAGTTTGAGGTTCAGAAAAATCTGCGGATTTTTCTGAACCTCTTTTTCACGGGAAGAGGCGTGGAGGAAAGCGACATCGATCAAGTCGGCATTGGCACCGCCCACTCCGTCCTGCTGACGCTCGCCAGACCTCCAGCGTGGGGCAGTCCTCGCACTCCCCGGCAGAAAGCATCGTCGATTATAGTACCGGCCCGACCTTCAGACATGGCGTCGCATCATCCTGCCGGAGCAGTCAGTGCCGATGCCGGGTAAAGCTGTACCTTGCCTTTACGGAACCGCCACGCAGCAGCTTCAAATCGACAGAGCTTCAAAAAGATGATGAAACTGACCGTGCTGCCAAGAGCCGCAACCCGTTGCTGTCACCGCAGGCGACCGGAGGAGTCGGTTCAGATGCCGGTTGCTGTCACGAACCTCTTTTGTGAAAAAGCCACCCGGAAAATCCGCAGATTTTCCGGGTGGCAAACAATAAAAACAATTCTTCCGCTGTTTATGCCCAGAGCAAAGCGGAGGGCATTTTAAATCGTCCGGCTTACAGCCCGGCCTTTTTCGCTGCGGCCTGCACCACATGGCCCACCAGAACCGAGGTGGTCACGGTGCCCACGCCGCCGGGCACGGGGGTGATGGCGTCCACGACGGGCTCCGCTTCGCCGAACTTCACGTCGCCGCACAGCTTGCCCTCTTCGTTCACATGGATGCCCACATCCACCACGGTCTGGCCCTCCCGCAGGCAGTCGGCACCCACAGCGCCCATTCTGCCCATGGCGACTACCACCACATCGGCTTCTTTGCAGATGGCAGGCAGGTTCTGAGTGCGGGAGTTGCAGATGGTCACGGTGGCGTTCTCACGGTCCAGCATCATGGCGGCGGGCTTGCCCACCACAAGGCTGCGGCCCACCACAACGGCCCGCTTGCCGGAGAGGGGAACGCTGTAATATTTCAGGATCTCCAGACATGCCTGCGCGGTGCAGGGGGCATAGCCGAGGTCGGTGTTGGTGAACACACCGGCCAGAGAACCGTCAGTGATGCCGTCGATGTCCTTTTCCGGGGCGAGAGCCGCGCGGACGGTGCGGTCATCGAACTGCCTGGGCAGGGGACGGAACAAAAGGCACCCGTGGATGGCGTCGTCTGCGTTGACCTCTGCGATCACCTTCAGCAGGTCGTCCTGCGAAGCGTCGGCGGGGAGAAGGAACTGCTTCACCTCCACGCCCACCTTGCCGCAGCGGGTCATGACGCCGCGTTCATAGGAGAGGTCGTCCTCCCGTTCACCCACGCGCACCACGGCCAGCGTGGGGGTGATGCCCTTCGCCTTGAGCTGTTCACACAGGGCGGCGTTGCGCTCGTTCATGGCGGCCACCACCGGCGCGCCTTTCAAAATCGTTGCCATAATACTTTCCCTCACTTGATTGTATCGTCAGTAGATGTTCTGAGGCTAGCGGGCCGGGAGTTTCTCTGCAACGGCGACGACCGCCGCCAGTGGCGGAAACAGGGAGGAGCTGTTGGGGCCGCGGCCAGCAAGATGCGAGCGGTAGCGAAGCAGATGCTGGGAGCCGCAACCCGTGTTCCTTTTCCCGTGTCCGAAGAGAAAGCTCCCGGCTTGCTGGCCGGACGGAGTAGGCGGAACCTGCCGCAGAACCCGTTTATTTCTTCCGCAGTTTCTCGGTCACCGCCGCAAACACGGCGTCCGCCCGGGGCACGAATTCGTCCAGAAGGGCATCTGCCTTGGCGTCCAATGCGGCGGCATGGGGCCGGTCAGCCATGAGCTTCGTGTTGATGAACACATTCAGGCTTGCGGCCTGCAGTGCGGCCTTGCACAAAGCGGCGGCGCAGCCTGCGTCCGACACGGCCATCACACTGCCCTTGGCGGCGTATTCCTCCACAAGGGCGATGCCCTCGGCGCACTTTGCCATGATGTCCAGCGGCACTGCACAGGCGGCGTCCAGTGCGGTTTCCAGCACGGCGGCTTTGTGTGCGGCCTGCTCCGGCGTGTCCTTCGGCAGGCCGTAGGCCGCAGCCAGCGGCGCAAAGGCTTCGGCGTCCGCCTGCACCAGTGCTTCCAGCTCTCTGCGCAGGGCGTCAGCCTTGGCGTTCAGGGCCTGGATGTCCGCTTCCACGGCGGCATATTTCTTTTTGCCGGTGGTCAGACTGCCCACCATATTGCCCAGCGCCACACCGGCGGCACCCACCAGCGCCGAAGCACCGCCGCCGCCCGGCGTGGGCGCTTTCCCGGCCAGTTCCGCGAGAAATTCCTCGCAGCTCAGCTTGGTCATTTCCATTGGTAAATTCCCCTCTCTGTCACATAGGCGTCCAGCCGCTGGTCGTGTTCGTCCACGGCTGCGCGGGCCACCCGCTGCGCCTCAAATGCAATGCCGATCTTCGCCGCATTTTTGCAGCGGGGGAGATAGCGGTCATAGTAGCCCTTGCCCATGCCCACCCGGAAGCATTCCGCATCGAAGGCCGTGCAGGGCACCAGCACCAGATCCAGCGCTTCCGGCGCCAGCAGCTCCGACCGGCTCAGGACGGGCGTGCGGATGCCGTACTGGCCCACCTCCCAGCCGCCCGGGCCGGGCACCGCGGCGGTGAGGGAAAAGCCCTCGCCGCACACCGGGTAGGCCAGAGTTTTGCCCCGGGCCGCTGCCTCGACCGCAAAGGCCGCAAGGTCGGCTTCGGCCCCGAACGCTGCATACAGCAGGATGGTGCGGGCGTTTTTCACGGCGCTCAGCTGCCAGAGATTGGCGCAGAGGGCCTCGTTTGCGGCGGCACGCGCTTCGGGCGAAAGGGCCCTGCGCGCGGCGCGGCCCGCTTTGCGCTGAGCCTGCTTTTCTTCACTGACCGTCACCGGAAAACACCTCGCTTCATCTGTGACCGGACGAACTTGAAAAATATACAAAAACGACACTGCATTTTTATACAAGTATAATAAACACTTCAGACGAAAAAAGCAAGCCTTTTGGCAAAATGGAAGTTGAAGATTCTGCAGCTTTCTGCTATGATAGGAGAAAGCGATTCGGTTCGTGCGCGGAGCAGGGTGGCTTGAAATCAGGAGCCCGGAGAACTTCCGGGAATTGAGAGGGGTAAAAATTATGTACAGTGAAATGATAGACACCATCGGTCTGGTCAACACCGCAGACCCGGAGCTGGCTGCGGCCATGAACCGCGAGCTGACCCGTCAGCGCCAGAACATTGAGCTGATCGCCAGCGAGAACATCGTCTCCCCGGCGGTCATGGCAGCCATGGGCAGCATCCTGACCAACAAGTATGCCGAGGGCCTGCCCGGCAAGCGCTATTACGGCGGCTGCGTCTATGTGGACGAGGTGGAGAACATCGCCATTGAGCGTGCCTGCAAGCTGTTCGGCGCAAAGTACGCCAACGTGCAGCCCCATTCCGGCGCACAGGCCAATCTGGCTGTTTACTTCGCCCTGCTGGATCTGGGCGACACCGTCATGGGCATGGATCTGTCTCAGGGCGGCCATCTAACCCACGGCTCTCCGGTGAACATGTCCGGCAAGAACTACAACTTCGTTTCCTACGGCGTCAATGCGGACGGCGTGATCGATTACGCTGAGCTGGAAAAGCAGGTCAAGAAGGTGCGCCCCAAGCTGATCGTGGCCGGCGCATCCGCTTATCCCCGCGCCATCGACTTTGAGAAGATCGCTGAGATCGCCCACGGCTACGGCGCTTACCTGATGGTGGATATGGCCCACATCGCCGGTCTGGTGGCAGGCGGCTATCACCAGAGCCCCGTGCCCTACGCAGACGTGGTGACCACCACCACCCACAAGACCCTGCGCGGCCCCCGCGGCGGTCTGATCCTGACCAACAACCCCGTCATTGCAAAGCGCATCAACTCCGCTGTGTTCCCCGGCACCCAGGGCGGCCCGCTGGAGCATGTCATCGCGGCAAAGGCTGTCTGCTTCGGCGAGGCACTGAAGCCGGAGTTCAAGGAGTATGCCCGCAAGATCGTGGAGAACGCACAGGCCATGGCCGCTGAGCTGCAGGCCCGCGGCGTGAAGCTGGTGTCCGGCGGCACCGACAACCACCTGATGCTCATCGACCTGCGCGACGAGGAGTGCACCGGCAAGGAGCTGGAAGCCCGTCTGGACAGCGTGCACATCACCGCCAACAAGAACACCGTGCCCGGCGAGACCCGCAGCCCCTTCGTGACCTCCGGCGTCCGTCTGGGCACCCCGGCTGTCACCACCCGCGGCATGGGCCCTGCTGAGATGAAGGTGATCGCCGACTGCATCGCCGACTGCATCTGGCACTACGACGAGAAGAAGGACGAGATCAGCGCCCGCGTGCTGAAGCTCACCGAAGAGTTCCCGCTGTATCAGTAATGATATGACAAATCTCCCATCACATCTGTAGGGAGCGGATTCATCCGCTCCGCAGGTGAGATGCATCTGACGGGAGGCCAGCGGAACGCATGAATGCGTTCCCTACAGCCAAAACGCAGAGCTTTCCGCTAAAAAATAAAAACATCTGCAACAATTTCTCATACGCTGTAAAAAGCCAGAGAAATGCTGTTGCAGATGTTTTTTTATTTTAAGAAGGTTTTATTCTGCCATTGCGTCCGCCATGGCTTCGTCGGCTTCCTGCTGGGTGATGGTCTGCACCTTGAAGCCGAAATAGGCGATGTGGCCCACCCACACCACAGCCATGATGATGCGGCCCACAGGCACGTTCTTCATCAGGACAAAGCCGGGCACCATGATGGCTGTCACCGTGCCAATGAGCATGATCTTGGCCTTCAGGGTCATGCCGCGGCGCTTGAAATAAGAGCCGATGTACTTTTTATAGAGGGTGGTGGCGGTGAACCAGTCGTGCAGGCGCTGGGAGCTGTTGGCAAAGCAGAAGGCTGTCAGCAGGTAGAAGGGCACGGTGGGCAGGATGGGCAGCACGATGCCCACGGTGCCCAGCGCAAGGCTGATGCCGCCGACAGCGATCAAAAAGAGGCGTTTCATCTGGTTCATGGAAGGGTCCTTTCTGGTCTTGAAATAAATGTTTGATTTGGCTAACTTTTGTGCAAAAAGAAAACGCCGTCCCAGACGGAACGGTGCGTTTGTCTTTGCAAACTTAACCGAAGTATATCATACCACGCCGGAACCTGTCAAGGAAAAAATGCCGGGCCATGCGTTGAAAAATGCGGCAGGATATGCTACCATAGACCCAAACACAAAAGGAGAGAACGGCCATGGAACGAACGGGACTTCTGCATCTTTATTACGGCGACGGCAAGGGCAAGACCACTGCCGCCATGGGCCTTGCGCTGCGGGCGCTGGGCAGCGGGAAAAAGGTGGTCATTGTCCAGTTCCTCAAAGGCGGGCAGAGCGGCGAAGTGCCCCTGCTGGAGCAGCTGGGGGCCAGAATTTACCGGGGCAAGGCGGGGCAGAAGTTCGTCTTCCAGATGAACGACGCCGAAAAAGCCGCCACCCGCCAGCTGCAGGATGCAAACCTCGCTGCCGCCATGGCAGAGCCCGCCGATCTGCTGGTTCTGGACGAAGCGGGCAGCGCATGGGAGCTGGACATGGTGGACAAGGCGCTGCTGCAGAAGGCCGTGCTTTCCCGGCCCGCCGGGCAGGAGTGCGTGCTCACGGCCCACGCCGCCCTGCAGTGGATGCTGGACGCCGCCGACTATGTGACCGAGATGAAGTGCTGCCGCCACCCCTACCAGAAAGGCATCGCCGCGCGGAAGGGCATCGAATACTGATGCAGGCCGGAAAACCGGGCCGGGGTATTTTTTGTCTTGCATTTATCCGACCAATGTGATATGATGAAGCCAAGAACCATGCGTGCATTTTTGAGCAGACCTCCGCACAGGAAAGGGAACCGCTCCGCATCGCTGCCGGGGCGGGCCCTGGCGGCGTTTTGTTTGAAGCGGCAGTTAGCAACCCCTAACAGAACCGGTGCGGCCGCTGCCGCGCATGGCGCATGGAAAATTCTGGAGGGGAATAAAATGATCGAGACAACAGTCAAAGTAGATGGCATGATGTGCGGCATGTGCGAGAGCCATGTCAACGAAGCAGTGCGCAAGGCGTTCCCGGAGGTGAAGAAGGTCTCTTCTTCCCACACCAAGGGCCAGACGGTGATCCAGTCGGAGCTGCCGCTGGACGAGCAGAAGCTGCGCGACGCCATCAATGCCACCGGCTATGAGGTCAAGGGCGTGAAGAGCGCACCCTATGAGAAAAAGGGCTTCTTCTCGTTCCTGAAAAAATAACACCGAACATTTTGAGCGGAAACACAAGGGAGGCGCATCTGGATGAGGATCCTGGTTTACGGTGCAGGCGTTTTGGGCTGCGAGCTGGCGCATGAGCTGCTGCAGAACAAAAAGAACGTTGTCACGCTGCTTGCAAGAGGCGAGTGGAAGGACATGATCGACCAGAAGGGTCTGGTCATCCGCCACTGGGCCCAGCGCAAGACCACCATTGACCGCGTGCAGACGGTGGACACGCTGGCCCCGGATGACTGCTATGACATGGTCTTTGTGGTGATGCAGGCCGGCCAGCTGCCGGACGCGCTGCCCATCCTCAAGGCCAACAAGAGCCCCTACTTCGTCTTTGTGGGCAACAACCCCCATGCGAAGGAGATTTTGGAGTACATGCAGCGCCCGGCGGACAAGATCGCCTTCGGCTTTCAGGGCACAGCGGGCCGCAGGGAGCACGACCGCGTGGTCAGCGTGCACACCGGCGTGGGCATGACCGTGGGCGGGGCCACCGCGCCGCTTTCCGGCACCTTCCGCACCCGGCTCAAGACGGCCTTTGACGGCGTGAAGTACAAGCTCACTTTCTACGGCGACATGGACGAGTGGCTCAAGTGCCACATCGCGTTCATCCTGCCCATCTGCTATGTGTGCTACGCCTGCAACGGCGATCTGACCCGCGCCACCAAGCAGCAGCGCGGCGCCATTCTGGACGCGGCCTATGAAGCCTGCCTGATGCTCAAGGACGCCGGCATCCCGGTGAACGACAAGGACAACACCGACAACTATAAGCCGGGCACATCGGCCCGCCGCCAGACGGAAGCCATGGTCTTTGTCATGGCCAAGACCGCGCTGGGCCGTCTGTGCGCATCCGACCACGCGATGCACGCCGTGGGCGAGATGAAGTATCTGGACGAATCCTTCGACGCTTTGCGCAAGCAGACCGGTACGGCAATGCCCATGTGGGAAAAGCTGCGCAGCGAAATGCCCTCGTGGGAGTCGCTGCAGAAGACACAGGCATAAATCAGCGGCGCAGCCGGAGCACTTTCTGGCTGCGCCCTTTTGCGGGCTGAAAGTCAGCCGGAACAAACCATGAAGTGAGGAAAAATCATGAAGGTCTATTCACTGGGAAACGAAGCGGGCCCCGCGCTGATGCTTCTGCCGGGCACCTGCTGCCACTGGAAGAGCAATTTTGCGCCGGTGCTGCCCTATCTGGAACCGGACTTCCACGTCCTCTGCGTCTCCTACGACGGCTTTGACGAGACCGAGCCGGACGCCGTTTTCCCGACCATGGAGGAGGAAACGGCAAAGATCGAAGCATGGGTGAACGAGCACTGCGGCGGGCACCTTCATGCGGCCTACGGGTGCAGCCTGGGCGGCAGCTTTGTGGGCCTGCTGGCGGCGCGGCAGAACATCCGGCTGGACATCGGCATCCTCGGCAGCTCCGACCTCGACCAGGCGTCGCCTTTTGCGGCAAAGCTGGAGACCGATCTGGCCCTGCCGCTGATCTATCCCGTCGTCCGGGACGGAAAGTTCAAGTGGGACTTCCTCAACAAAAAAATGGAAAAGCGCCGGGCCGAGATGGGGGCCTATGTGGATGCCTTCATGAGCATGATGGGCGGCGGACGGCCCTATGTCACGCTGCAGAGCTGCAAGAACCAGTTCTACTCGGACATGATCACGCCCCTGCCGGACCACTGGGACGGCCCCACGGCCATCCACATTTTCTACGCCCTCAAGATGGGCGAGAAGTACCGCGCGCGGTATGAGCAGCACTATGCGCACCCCATCCTCCACGAGCACGACCTGCAGCACGAAGAGCTGCTGGCCTGCCGCCCGGAACAGTGGGCCGACCTCGTGAAAGAGATTTGTTTGTAAAAGAAAGATGGGAGTGATCTCCCGGCAGGCTCGGATGTTCAAATTCAGGCGGCTCGCCCTCTCCGTCCGCTCACGCTGTTCGCGTCCACCTCTCCCAAAGTGAGAGGCTTTGGCAGTACGGTCAACTTTCTGGTTTTGCCAAGGGCTCTCCCCTTGGGAGAGCTGGCGAACGAAGTGAGACTGAGAGGGCGAGGCTGCTGACCGAAAATATCTTTTTATAGAGGGAAAAGCTTTTGCAGAAGGCAGGCTTTTCCCGTTTTTTGTTGGATAAACTGCGGGCGGAAACGGCCCCATTGCGTGAAAAAAGGTTTCCGGAAGATCCGCAGATTTTCCGGAAACCCATTCAAATCGTTAATTCCCCCAGAAACTCCGCAGCTTATCTTCCAGCTCATCGCTGCTGTGCAGATACTCGATGTGCCGCCAGTGGGGCGGGAACAGCCGGGTGTAGTCCGGCAGGGCGAACCGGTCGTCCAGCAAAAGCACAACGCCCTTGTCCTCCGGCGTGCGGATGACCCGGCCAGCCGCCTGCAGCACCTTGTTCATGCCGGGGAAACGGTAAGCGTAGTCAAAGCCGGTGCCGCTCTGCTCGTCGTAGTAGCGGCGCAGCATCTCCTGCCGGGGGTTCACCTGCGGCAGGCCCACGCCCACGATGGCGCACCCGATGAGCCGGTCTCCGGCAAGGTCCACGCCCTCCCCGAAGATGCCGCCCATCACCCCGAAGCCCAGCAGAGTTTCTGCGGGCTGCGGCACAAACTGCGCGAGAAACTCTGCCCGCGCTGCGTCGTCCAGGCCGCTCTCCTGCACAAGGGTGCGGACGCCGGGATACCGCGCGGCAAAGTCCTCGTGCACCTGCCGCAGGTAGGCGTAGCTGGGGAAAAAGGCGAAATAGTTGCCGGTCTTGCCCTGCGCCAGCCGGGCCAGCGCATCCGAAACGGCGGGCACGCTGGCTTCCCGGTCGCGGTAGCGGGTGGAGATATTCGGCAGGCAGTACAGGCCGAGATTTTCTGCCGGGAAGGGGCTTTCCAGCGCCACGGCCCGGGCGTCCGCACAGCCCAGCACGCCCCGGTAATAGCCCGGCGGGGTGAGCGTGGCGCTGAACAGCGCCGCACTGCGCCCTGCGGAAAGGCTGGCGTCCACGAAGGGGGCCGGGTCGAGGCAGAGCAGGTGCAGTTCCAGCTCGCTGCCCCGGGCCGTGAGCTGGGTGACGAAATGGCTGTCGTAGCGCTCGGCGGCGCGGGTGATGTCCTGCACCGCGAAGTATAAGTCCAGCAGCTGAGCGTGGGCGTCCGCGTCGGGGTTGGCTTCCAGCCAGTCCTGCAAAGGGGCCTGCACGGCCCGCAGCGGCGTGAGCAATGCGCCGGGCAATTCCCGGACAAACACGGTGCCCTCCCGGGCGTAGAGCGGCGCGGGCAGCTCCAGCGCAGGGGAAGCGTTTTCCGGCAAAAGGCTGGTCTGGGCGGGGGCTTCGCCGCCCGCTTCGGCGGTGCGCCGGGGTGCCAGCCGGGCGCAGAGCTTCCGCGCTTCCAGAAACGCCTTGTCGGCCCGGGTGAGGGCGGTCTTCAGGCTGCTTCTGCCCCTGCCGAGGGCGCGCTTTGCGTCGGTCAGGCTGCTCTTGGCAAAGGACGCCGAGTACATGGCCCGGGCCCGGTCGGGCAGGTTGTGGGCCTCGTCGATGAGGAACAGCCAGTCGCCGGAAGCATCGAAGAAGCGTTTCAGGTGCACCACCGGGTCAAACAGATAGTTGTAGTCCCCGATGACCACGTCGCACCACTCGCTCAGGTCGAGCCCCAGCTCGAAGGGACACACCGAGAACTGCTGCGCCGTGCGGGCCAGCGCGGCCCGGTCGAAGCTGCCGCCGGAGTCCAGCAGGGCAGCGAGAGCGTCCTTGATGCGGTCATAGTAGCCGTTGGCGAAGGGGCACAGCTCCGGCAGGCAGGCGGGGCGGCCCTCGGCGTCCGGGTTCAGGCAGACCTTTTCCTTGGCGGTCAGGGTCACGCTGCGCAGCGCAAGACCGGGGGCAGACGCCCGCAGCCGGGCAAGGGCGTCTTCGGCGGCGGTCTGGGTCGTGCTGCGGGCCGTGAGGTAGAAGAGCTTTTCGCCGCGGCCCTCGCCCATGGAGCGCAGGGCGGGGAAGAGGGCGCTCATGGTCTTGCCGATGCCGGTGGGGGCCTGACAGAACAGCCGGGTGCCGCCCTTGTGCGCGGCGTCCTTCCCGGCGCGGCAGGCGCGGTAGACCTCGCCCGCCAGTGCCCGCTGGCCGGGGCGGTATTCCGCAAAGGGAAACTGCAGCGCCGAAAGGCTCCGGCTGCGCCGGTCTGCCCATTCCAGCTGCCGCCGCGCCCAGGGGGCATATTGCTCAAGGAGTTTGTGCAGGAAAGCGCTCAGCTCTTCCCGGGTGAAATGCCGGGTGAAGCGGATGATCTGGTCGGCGTCGATTTGATAATAGGTCAGCCGCACGTTGATTTTTGGCAGGCTCTGCTGGGCAGAATAAATGGCACCGTACACCATGCCCTGTGCCCAGTGGCAGGGGTTCATTTCTTCGGTGATCTCTTCAAAAGGCACTGCCGTGGTCTTGATCTCATCGATGGTGACGGTGCCGGCCTCGTCGGTGAAAATGCCGTCGGCCCGGCCCTCAAGGGTGAAGGCGATGCCGCAGGCTTCCCGCTCGGCGGAGAGAAACACCTCGGCTTCGTAGCCGTCCCCGGCGGCTTTCTGCAGTTTGCGGTGGATGCGTGCCCCCTCAAGGGCGCGGTCGAAGCCGGAGAACCGGCTGTCGATGCTGCCGGTGCGCAGCAGGAACTCCACCAGCTGGCGGATGGGCAGATGGACGGAAGACAAGGCGTTTCACCTCCTTTTTCGCTGGACGATGCTGAACGATTTAGAATGGCTCCGCGTGCGCTTCGCCATAAATAGCGGAAAATTATTTTTTATTTGTGGTTCTGAAATGGCTGCGGCCATTTCAGAACCACTTTTTCACAGGTTTGGGGTCGTATCGGCTAGCTGCATCTTTTCCGGGGCATTGGCACCGCCCACTCCGTCCTGCTGATGCTCGCCAGACCTCCAGCGTGTGTCAGCCCTCGCACTCCCCGGGAGGAAATATCGTCGATTATAATGCCAGCCCGACCTTCAGACATGGCGTCGCATCATCCTGCCGGAGCAGTCGGCACCGATGCCGGGTAAGCTGCATTTGGTCTGACCTCTTCAGTCTGCCTCGCAGACAGCCTTCCTCGGAGATGGGGCCTTTGGCAAAACTGGAAACTTTTCCGCACTGCCCAAGGCTCCCTCAGTGAGGGAGCTGTCGAGCGAATGCGAGACTGAAGGAGTTTCGCTCCGCGTGCAGATGCCGCTTTCCTCCACGGCCCCTCCCGTGAAAAGGCATTCTGGAAAAATCCGCAGATTTTTCCAGAATGCAATAAAAAATAAAATTTCCTCTGAATATAGCCAGAGCGCAGCGGAGGCTATTTCAAATCGTATGACTCCACCCCAAACATCCCCATGCATTCCTTCGCTGCTTCATCCACAGCCCCAAAATCCACCGCCGCGCGGTAGTAGGTCTCCAGCTCGTCGTGGCAGCTTTTGGCCTGCGCCATCAGGGCACTGGCCTGCTCCAGAAGCTCCGCCGCGGCCCGCTCATTGAACCGCAGCCGGGCCCGGTAGGCGGCAAGGTTCTCCCGGTCAAGGAAGCGGCTGCAGCGCACGGCCTGCACGCCGGGCAGCTGCACCGGGTGCCACCGGTTGTCGGTGAGGAAGGCGAGCTTCAATTCCGGGATGAGGATGTGGTCGATCTTGTCCTCGGGGTGCATGGCGCAGGGGCAGGTGATGAGGTGGTAGCCCCGCGTCAGCGCTTCGGCGCGGATGAGCTCCAGCAAAAGCCGCGACACGGCCCCGTAGTCGTCCCGGAACACGACGAACTTTTCCGCCAGAGCCTGCGCCGTGCCCTGATAGAACACCTCGCCCTTCGGGGTGACGGCGGACAGCAGGCGCAGTTCCTCAGTGCCGGTGCCCTCGGTGCGGGGCAGCACCCGGGCGCACAGGCGCTTGACGTAGCGGCGCACTTTTTCAAAGTTGGCGCTGCAGGCTTCGGCCCGGCGGCTGTCCAACAGCAGGCTCCCGGCGGACGCGATATACCGCGCGGCCCGGCTGCGCAGCATGGCGTTGCGGGCAAACAGGGCCTTCACCTCGTCGGTGTGCCGGTGCAGCTTTTCCGCGTCGATGGTGTGGTAAAGGCTCACCACCACCTCGTCGGCCCCGGGGGCGTCCGGCTCCACCACATGGGGCGCGGTGGCGTCCACGATGGCCTTGCGCCGGGCGGGCAGGATGACCCCGTCCAGGCTGTCCGGGTCGCTGGCGCAGTGGATGCGCTCCACGGCTTCGCCCTGCTGTTCGGCGGCCTGCGCCAGCCGCTTCATCAAAGTGGATTTGCCGCAGCCGGGGCCGCTTTTGATGAGGTACATCTGCATCCCGGGTTCCCGGCGCAGGGGCTCAAAATAGCCCTTGAACCCGGCGGGCGTGGTTGCGCCGAGGAAAAAATCGACGGAATCGCGGCGTGTGATCTCCATAACTGAACACCTCTCTTTTGCTTTACAGTATGCAAAAGAGGGGTGTTTGGTTCTTGCAGAAAAACGATTTGGAATGGCTCCGCGTGCGCTTCGCCATAAATAACGGAAAATGATTTTTTATTTGTGGTTCTGAAATGGCTGCGGCCATTTCAGAACCACTTTTTCACGAAAGGGGGGCTGCGGAGGGAAATGGCATGTGACAAGAAAAAAGCGCTGATGCTTTACCGGAAGCTTACTGTAGGGAACGGATTTATCCGTTCCGCAGGGGAGCAGCTGCTGCCGGGAAGCAAGCGGAACGCATGAATGCGTTCCCTACAACCAGACGAAACGTTTTTGATAAAACCGAGGACTTCACCGTACTGCCAAAGGCTCCCTCCATGAGGGAGCTGTCGAGCGAATGCGAGACTGAAGGAGTCCTCATGCGCCGCAGCGCACATCATTTTGCGCAGCAAAACATCATCCGCGTCAGCGGACATCATGCCGCAGGCACATCATTTCAATCCTTCTGGTAGGTATGTTTGCACACCGTCTCAATGGTCTCCCGCAGGGCGACGAAATCCCCGAAGGCCAGGGGCTTGTTCTGCGGCTGGCGCAGCAGAGCGGCGGGGTGGAAGGTGCCCATGAACAGGATGCCGCCCTTCTCGATGAAGTTCCCGTGCTCCTTGGTCACCGAAAAGTCCGGGCGGATCATCCGCTGGGCGGCGATGCGGCCCAGGCACACCACGATCTTCGGTTTCAGCAGGCGGAACTGCTCCCGCAGCCAGGGCATGCAGGCTTCGCTCTCCTCGGGCCGGGGATCGCGGTTCTGGGGCGGGCGGCACTTGACGATGTTGGCGATGTAGCAGTTCTTTTCGCGGTCAAGGTCGATGGCAAAGAGATATTTGTCCAGCAGCTGGCCGCTGCGCCCCACGAAGGGCAGGCCCTGCTCGTCCTCGCTCTGGCCGGGGCCCTCGCCCACGAACAGCACCTCGGCGTCCTCCGCGCCCTGCCCGAACACCACGTTGGTGCGGGTCTGGCACAGCTCGCACCGGGTGCAGGCAAGGCAGTCGGCTTTCAATGTTTCCCAATCCATGGCGGTAAAATGCTCCTTTTCACGGAATGATAATTTATTCACAAATAATTATCCCATTTCTCCTTTAAAATATAGCACAAAAAGCCAATTTTGTCTTGAACTTTTTGCCGTCTGTGCTAGAATAAAAGAGAAAGGCATCCTTGTGTCCAACAGCGCCGGGATGCGAAATTTGGAAAGTAAATTCGGAGGTAATCACAATGGCTGATATGTTTGCACCGCTGGTAGCACAGCTGAAGGCAAATCCCAAGACGATCGTTTTCACCGAGGGCAATGATCCCCGCATTCTGGAGGCCGCTGCAAAGCTGCTGGCCGAGGGCGTGCTGAAGGTCGTCATGGTGGGCAACGAGGCTGAGTGCAAGGCTGCTGCCGCCGCCGGTAACTTTGATATTTCCGCTGCCGAGATCATCGACCCCGAGAACTACGCCGGTTTCGATGAGATGGTCAACACCATGGTGGAGCTGCGCAAGGGCAAGCAGACCGCTGAGGAGTGCACCGCTCTGCTGAAGAAGTCCAACTACTTCGGCACCATGCTGGTGAAGATGGGCAAGGCCGACTGCCTGCTGGGCGGCGCAACCTACTCCACCGCCGACACCATCCGTCCCGCTCTGCAGCTGGTCAAGACCAAGAAGGGCGCACATCTGGTGAGCTCCTGCTTCATTCTGGACCGTGACTGCGGCGAAGA
Organism: Oxalobacter sp.; assembly: GCA_963615785.1. Classification (GTDB taxonomy): domain Bacteria; phylum Bacillota; class Clostridia; order Oscillospirales; family Ruminococcaceae; genus Faecalibacterium. The sequence continues at coordinate 238,236 of CAVEID010000003.1, read as the reverse complement.
GGGCCTGAAGCGCATCGCCATGGGCGACTGCGCCGTCAACATCGACTACACCGACACCATCGACAAGGCTACCGGCGAGGTCAAGGTGGCTGCTTCCGCAAAGCTGGCTGAGGTGGCCATTGAGACCGCCAAGACCGCAAAGCTGTTCGGCATCGACCCGAAGGTGGCCGTGCTGAGCTTCTCCACCAAGGGCTCCGGCAAGGGCGGCACCGTCGCTCTGAGCCACGACGCTGTCATCAAGGCTCAGGAGATGGACCCCGAGCTGGCTGTGGACGGCGAGCTGCAGTTTGACGCTGCCGTTGCTCCCGAAGTGGCACAGGTCAAGTGCAAGGGCAGCAAGGTGGCTGGCCAGGCCAACACCTTCATCTTCCCCTGCATCGAGGCCGGCAACATCGGCTATAAGATCGCTCAGCGTCTGGGCGGCTATGCAGCTTACGGCCCCATCCTGCAGGGCCTGAACGCTCCCATCAACGACCTGTCCCGCGGCTGCAACGCCGACGAGGTCTACAAGATGAGCCTGATCACTGCCTGCCAGTCCTGATGCAGACCCGCTTGCTGTAAAGTGACACCTGAAGCCCCGGAAGACCTGTGAGCCTTCCGGGGCTTTTTTGCGTGCAGCAGGGGAGAGGGGCTGTTGCTGAACGCCCCGCCGGCAATAAAAAATCCCCTGAGCATTGCTCAAGGGAGAAAGCGGCAGAGCTTCGCTTGCCGGGCAGCTGTGCTGGCCTGGTCATTCATCACGGTAAAAAGCCCGCAGCGCCTGTAAGGGTGGCAGGAAATCATTGCAGATCTGGTTCGCCACGCTAATAGCCGTCTTTTCATCGTAGACGTGGGAAGTGATGTTTCGGGCTGTGATAATGTCATTCCAACCCTCTGCATCCATAATCATTCCGGAAGCATAGGCTTCTTTCAGAATCGAGCGGGGAGAGGAAAACGGAATGGTGCTTCCTTGGTCTTCCAGATACTCCTTGACCGACTTCCACGCCAGTTCTACTGTAAACTCGAAGCGCTGAATCAGACCATCACGGTAAAGTGCATCCTGTTGGCTTTTCTGGTAGATAGCCACCGCCTGTTCCAGCTGTGCCAATGCATTGATATAATGCTCAATCTTTTGCAGCATAAAGTTCAACACCATCCCTTTTGATATTTTCCAGAAACGCCGGGTTCATGCCGTCCCTGATATGCACGATGTCAAATTTCAGCAGCGTGGGCAGCTCCTCGCAGTCCAGCCAGAACCCTGCCCGGTTATCTTCCGGCATCCCATACACAGCCAGATCGATATCGCTGTTATACCGGTTGTCTCCTCTGGCACGGGAGCCGAACAGCACGAGCCGCCTTGCTCCATAGCGCTTTGCCAGCGCGGCTAGCTGGTTGTAAAGTTCTTCCATGCGATCACCTGTTTATATAAAATCCATCCTTTTATATTATCATACCATACTTGAACTGAAAACTCAAAAGATTTTTTGAGCCGTGCTGTTCGACTCCCACCGCCTCCACCAGCAATAAGCCCTGTCCCGTGAACGGCATCCCGTTCCGTTTGACATTCCTACTGGTTGGGACCCGCAAGCTAATCAAAGCCCCACTGGGGCTTTGATTACGGCGCTTCGCACCGCCGCTTGCCCTCGACTCTCCATCGCCTCCACCACAAAAAATAAGCTCCCCACCGCGTCAGCGGTGAGGAGCTTTTGTGGTGGAGGCGATGGGAGTCGAACCCATGTCCGAAAAGAGTTCAGTGCAGGTGTCTCCGGGTGCAGGCGATCTACAACATTCCCGCCGCGCCACGCCGATCGTCAGGCTAGCGCTTTGGTAGCTTCATGAGTTCCTGCCGGTCCGCAAAGCTTAGGTCCGTTCAGGTGCTGTGTCTAAAGGACGCCCCGGCCCCACACGACACAAGAGTGGGCGGAACGCGCAGCACTCAGGCTGCGAGCAACTGATAATTGTTGTTGTCAGTTAATTTTTTTGGAGGAGTTATAGAGCAGTTCCCCCGCTGCTACCCGCTGCCCAGACCTCGCTCTCCCCGTCGAAACCTTTACGCCCCCATGAAAGGCACATCTTGCGATGTGCCGGAAAGCTTTGGGTGTTCCACGTCAGGGAAAAGGCCTGAATTGGAATCAGTAATACTTGCCGTTGGATTTCATTGCCCGGTCGATGGAGCGCTTGGCGTCGCGCTGGGCGGCGTCGGCACGCTTGTCGTAGAGCTTTTTGCCTTTGCAAAGGCCCACTTCCATCTTCACGCGGCCATGCTTGAAATAGAGCGAAAGCGGCACAAGGGTGTAGCCCTGCAGCTTGCACTGCTGGTGCAGCCGCCGGATCTCGTTCTTGTGGGCCAGCAGCCGCCGGACGCGCATGGGGTCCTGATTGAACACGTTGCCGTGGTCATAGGGGCTGATGTGCATCCCCTTCACCAGCAGCTCGCCGTCTTCGATGTCGACCCAGCTGTCCTTCAGGTTGACGGTGCCGGCCCGCAGGCTCTTCACCTCGGTGCCCTTCAGCTCAACGCCGGTCTCAAGCGCCTCCATCACGAAATACTCGTGGCGCGCTTCCCGGTTGGTGGCGATGGTTTTGGTCGCCGGACGCTCTTTGGCAGGTGCCATGGTGCGCGCCTCCTTTCTCCGTGCGGATTCGTTATGTTAGTATACCACCTTTTCACGGTTTTGCAAGGGCCGTTTTTGAAGAAACTGTAAATTTTCTCCAATTCACAGCTCTGCGCGGCCGGAAAGGGCGCGGTAGATGGTGTTCTCGTCCGCGAACTCCAGGCTGGAGCCCACCGGCAGGCCGGAGGCCAGACGGGTGGCTTTGATGCCCAGGGGCTTGATGAGCTTGGCCAGATACATGGCGGTGGCTTCGCCCTCCACGGTGGGGTTCATGCCCATGATGACTTCCTTCACGGTGTCGCCGTTCAGCCGGGCCAGCAGCTCCTTCACGGTGAGCTGCTCGGGGCCCACGCCGTCGATGGGGTTGAGCAGGCCGTAGAGCACATGGTAAAGGCCGTTGTACTCCCGGGTGCGCTCCAGCGCTTCCACGTCGCGGGGGGTCTCCACCACGCAGATGACCGAGGTGTCCCGCTTGGCGCTGGTGCAGATGGGGCACACGTCGCTCTCGGTGATGTTCTGGCAGATGCGGCAGCGCTTGAGCTTGGTGTGCATGCCGCGGATGGCGTCGGCCAGCCCGTCCAGATCTTCGGGGGACATGTTCATCATCTGGTAGGCCATGCGGGTGGCGTTTTTGCGGCCGATGCCCTTGAACTTGCTGAACTCGACGATCAGCTTTTCAAGGGGTGCTGCAGTGTAGGCCATGTCGTTCCCTCCCGCCGGATCAGAGGCCGGGGATGTTCAGGCCGCCGGTCAGCTTGCCCATCTCGGCCTCGGCGGTCTCGTCCACCTGCTTCACGGTGGCGTTGACGGCAGCGGCCACGAGGTCTTCCAGCATCTCGATGTCGTCGGGGTCCACGGCCTCGGGCTTGATGGTGATGGCCAGCACCTCGTGCTTGCCGTTCATCTTCACGGTGACCATTTCACCGGCGGCGCTGCCGGTGTACTCGGCGGCTTCCAGCTCGGCCTGCTTGGCCTTCATGTCATCCTGCATTTTCTGGGCCTGACGCATCAGGGCGTTCATATCGGGGCGGCCGAAGCCTGCGGGCATTCTTGCTTTCATAGTTGGTGTACTCCTTTTATTTTTTATAAGCTTCCCCGCATGGAAAGCCTTCCCCCTTGGGGGAAGGTGCTGAACGAAGTGAAGCGGATGAGGGGAAGCAGAGGTCAGATTTCGTTTTCCGGGAGCGGGTTCTAAACAAACTCCTTCAGTCATCGCTTGCGCGATGCCAGCTCCCTCAGTGAGGGAGCCTCTGGCGAAGAGGGAAAGCTTTCCGGTATGCCAAGGCCTCCCTCCTTGAGACAGACTCTCCCCGGCCGGGGAGAGATGTCGCGTAAGCGACAGAGTGGGGAACAGGGGGACCGCGTCAGCGGTGGAAGGAGTTTTTTACACTCTCTTCTTCCTCGCGGAATCCTCGATGGTCACTTCCAGCCCCAGCTTTTCCAGTGCACGGAGAGACTGCTCCGCGTTGGAAGCGTGCCGGGCGGCGCTTTTGGGCTCATAGGGGCCGATGGGCACCGCCGTGCCGGACACTTCCTTGATGAGCAGCTTGATGAGCCGCTGACTGTCCTTGTTGGCGCGGATGAAATCCCGGAAGGTCTTGCCGCCGTCGATGAGCACGCGGGTGCCGTCGAAGTAGGCCTTGGACTTGCGCAGGTAGGTGTAGAGCATGGGGTCGCGCTCCTGCAGCTTCTGCACCACCTGCGGCCACAGGGCATAGGGGGCAGGGGCCTGACCCGGCGCAGGCTTTGCGGGGGTCTGCGGCTTGGGAGCTGCAGGTGTTTCGGCTGCGGGTTCCGGAGCGGGCTTGGGTGCCGGTTCCGGTTCCACCGGGACGGGCGGGGCCGCAGGCTGTGCGGCCTGTGCGGCGGGCTCGTCCCACGGCAGGGGCGCGTCCGAGGCCTGCACCGGGGGTTCCTCCGGCAGCGGCGGCAGGTCGTCGGCGGGGGAAGCCGCGGGCTTCCCGCTCACCGGCGGGGCCGGTTCTGCCGGGGCCTGCACTGCAGGGGCTGCGGGCGGCTGGGGTTCTGCAGCAGGCGCGGGGGCAGGGGAGACCTGCGGCGCGGGCTGTGCAGGAGCCGCCGCAAAAGGCTGGGGCGCTGCCGTGAAAGGCTGCGGGGCCCCGGCGGGTGCGGCAGGCCGGGCCGGTGCCTGAGCCTGAACCGCCTGAACCGGAGCCGTCTGCACGGGCTGCGGCATGAAGGGCTGGCCCCGCTCCGACAGGCCGAACAGGGCAAGTTCCAGCTCAATGCGCTGGTCGCTGCCGCGGGTCATGTGCTCCAAAGCGTTGCCCAGCAGGCGGATGGCCCGGATGGCCTCCCGCTGGCCCATCTTGGGGCCTTTTTCCAGATAGAGGGCTTCTTCCTCGGGGGACACGCCGGAAAGCAGGGTCTGCCCGCCGGGCAGGGCCGCCAGCATCAGGGCCCGGTAGTGGGCGATGAGCTCTTCGGTCAGGCGCTTCACGTCCACCGACTGCTGCCGCAGCTGGGCCAGCTGGGCCAGCGCCGAAGCGCCGTCCCGGGCGTCCAGCGCGTCCGAGATGCGGAACAGATAGCTGCGGTCGGTGACGCCCGCCATGCGGCGCACCACGTCGGCGTCGATCTTGGCCGTGACGCCCGCGCAGGTGTCCAGAATGGACAAGGCGTCGCGCAGGGCACCGTCCGCCAGCCGGGCAATGAGCTCTGCGCCGTCGGGGGTGAGCTCCAAGTGCTCTTCGCCCGCGATGTACTCCACCCGCCGGGCGATGTCCTCGGGGCCGATGCGGGTGAAGTCGTAGCGCTGGCAGCGGCTCAGGATGGTGGCGGGCACCTTCTGGATCTCCGTCGTGGCCAGAATGAAGATGACGTGGGCGGGGGGCTCTTCCAGCGTTTTCAGCAGGGCGTTGAACGCCGCTGTGGACAGCATGTGCACCTCGTCGATGATGTATACCTTATATTTACAGGCGCTGGGGGTGTAGGCGGTCTCGTCGCGCAGGTCGCGGATGTCGTCCACGCCGTTGTTGGAGGCCGCGTCCATCTCCACCACATCGAGGATGCTGCCGTTGTCGATGCCCTTGCAGATCTCGCATTCGCCGCAGGGGTCGCCGTCCACGGGGTGGAGGCAGTTGACCGCCTTGGCGAAAATTTTGGCGCAGGTGGTCTTGCCGGTGCCGCGCACGCCGGTGAACAGATAGGCGTGGCCCACGCGGCCTGCGGTGATCTGGTTTTTCAGGGCGGTGACGATGGCCCGCTGGCCCACCACGTCCTCAAAGCGCTGCGGCCTCCACTTGCGGTATAACGCGCGATACATGAGCAGACACCTCCCGGCAAAAATTGCAAAAATAAAAGGACAGCGCGTGACGGGGAGTTGTCCCCGCCTTGCGTAACTCGGCATACGGATGCAGGCTGACTGAAACGCACGAACGCACTGCTTAAGGCTGCTTGGTTCCCCACCTGACCTGGTTCACAGCGAATCCATCGTACAGGACCCGCATCCGTATGCCGAACCACGCAGCAGGCGCTGTCCGACACATTCATCTGAATGCCAGAACAGTATACCATAAAAGCAGCTGGATTGCAAGGGGAAGCGGGGGAAATGATGTGCCTGCGGCATGATGGGCTGACGCGATGATGTTTTGCTGCGCAAAAATGATGTGCGCCGCGGCGCATGAGGGGAAGCGGTGGTCAGATTCCGTTTTGTCTGAGCGGGTTCTAAACAAACTCCTTCCGTCACCTTCGGTGCCAGCAACGGGTTGCGGCTCCCAGCATCCGCTTCGCGCCTTGGAGCGGCGCTTGCGTTTTGCTGGCCGCGGCCCCAACAGCTCCTCCCTGTTTCTGCCGCAGGCAGCGGTCGTCGCCGTTGCCCTCGGGGAGGGAGGCCTTGGCAGAGAGGGGGAAGTTTCCGGTTTTGCCAAGGGCCCCCTCACTGAGGGGGCTGTCACCGAAGGTGACTGGAGGAGTTCCCCTTCCGCGATCACTGTGGTGGAGTTATCTGGCAAAGTGACTGGCTTTAAACGATACAGCGATCAAAAGCGCACTTTGCCAATGTGGCAAACTGGTTGATGCCTGGCAAACTGACTCACTTTGCCAACAGGGGTCACTTTGCCAAGTTGGCAAACTGACGATTTTAAACATAGCTATATTATATTTTTGCCACTTTGCCACTTATTTCTCCACGGTAGAGAGGGCGGTGAACCAGCCGCGTGAGCCGTCCCGCTGGCTTAACTGATACTTGGTAATTTGCCCGGATTTTATCAGTTCACCATAAGCGCGGATATACGTCCGTTCGCTGCACCCCAGCTCACTGAGCACGGCGGCGCGCAGCTGATTGCTGGCCATGCTGCCAAGGCGGCTCTCCGCCAGCGTGTTGAGGATGGCGGCCTGCGCGTCCTGCTTTGTCTCGGCCTGCCGCACCCGCCGCTCCTCGATGAAGTCGGCGTCCTTCTTGTCGGTGTAGCCGTCGAACACCGCCCGCGCTGTGCGCACCCCCTCCGCCAGCACGTCGTCGATGTGCATGAGCACGGTCTGCTGGGGGCGGGAGTAGCTGCTTTTCTCGTGGCTGAGATAGATTTTGCCGTCGGATTTGCTGCGGCCCATCATCAGCACGCTGCGGGCCATGTCCCACAGGTCGGAGCTGTCGGCCAGGCGGGCACGGCCCGAGACGCCCTGCTTTTTGTTGGAGTGCATGGCAATGAGCACCGCGCAGCCCTGCCGGGCCGCAAGGGCGCGCAGCGGCAGCAGCGCCCCGCGCATCTGGTTGCGGCTGGCCATCTCCACGTCGCTGGGCAGGAAGCTCTGCAGCGGGTCGGCGATGAGCAGCAGGGGGCCGGACTCCTGCACGAACTTTTCCAGCGCCTTGTCCTTGAAGGTGAGGGGCTGGCCGGTCTGGGCGTAGTAGTCGTCCGCCGTGAGCACCAGCACGCGGCTCATGTCGGCCCCGGCGGCCAGCAGCCGGGCCTTGAGCACCTTGCCGGGGTCGTCCTCGCCGGACAGGATGAGCACCCGGCCCGTCTTGGGCGGGGGCACAGGGAAGAAGCCCGAGGTCTTGCCCGCCGTGACATAGGCGATGAGCTGGGCCTGCCAGATGCCCTTGCCGGTGCCGCCGTCCGCGCCCAGCAGGGACACTTCGCCCAGCGGCAGCAGCTCCGGCACCAGCCATTCCACGCTCTGGATGGGCACGTCCTGCAGCAGGCCGGGCCCGGGCGCGGGGGCGTCCAGAGCCTTGCGGCGCACGGCGGCGTCCTCGTTCACCGAGACCATAAAGGCGTTCTGGTCGGCCAGCCAGGCGTCCCGGCAGTTGTTGAGCCACTGGTCATACTTGTAGTGGACGGCGGGCAGCTCCATGGCAAAGGCCGCGCCCCGCACGGCCTCCAGCATTTCGCTGCGGGCGTCCTCGTCCGGCTGGCGGAAGATCATGGCAAAGGTGAGGCGGCTGAACAGCTGCTGCTCGGTCTTGCAGCCGTCCAGCACCCGCAGGAAATCCCCGCGGTCTTCGGGTGTGACATACATGATGCATTTCTCCTTTCATAAGTGAAAAAATAAAACAGAATGTTGTGATATAAGTATAAACCTTGGAGAAAAATACGTCAAGAAGTAGTTTCTTTGAGAAAATTGAACGAAAACTGCGGAAAAATCAAAAGAAAAAAGAGAGGGAAAGCCCCCTCTCTTGACAAAACCGGAAAAAATCACTATACTACAAATAGAGAAGGTGCTGTCCGCATGGTCAGCTCCCTACCCGCTCAATCAAGATTGACTGCACAAGTTTGGGACACTGGGGCAGTCAATCTTTTTTGTTATCATCGTTTTTCTTCTGCGAAAATTTATCCATGACCTCAATGGTCAGGCGGATCACCTCAACGATCAGTCCCAGCAGTGTGAGAATGACCATCAAAAGGCTTGTCACTTCCGTCAGATTCATCCGATATCCCTCCCTTCGCCTTCAAGGCTCCGGGAAGTTTCCTTCAAAAAAGTTCTCCTCCCAGAACCCCTGCTTCGTTCCATGTATATGAAAAGAATCAGCGATAGCGGGCGGGAGCATGACCACCTGCGCTTGCAGACAGCACCTTATCACCGCCTTTTCGGGCGGCATTTTTAGTTTAGCATACTTTCTGACAAAATACAACTTAAAGAAAAGGCTGTGATGCTGGCCTTGAAAAACGATGGCTGTAAAATTTCATGGTGTACGCTTGCAATTTGAGGAAAGCAGAGTATAATGAAAGTGAGAAAGTGAGAAAATCTTACGAAGGAGGGCGGAAAGATGCTGACGGAACTGAGAACAAAATCCCAGATCACGATTCCGAAAGATATTGTGATGAAGATGGGCCTGCGCGAGGGCGATAAGCTGGAGATCGTGGAGAAGAACGGTGTGATCGAATTGATGCCGGTGGCCGTTTACCCCAAAAAGTACCTGGATGAGCTGCGCAGCGAGATCAACGAAGCAAAGGCGAAGATCGCAGCAGGTGAACAGCCGGTGTTTGACAATGTGGACGCACTGTTTGAAGCGCTGGATGGTGCGGACGAATGAATTATGAATTACCTGCACTGATCAATTCGTAAAGATTTGAGTCAGAAGTATTCTAAGCAGGGCAGCGGGGAGTTTCCAAAGCAAATGATCCGCTGGGGTGGGACCCTGTTGCCCGTAGGGCAATAGGGCGGGCGATGGAATGGCCTGCAACAACAGCGACTGCGGCCAGTGGCCGATGCAAGGAGCTGTTGTTGGGGCAGCGGTCAGCAAGATGCGAGCGGCAGCGAAGCAGATGCTGGGCACCGCAACTCGTCTGCATTTGCGTGGGAACTCCCCGCTGCCCTGCGAACCCTGCGAAACAAACAAAAAGGCCGCTGCACGTTGGATCTCGTGCGGCGGCCTTTCCGTTTGAAGGGAATGCGGGCGGCTTACTGGATGCCGGTGACCTTATAGTCCTGGTCTTCGACGGCCTTCTTCAGCACGTCGTCGGCGACGTCGGCGCTCAGGGTGACCACGGCGGTGCCGGCCTCGTGGCTCACCACGGCCTCGGTCACTTCGGGCAGGGCCTCAAGGGCCTTCTTCACGCGGGCTTCGCAGTGGCCGCACATCATGCCTTCCACTTTCAGGGTCTTCTTCATGGAATCGTCCTCCTTGGTACTCTCTTTATGCTCAACCTCTGCGGGCTGCGTGAGGGCAGCGGGCAGGGAAGCGGCGTTTTTGGGTGCGCGGTCGTGTCTGGTGCTGTGCAGGTCAAACAGGTTCAGGCGCAGCGCGTTGCTCACCACGCAGAAGCTGGACAGGCTCATGGCCGCTGCACCGAACATGGGGTTCAGGGTCAGGCCGAAGGGGATGAACAGGCCAGCCGCCAGCGGGATGCCGATGACGTTGTAGATGAACGCCCAGAACAGGTTCTCGTGGATGTTGCGCAGGGTGGCGCGGCTCAGGCGGATGGCGGCGGGCACGTCCGAGAGTTTGGAGTTCATCAGCACCACGTCTGCCGCGTCGATGGCCACGTCGGTGCCTGCGCCGATGGCGATGCCGGTGTCGGCGCGGGTCAGGGCCGGGGCGTCGTTGATGCCGTCGCCCACCATGGCCACCTTGCCGTAGCTCTGCAGCTGGCGGATGACCGCTTCCTTGCCGTCGGGCAGAACACCTGCGATGACTTCATCCACGCCCGCCTGTTTGCCGATGGCGTCGGCGGTGCGCTGGTTGTCGCCGGTGAGCATCACCACGCGGATGCCCATGTTCCGCAGCTCTTTGATGGCCTGCGGGCTGTCGGCCTTGATGGTGTCGGCCACGGCGATGATGCCCAGCAGACGGCCTGCCCCGCCGAAGAACAGCGGGGTCTTGCCCTGCGCGGCGAGGGCCGCAGCCTTTTCCTGCAGCGCAGCAGGCACGGCCACTTTGGTCTGGATAAAGGACGCATTGCCGCCGAAGATCTCCACGCCGTCCATCTTGGCGGCCAGACCGTTGCCCGGCAGGGCGGCGAAGTCGGTGACGTCGGGGGTGTCCATCTGCTTTTCGTCGGTGTAGGCCAGAACAGCCTTTGCCAGCGGGTGCTCGCTCCTGCGCTCCAGTGCGGCGGCAAGGGTGAGCAGCTCGGTGTCGGTCACGCCCTCAGCGGGCAGGATGTCCGTCACCTTCGGCTCGCCGCTGGTGATGGTGCCGGTTTTGTCCAGCGCCACGATCTGGGTGCGGCCTGCAGCTTCCAGCGAAGCGGCGGTCTTGAACAGGATGCCGTTCTTGGCACCGAGGCCGTTGCCCACCATGATGGCCACGGGCGTTGCCAGACCCAGTGCGCAGGGGCAGCTGATGACCAGCACCGAAATGCCCCGGGCCAGCGCATAGCCCAGCTCACGGCCCAGCAGCAGCCAGACGATGGTGGTGACCACGGCGATGGAAATGACCGCAGGCACGAAGAAACCGGACACGGTGTCCGCGATCTTTGCAATGGGGGCCTTGGTGGCAGCGGCGTCGCTGACCATCTTGATGATCTGAGACAGGGTGGTGTCCTCACCCACGCGGGTGGCCCGGCACTTGAGGAAGCCGGACTGGTTGGTGGTGGCGGCGCTGACCTTGTCGCCCTCGGCCTTGTCCACGGGGATGCTCTCGCCGGTCAGGGCGCTCTCGTTCACGGCGCTGGCACCTTCCAGCACCACGCCGTCCACGGGCACGTTCTCGCCCGGGCGCACCACGAAGATGTCGCCCTTCTGCACCTGCTCGATGGGCACGGTGACCTCCGCGCCGTCCCGCAGCAAAGTGGCGGTCTTGGGGGCCAGCTTCATCAGGCTCTTGAGGGCGTCGGTGGTCTTGCCCTTGGAGCGGGCTTCCAGCATCTTGCCCACCGTGATGAGGGTCAGGATCATGGCAGCGGACTCGAAGTAGAACTCCATCATATAGTGCATGACCATCTCATCGTTGCCGTCCACCTGAGCGCGGGTCATGGCGAAGAGGGCGTAGGTGCTCCACACGAAGCTTGCCATGGAGCCCAGCGCCACCAGCGTGTCCATGTTGGGGGAGCGGTGAATGAGGCCCTTGAAGCCGTTGATGAAGAACTTCTGGTTGATGACCATCACGATGCCCGCCAGCAGCAGCTGCACAAGGCCCATGGCGACGTGGTTGCCGTCGAACCAGTGGGGCAGGGGCCAGCCCCACATCATGTGGCCCATGGAGAAGTACATCAGCACCAGCAGGAAGCCCAGCGAAGCGATGAGGCGGCGCTTAAGCTTGGGGGTCTCGTGGTCGGCCAGCGCGTCGAGGTCAGCGCTGGTGCCGGACGCAGCCGCCGCGCCTGCGCCTTTGGGGCTGGCACCATAGCCGGCGTCCTGCACGGCCTTGATGATGGCGGAGGCGGAGGCGGTGCCCTCCACGCCCATGGAGTTGGTCAGCAGGCTCACCGAGCAGCTGGTGACGCCGGGCACCTTGCTCACGGCCTTTTCCACCCGGGTGGAGCAGGCCGCGCAGCTCATGCCGGTGACATTGAATTGTTCCATAAAAAATATCACTCCTCTACTGAGTATGCACGGGAAAGGGTCATTTCATGAGTTTGGGCAGCAGTTTGATGAGCTCATCCAGCTTTTCGTTGCTGCCCGCCCGCAGGTCTTCGGCCACGCAGGTGCCGATGTGCTGAGCCAGCAGCTCTTTGGAAAAGCTGTTCAGCGCCGAGTTCACCGCCGCCACCTGCACGAGGATGTCCACGCAGTAGGCGTCCTTGTCCAGCATCCCGCGGATGCCGCGCACCTGCCCCTCGATGCGGCTCAGGCGGTTGACCAGAGCCTTGTGCTCGGCGGGGGTGCGGTCTTTGTGGCGGCAGCAGCAGGCGGCGGGCTCTTCGCTCCCGGCGGGGGAAGCATCGGGCTCGGCGCAGCAGGAAACGGCTTGCGCCGCAGTTTCGGGGGCGGAGGGCTCCGCCGCGGGTTCACCGCAGCAGCAACAGGGCTTTTTTTCGTTGTCCATAATGATCTCCTTTACCCTAAGGGGGTATATGACTTACGGCATGAGTATAGCACAGCATATCCGAGAAATCAAGTAGGGAATGGAAATTTTCACAAATAGGGTGGGGAGGTATAGAGACTCCTTCCGTCATTGCTTACGCAATGCCACTGTTCCCCCTTTTGTCACTTATGTGACATCTTCCCCCGGCCGGGGGAAGTCTTTCTCATCGAGGGAGGCTTTGGCAGTACGGGAAACTTTCCGGCTTCGCCAGAGGCCCCCTCCCTGAGGGCAACGGCGACGACCACTGCCTGCGACAGAAACAGGGAGGAGCTGTTGGGGCCGCGGCCAGCAAGACGCAAGCGCCGCTCCAAGGCGCGAAGCGGATGCTGGGAGCCGCAACCCGTTGCTGGCACCGAAGGTGACTGGAGGAGTCTCCCCCAGATGCCTTTAGCCATGACAGAAGGAGTTCCCGCAATGCAAAAAGAGGAAGCACCCCCCACGGGCACTTCCTCTTTTTGGCTGCATATATAAATGTATGTGAAAAATCACTTCTCCAGGATGCGCGGCACGAACAGGCTGAGCATCTTGCCCCACCAGTACCACTCGTGGGAGACGTCGCCGCCCCAGATCTCCAGATGGGCGGGCAGGCCCTCGGCCTTGAGCAGGTCGGCCAGCGCCTGGGTGTCGGCCTGCGCGTCGCCCTCGTAGCTGCCCTGACCGGCGCAGAGCATCAGGCTGTTTTCCTCAGCCTTGGCCAGAGCCAGCTTGTTGGCGATGCCCTTCTCCTGCAGATACTGCAGGGGAGAGCAGCGCAGCACCAGATCGTCCTTCTCGCTGCCCCAGAAGCGGGTCAGGTCGTAGATGCCGGACAGGCCGATGGCACCGGCGAAGAGCGCGGGGCGGCGCAGGCGGCAGTTGACCGCGTGCACAGCGCCCAGGTCGATGCCCACGCACCACAGCTGGGCACCCTTCTCCGCGCCGTTCAGGGCCAGCACGCGGGGAGCCAGCTCGGCGGTGAGGTAGACGAAATACTTTTCCTCCATCTCGGCGCGGCGGCGCAGGGAAGCGTCCCCGTTCAGGATGGCTTCGCCGTCGATGCTGTCGGCGCAGAACAGCTGCACCTTGCCTTCGTTCAGCAGCTGGGCGATGGCGTCCGGCATGCCGTTGTTCTCCCAATCGTAAAAGCGGCCCCCGCGGGCGGGCAGGGCCAGCACCGGCACACCGGCGCTGCCATACACCTTGAACTCCATGTCGCGGCCAAGCACGCTGCTCCACTCTTTGTAATAGGTACCCTGGATCATAAATCAAGCACTCCTTAGTTCTATATTCACCGGCCCGGGTACAGTCGCTGCGCTCCGGCGCCGGTCGTTAGCAGTTTAGAGAAAGCTTTTGGGAAAAATATCACACGAACTGGTTCTTCTGGGCGTCGTATTCATAGCCCACGGCTTTCAGCTTTGCGCAGAGGTCTGCCTTGTCGGCGTCCAGATCATCGCACAGAGCATCGAGGTTTTTGTAAAAATCACGCAGTTTCAGGTTCACCACGCTCAAAAGCATGATGGGGTCGTTGGGCAGAGCCATGTGTTTTGCCTCCTTACAGCAACAAAAAAAGCCGGCCACTCGACAAAGTGACCGGCCACATACACCAAATTAGACAGCGCGGGTGACTTTGCCAGCGCGCAGGCAACGGGAGCATGCGTAGACGTACTTGGGAGAACCCTCAACGACCGCCTTGACACGACGGACATTCGGCTTCCAGGTACGGTTGGAACGACGATGAGAGTGAGAGACCTTGATACCAAAGGTCACACCCTTGCCGCAGCATTCACATTTAGCCATGGTACTTGCACCTCCTGCAGTGAAGTAAGGAATCAAAATAATCAGCTTGACTATTGTAGCAGATTGCAGATGAAAAAGCAAGGGCTTTTGCGAAAAATATTGCGATTTTTTGGAGAGGAGCCTTCCCCGGAGCGAAAAGCCTTCCCCCTCGGGGGAAGGTGGCGAGGAGCCTGCGACGAGCCGGATGAGGGGAAACCGTGGTCAGATTCCGTTTTGTCCGAGCGGCTTCAGAAGATGACTACCCCTCATCAGTCACCTTCGGTGACAGCTTCCCCCGAGGGGGAAGCCTTTCAGAAAGTAATACCCCCTTGTCTAAATCCACAAAAAATAGTATTATATATTGTATAGTCCTGCCCTGGCCGGACAAAAACGAAAAAAGGCAGGAGCGTATCTATGACTTCGCAAGGCATTTATTATCTCATCCGCGCCCTTGTGGCGCTGGTGGCCATCCCGTTCCATGAGGCGGGCCATGCGCTGGCCGCGTGGCTGCTGGGCGACCCCACCGCAAAGCGGGAAGGACGCCTGTCCCTCAACCCCTTCGCCCACTTCGACCTGCTGGGCACCCTGTGCATGGTGTTTGCGGGCGTGGGCTGGGCAAAGCCCGTGAGCACCAACCCCCGCAACTTCAGGAACCCCAAGTGGGGCATGGCCCTCACCGCACTGGCAGGCCCTGTGGCCAACATGATCCTCGCCTATGTGGGCATGGTGGTGTGGAAGATCATGTATTACTGGGCCCCGGTGAACAACGCCACCATTTATATCGCCATGTTCCTGCAGTATCTCGTGCTGATGAACGTGAGCCTCGCGGTGTTCAACTTCATCCCGGTGCCGCCGCTGGACGGAAGCCGCATCCTGCTGGTGCTGCTGCCCCAGCGCATCTACTTCGGCCTGATGAAATATGAGCGCTACATCATGATCGCCCTGCTGGCGGCGGTGTGGATGGGCCTGCTGGACACCCCGCTGTATTACCTGAACAACATCGTGTGGAGCCTGCTGGGCAAGGGCACCGCCTACATCGACAAGATCGCCTATGCGGTCTATTATTCCGGCGTCGGGACGGTGATGTGAGCCGTGGCAGAGGAAATGACCTTCCATCTGGAAGACTTCGACGGCCCGCTGGAGCTGCTGCTGGCCCTTGTGGCCAAGCACAAGATGGACCTGCACAACATCCCGATCTTACAGCTCATCGACCAGTACACCCGCACCGTGGAGCAGGCCGACCCCGACCCGGAGGCCGCCAGCGCCTTCATTGAGATGGCGGCGCGGCTGGTGGAGATGAAAAGCTATCTGCTTTTGCCCCGCAGCGAAGAGGGCGAGCGCATGAAGCAGGAGTTCACCGGCCAGCTGATCGAATACGACCAGTGCCGCCGCATGGCTGCGCTTTTGCGGGAAAAAGCCGAAGCTGCGCCTGTTTTTGTGCGCCAGCCCATGGAGATGGAGTTCGACAACACCTATGACCTGCACCATGCGCCGCAGGTGCTGGCGGATTACTGGGCCATGCTTTCCGGCCGCACCAAGCTGCGCCGGCAGCCCACCCAGCAGCAGTTTGAGCCGCTGGTCACGGCCCCCATGGTGTCGGTGACCAGCCGGGTGGTGTACATCCTGCGGCACCTCATCAGCGGCACAGCGGCAAAAATGAGCCAGCTGTTCAGCCGCCAGCAGAGCCGCAGCACCAACGTGGCCACCTTTCTGGCCCTTCTGGAACTGGTGCGCGGCGGGCGCGTGACTCTGGATGACACGGGCCGCCTGACCATGCAGCGGGGCCGCATCCAACGTGAGAAGGAGAAGGAATGAATCAGAAACAGATCCGTGCCGCCGTGGAGGCCATGCTGTTTGCCTGCGCAGACCCCATTGGGGCGGACAAGCTGGCGCAGGCGGTGCAGCTGCCGCAGGCCAGCGTGGACGCCGCGCTGGAAGCCCTGCGGGAGCGCTATGCCCGGGAGGACAGCGGCCTGTGCCTGCTGCACCTGAACACCCGCTGGCAGCTGGCCACGAAAACCGAGTGGGCCGACTGCATCCGCCGCCTGCTGGACAGCCGCCGCGCGGTGCCGCTGGGCCCCGCCGCCATGGAGACCCTGACCGTCATCGCCTACAATCAGCCGGTGTCCCGCGCCTTCATCGAGCAGGTGCGCGGCGTGGACTCGTCGTCCAGCGTGTCGGGCCTTTTGGAAAAAGGGCTCATTGAGGAAGCGGGGCGCCTTGACCTGCCGGGCAGGCCGGTGAGCTTCCGCACCACCGATACCTTTTTAAGAGTGTTCGGCCTGTCCAGCCTTGCCGACCTGCCGCCGGTGCACGGGCAGGGGACAGAGGAGAGCGCACCGCAGGCGGAAAAGGAGGGCTGACCCATGGGAGCATTCTTCACCGTGCTGGGCGCGGTGCTGCTGTTCATCCTGAAAGCCATCGGCATTCTGCTGCTGGTGGTGCTGGTTCTGGCGGCGCTGCTGCTTCTGTGCCCCTTCTGTGCCGACGTGTGCTGGGAGCACGGCGTGCTGACCGTGAAGGCCGGGGCGCTGGGCATCACCTTCCCGGTGTTCCAATACCCGAAGCCGGAGCCGCCCCCCGCGCCGGAAAACCCGGAGCCGCCCAAGGGCTTCGGCAAGGTGAAAGCAAAGTTCGCCGCATGGCGGGCCGAGCGCAAGCGGAAAAAGGCCGAGGAAAAGGCCCGCAGAAAGGCCGCTGCCGACGCGGAAAAGGCGAAAAAACCCGCCGAGCCGCGCAAAAAGGTAAAGATCACGCTGGAGATCGTCTGCACCATGCTGAAAGGCGCGGGCACCTTGATGAAAGCCGTGTTCGGAGCCCTGCGCATCACGAAGATCCGTGTCTGTCTCGGCGTGCGGGGCGATGACCCCGCCGACGCCGCCCGCAGCTACGGCAAGCTGCAGGCGTGGCTCTATCCGCTTCTGGGCGTGCTGGACCGCTTCATCTGGCTGCAGTTCGACGAGCTGCGCATCCTGCCGGACTTCGGCAGCGGGCAGCCCACGGTGGAAGACCGGGTGTCCTGCCGGGTGAGCGCGCAGGCGCTGTTCATCGTCATTGCCGCCGTGCGCGTGCTCTATGAGTTCTGGCGCAAAAAAGTATTGGACATCTTCCTATAATGTGGTACACTATAGGTGTATCTGCAGACAACGGGCCCTGCGCCCGCATCAAACGATAAAGGAGAGCTGTTTTATGGCTGAGCATCCCATTCAGGGCCTGATGAACGTTACCATGGAGAAGATCCACCAGATGGTGGACTCCAACACCATCATCGGCAAGCCCATCACCACCGAGGACGGCACCACCATCCTGCCGGTGTCCAAGGTCAGCTTTGGCTTTGCATCCGGCGGCACCGACTTTGACGGCAAGAACGCTGCCAACAAGGACCTGTTCGGCGGCGGCTCCGGCGCAGGCGTGAACATCCAGCCTGTGGCATTTCTGGTGGTGAAGGACGGCTGCGTGCGCACCATCCAGCTGTCCGACACCTCCAACACCATCGACCGCGCCCTCACCATGCTGCCTGAGCTGGTGGACAAGGTGGCCGCTCTGGTGAAGAAGGATGAAAAAAAGGAAGAGCCTGCAGCACCGGCGGAGCAGTAAACTCCTTCAGTCATCGCTGCGCGATGCCAGCTCCCTCAGTGAGGGAGCCTCTGGCGAAGAGGAAAGCCTTCCCCCTCGGGGGAAGGTGGCGCGTTAGCGCCGGATGAGGGGAAGCCGCGACCAGATTTCGTTCCCCAGGAGCGGGTTCAGAAGATGACTACCCCTCATTCGTCTGCTCCCGTTGGTCGCATCCACCTTCCCCCGAGGGGGGAAGGCTTACCGTACGGGTAGGCTCCCTCACTGAGGGAGCTGTCGAGCGAATGCGAGACTGAAGGAGTCACACCAAGCCGTAACTGCGGACTTCCGACCCGCAGTTTTGATATCAGCGCACCTGCGCCCAAAACAGGGGAGAGGGTGCGCCTTTTGAGCGCCGGGAGGCGCACAAGGAGTTTTTATTATGGCAGAAGAACGTATTCAGAAGATCATGGCCGAGCAGGGGCTTTGCTCCCGCCGCGCCGCTGAGCAGATCATCGCCGAGGGCCGCGTCAAGGTCAACGGCCACCCCGTCAAGGTGGGCGACAAGATGGACCCCAACCGTGATGTGCTGCATGTGGATGATGAACGCATCTATATCAAAAAGGATCAGCAGCTGTATTATCTGGCGCTGTATAAGCCCCGCGGCTATGTGACCACCGCCAGCGACGAGCTGGGCCGCAAGACCGTCATGGATCTGGTGAGCGACATCCCCGCCCGCCTGTATCCCGTGGGCCGTCTGGACAAGGACAGCGAGGGCCTGCTGCTCATGACCAACGATGGTGCCTTTGCGCAGGCTGTCACCCATCCGTCGGGCGGCATCTCCAAGCTGTACCGCGTCACCGTGCAGCCCCGCGCCGATGAAAGCCAGATTTTGAAGCTGAGCAGCGGCGTCGTGCTGGACGACGGCACCAAGACCATGCCCTGCGCCATCAACGTCGTCACCGACGAGCCGGGCCGCACCGTCATGGAAATGACCCTGAAAGAGGGCAAGAACCGCGAGATCCGCCGCATGTGCGAGACCGTGGGCCTTGAGGTGGTGCGCCTGAAGCGCAACGCCGAGGGCGTCGTGAAGCTGGGCATGCTCAAGCCCGGCACCTACCGTGAGCTGACCAAGGCGGAGATCAACGGCCTGCGTGCCGCTGCCGCCAAGGGCCGCGCCCAGACCCGCAGCGCCGCGCTGCAGTCCAAAGCCGCCGAGCGCCGCCCCCGCGGCCCGGTGGGCAGCAAGGGTGCCGCCCCGAAGAAGCGCAAGTGATTTATAGAAGTGCATAAATGCAAAGAAAGCACCTGAAACGCAGGTGCTTTCTTTGTTGTAAGTTGAGGTGATCCGCCTGACCATCGAGGTCATGGATAAATTTTCGCAGAAGAAAAACGATGATAACAAAAAAGATTGACTGCCCCAGTGTCCCAAACTTGTGCAGTCAATCTTGATTGAGCGGGTAGGGAGCTGACCATGCGGACAGCACCTTCTCTATTTGTAGTATAGTTTCTTTTTGCGGATTTGTCAAGGCTATGATTTGACGGCGAAAGAAAGCGTATTTTATAAAGGTGAAGAACTGTCAGCTCTTCATCTCTCAGGTGAGAAAAATTGCATTTTGCGCTCAGAAAGCCGAAATTGGACGTATCTGCAGGAAAAAATGCTTCAAAACCCTGCATGGAAACGGGTTGTGCACGCGGGAAACACAAAAATTACTTTTGACAACAAAAGTTCATCCTTCTGAAGCGGCTCTGTTCTTCGACCGAATTTGTGCTATAATACAAAAGCAACGCTTTGCCCGGCCTGAAAAGGCGGGGCAGGGCAGATCGGAAAACAAGGAGTTTTGGAATCATGGAAAGAGAGAACCTGAAGTCCCGTCTGGGCTTCATCCTGCTTTCTGCGGGCTGTGCCATCGGCATCGGCAACGTGTGGAAGTTCCCCTATATCGCTGGACAGGGCGGCGGCGGCGCGTTCGTGCTGTTCTATCTGCTGTTCCTCATCATTCTGGGCCTGCCCATCATGACCATGGAGTTTGCAGTGGGCCGCGCCTCCCGCAAGAGCCCGGTGCGCGCTTATCAGGCGCTGGAAAAGCCGGGCCAGAAGTGGCACATCCACGGCTATCTCACCCTCATTGGCTGCTACCTGCTGATGATGTTCTACACCACCGTTGCAGGCTGGATGCTGCATTATTTCTACATGACCGCCACCGGCAAGCTGGCAGGCCTTGACGCCGACCAGGTGGCCGGCAAGTTCACCGAGATGCTGGCAAACCCCGGCGTGATGACCTTCTGGATGGTGTTCGTTGTGGCGCTGGGCATCCTCGTGTGCGCCAAGGGCCTGCAGAACGGCCTTGAGCGGGTGACCAAGGTCATGATGATCGCCCTGCTGATCATCATGGTGGTGCTGGCTGTCAACAGCCTGTTCATGCCCGGCGCAAAAGAGGGCCTGAGCTTCTTCCTCGTGCCCGACTTCCAGCGCATGGAAGAGGTGGGCGTGGTCAACACGCTGGTGTCCGCCATGAATCAGGCGTTCTTCACCCTGAGCCTGGGCATCGG
Source organism: Oxalobacter sp. (assembly GCA_963615785.1). GTDB lineage: Bacteria > Bacillota > Clostridia > Oscillospirales > Ruminococcaceae > Faecalibacterium. Next base: position 217,848 of record CAVEID010000003.1, on the reverse strand, counting down.
TGCCATGGCCATCTTCGGCAGCTACATCGGCAAGGAGCACTCCCTGCTGGGTGAGTCCGTGCGCATCGTCATTCTGGACACCTTTGTGGCCATCACCGCCGGCCTCATCATCTTCCCGGCCTGCTTCACCTACGGCGTGGATCAGACCAGCGGCCCCAGCCTGATCTTCATCACCCTGCCCAACATCTTCGCCAACATGGCCATGGGCCGCCTGTGGGGCACCCTGTTCTTCCTGTTCATGGCTTTTGCGGCGCTGTCCACCGTGCTGGCCGTGTTCGAGAACATCATCTGCTGCGGCATGGAGCTCACCGGCTGCAGCCGCAAAAAGTCCAGCCTGGTCAACTTCGTGCTCATCACGGCGCTGTCTCTGCCCTGCGTGCTGGGCTACAATGTGTGGGCATGGGACGGTTTTGCCGTGTTCGGCGGCGCTGTGCTGGACTTTGAGGACTTCCTCGTCAGCAACCTGTTCCTGCCGCTGGGAAGTCTGGTGTACCTGCTGTTCTGCGTCACCCGCTGCGGCTGGGGCTGGGACAACTATAAAAAGGAAGTCAACACCGGCGAGGGCCTGAAGGTGCGCGACTGGATGCGCGGCTATCTGACCTACGTTCTGCCGGTCATCGTGCTGTTCATCTTTGCCTTCGGCATCTATGATAAATTCTTTGCGTAAGCAATAAAAGCCCCAGTGGGGCTTTTAAGCGACGGCGCGGTCTTGCGTGAGCAAGATGGAGGGGCCTCGCCCCGACAAGTGCCATTGCGTACTCCTTCCGTCATGGCTGACGCCATGCCACCTCCCTCGGTGAGGGAGGCTTTGGCATACCGGGAAGCTTTCCCTCTTTGCCAAGGGCTCCCTCTCTGAGAAAGACTCTCCCCGGCCGGGGAGAGATGTCGCGCAAGCGACAGAGTGGGGAACGGCTGTCGAGCGAACGCGAGACTGAAGGAGTTCCCCGGCTCCTCTGATTCAAGAGGGGCCTTTTTGACAGAAAGGAGCTTTTGGAATGCGCATCCTGATCTGTGACGACGACGCGACATTCGCGCAGCGCATGTCGGAATATGCGACCGATTATTTCGAGGCCCACGGCGTGCAGGTGTACACCGCAATCTGCACCAGCGCCGCCGAGGCTCTGCGCACGCCGGAGCTGGAACTCTATCAGCTGGCGTTTCTGGACGTGGACATGCCCGGCGAAAACGGCATTGCGCTGGGCCGGGAGCTCAAGCAGCGCAACCCGGAGGTGAAGCTGGTGTACGTCTCAGCGTATCTGGAATTTGCGCCCGAGGGCTACACCGTGAACGCCTACCGCTATCTGCTCAAGCGGGACATCATCCGGATGCTGCCGGGCTGTCTGGACGACCTGATGGCCGCCCTCACCGACCAGCGCCGCACCCTGACCGTGCACCACAACCGCACGGAGAGCGAGATCCCGCTGGATCAGATCTATTATCTGGAAAGCGACCGGCGGCAGATCAATGTTTACGGCGACATTGCCCATCTGCCCATCTGCAGCTTTTACGGCAAGCTCACCGACCTGCCCGACATGCTGTATCAGAACGGCTTTCTGCAGGTGAACCGCAGCGACGTGGTGAATCTGCGCTATGTGCGCAGCATCCGCAACTACCGGGCGCTGCTGAAAAACGGCGTGGAGCTCAGCGTCAGCCGCCCCAGCTATGCGTCCATCCACAATGCCTATCTGGAATGGAAGGGGCAGTTCGGCGATGAGTAAGGCGATGCTTTGGAGCCTGCTGGGGCATCTGGTGTGCGTGGTGCAGTGGAACGCGTTCATTCTGGTGGATCATGCCTATCTGGGCAAGGGCAGGGTGCGCCGTCCGGTGCTGTGGGCAGAGCTGTTGGGCATGACGCAGCTGGCCCTTTCTGTGGCCATCGGGATGCCCTTTTTCAACGCGACGAGCGTTCTGCTCAACACGGTGTACCTGCTGGTGATCTCGATGTTTTTCGGCGGCACCCTCACCGAAAAGCTCACGGCCTGCCTGATCAACGGCACCATGTGCCTGCTGACCGAGAACACGGTGAACTATACGTTCTCCTGGTTCACCGGGGTGCTCACCGGCACGGCCTGGCGCTACCCCGCCTGCCTTGTCATTTTGTGCGCGGCCAATCTGGTGTCCGGTGCGCTGGTGGCGTCCTTCCTGCGGGGCTGGAACAAACGCCGCAGGCTGGACCCGCTGCAGGCGCTGACCATGTCCTTTTTCCCCGGCGTGGCTGTGGCGCTGAACATCGTGCTGATGGTGTCCGGCACCCACCAGCCGGCCACCCTGCTGACCATGCTGCTGACTCTGGGCATGACCGTGGCTGTGCTGGTGCACATCGTCATCATGCAGATGTTCAACGAGCAGGTGGTGCAGCGGAAGAACTCCCGCGCCCGGGCCCAGATGGAAAAGGAGCGGGCCGAAGCGCTGCTGAACTCCTACACCGCGCAGCGCCGCCTGACCCATGAGTTCACCAACCACATGGCTGCGCTGGACGCGCTGCTGACGCAGGGCGATTTGAAAGGGGCCCAGAACTACATTGCCGGCGTCACCAAGGCCGTGGCGGCGGGCACCACCGTCATGGACACCCACAACCCGCTGCTGGACGCCATCCTGACCATGAAGTATGAGGATGCCGCAAAGCAGCGTGCGTCCATCTTCTTTGACCTGTGCGACCTGCGGGAGCTGCCCTTTGACGGCACCGACATGGTCATTTTGCTGTCCAACCTGCTGGACAACGCCATCCGGGCCGCCGCGGAAGCCCTGCCGCCGGAGGTGCATGTGCGCATCCGCAAAAATCAGGACGAGCTGCTCATCTCGGTGCGCAACCGGGTGCAGCAGGACATGGACATCGAGGACGGCACGCTGCCCGCCTCCACCAAGAAGGAGAGCGGCCACGGCATGGGCCTTGTGAACGTGCAGGAGGTGCTGGAAAAGTATGGCGGGGAATACACGGTCAGCTGCCGCGACCGCTGGTTCCGCTTCACCTGCTCGCTGCCGCTGGACGCAACCGTCAATTCGTGACATCAAAACCGGCAGAATATGACAAACTTTCTGCAACAGTACCGCAACTGTGCTATACTCATGACAGTAAAGGCGACTCCTGCTCCGGCAAGCGGATTTGCGGCTGATCTTGTTCAGTGAAGCTTTCCGGGGTTCAGTGATCGGGCCCAGGTGATGCGAGCTCCGCGGCCCGCCTTCCCTTTGCTTTTCCTGCCGGCCAAAGGGCTGTGCAGAGTGTCTGACGAGGCTTTCGACGGCTGTCTTTTTGGGGATCTGCTGTTCATAAAAGTCACTCACTGCGCCGCATTTTCCGTTTTGGCCGATGTTCCTTGTGGGAACGGAGCACCGGCCGGGCGGGAGTTTCATCTGCGCCAGAGAGAGCTTCGTCAGACTTTTTTATTGCAAAAAAGAGCTGCTGTAAGGCAAAAATGCCTTGTACAGCAGCTCTTTTGTTTTCGAAAGCTCGCCCTCTCAGTCAAACCACAACGTTATCCTATTAAAAAGGCAAACTTTCCCTGAACAGCTGAAGCCTTCCCCCTCGGGGGAAGGTGGCGCATCAGCGCCGGATGAGGGGAAGCAACGGTCAGATTTCGTTTTGTCTGAGCGGCTTCTAAACACAACTGCCCCTCATCAGTCACCTTCGGTGACAGCTTCCCCCGAGGGGGAAGCCTTTTCCCAAAGAGGCAAATCTTTCCCTCATTGCCAAGGGCTCTCCCTTTGGGAGAGCTGGCGCGTCAGCGCCTGAGAGGGCGAGGACGCTGATCTTATAGAACAGTTTCTCCAACGGCAAAAAGAAATGACCGCCCCAGACTTCCCAACCTGAGCGGTCATTCTTTTTGATTGACTAACCAGAGGGAGCTGACCATTGCGGACAGCACCTTTCTTGTTTCTAGTATAGAGCTTTCAAACGGCTTTGTCAAGCCTTACTCCGGCTTCACCTGCAGCTCCTGCTCGCAGTAGATGCAGCGGTATTTGCCGTTGGAGCTCAGCTCAAAGATCTGGTCGCACTCTTCCTCGATGCTGGAGATGCAGCGGGGGTTTTTGCACCGCACGATGTTCACCAGGCGCTTCGGGGGCTTCGGCTTTTCCTTGCGCACAGCCTTGCCGTTTTCGATGATGGTCACGCTGATGTTGGGGTCAAGGTAGGCCAGCACGTCCAGATTCAGCCAGGAAGCGTCGCCCTCCACCTTGATGATGTCCTTGCGGCCGCTCTCGGTCTTGTTGCTGCGGGCGTTCTGGATCAGTGCCACGCTGGCGGTGCGGTTGCCCTTGATGCCCAGCAGGTCCATCAGGCCGATGGCGGTGCCGGCCTTGATGTGGTCGATCACGATGCCGTTCTGAATTTCATCGATGTTCAGCATATCAGTTCTCCTCCTTGGGTGCCTTGGGGTCGGAAAGGCCCAGCAGGGTCATGATGAGCGCCATGCGCACATAGACGCCGTTCTGCACCTGCTCGAAGTAAGCGGCGCGGGGGTCGTCGTCCACGTCCAGCGCGATCTCGTTGACGCGGGGCAGGGGATGCAGCACAGCCATGTCGGGCTTTGCCAGAGCCATCTTTTCTTTGGTGAGGATGTAGCTGTTCTTCAGGCGGATGTAGTCTTCCTCGTTGAAGAAGCGCTCCTTCTGCACGCGGGTCATGTAAAGGATGTCCAGCTCGGGCATGGACTCTTCCAGACTGCGGGTCTCCTTGTACTCGATGCCGTTGGCCTCCAGCACATCGGTGATGATGTAGTCCGGCACACGCAGCTCTTCCGGGCTGATGAGCACGAAGCGCACATTCTTGTGCCGGGCCATGGTCTTGATGAGGGAGTGCACGGTGCGGCCGAACTTCAGGTCGCCGCACAGGCCGATGGTCAGGTCATCCAGCCGACCCATGCGGCGGCGGATGGTCATCAGATCGGTGAAGGTCTGGGTGGGGTGCTGGTGTCCGCCGTCGCCCGCGTTGATCACCGGGATGCGGGAGTAGCGGGAAGCGCGCAGCGGTGCGCCTTCCTTGGGGTGGCGCATGGCCACGATGTCTGCATAGCAGGACACCACGCGGATGGTGTCGGCCACGCTCTCGCCCTTGGTGGCGCTGGACACGTTCTCACTGGGGAAGCCCAGAACATGGCCGCCCAGGTTCAGCATGGCAGCTTCAAAGGACAGGCGGGTGCGGGTGGACGGCTCGTAGAACAGGGTGGCCAGCTTTTTGTGGGCGGCCACTTCCTGATACGCGGCCGGGTCTTCGCAAATACGGTCGGCAAGGTCAAGCAGAGTGGTAATTTCCTGCTGGGTGAAATCCAACGGGTCGATCAGATGACGCATGGGTATCATACCTCCGTTAAAGCAGTTTGCGTAAGATGGAAAAATCAAAGAAGTTTGTGTAGTAGCTCAGCGAACGCATCACCGGCTTGCACAAACGATTGAAACACACTTCGTCCAGCAGCAGCATGGCTTCGCCCGGGGCCAGACGCATGGCCGAGCGGATGGCGTCATCGCCGCAGCTGGCTTTCAGGTGGGCGACGTTGGAAGTGACCTGCTGGTGGCACTCCCGCTCCAGGATCTCAAACACATCGCCGGTCAGGTCGATGCGGGTGTAGTCCCGGCTGCCGAACAGGGCCTTGGGCAGATAGTCCACCGACCAGATCACGGGGGTGGTGTCGGCAAGGATGCGCTTTTTGATGCAGATCACATCGTCGCCGGGCTCAATGCCAAGGTTGTGGGCCAGCTCTTCGCCTGCGCGGATGGGGTAGACCTGAATGCCGTCTGCATGGGGGTAGCTGCCAAAGCTGCGGATCAGCGGGTAATATTCCAGCTTCTGATCCAGACGGCTGCGCAGCCCCAGCACGGAGCGGTTGACCACCGTGCCGATGCCGCGCACGCGCTCCACATAGCCCGCACGCTCCATCTCACTCAAAGCGTCGCGGATGACGGTGCGGCTCACGCCCAGCTCGGCGGCAAGATCCACCTCGGCGGGCAGACGGTCAGAACGGGCATAGCGCCCGGTGCGCAGTTCTTCGAGCAGGTTGGCGACCACGCGGTCACTGATGACAGCGCCGCCCAGCCGGCTGGAAGAAGCAAGTGCAGAATCTTTCATGGTTTCGGTTCCTCCGTTCACAGGCAGGGCTCGGGGCCCTCGCCGGGACTTTGAAAGAGCCGCCCGCGCCCTGCCGCTTTTTGTGACCACCGGCGGGCGCGCACGAACCCTTTCACTTTATTATAACATAAATTGACATTTAGAAAAGCGTCATTTATACTGGAATCCGCCGAAAAGTACGATTTTATTTTGGAGGGGATAGCAAGATGGAAGTTTTCCTGCACAAATTCTGCGGGGCGCCTGCCTGCCCGCCGGTGCCGGTGGAGCTGCGCCGCTGCACGCCGGAGCAGGCCCCGGCGGTGTTTGCCCTGCAGAACGAAGTCCGCGCCGCCATGCCGGACCCGTCCCTGTTCGTGCCGGACACGCTGGAGCACATCACCGCCTATGTCCGGGACGACCTGTGCATCGGCGTGTGGCAGGGCAGCCGCCTGGGCGGCTATCTCACGGTGCGGTTCTGCGGGAAAAGCCCGGACAACTACGCCGCTTTTCTGGGCGTGCCGGAGGGGGAGTGGGAGCACTGGGCCAACGCGGACAGCGCCATCGTCCACCCGGACTTCCGGGGCAACGGCCTGCAGCGGCTCATGCTGGAAGCGGCCCTGCCGCTTTTCCCGGAAAAGATCACCCACATCGGGGCCACCGTCAGCCCGGAGAACCAATACAGCCTGAACAATGCTCTCGCATCGGGCTTTTCCGTCGTCATCCGCCGGGAAATGTACGGCGGCTACGACCGCTGTCTGCTGGCGAAGGAGCTGTAAAAAACGATCCCAAATGGCTTCCGCTTCGCTCTAGCCATAATAGCGGAAATTTTATTTTTATAGCTGCAGTTCCGAAAGGCCTGCGGGCCTTTCGGAACTGCTTTTTCACAGAAGGGGCTCGGACGGTTCATGGCATCTTTATGGGGAAAGCGTCATTTTCCGGCATGGGACTGAGGAAGGCCGATGAACTGGCAGAACTGGGAACATGTCGCACGGTGACTGCGTGTTTTTGAAAGCCGCATTTCATCTGCCTGCGCGGCAGCCAAAGGCTGACAGCAGGCAAAATGCTGCTTGCCTTTGCGACCCCTTTCCGTGAAAAAACAAATCCCGGCAGACCGCAGTCTGCCGGGATTTGCTCTATATAAATCATAATTCCGCTGTGATCGTCAGAGCGAAGCGGAGACGATTTCAAATCGTCCAACCCGTCGTTTCGGCAGTTGTCTGCCGCTCCGGCCCCAATGCGCCGCAGCGCACATCATTTTGCAAAGCAAAACATCATCGCGCCAGCGCATCATGCCGCAGGCACATCATTTTCTTCACGCCGCCTGCAAAGCCTGCCCCTTCTTCTGCAGCTTGTGCCGCACAATGAGCAGGCAGGTCAGATGCACCGCCGCGGTCAGGACCCAGCTGATGGGGTAGCTGATGTACAGCATGAAGGGGGTGCGGTTCAGCTGGAAGACGGTGGCAATCCACACCAGACGCAGCAGACAGCTGCCCACGAGGCTCACCACCATGGGCAGGACGGAATAGCCCAGCCCGCGCAGGCTGCTGGCCAGCGTGTCCATGATGCCGCAGAGCAGATAGGTGCCGCAGATGATGCGCAGCCGCTCGTATCCGGCGGCGATGACGGCCTTGTCCGAGGAGTAGAAGTGCAGCAGCTGATCGCCCGCCAGAGTTGCGCCGCCGCCCAGCACGATGCCGGTGACCACTGCGCACAGCAGGCAGTTGATCATCACGCGGTCGAGGTTGTGGTACTTGCGGGCACCCATGTTCTGGCTGGTGAAGGTGACCGCCGCCTGCGCGAAAGCGTTCATGGCGGTGTAGACGAAGCCTTCGAGGTTGGCGGAAGCCGAGCTGCCCGCCACGACAGTGGAGCCGAAGGAGTTGATGGCCGACTGAATGACCACGTTGGACAGGCTGAACACGGTGCTCTGCAGGCCCGCCGGCAGGCCGATGAGCAGGATCTGCTTCAGGGCACCGGCGTGGAAGCCCAGATGATGCAGGTCGAGGTGTAGCGCACCCTCTTCCTTCATCAGCATGCGGGTAACCATGCAGGCGGAGACGGTCTGGCTGATAATGGTGGCCAGCGCCACACCCGCCACGCTCATGCGGAAGCCGATGACGAACACGAGGTTCAGCACCACATTGATGACGCCGGCCGCCGCCAGACAGTACAGCGGGCGTTTGGTGTCGCCCACGGCCCGCAGCAAGGCAGAGCTGAAGTTGTACAGCATGGTCATGGGCATGCCGATGAAGTAAATTTTCAGGTACAGCGCCGAGAGGTCAATGACGTCCTCCGGGCAGCTCATGAGCTCCAGCAGGCCCCGGGCCGCGAAGAAGCCCACCACAGCCAGCAGCACGCCGCTGACAAGGCCCAGCGTCACCGAGGTCTGCACGGTGTTCTGCACGCCGCGCTCGTCTTTGGCACCGAAGCACCGGGCGGCCACCACGTTGGCACCCAGCGAAAGGCCCACGAACAGGTTCACCAGCAGGTTGATGAGGGAGCCGTTGGAGCCCACTGCCGCCAGAGCGGTGCTGCCCGCAAAGCGGCCCACCACCACGACATCCGCCGCATTGAACAGCAGCTGCAGAATGCTGGAAGCCGCCAGCGGGATGGCAAACAGAATGATCTTTTGAAGCATGGGGCCGCTGGTCAGGTCGGCAGAGCGGTTGGTTTGTGCCATGGAAACGATGAACCTCCTTTTTGCTGTGTGCAGAGCGTTTGAACGGTAAAATCACGGTAAACGTAAATTTTTTGTAAACAGGAAACTGAAAGCATATTATAACGCGCCGCGCACAAAAAAACAAGCGGCACCGCCGAAAAAATGCAAATTCTTCGGGGATGCCGCAGCAGACAGATTTTGCAGACGGAAAATACAGGCAAAACAGAGTCAATCCTCTTCGGACGATTCAAACGATTCACGGAACAGAACACGCAGATAGTCACGCCCGCCATAAAGCACGCGGTCGATGGAAATCGTGTTATGGAACGTATGATAAAAAACGAGATAATTTCCGCTTACCAGAAAACGTTCATCACTATTGGCAGGGGAAACGGACGCGATAGGAGCACCCATTAAAGGATTGTCTTTTAATTTTCTGATTTTTTGCGTGATTTTCTTGACCGTAGACATGGCGGCGGATGGATTGGAAAGATCAACAGCTATATAGGACTTGATATCCAAAAGATCATTTTGAGCTGTAGGGGAGATTTGTAAGTTATTCATCGGCAATTCCGAGATTTCTTTCTACGGCCTCCATGGTCAGCCAGCCTTCTGTCTCACCAGACCGCCGTCCCTTGGCGATCTCGTTCATGAGCCGGATCGTTGCCTGTGTTTTTTCGTAATCTTCCATATCCAGAATGGCATACTTGCCGCGGCCGTTTTTGGTCAGGAAGACCGGGGAACCGGCTTCCACGTCCCGGAGGACCTCGTTGTAGTTTCGCAGATCAGAGATCGGTTTGATGTTCGGCATAAAATCAGCTCCTTTCATTTTTAGTATAACAGAATCTGCTGTAAAATTCAACGTAAAATTTACAGCAAAAGGGAAGCCGCATAACAAAAAGCCGCTGTCCCATTCAGAACAGCAGCTTACAAGAAAAAATGAAGGGGAGCAGATTATTCCGCTTCCAGAACCTTCCAGTGCTCCGGCGCGGCAAAATCGCTGGTCTCGCCGTCGTCGGTGTACATGCGATAGCTGGCCTTGCCGTCGGCATCCGGGCAGGCCCACAGGGTCAGGGCAGTCTCGTCCAGCTGGGCGGTGCAGGCCGCCGGCTTTGCCACCGGCACGGCGTGGCCCGGGCGGAGGAACAGCAGCACCTCGTCCAGAGCGCAGCGGACATAATGGTGCCCGGCGGGCAGCATCTCGGTGTCGTAGTCCTCAGCGCTGCGCAGGCGGTAGAGCTTCATGGGCTCGGGCAGATAGACATGGCGTCCGCCGGCGTTCTGGGTGTAGACCGGGGCCAGCATCACGCCCTCGCCCAGAAGCAGCTGATCCTGCACCTCCCGGGCGTCCGGGTCGGCGGGGAAGTCGAAGCCCAGCGGGCGGAAGTAGCTGGTGCCCTCCAGCGCGGCCTTCATGAACTCACTATAAAGGTAAGGCAGCAGGGCATAGCGCAGACGGATCATGTTCCGCATGGCGGGCAGCTGGGCCGGGAAGCGGTAATACTCCTGCTCCCGGGTGCCTGCGGTGGAGTGGTTGCGCATCAGCGGGGTGAACAGGCCGAACTCCAGCCAGCGCAGGGCAAGGTCGGGGGTGGTGTCGTCTGCAAAGCCGCCGAGGTCTGCGCCGCTGTAGAGGAAGCCGCACATCTGGACGTTCGGCATCATCTGGATGTTGGCCAGCAGCTGGCCCCAGGTGGAAGCGTTGTCGCCCAGCCAGATGCCGCCCCAGCGGTGGCTGCCGATGAAGCTGGAACGGCTGTAGAGCAGGGTGCGCCTGCCGGGGCGCAGGTCGGCAAAGGCTTCGCCAGCGGCCCGGGTCATGCTGCCGCCGTAGAGGTTGTGGACTTTATCGTGGCGCACCCGCTGGCCGTTCAGGTCATGGTAGAAGCTGGCGTAGTCTTCGGGGCTGTTCATCAGGCCCATGGCACCGCCCACGACCCGGGAGAAGAACTCCTCCTGCTCAATGTTGTCCTCTTCCCGCAGGGCGGCCATGGAGTCGAGGAAAGCTTTCAGCCGGTCGGGGGAGTAAAACAGCGCAGGCTCGTTCATATCGTTCCAGAAGCCCTCAATGCCGCAGTCGGTCAGCACCTTGTACTTGCGGCCGAACCACGCCCGCACCTCCGGGCGCAGGAAGTCGGCAAAGTAGGCTTTGCCGGGCCAGACCGCCGCCACGAAGGGGGTGCCGTCGGCTTTGGTGCAGAAATAGCCCTTCTCAAGGCCCTCGGTGCAGGTGGGGCTTTCCGGGTCGATGCGCACGCCCGCGTCGATGATGGGCACCAGATGGATGCCCTGCGCCTTCATCTCGGCGCTGAGGGCGGCGAGGTCGGGGAAGTGCTCCTTGTTCACGGTGAAATCCGCGTAGCCCTGCATATAATCGATGTCCATCACCACCATGTCCAGCGGCAGGTCGTGCTCGTGGTACTGGCGGGCCACCTCCCGCACGTCTTCGGCGGTCTTGTAGCCCCAGCGGCTCTGGGCCAGACCGAAGGCCCACTTGGGCGGGATGTAGCTGCGGCCGATGAGCTGGCGGAACTGGTGCGTGATGTCGTTGGGGCCGCTGCCGGTGAGGATGTAGAGGTCATAGTCCGGCTCTTCGGTGCGGAAGCGCAGGGTCTCATGCTCGGTATAGCCGATGTCGTAATACACTTTGCCCGGGAAATCGAGGAACACGCCGAAGCACCCGCGGCCCGCGCCGCCATCGATCAGCAGGAAATTGTGCGCACCATAGTAGGAAAGCTTGTCTTCCCCGTGGTGGGACTGATCGGTGTTGTCGGCGATGTAGTGCCAGCCGCGCTTGTTGATGCCGCGGGGCATCTCGCCCAGGCCGTAGACGATGGCGTCCGGGGCCATGGCGTACACCCAGCCGCCCTTTTCGTCGGCGGTGAGGAAGGGCACGGCACCGGTGCAGACGGGAATGTCCTGCACCACGCTCTCGGTGGGCAGGGGAGAACCAAAACGAAAACGCTGGATCATAGCGGGGTATACCTCCTGTTGGGACTCTGGTTGAAACTCCTTCAGTCAAACCCTGCGGGTTTGCCAGCCGTTCCCCACTCTGTCACTTGTGCGGCATCTCTCCCCGGCCGGGGAGAGTCTTTCTCAGCGAGGGAGCCCTTGGCAGGGCGTTAAGCTTTCCCTCTTTGCCAAAGGCCCCATCTCCGAGGGGGCTGTCGAGCGAAAGCGAGACTGGAGGAGTCGACTTCTCATTTTCTTTATCTTACGTCCTTCCGCCCCGCAAAACAAGAGACAAAACCGGCGCTTTTTTGCCACAAAACCGGCGCAGACGGCCCGGAACATAAAAATTCCGGCATCCGGCCCGGCCCGCAATTGAAAAAAACGGCCCGCGCTGGTATACTGGAAGCGCTGTTGTACCAAAATGACAGAAAAAGGGAGGAAACCCCATGTATCGTAACGGGATCAAGCGCCTGCTGGCGGTGATGCTGTCGCTGTGCGGCATGATCTGCCTGTCCTGGCTCTTTCTGATTTTGGCGGTGGCCATCAAGATCGACTCGCCCGGCCCGGTGTTCTTCAAACAGAAGCGTGTGGGCATCGGCAAAAAGCACTTCTACATTTTGAAGTTCCGCACCATGCGCATCGACACGCCCCACGACATGCCCACCCATCTGCTCCACGACCCGGACCAGTATATCACCCGGATGGGCCATTTCCTGCGCAGGACCAGCCTGGATGAGCTGCCCCAGATGTGGAACATCTTCGTGGGCGACATGGCGGTCATCGGGCCCCGGCCTGCCCTGTGGAACCAGTACGACCTGCTGGCCGAGCGGGACAAGTACGGCGCCAACGATGTGCGCCCCGGCCTGACCGGCTGGGCGCAGATCCACGGCCGCGACGAGCTGGAAATTGCCGAAAAGGCAAAGCTGGACGGCTGGTATGTGGAGCACCTGAGCTTCGGGCTGGACGTGAAGTGCTTCTTCGGCACCATTGCCGCCGTGCTGAAGCATGACGGCGTCGTGGAGGGCGGAACGGGGACCATCCACGAGGAGGAAAAGGGCAAAGAGGACCATTGAGAATAGCCGCCGCGTGCGCTCTGGCTATTGTCAGAGGAAAAATATTTTTTATTATTTGCAGTTCTGGAAAATCTGCGGATTTTCCAGAACTGCTTTTTCACGCAGGGGGTCGTGGCGGGAAATTGCATTTTGAAGTCCCGGCTATTCCTGTGAAAACGCAGGCAGGCCGGTTCTGCGGGGTGCGGGCTTGACACACTTCCTTTCGGTGGTAAACTGATTTATAAGATGCGTTGTGGAAAATTCATCTTGCAAGCCTGTCACCTGTTCAGTGGGTGGCGGGCTTTTTCTTTGCCCAAACTCGGCCCCAAAATGGCTCAAATGGCATAAGATGACGCTTCCCTTTCCGACCCTTCCCGTGAAAAGGCAAACAAGCCAAACCCGCAGGTCTGGCTTGTTTGCAATATAAAATAATATTACCTTAAAGATTGTCAGAGCGAAGCGGAGACAATTTCCAATCGTATGTTTGCAGTTCTTGTACCGGAGGCCATTCTGAACAGTTGAAATCGTCATTTCTCTTGATTTATCCCCTGAAAAGCGTATAATAAAACAGTACAAGACTTTAAAGGAGGATTCCTATGGAACGCACCTATATCAATGAGGTCCAGAAGGAAATCGGCAGCACGGTCAAGGTGCAGGGCTTTATCGAGAACCTGCGCAACAGCAAGTATATGGCCTTCATCGTGCTGAAGGATATTACCGGCAAACTGCAGATCACGGTCGAAAAGGCCGATCACCCCGATCTGGTGGATACCATCGACAAGCTCACCCCCGACTCTGTCATCACCGTCACCGGCAAGGTGATGGAGAACGACTATGTCAAGATGGGCGGCATCGAGATGATCCCCGAAAGCATCGAGATCGAGAGCATCGCCGATGCTCTGCCCATCGTCCGCAAGGAGATCGCAGCCACCAAGAAAAAGAAGGCTGTGGAGCGCTCCAGCATCGACCAGCGCATCGACTACCGCTGGATCGACCTGCGCACCGACGAGAACCAGCTGATGTTCAAGGCACAGAGCTGCTTCGTCAACGCCATGCGCAAGTTCCTGCTGGACCGCAATTTCATTGAGATCCACACCCCGAAGCTGATCGCTGCCGCCAGCGAGAGCGGCTCCGAGGTGTTCAAGGTGGACTACTTCGACCGCAACGCCTATCTGGCCCAGAGCCCGCAGTTCTATAAGCAGATGGCCATGGCCGCCGGCTTCGAGCGCATCTTCGAGACCGGCCCCGTGTTCCGCGCTGAGAAGAGCTACACCAACAAGCACTCCACCGAGTTCTCCGGCTTTGACCTGGAATTCAGCTACATCACCTCCTACAAGGATGTCATGAAGATGGAGGAAGAGCTGCTCACTGCCGGTCTGCAGGCTGTGAAGGACAACTACGGCGACCAGATCAAGGAGCTGTTCGGTCAGGAAGTCATCGTCCCCACCACTCCGTTCCCCGTGGTCAAGCTGGCCGACCTGTACAAGGGTCTGGAAGAGGAGTTCGGCTACACCGTTGACGAGAGCGAGAAGGGCGACCTGACCACCGAGGCCGAGCGCCTGAGCTACGAGTGGGTGAAGAAGCACTACGGCCACGAGTTCCTGTTCATCACCGACTACTCCGCCGAGAAGCGTGCTTTCTACCACATGCGCGACGAGAACGGCGTGCCGCAGGGCTACGACCTGATCTGGCGCGGCGTCGAGATCACCACCGGTGCACAGCGTGAGCACCGCTACGACGTGCTGAAGAAGCAGGCTGAGGAAAAGGGCCTGGCCGAGGACGTCAAGTTCTATCTGGAGTTCTTCCAGTACGGCTGCCCGCCCCACGGCGGCTTCGGCTTGGGCATCGACCGCCTGACCATGCTGCTGTGCGGCCTGACCATCAAGGACGCAGAGTTCCTGTTCCGCGGCCCCAACCGTCTGACTCCGTAATCGTAAATAGCATTTGCAAGGCTCCTGTGCTTTTGGCATGGGAGCCTTTTTTGGTAAGGAGACTCCTTCAGTCAAACCCTGCGGGTTTGCCAGCTCCCTCGGGGAGGGAGCCCTTGGCAAAGAGGAAAACTTTGCCGTACTGCCAAAGCCTCCCTCTCCGAGGGAGGGGGACCGCGTTAGCGGTGGAAGGAGTCCCCATAAGAAGTTTCAGAAAGGACACGCCCATGTCGCTTCCATATAAGGGAAAACTGATTCCGCGTGCAAAGGAACTTCGCAAAAATGCAACACGGCAGGAAAGAAATCTGTGGTATGGCTTCTTAAGCGACTATCCGGTTCGGTTTCAAAGGCAGAAAGCTATCGACAGCTTTGTGGCGGATTTCTATTGCCATGAAGCAAAGCTGGTTGTTGAGCTGGATGGTTCGCAGCATTATAAAGAAACCGGAATTGCACGAGACAAAGAACGAAGTGTAATCCTTGAAAAACATGGTCTCAAAGTGATCCGTTTTTCCAATCTGGATGTTGACCGGAACTTTCAAGGCGTCTGCACGGCAATCGACTTGGCAGTAAAAGAACGAATCGAAGCATAATAAAACCCTTCCCTTCATACGATACAACGAGCGAACCGGCGCAAGTCCGGTGCACAGCGCAAGTGGGAAGGGGAGAGCAATTTGGCAAATCAGGAGCAAACTGGCATCTGCCGCGAGATCGGCGCACGCACCGGCGGAGATATCTACATCGGCGTGGTGGGCCCGGTGCGCAGCGGAAAATCCACCTTTATCAAGCGGTTCATGGAGCAGCTGGTGCTGCCCGCCATGAACGGCCCGGCGGCAGCGCGGGAGCGCGCCCGGGACGAGCTGCCCCAGTCGGCGGCGGGGCGCACCATCATGACCACCGAGCCCAAGTTCATCCCGGAAGCGGCGGTGCCCCTGCAGCTGGAAGGCGGCGGGGAGTGCCGGGTGCGGCTCATCGACTGCGTGGGCTACATGGTGGACGGGGCCATGGGCCATGAGGAGGACGACAAGCCCCGCATGGTCAAAAGCCCGTGGTTCGACCACGAGGTGCCCTTCGACCTCGCCGCCGAGACCGGCACCCGCAAGGTCATCTGTGAGCATTCCACCATCGGCATCGTGGTGACGACGGACGGCTCGGTGAGCGACATCCCCCGGGAGGGCTATGCCAAAACCGAAAAGCGTATCGTGGAAGAGCTGGATGCCCTCGGCAAACCCTACATCATCCTGCTCAACAGCACCCATCCGGACGCGCCCGAGACACGCCAGCTGGCCGAGGGCATGGCCCGGGACTATGACCACACGGTGCTGCCAGTGAGCTGCGTTGATCTGGACGCGGCCGCGCTGGGCGGCATCCTGCGGCAGGTGCTGTTTGAGTTCCCGGTGCAGGAGCTGGACTTTGCCCTGCCGCGCTGGGTCACCATGCTGGAAAACGGCCACTGGCTGCAAGCGCAGGTGTATGATGCGGCCATGCAGCTGGCGGAAAAAGTCTCCCGCATGAAGGACGTCCCGGCAGGAACCGACGCACCTGCGCTGGAATGCGACGCGGCGCAGCGGTCGTCCATCAGCGGCGTAGACCTTGCAAACGGCATCGTGCGCATCACGGTGGAGCTGAAGCCGGAAATTTTCTATCAGGTGCTCAGCGAGCAGACCGGCCTTGCCATCGGGGACGAAGCGGGCCTGATGCCCTGCATCATGGAGCTGGCAAAGGCCAGACGCGAATATGAGAAGGTGCGCAGTGCGCTGGAACAGGTGGAAGCCACCGGCTACGGCATCGTGATGCCCTCGGTCAGCGAGCTGAAACTGGAACAGCCCCAGATCGTCCGGCAGGGGTCGAGCTACGGCGTCCGGCTGGAAGCCTGCGCCCCCTCCATCCAGATGATGAAGACCACCATCCACACCGAGCTCAGCCCCATCGTGGGCACCGAAAAGCAGAGCGAAGACCTTGCCCGCAGCCTGCTGGCCGGGTTTGAGGACGACCCGGAAAAGCTGTGGGAGTCCAACATCTTCGGCAAGAGCCTGCACGAGCTGGTGAACGAGGGCCTGCAGAACAAGCTGCTGCACATGCCGCAGGAAGCCCGCACCCGTTTGCAGGAGACGCTGGAACGGGTCATCAACGAGGGCTGCACCGGGCTCATCTGCATTCTGATCTGATTTTTATTGAGAATGGCCGATGCGCTGCGGACGGGTGACGACGATTTGGAATGCTCTCCGCTTGCGCTCTGAGCTTTTTAGCGGAAATTTGTTTTTTATTTTGCAATCGGGGAATGACTGCGGTCATTCCCCGATTGCTTTTTCACAAAAGGGGCCGGGGAGGAGAACGGCATCTGCACAGGGTGAAACTCCTTCAGTCTCGCATATGCTCGACAGTGTGCCCCTTTTTGTCGCTTGCGCGACATCTGCTCCCCACTTTGTCGCCTGCGGCGACATTTCTCCCCGGTTCGGGGAGAATCTTTCCCGGCCGGGGGAAGGCTGTCTCAAAGAGGAAGCTCTTGACAGTACGGCAAAGTTTCCGGTTTTGCCAAAGGCTCCCTCTCCGAGGGAGCTGGCAAACCCGCGAGGGTTTGACTGAAGGAGTTGGACGGGAAAAGCCGCTTCCCTCCACGTCCTATTCTGTGAAAAAGGGTTCTGGAAAAATCCGCAGATTTTTCCAGAACCCAATCATAAAAATATCTTTCCGCTATTTATGACCGGAGCGAGGCGGCGGTCATTCCAAATCGTTACTTTTCCTCTTCGGTCAGTTTGTTGATGAGCAGCTGATAGATCTCGTTGCCCTTGAGGATGAACTGCTTTTTCACCAGCTCGGCCGTGAGCCGGTCCGGCGTGCCGAGGTCAAGGCAGAACAGCTCGCTGTCCAGCCCCTTCACCGTGCAGCGGATGGTGCAGTGGCCGTCCGCTTTTTCGGTGATGCTGGCGCTGTACTTGGCTTCCTTGCGGGCCCAGGTCTGGCAGCGCAGCACGGCGGCGACCGCCCGTTCCCGCACGCTGCGGGGCAGGTCATAGGCAAGCTCCTGCGCTACCTTGCGGCCTTTTTCGGTGATGGCATAGCTGCCGCCCGACAGGGTGACCAGCTGCTGCTTTGTGATGTCGTCCAGACAGGAGCCGATCTCAAAATAGTTGACCAGCGCTTCCTCCATCAGGGCGTCTTCGATCTCCTGCCGGGTAATGGGCCCGGCGTTCTTCACCAGATAACACAGCAGCAGCCGGATCTCGGTGCTGCTGGTCAGCCCGCCGGGGCGGACACCGGCGGTAAAAGCATCATTTGCGGCCATGTTCCATACATCCCCCTTGCATTTTCCTGTTCCTTCTTAGTATAAAGGCTTTCACACCGGATTGCAAGCCGCAGCGGCAAAATCCGTCTCGATCCGCTTGGAGCTCTCCGGGGTGGAGTAGACCCAGCGGTCGATGTGGCCCTCGTTGATGAAATATTTCAGCTCGAACCGGTGGCGCTGGCTCAGGGAATGGTTCACGATCACCAGTTTGATCTTCATCTTTTCAGGCAGGATGTTTTTGATGTAGACGCTCACGGCCTGCCCGGGGGTGAGGTCGGCGCAGCTCTCGGCAAGGCCCGCGAGGTTGGGCGCGATCTCAATGAAGGTGCCGTATTCCTCCACACTGCGCACGATGCCCACCACGGTCTCGCCCACGGTGAACCCGGCGGCGTTTTCCTCCCATGTGCCCAGAAGCTCCCGGATGGTCAGCACGAACCGGCCCTGTGCGTCTCGGCTGCGGATGGCGCACAGGATCTGCTGCCCTACGCTCACCCGGTCGGCGGGGGAGGAGATGCGGCTCACCGACATGCAGTCGATGGGCAGCAGGGCGCTGATGCCGCAGCCCACGTCGCAGAACGCACCAAAGGGCTCGATATGGGTCACGGTGCAGGGCAGGATGTCGCCGGGCTGCAGGGTGTCCAGATAGTCCGCCTTGCACATCCGCTGTGCCTCGGCCCGGGAGAGCCGATAGAAGGGCTGGCCGTTTTCATCGGTGTCCAGTGCATCGATCACAAAGCAGGTGGGGCGGCCCACGCGGGTCAGCACGGCAATGTCCCGCACGGTGCCGTTTTCGGCCCCGTCGGCGCACTGGACGAAGGGCATCACGGCCTTCACCCCGCCGATCTCGAACCGGAGCTGGCGCTGGGTGTCAAAAGCCAGCGCAGTGGCCTGCAGAATCTCGCGGCTGGCCATGGCGGCGCGGAGCTCGGCGGCGGTCAGGTGCGCAGCGGAGCGGTAGTTGCCTTCGGTACGATATGCTTGCATCATCTTTCATTCCTCTTTCTCTGTTGTTTGGAGCCGGATAAACTGCAGGACATCTTTGACAGGCTGTCGGGTAAGATGCTGCTTCCGGGACCTGTGTGCCGGCAGCTTTCTCTTCGGACACGCTTCGGGCCATTCCATCGCCCGCCCTATTGCCTGACGGCAACAGGGTCCCACCCCAGCGGACGGTCCTCAGAGAAACTCCCGACCCGCAGGTCTGAGTGAGCGGCTCCTTTTGTTAAAACCTATGCATCCGCCCCGGCGGATATTTGCATTTTGTGCGGCTTTGCATTATACTATATCTGTATGCGCAGCGTTCCCGGCCCGCCGGGGCACTGCACACATCGCCCGCCCGCTTTTTTGAAAAAGGGCAGGCAGAAGGGAGCGACAAACGCTTATGGATATCGCTGTGGGAGATACCATCCTCACCCGCAAGAAACACCCCTGCGGAGCGTCCAGCTTCGAGGTGCTGCGTGTCGGCATGGATTTCAAGATCCGCTGCACCGGCTGCGGGCGCGAGGTGATGCTGCCGCGTGCCAAAATTGAAAAGAACATCAAAAAGGTGGTCAAACCCGGCGAGGTCTAGCCCGCCGCCGCACGCATTCAGGTTTTTGTGTAAGGAGAACTGCAGGATATGTCAAACCTGTTCACCCAAATGGATGCTGTGTGCCATCGCTTTGAGGAGCTTTCCATCCGCCTGAACCAGCCCGGGACGGCAGCCGACCCGGCGCTGTTCCGGAAACTGATGCGGGAATATCACGACGCGGAGCCTGCCGTGCAGGCCTACCGGGCGTGGCAGACTGCGCAGGATCATCTGGCGCAGGCGAAAGCCCTGCTGGAAGAGCCGGGGGCTCTTGATCCGGACTTCAAGCAGATGATACAGCAGGAAATCAGCGAAAAAAGTCAAGATGTGGCAAAGCTGGAAAATAATCTCAAAATTTTGCTGCTGCCCAAGGATGTCAACGACGGCAAAAACGTCATCGTGGAAATTCGGGGCGGAGCAGGCGGCGAGGAAGCCGCCCTCTTTGCCCACAGCCTGCTGCGCATGTACACCATGTATGCGCAGAGCAGGGGCTGGGCGCTGGAAATGCTCAGCCTCAACGAGACCGAGCTTGGCGGCGTGAAGGAAGCCATCTTCTCGGTGGACGGTGCCGGGGCCTACAACCGCCTCAAATATGAAAGCGGCGTGCACCGGGTGCAGCGTGTGCCCGAGACCGAGACGCAGGGCCGCATCCACACCTCCACGGCCACCGTGGCGGTGATGCCGCAGGCGGAGGAAGTGGACTTTGCGCTGGACATGAAAGACCTGCGCATCGACACCTTCCGTTCCTCCGGCGCGGGCGGCCAGCACATCAACAAGACCTCCAGCGCCATCCGTGTGACACATCTCCCCACCGGCATGGTGGTAGAATGCCAGAACGAGCGCAGCCAGTTCCAGAACAAGGACAAGGCGCTGGAAATTCTGCGCAGCCGTCTGCTGGCCCAGAAACAGAAGGAGCAGCAGGACGCCATCAACGCCAGCCGTCAGGGCCAGGTGGGCACCGGCGACCGGAGCGAGAAGATCCGCACCTACAATTTCCCGCAGGACCGCTGCACCGACCACCGCATCGGCCTGACTGTGCACAATCTTTCCAAGATCATGGACGGCAATCTGGATGAGGTGATCGACGCGCTGGCCACCCGGGAGCAGACCGAAAAGCTGCAAAAGCTCAATGAGCAGGGCTAGCCGGTCATGTTCATTGTAAAACAGGAACGCAGAAATGTCAATTTTCCTGCAAAGGAAAAACACTTTACAGATAGAAAGAACGATGATTCGCATGAAAATGAAAACTGAAGTTTTGCCCGCATCGGATGCGGAAAGCATCGCCAAGGCGGCGAAGCTGCTGCAGGCCGGCGAGCTGGTGGCTCTGCCCACGGAGACGGTCTACGGCATTGCGGCAGATGCCCGCAACGGCGAGGCCGTGAAGAAGATCTTTGTGGCGAAGGGACGCCCGCAGGACAACCCCCTCATCGTCCATGTCACCGGCCCCGAGATGCTGCCGGGGCTGGTCAGCGAGGTGCCCGAGCGCGCCCAGCTGCTCATGGCAGCGTTCTGCCCCGGCCCGCTCACCATCATCATGCCCCGCGGCCCGGAGGTGGCAGCGGAGTGCTGCGCCGGTCTGGACACGGTGGGCATCCGGATGCCCAGCCACCCGGTGGCCCGCGCGGTCATTGAGCAGAGCGGCTGTGCCTTTGCAGCCCCCAGCGCCAACCTCTCCGGCAAGCCCAGCCCCACCAACGCACAGGACGTGTTCACCGACATGGACGGCCGCCTGCCCATGATCCTGGACGGCGGCGAGTGCGACGTGGGCGTGGAGAGCACCGTGGTGTCCGTGGTGGGCGACAAGCCCACTCTGTTCCGCCCGGGCCACATCACGCTGGAAGACCTTGAGCGCGCCCTCGGCGAAGAGGTGGAAGTGTCCAAGGCCATCCTCGAAAAGCTGCCGGAGGGCGCTGTGGTGCGCAGCCCCGGCATGAAGTATAAGCACTACGCCCCCAAGGCGGATGTGACCCTGCTGGACGGCACCTTCGAGCAGTTCAAGGCCTATGTGGACGCCCACGCCGACCAGAACCCCAGCTGCCTGTGCTTCACCGGTGAGGCCGAAAAGCTGGGTGTGCCCTGCGTGGAGTATGGCCGCGAGGGGGACGGCGCCGATCAGGCAAAGCACATCTTCCGCTCCCTGCGTGCGCTGGATGAGCAGGGCGACGCCGTGGTCTACGCCCGCTGCCCGAAGAAAGACGGCCTGTCCATGGCGGTGTACAACCGGCTGATCCGCGCCGCCGCTTTCCGGGTGATCAAGCTATGATCGCGCTGGGCATCACAGGGCGCAGCGGCTGCGGCAAGTCCACGGTCACGGCGGTGTTTGCGTCCCACGGTGTGCCGCTGGCCGACGCCGACCAGCTCAGCCGCGAGATTCTGCTGCCCGGTTCGCCGCTGCTGCCCCGGCTGGCAGAGCGCTTCGGCGCGGACATCCTGAACGCAGACGGCACCCTGAACCGCCGCCTGCTGGCCGACCGCGCCTTTGCAACCCCTGAGGGCAAGGCTGCGCTGGACAGCCTGACCCACCCGGAGATCGTCCGCCGCATCCGTGCCGCCAAACAGGCTGCGCAGGAGGCCGGAGCCCCGCTCTTTGTGCTGGACGGTGCAGTCATCGTGGGCACCGCCGCACAGGCCGAGTGCGACCGCCTGTGCGTGGTCACAGCTCCGTTTGAGACCAGTGTGGCCCGCATCGTGGCCCGGGACGGCATCTCCCCGGAGATGGCTGCCCGCCGCCTGAATGCGCAGACCCCGGAACAGACCCTCACCGCACAGGCAGATTATGTCCTGCGCAACGACGCCGACCTTGCTCACCTGCAGGCTGCTGCAGAGCGCCTGTGCACGGAGCTGCTGGTGGAAGGAGGTGCCGGAGAACCGTTTTGAACGAACAGAATAAACGAGGGGACGCCGCCCCGCAGTATGACCCGGAGACCGCCCGCATCCGCCGCGCGGCCCGTGCCCGGAAAGCGAAGCTCCGCAAACAAAAACGGATGCGCCGCATGGTTTTGCTGCTGATCCTGGTGGTGCTGGCGGCGCTGCTGCTGCCGAACCTCTGGGGCAGGGTGGAGCGCTTTCTCTATCCCTGCAAGTATGAGGCGATGGTGGACAAGTGGGCCCAGACTTACGACCTCGACCCGCTGCTGGTGGATGCTTTCATCCGCACCGAGAGCGGCTTCGACCCGCAGGCCACTTCCACTGTGGACGCCCGGGGCCTGATGCAGATGACCGAGGAGACCTTCATCTGGCTGCGCAGCAAGATCGCGCCGGACGAGGGGCTGCTGTTCGCCAACCTCTACGACCCCGAGACCAGCATCCGGTTCGGCTGCTATTATCTGCACCTGTGCATGGAGCGTTACCACGGGGACGTGGCCACCGCCGCTGCGGCGTATCACAGCGGGTGGGGGACAGTGGACGCCCTTTTGCAGATGGAAGAGCACTCGGCGGACGGCGAGACACTGCAGGGCTTCCCCTATAACCAGATGAACCATTATGTAAAAAAGATCACTTCCTGCTATGCGAATTACCAGCGCATCTATGCGGGAAACTGAGAGGAGATAAAGGAACATGAGCGAGAAACTTTCTGTCAGGGAATACGCCGAACAGCTGCTCTACAAGCCGGAATATGCTGCCGACAAGAGCGCCGACGTGAAGGAAAAGGCTGCAGCGTTTGCGGAGGGCTACAAAGCCTTCCTGAATGCTGCCAAGACCGAGCGCGAAGCCGCCGCCGCCAGCGAGAAAATGCTGCTGGAAGCAGGCTACGAGAAGTTTGAGCCGAAGAAGACCTACGCCCCCGGCCAGAAGATCTATTTCGTGCAGGAGCACAAGGCCGTCGTGGCGGCCACCATCGGCCAGAAGCCTTTTGAGGAGGGCTTCCGTCTGGTCATTGCCCACATCGACAGCCCCCGTCTGGACCTGCGCCCGAACCCGCTGTATGAATCCAACCACTTCAGCTACTTCAAGACCCACTATTATGGCGGCATCCGCAAGTATCAGTGGGGCACCATGCCGCTGGCCATCCACGGCGTGTTCACCCGCGCCGACGGCTCCAGCGTGTCAGTGTGCATCGGCGAGGACGAGAGCGACCCCGTGTTCTGCATCACGGACCTGCTGCCCCATCTGGGTGCGGAGCAGAACGACCGCAAGCTCAGCGAGGGCATCAAGGCCGAGGAACTGAATGTGCTCATCGGCTCCGACGCCGTGGAAGAAGCGGACATCAAGGAAGCCGTCAAGCTGAACACCCTCATCCTGATGCACGAGAAATACGGCATCACCGAGCGCGACTTCACCCGCGCCGAGATCGAGGTCGTGCCTGCCCACAAGGCCCGCGATGTGGGCTTCGACCGCTCCATGGTGGGCGGCTACGGCCACGACGACCGCGTGGATGCTTACCCCGCACTGATGGCCGAAATCGAGACGAAGGACCCCGTCCACACCACCGTCTGCGTGCTGACCGATAAGGAAGAGATCGGCTCCGACGGCGTCACCGGTATGCAGAGCATGTATGTGTTCCACTTCCTGCAGCTGCTGTGCCGCGCCGCCGGTCAGGACGACATCATCGCCTTCCGGAACAGCGTCTGCCTGTCCGCCGATGTCACCGCCGCCTACGACCCCTCCTGGGCAGGCGCATTTGAGCCCCAGAACGGCACCTACGCAGGCCGCGGCGTGGCCTTCTTCAAGTATACCGGCAGCCGCGGCAAGAGCTCTGCCAGCGACGCTTCCGCCGAGCTGGTGGGCGATATCACCCGCCTGCTGGACGCCAACGGCGTGGCATGGCAGATCGGTGAGCTGGGCCGCCTGGATCTGGGCGGCGGCGGCACCATCGCCAAGTATGTGGCCAACCGCGGCATCCCCGTGCTGGACATCGGCGTGCCGGTGCTGTCCATGCACTCGCCCTTTGAGGTCATCCATAAGACCGACCTGTACATGGCTTACCGCACCTTCTCGCTGTTCTGCCAAAATGCAGAGTAATTAGAAAAGCAAACTCCCTCAGTCAACCCCTATCGGGCTTGACAGCTCCCTCAAGGAGGGAGCCCTTGGCAAAGAGATAAACTTTCCAGTTTTGCCAAGGGCCCCATCTCCGAGAGGGCTGTCACCGAAGGTGACTGGGGGAGTTCTTTTTTTTCACCCACCCGGCATGGCTTCCGCCACGGTCAGGAAGCGGAAACCCTGATCCGCATACCACCGGATGATGTCCGGCAGGGCCTCGGCGGTGGTGCGGGTGGAAGAGGAATCGTGCATCAGCACGATGCACTCGGTCTGTTCGCCGGTCTCATGCACCACATTGCGGTAGATGGTGTCCGCGCTGGGCTTGCCGCCTACGGCGTCCTCGGCGCAGACGTTCCAGTCCACCCACTGATAGCCCTTCTGATCCACCTCGGCTTTCAGCTGCTTCATCAGCCCCTTGCCGCCATAGCGCCGGCTGACTGTGTTGGTGCTGCCGCCGGGAAAACGCAGATACCGGATGCTCTCTGCGTCCACATAGGGTGCAATGCGCTCCTTCAAAAGAGCGATGTCCTCCCAGTAGGCGTCAGAGCTCTGGTAGATGTCGCTGTATTCGTGGGAAGCGGAGTGCAGTGCGATCTGGTGCCCGGCTCCGGCGGCTTCGGTGAGCAGAGGCAGATACTTCTCGTTGTAGTCCGTGGCCACCACGAAAAAGGTGGCGTGCACCCCGGCGGCGTTCAGCGCCGAAAGCACCTCCGGCGTGGTCTTGCTGGGGCCGTCGTCGAAGGTCAGGCACACCCATTTCTCCGGCAGGGCGCTTTCGGCAGGGGCGGGCTCTGCGTGGGAAGAAGATGCGGCGGCGGAAAGGGCAGAGGTGTCCGGCACCGGGGTCAGGTCCTGCGCATTGCACCCGACCGAAGGGGAAGGGACCCCGGAGGTGAAGCCGAGCAGAAAGGTGAACAGCATGGCTGTCATGATCCGCGCCCGCCTGCGCCGGGAACGATGTTCTGAGAGTTTCATGGACAAAACCTCCCGTTTGCGTTGATTTCTGTTTTGACCCGCTTTTATATAGATATGACCCCCGAAAAAATCTATGAAAAACGGGAAAAGACCTTGACTATCCGGGAGAAATGTGTTAGTATATTCAAGCAGTCCGCGAGATGGTTTCACACCTCAGGAACCGGAGGACTCCAATTGAATATGGTATGCGAGGGTGGCGGAACTGGCAGACGCGCACGTTTGAGGTGCGTGTGGTTTATCCTTGGGGGTTCGAGTCCCCTCCCTCGCACCAGGAACAGCAGGCTGAGCATTCGGTTTGCTGTTTTTCTTTTTTCGGAAATTTTGCGGAAGGCCCGGTGAAACAATGGAAAATGAACGAATGGACAACAAAAATGAACTTCCGGAGCAGAACGCTTTCCGCGACACGCCGGGCCTGCGGGAATGTCTGGGCGGCCTGAGCCAGAACGAAGACGGTTGCTATACGGTGTCCTCGCTGGCTCAGCTGGGCACCGTTTTGCGGAAGCTGCAGGAAGAAAAAGCGCGTCAGATCGACGAGGAAAAACACAGCAAATAACAAAACCGCACGGTGCAGCTGCGAAACTGCATCGTGCGGTTTTTTGTTTATGCGGGTAGTGGGGGTCGAACCCACACGCCTTGCGGCACAGGAACCTAAATCCTGCGCGTCTGCCAATTCCACCATACCCGCAGATGGAACACTCAATATAGTATCAGTTTTGGGCACAAAAGTCAATCTCTGCGGTCATGATATTTGTGCTCCTGGCTGTGCATACTAGCCTCGACCGAAGTCGGAAAGGGGCTTTTTATGCGCAGATCAAAACTTTTGCGCCGTGCCGGGCTGGCGGCGGCGTATTTGCTGGTGGCAGCGGTGGTTTGGCTGGGGTGGCTGTGGCACAGCCTGCCGTCCCAGGTGTCGCTGGAGCCCGGCCAGAGCCTTGTTCTGCCGCGTTTTGCGTGGGTGGAGCCGCTGCATCCGCACGGCACCCGCAACGCCGCCAGCACCCGGGCTGCGGGCAGCTATCAGGCGACATTGTCGCTTGGGGGCTGGCTTCCGCTCAAAACGGTGCGGGCGCTGGTGACGGAGCGGCCCACCCTGACCGTCTGCGGCACGCCCTTTGGAGTGAAGATGTTCTCAGAAGGGGCGCTGGTGGTGGGCTTTTCCGACCTGAACACGGCAGACGGCACGGCAAACCCCGCAAAGCTTGCGGGCCTGCGGCTGGGCGACCGGGTCATCCGCATGGGGGCCACCGCCACGGAGACCAACGACGCGGTGAAAGAGGCGCTGGAAGCCGCTGCAGGCGGCACGGTGGAGGTGGTCTATGTCCGCAATGGGGAGCAGCGCCAGACCCTTCTGACCCCGGTGTGGGACGATGCGGCGGGGCAGTGGCGCGCCGGCATGTGGGTGCGGGATTCCTCGGCAGGCGTCGGCACCATGACTTTTGTGGATGAAGAAAACGGTGTCTTTGCCGGGCTGGGCCACCCCATCAGCGACAGCGACACCGGCGAAAGCGTGGCCCTGCGCAGCGGAGAGATCGTGCCCTGCCAGATCATTGGCTGCACCAGCGGCACCGTGGGAAGCCCCGGCGAGCTGAAAGGGCGCTTCCTGAGCAGCCACGCCCTCGGCACCATCTGTGTCAATGGGGAAAACGGCGTCTATGGCACCACCCGCGCTGCCTTTGCGGGTCAGCCGATGGAGATGGCCTTTGCGCAGGAGGTGGTGCCGGGCGAGGCGGAGATCTGGACGACCGTCTCCGGTGAGACGCCGCAGGCCTACCGCATCCGCATTGAGAAGGTCAGCGACGCCAGCCAGACCCGCAACATGATCCTCCGGGTCACGGACCGGCGGCTGCTGAGCCAGACCGGCGGCATCGTGCAGGGAATGAGCGGCAGCCCCATCGTGCAGAACGGGCGTCTGGTGGGCGCGGTGACCCATGTGCTGGTAAATGATCCCACCCGAGGGTACGGCATTTTTGCCGAAACGATGCTGCAGCAGACGCAGAAGGTGGAGAAAACAGACCGTGCAGCGTGAGTTCTGGCGGGCAAAAGCGGAAAAATTTGCGTGCTCCGACTTTCTTTGCCAAAATTTACCAATAAAAACCGTTGCATAGATTGGAAAATTATGGTAAAATCCATGGTGTTAAGGGAACTGCACACATTGGAGGAAACAACCATGGACAAAGTGAGATTTTTGATGTCGGATACCGGCGCGCAGATCACGGAGGCCTGCCGCGAAGCGCTGGAGCAAAAGGGCGTGGAAGTCACCGTCGTGGAAAAGGACGGCAACAAAGTTCTGCAGAAAATGCTTTCGGTCCATCCGCAGGTGGTGCTGCTGGACGCTTTCATGCCGGGGCTGGATGCTCTCGCCGTGAAGCAGCGCTACAACGCGGCCGGGGAGCGGCACACGTCTTTTTTCGTCACCGGGGCATTCCAGAGCGAAGAAATGGTGCAGGAATTGCTGGACGAAGGGTTTGCCTATTATTTTGTCAAGCCGTTTGACGAAAACGTGCTGGCGTCCCGGGTGCTCAAGGTGGCTCTCGGGCAGGAGAAACGCATCCTCCACACCAGCGTGGACAGCGACGAGCTGACCGTCACCGAGATCCTGCACCAGATCGGCGTCCCCGCCCACATCAAAGGCTACCAGTTCCTGCGGGATGCCATCCTGCTCACGATGAACGAGCCGGAGTACATCAACGCGGTGACCAAGCGGCTCTACCCGGAGATCGCCAAGCGCAACGGCACTACCGCCAGCCGCGTGGAGCGGGCCATCCGCCATGCCATCGAGGTGGCGTGGGACAGAGGAGACGTGGACATCCTGAACCGGTACTTCGGGTATACCATCCACAACCTGCGCGGCAAGCCCACGAACTCGGAGTTCATTGCGATGATCGCTGACAAGATGCGGCTGGATAAGCGGCAGAGGGTGGGGTGAAAGGAGAAAGGGTAAAACCGCCGGAAAAAGTTATGCTGTTGTGTCATCTGCAGACCCCGTTTCCGGCTCATCCATCAGAGAATCTGCAGCCGCGTCAGCGTGCTCTGCACTTCCAAAATTCAGCGCAGCAGTCAGACAGCCAAGGGCACCCGCCCAGAGCATCCCGGCATAGACCCACGACTGGATAAAACCGAAAAGAATGCCTGCGATCAGCAGCAGAGCCGCCGCTGCCAATAACAGGCGCACTGACAACGCTTTCATGTTCAGCAGCTCCTTTCTGTATGGAGGTAATACTGCACACGATGCACATCCTCCGGGTGGACGGAAACATACCACAGGGAACGCGCCGCACAGGAAGGCAGCGGCGTGTTCAGCGGCACCGGGAGCAGTGCAGCCCGCACCTTGTGCGGAATGTGATTCTCAGCCATGAAGAAGCGCAGCTGCTCCAGCCGCTCGACGGAATAGAGGGTGTCAAACTCGACCCACTTTTCTCTTTTCGGAAAAAGCGCTTTCAAAAAGTTCATAAGGATATCCTTTCTTAAAAAAAGACGCAGAGCAGCTTGCTTTTTCACAAGTTCTGCTCTGCGTCTTTGCGTCTGGCGTTTTGCCTGATTCAATTATTCTGCCACCAGTTTCAGAAACTTCTTATCCGACAGGATGCCCTGCGTGACGAATTTTCCATCCCGGAACAGTGCATAGGTGGTGACTGGTGTGGGGAGCTCCTGCGCGGTTTCTTTGTCCGTGATATGGACCACTTTGAGCGGAATGTTGTGTGCCTGCGCGGCTTCCTGCACTTTCGGCACCCAGTAACAGGTGAAGGGACATTGATCGGTGTAGTAAAGCACAAAACCGTTCTCATCTGTTTTAGGGTGTTTTGCACACGGTTTGAACTTTGGCAGTGCGGCATCCGGCACAAGAGGCAGAGCCATCAGGCTGATGCCGCAGTCCGAAACATCCGAAACTGCAAAGCCCTGATGCGTCAGGAATTTTGGGTCGGCCAGAAACTCCCGCTTCCGTCCCTCAGCGGACAGGATGCAAAGCCCTTTTCGGCCCTGTGCCCTGGCATCCCGGATGCACTCGGAGAGCAGGTCATTCGAATATCCGTGGCCCTTCATGGAGCCGGAGACCCACAGGCAGTTGATGGCCAGCCAGCCGTCCGCCTCAATGGGTATCCAGGCGTTTTCCGCCGGGATGTATTCGATAAAGCATTTGCCGCGCTCTGCGCTGCGGTAGAAGACAAGTCCGTCCTCAAACCGCTGTTTGAGCCATTCCTTCTTGGCAAGGCTCTGTTTGCCGGACATTGCACAGCAGATGTGTTCTTTGTCGATGCTGTCTTTCGTGATGCGGATATATTCCATCGAAGCATCCTCCCATATCTTTATGCCTTTTCCGGCACAGTTTCTTCCAGTTTGCCGTCTTTGAAGCGAATCACACAGGTGTATTTGCATTTGGGGCAGAACAGCGGAAAATCTTCCAGCACTGTGTGCGCCCGGATCATCGTGCGTGTTTTGCTGCCGCATTTCGGGCAGCGGATCCAATCTGTTTCAGCCATCTGCGGGTTCCTCCTTTTGGCGCTCTTCCAGTTTTCGCTGCCGGATCTGTTCATTCAGCTGCGCGGCGGTGTAAAAGCTCTGCCCGAAGTCGATCAGATGCCACAGGATTTTTGCGGCCAGAATAAACGAGCCATAGATCACGCCGTCCAGCGCGTTGTGCCAGAAGCCCCAGCAATGGGCGAGCGGAAGCAGCACCGCTTCCAGCAAAACCGCGTGAAGGATGGTGCGGAGCCACCATGCCCGGTCTGTCAGTTCCTCACTGGAAGCATACACGATCAGCGTGCCCATGCTCGCCAGCGTCAGCAGGATGCAGCGCCCGAAAAAGCTGACAACAGGCAGCTCGCTGGCGGGGTTGAACAGCAGGCACATGAAAAAGGTGCTGAGCATGATCAGGCCGTAGACAAACACAAACCGGTGCAGCCAGAATTCGATTTTTTTCATAGGCTCCTCCTTATCGACCCAGCAGCCGTTTCAGGGTGCCGACATACTGCCGGGAGATCATGACCTTTTCGCCGTTGTCCAGCACCGCTTCAAAGCGGCCCGAAAGGGAAGGCAGAACATAATCGATTTTTCCGGCGTTCAGGATCATGGATCTGCTGCATCGGAACAGCATCGTGCCGATGCACAGGGCTTCAAACTCATAGAGCTTCTGTTTGCAGGAGAACACTTCTTTCTGGCAGTAAAGAAAGGAGCTGCCGTCCACCACTTCAAAATAGTAGATGTCGCCGAGCTTCAGGCGGCACAGCTTTCCGTCTGAAATTCCGTTCACCGTGACCTGTCCGGCGGCGATGCTCTGCATTTCGCCGACCCATGGCGCTTTGGGGTCATGGCAGCGGATCCGCACTTCCTCCGGCACTTCTGCCGTGACCTGTTCGACTGTGAATCTCATCTCCTCACTCCTTCCCATGAAAATAATATAGCATAGAAAATCCGGATGCACCATGCTGGAGGCACTAAGTTGTAAAAATCAGGGGGTAAGCTGTAAAAAACGCTGCCGGATGTCAGTCCGACAGCGTAGTGAGATTGAATGGAAATGCTTTATTCCCAACGGAAGAAACGAATAGCAAGAATGCTACACGTTAGCCTCACTCATTTCTGAATCCTCCTGACTGCCCGCAGCTCGATATATCCACGCTGTCCGCGTGGCTCCAT
Organism: Oxalobacter sp.; assembly: GCA_963615785.1. GTDB lineage: Bacteria > Bacillota > Clostridia > Oscillospirales > Ruminococcaceae > Faecalibacterium. Next base: position 186,784 of record CAVEID010000003.1, on the reverse strand, counting down.
CTGAATACGCGGACTTTCATCATCCCAACGGTAGCCAATGATAGACGGATCATAGCTGTTCATCGCTGCCTGCACAGTGCGGATTGCTTCACAGTAATCTTCCTCGCGGAAAGGCTGGCCTTGGAACATCAGATATTCTGTTTCCGGCAGATGAATGGTGTCGAAGCCCTCTGGAATAATTCCCATATAATCGGTTTCGACCTCTACGCCTTGCACATAGGTGGAAGTGTTCGGTTCTTTGTATTTGGGCGGCAGCCACATGGAAACAGGTTCCCCACAGAGCGACTTCATACTCATGAGGATGCCCCACACATCGCAGCTGACCTCTTTGCAGTAGGGAAAATAGTCCTCTGCACACTTGCCACGCTTGATGATGCACAGTCGTTCCGGCCTGCGGATGATCTGTATGAAAATTGGTTGAATGTTGGACACGTCGATATTCTCCTTTCTCAGTTCACGATATTTTGCACCGTAAGGAATGAAGAATGTGAGAGGAATAGGACATTTCATGTAGTCGCTCGGATTCAACCCGAACTCCCTATAAAATGCCCGCGTAAAGGTGTCTGCATTGGCGAAACCAGCATTGTAGGCCGCGTCAATGACCTTGACCTCACCGCTGCGAAGCTGTTTTGCTGCCTGCGTGAGCCGATATTTGCGAATATACTCGGTTGGGGTCAGACCGAGGTGATCCCTGAACAGCCGATAGGCATACCATGGAGAAAACAGCGATGCCTGCGCAAGATCAGATAAGCTGATTTCCTCCGACTTATTATTTTCTATGTAGTCCTGCATCCGCTGGACAGCTAATACCTGTTCCTTCATTCTTCTCAGCTCCTTACAGGGAACATTATACCGTGTTAGAAAATTCCCTTCTCGACTTTCTTTGCTATTTTGCACCATGCAGTGCTTCTGGTTGTAGAAATCGGGGGGGGTAAGCTGTAAAAACGCTGCCGGATGCTAGTCCGACAGCGTAGTGAGATTACAGTTCTATTTTGTCTGCAATCAGGTCATTACCGCATTCGGCCGTCGCCGCCCATCAGAGCGGTCATTTCCTCGATGTAGTCCAGCGGGAACGGCGGTTCGCACAGCGGCTTCATGGCGATGCTCATGAGCTTCATGGGGTTGTCGTCTGCGGCCACCCGGTTGGAACTGAGCTTGCCGCAGCGTTTGCAGCGGTGGATGACAGCCCACTCGCCGCCCTTGCGCACCCAGACCGAGATCGGCTCCATGATGCCGCCGCAGTCGGATGCCCGGTCACCGGGTTCTTCGTCCACATGGAGGCTGGACAGGCAGTTGGGGCAATGGTTGCGGTGGCCGCTCCCGGCGTTTTGCGGGGTGCAGACCCGTCCGCAGACTTTGCAGGTAAAAGTATCATTGCAGGCGTGGGTTTTGTAATAACCTTTTTCAAAAGTTTTGCGTTTGTTTTCGCGGTTCATAATATCGTCCTCCTGAAGATCTGGCTGTGTACTTCTTCGGGAGGAATGGCTTGTGGTACTTGCCAGACCTCCCGGTCAGCCCACAAGCTCCAGTGCAAATGTTGGATGTTTCAAAAAAGTTTCTCCTTATAAATCGAAATTTAAATATAAAAAGACGCAGCACCAACCACAAAAGCTCTTGCGGTCAGCACTGCGTCTGTGCGTCTGGCTGAACTCTTATTTTTATCACATGATAGTTTTGCGCATTGATGATGCTTTCCTGCCTGCACTTGGGGCAGAAAAGCGGAAAGTTGCGCAGCACCGTGTCCGGGAGCAATCGTGCGCGTGTCTTTGCTCCGCAAATGGGGCACAGGATCCATTTTTCATCTGACGTATTCATTTTTCACCTCGTTCGATGTTGAAGGTACGAAAAAACAGCCTTACATGAGCATCCAGCTTTTCAAGGCTTTCAGCTTCCCGTTCCGGCTGACGGTCACAAATGTTCAGCAGGACGATGATGGGGGAGACGTACATCCACGCCAGTGTATCCGGGTCTTCGCTGCGCAGTTCACCGTTCGCAGTCAGCGCACGGAAGATCCCCGTGTGATAGGAGATCATCCAATCCACATAGCGCTTGGAAAGCAGCTCGGCCAATTCCGGGGAACGGAACTGCTCCAGCGTCATCATCCGGCGGAACTGGCTGATGGTTTTGTCGTGCAGCGAATAGAGGAAGATCTGCCGGACTTTTTCAACCAGCATCTCCTCTGAGATATGGGAGAAAACCGGGACATCCTTTTGGGAATCCTGCACATGGACCGAGATCTCAGCGGTGTCTTTCTGGTAGTGGGCCGAAGTTGTTTCCAGAATGGCATCAAAAATGGCCTGCTTGCTGGGAAAATGATTATAGAGCGAGGGAGCCTTGATGCCGACAGCTTTTGCAATCTCGCTGACACTGACGGAATCATATCCTTTGGTCGAAAACAGTTCCAGAGATTTTTCCAGAATACGCTGCTTGGTGTCTTCCATTTTCATTCGCCCTTTGCTAACTAATGTTTGTTAGCTCTACTATAATCGAAAATGTTTCCGTTGTCAAGCAGAATTTTAACCGTGGTAGTCACCCGTGGCAGAATCCACGGCAACGTAAGGCACTGCCCTGCCATCAATTTTGACGTAGACCTGATAGACACCATCACCGAGATCTTCGTAGTATTCCGGGGTGACGTTGTAATTTTCCCAAAGGCTCTTTTCAAAATCGACTTTCCAGCTTTCATCAGAAGAAGCTGCACTTTCTGCCAAATCTTCCGATTCAGCAGAGGGGGCTTGCTCCTGAACCACGCTGCCTGCAGGAGCAGCCGTTTCGGAGGAACCTGCCGTCCGGCTGCAAGAAGAAAAAACGAGCGGCGCGGCAAGGGCAATACAGATGGCCGGGACTGCATTTTTCAAGATAAAATTCATAATTGACGACCTCCTTGGATTAAAAGACGCAAGAGATATAAGTCGAACTGCCAGCAGGCAGATTCCGGCAATGATCAAAAGAACACCGAGCTGTGACTGCTTCATGATCAGCAGCCTCCCTCAAAGGACTTTTTGCAGCAGAAAAGCAGGATGCCTTTCAGTATCAGCAGCAAAAATGCAACTGCCGCTGCATAGCTTACTCTGGCGGCGGTCAGGAGCAAGACAGATAAAATACTGAGTGCCATGGATAGAACGGTCAAAAAACCCTGTTCCTTTTTCCGTCCAGAGCAAACCAACAATATCTTGACGACGCCTGTCAGGATCAAAGCCGGAAACAGCAGCATACAAATGGAACGATGGAACCGATTGGCATAGGAAAGCAGATTTACAGCATAAACGGTCTGCCCGGCAGCATACGGATAAAGCGGCAGAAAAATCAGGCCTGCTGAGCATACGTCCATGATTCCAGTCCATAAAAGGAGCTTATTTTGCTGGCGGATTTTATGTTCCTGCTCTGCAAGGGACAGGGCTTTTTCTGCGGATAATAAATCATCAATGGAAACCGAGAAAAACGCAGAGATCTGCTTCAGGGACTCGATGCTGGGCGTTCCTCTGCCGGATTCCCACTTTGAGATCGCCGTCCGGGAAACATAGAGTGCTTCTGCCAGTTCTTCCTGCGTCATACCTTTGCTTTTTCGCAGTTCCTGCAATTTTTCATTCAGTTCCATTCGAGGTCACTCCTTACACAACAAGTTGACGCTGGCTTTGTAAATCAGAAAAATGCCACGGCTTAACAGAGCGGCTCCCACAATATCGGTCAGCCAATGGACACCGGAAACCAGCCGCCCAATGACCATAAAAGCAGAAAACAGGACAGAAAAAATGCAGATGGCCTGCCGTAGTGTATTCCTGGTGATCCGCCGCTGTGCCTGAAAATACAGTGTCGGCATCACGCTCAGAACCAGTAGTGTGGTCGAGGACGGATAAGACGCTTCCAGAAAGCCCTCGATCAGAACAGGACGATAGTTGACCGGCATCATTTCAAACAGCAGATAGCCCAAAATCACCAGCACATAATAAACGCCCAGCAGGATGATATCCAAATCGACTTTGAACAGGCTCTTGCGCTGCACCAGTTGGACAAAGCCTATGCCTGCAAAAATCAGGCAGACAAAGATGGGCACCAGTCCCAGCCAGTCGGTCAGGGTATAGAGCATCCAATGCACCCCGGTCAGCTGGTGGAACCAACCGTTCAGCGCAGCAAAGCCGACAGCGCTTCCATTCGGGCCAATCGGCTGCACATCCGCCACCTGAATGAGAAATGTCCATGCGGCAAACCCCACAAGAAGTAAAATTCCGGCAAGTAAGTTTTGATTCTTTTTCATCTTCAAGTTCCTTTCGTTGGTTGAAATCGAGGCGTTTCGCCTGCATCCACCATAGCAAAAGAAACTGCGCCACAAAAGAATCTGCTCGTCACAAAAGCGGCACGATTCGTGTCAATCACACAAATTCGGTGTTTTTTGAAAAATCACCATCTGATTTTTCATGGATATTTTGTCCACCCGATACCCATAAGCCGTCAATTCTTTTTTATAGGCCAAAAACGAGTGGTCGATAGGAAAACCGAGAATCTGCTGAATCTCCGCAAAAGTTAGTGTGAAATTTTCTGCGGAGTGCATTTTGATCCAGCTCCATAACGGCTCATACTTGCTCATAATCATTCTCCTGTAAAAACAAAAACGCAGCACAAAACCGTTTTTCGGCTTGCACTGCGTCTAAGCGTCTGGCACTGTGATCGGATAAAGATTTCAGGCTGTCAAGAGAAGTCATCGTATGAAGTGCGGTTCTTGGGGTAAGGCGCAAAAGACTTCTTGACAATCATCATGGCGGTGATTATAGTATAGCTAACGAATGTTCGTTCGTCAAGACTTTTATTTCAGTGTGACGCAAGACGCAGTGCTGACCGAAGTTTCGGTGCATCCTGCGTCTTTTTATTTGTTATGGAGGAAAACAAACATGAAACAACACTCTCGGTATCAGACAGCCCGCCGCCTGTTGATTTTCTGGACGCTTTTTGTCGCCATCGGTGCAGTAGGCGGTGCCTTTGGAATGCTGCTTGACCCCAGCGGAAAGCGGATGGGCATGGACACCCTGCTCCCATATTTTCAGGCACTGCCTTTTGCAGAGGTGGTTTTTCAGGATTTTACTTTTTCGGGCTATGCACTTCTTATTGTAAATGGCCTCACGAATCTAACCGCCGCCGGGCTGCTGCTTGCGAAGAAGAAATCCGGCGTTATCCTGGGCGGAATCTTCGGTGTAAGCCTGATGCTGTGGATCTGCATCCAGTTTTATATGTTTCCGCTAAATTTCATGTCCACAGCGTTTTTTGGGATCGGCTTCTGTCAGGCAGTAACGGGGTATGCCGCATGGGTGTTTTACCGGCAGGAACATTTTACGGTTCCGGAACATGGAGCTCCGAACATCGGAACGAACCCCAAACAGCTGGTGGTCTATTTCTCCCGGATGGGCTATGTGAAAAAACAGGCCATAGAAGAAGCAGAACGGACAGGTGCGGCACTCTATGAGATCCGCTCCACGGAGCGCACGGAAGGGACATTGGGCTTCTGGTGGTGCGGGCGCTATGGGATGCACCGCTGGGCAATGCCCATTGAGCCTGTAAATGTTGACCTGACGCAGTACGACCATGTGACGATCTGCTCGCCCATTTGGGTGTTTGCGCTGGCCGCGCCCGTGCGCAGCTTCTGCCGGCAGGCATCCGGGAAGATCCGGGAAGCAGATTACATTCTGGTGCATCACCAGAACAGCCGCTATGAAAATGCGGCGCAGGAGATGGATGCGCTGCTGGGCATTCAGCACACTCAGCTTCGCAGCATTCGGTGCAGAGAGGGCGTTTTCCGCAGCGTCTGATCATTCGCCGGATTCCATCTGCCGCAGGCGATCCATCAAGCGCAGGTGCTCCAGAAAGCTTTTCTCTTTTAGGATGGCGAGGCCCTGCTCCTCATCTCCAAGGATCAGCAGATTGTCGCCCGGGTGAATGTCAAAAATCTTCCGTGCATTTGCAGGGATGACGATCTGCCCTTTGTCTCCCACTTTTACCATGCCGAAAACGTGTTTTCCTTTGGGCGGTACTTCCAGCCCCAGATTTTCCCGGTCGGTTTTCTCATAGTTCACCAGATCGTCCATGGAAACGCCGAAAATATCCGCCAGCCGTTTGCAGCGTTCGATGTCCGGCAGCGATTCTCCCGTTTCGTACTTGGAAAGAGTCTGGCGTGTCACGCCGACTTTTTCTGCCAGCTCATCCTGCGAAAAGCCGTGAAGCTTCCGCAGGGAGATCAGATTATCCCTGAACATGCTTTTTCTCCTTTCTGATCCCCAGAACGCACCAGCGGAGAACGGGCACCCGGCGGATGAGTTCGTCCAGCAGGAACGCGCCGGCAAATGCGCCGATGCCCACGAGAAGGTAGACCAGCACTTCCGGCATGTCCGGGGCGTGCTCGTGCAGTTCATATGCAATCACTGCAATGAGCAGATAATGAAAAATGTAGAGGCCCCACGCCTTTTTCGCCATCCAGCGGGTGAAGCTGTCTGCCGTGTCGGCATAGATTTTCATCGTTGTGAGGATGCCAAGGATGGCGAACCAGCAGTAAACGCAGGCGTGAAAATTGTTCAGAACAGGTGCAATGGCGTAATTCTCGCCCAAATAGCGCAGGGTGTACGAGATGCCCAGCCCGGCCGCAGCCAGATCGAACATCCACCACCACTTGCACAGCCGCTCGATCACTTCCTCGTGGGAAAACAGGAAGTAACCCGCGAAGAAGCAGAATCCATAGATGCCGAACCGATAAACCGTGACGATGGGGGTGTTCAGCACCTGTGCGAAAGCATAAACGGCGATCACCAGCAGCACGATGCTCCAGACCGGTGCTTTGGAACAGAAGTTCCAGACCCGGTCTTTTTCAATTTTCCGCACGGCCAGCAGAAGCACAGAGAACAGCCAGAGCATCTGGATGTACCACAGCGGCCCCACGCCGGACAGCACGGTGATCAGATACAGCACAGGTCTCGGAACGGCGGCCATATCCACTCCGCCGCCGATTTTCAGGTTGTAGAAGCCAAGAAGCCACTGGAACACGAACAGGCCGATCGTGGACGGCACCAGCAGCTTGCGTGTTTTGTTCTTCAGAAACTGTTTCGTGGTGCGGCCTTGCAGAGAAAAACGCGCACTCATGCCCGACACAACGAACAGCAGCGCCATGAACCAGGGGTAGACCAGATACTGAAAGCTATCCTGTATCTGATGCTCCCGGAACGGCCCGATCACGCCAAAGGGCTGCACCCCGTTGAACATATAGATCACATGGTAGATCACAACAAGGACGACCGTTGCCCAGCGGATATTATCCAGATAAAGCTTTCTTGCAGGGTTCATGCCATTCCCACCTTTGCAATGATTTTTAACACAGTATAGCACAAAACAACTTTCTGTGCGACCAACTTTCCTTGGCAGAAAGGTTCGGCTTTTGTTAAAAATCGTTGCGGGGGCTCTCGGCAGCAGCTGCGCTTTGTTTTTATGGTGGTCTGACATCCGGATATTGCGGAATGACGATATTCCGGCAAAAAGAAATGCCCGCCTGAAAATCAGACGGGCACACTATAAATCAGCTCCATTTGACATCAAGTCTGGTCAAAAGAAGAACTGCTTCGCAATGCCGTGTTTATAGAGAACGGTACAAAGTTCAATTTCAACGGTTTTGTACGGTTCTATGAGGGCTGAAAAATAGCCTTGTTCAACGATTTCAAAGCACAAGAGCTTGTGCGGATTCATGCGTATACAGTGGGATGGTGGCAAGCGGGTGGCATTGTCACCGCACCGCTGTTTAGTATGTTCAATCTTGCTTTGAATTACCTTGAACTTATTATACAACATCCATTGCCAACAGGCAAGACGGGTGTTAAAATGAGCTAAAGAGGTGTTTTCCATGAAACACGTTGACGGTAAAAACCCTTTTGGCGGAGATTACGCCGAATTTCATTTTTTAGATGCCGAAAACAATGAAGTAGATGAGGGCAAGGAAACAAGCATTGTTATCCGTGAGTGCAAAGCGGATGGAACGCTTGTAAAAGAAACATGGGCTAGAACATCCGATAACTGGTACAAGAACAACCCCACGGACGTTATTTGGTGGAAAGATACGCCGGACGGTGTGGGCGAATGGCTCTTTAGTTTCGACAAAAAGACCGTGTTCAATATGTTCGCTGATTATCCCAAAGCTCTAACCCCGGAACAGAAACAGATTTTTGATAAAGAAAACCCCGAATGGGCGGACTTCTTCAAAGATCATCAAGAAAATAACAGAAAATAATGATAACACCTGATTTTCACACAAGTCCGTATTTTGTGAATGAGCCGGATAACTGGCATTTGACAGATGATGCCCCGGAAGATGTACGCAAAGAGTTTGAAGAATACATGAATCATCCCGATTGCGTGCAGGATGATGAGCTTATAAGGGCTATAAAAAACTATTACCGTGCATTTGGTGATACTTTCCCTAGCTATCCGAATCCCCCGGAAAATGCTGTTGAGATCATCCGTGATTGTTTGGAGAAAAAGAAAGATGTGTATGAGTTGGGCTATCTTAGCTTAGATGATAACATTATATACTAAACAAAAAAACGCACCTTTGAAAATTAACTTTCAAAAGTGCGTTTTTCTCAATGGGTCAAGCCCATTTTGTAAACAGCTCCAACATAACTTCTTGATGAGTGGGATATACAGCGGGAACGCCGCTTGATTTGTAAGCGGTGGTAACGCCGTTCTGTGTCACCGTTAATTTTGATCCGGCTTTGATGGCTACATCCGGCGACAGGAACACTTTAACGCTCTGCGAGAGTGCCGCCGCCGTTTCGGTCTGGACTGCGGCGGCGATGGTTTCAAAAGACAGCTTGCAAGGCTGGTTCTCCAACACAACGACTTCTTTTGTGCTGGTAATATGGGTGTTAGGGTCTTTGACGGATTGCCGTTCCGATACCGTCATAACACCCGTGTATGTGCTTTCTATGGCCTTTCGTGCGGCTTTCTGCGCCGCTTGCATCGCTTTAATCATCGTGTGAAATCCCCCTTTCGGTTAAAGTTTATTAAAGCCCATGATATAGCCGAAAATCCGCCTGTAATGCCCTGCAACGCTGTTTTGTGGGTGAGGCGGGAAAAGAATATCAAGCGGTAAAGCCGTGGCCTACAAGCGTTAAATCCGTAGGAAGAAAGCCGCTTGTTTGGCTTGTGCCGATCAGTAATTTATACTTTCCAACGGAAAGATTCATGTGCATCACCTCTTTTCGTGTTGCCCACTACCTTTGCAAATAGTTCATCTATGCTCAATTCCTGTTGAACAGCTTGTTCATTTTGGTGTATTCTATTTACAAGGTGAGCCGCCTTTTCTTGATGTTCAATGCGATTCAAAGCAATGTTTTCTGTGCTTGAACCGTTGGAATTAAAATAGCTTAAACTGCCTTTGTATGCTCTGGATGGAATATAGCCATAGATAGAAGCGATTTCTTCTAATCGTTTCTTGTAATTTAAGGTCTGCAAGGCTTTATCTCGAATTTGGGCTATTCTTTGCTCTGAAATATGAAGTTCGTCTTTCAACTCCCGCAATGTTTTAGAGCGGTGATAAAGCCCCGAAATAACATAGCTTTCAGTGTCCTTTAGTTCATCTACGATACTCCAAAGAACGAGGCTTGCGTATTCTCTTGCAAGGCGTTCTGTAACATCATCTTCCATGTTTGACGGATCGGGGATGGAATCTTCCAACAATAGTCCGTCCGCACCATCAACAGGGGATTGCAGACTTGCAACGGATGATTCAAACATCGCTTTCCGTAAGTTGTCCAGCTTATTTGCGGAAATGCTCAATACTCTGCAAATTTCAGAATCGGACGGATTTCTATTTTCACTTTGGCATTGTGCTAAAAAGCGTTTGTACCGTGCAATTTCGGAAAGCTGGTGAATTGGAATCCGTTTGACATTGCCGCAATTTCCACAATAAAGCTGGATATACCGCTGAATCCAATACCCCGCATAGGTTATAAATTTTGTCTTACAGTCGGGATTGTACATAGAAGCGGCCTTTTGCAGACCTAAATAGCCCTCTTGTATGAGATCGTCAATTTCAGCCTGTTTAGAATATTTCCTTGCGGTATTGTAGATAAAAGGACGATTTTTCAAGTAAAGCTGTTCCAAGTTGGAAGAAACATTGATCCCGGCTTGAATCTGCCTTACAAGTTCTTCGTTTTCAACTTGATTCCCATTTTGCTTTTCGTTCGTCATATCGGTCTTTTTCATGCGTCACCAGAGAAATCATTGTATCAATCGTTCTTTGACTTGCGCCATTTTCTTTGGCACGCAAGATAAGTTCAAGATGATTTCGGATTGCTAACTCATCTTGTTGTAAAACTTCTCGTTCTAAATCGGTCATCGGTTGAAGTCCTCGATTATGCCGTGTGAAATATCAGCCGTTCAGACCGTCCAAAATGATTTCTTCGTTGGTGGGAATGTAGTTGGTGAACATCTGCGGGTATTTCATGGCAAGGGCTTCATACTGCTTACCGATCTCCATCATGGTATCAGGCAGGGCGCACACAGCGTAAGTAGTACAATCCTGCACTTCAAAGCGGATCATGCCGTTATAGCCCATGTTGACGATCTCATAGTTGGACAGCAGGGGGCAATCTGCAACGGCTTCAAGCTCTTTCAAACGGTCAAGATATGCGTTGATCTCTGCGGTTGTACCCATGCGCTCATCAAGAATACTGATAATTTCCGGGGCGAAAGTGCTGTATTTGATGGTGAGAACATCGTAGATCATTTTCATGGCCTTATGAGAGCCTTTCAGCGGCTCAATAAAGCTGTGAAGAAGTTCAGCGGTTAAACTGCTTCCACACATATCAATGACTTTCAGAGCGTTCGCAATGTCGGTGGAATGATCGGCGTTGTCCTCTGCAAAAGAAGTGCCAAATTCTTTGCAGAACTGCCGAATCAGCCCCCGGATAGAATCGGAAAACTGCTTGTTCAGATTTCCGGCTTCAGCTTTCAGCTTTTCGATAGCTTCACGTTTGCCAAAATCAGAAAGACGCTGGTTAGAATCAATCTGGCCGATGGTGTCACGGATTTTCCCGGCTTCCTGCTTGTGGGTATGCTTGAGCATCAAGGCTTTCTTTGCGTAGGTTTCATAAGATTTTTCCATTTTTGCTTTCTCCTTTATCAAAAATCAACACCGAAATATTTGCACACTTCCTTGATTTCGGCGTAAATATCGCCGTAAGTTCCGAATCTGGAACCAATATAGGGGTTGCCGTTGGGGAAAGACAGTTTTGCAAGGTTGTGAAGTTCTTTCACGACCGCTACCAGTTCGGGCAATTTCGCCTTAAATGCGGCATTGCGTTCAAGTTCTTTTTCAGTCATTTTGTTCACCTCATATTTTTAAGTTCTGTTGAACCACTTTTGATTTTCGTAGCGTTCAACGAGTTGTTCCATGTTCATTGAATCCATGTTTTCTATCAGGTCTTTTAGTGCAGGGGTATTGAATCTGGAAAGTTCTGATTCAGCACTTTCTAAAATTTGCTTGATTAGGGCAATGTACAGGGTTAACCACTTTTCAGGATTAGTGTTTGCACGGATGAAATCAGAACGCTTTGCGGAATCTGTGAAGTACAGAATCGGATCAGCGGGTAAATATAGCTCATCTGAACCACAGAACATGTTATCAATAAAAACTTTGGTCTGCTTTGTAACGCCCGGCAAGGCGGTGATATAGGCTTCACCATCAAACAGATTTTCAAAATAGTGTTTGTCACCTGTGTTTTTGCCTACCCAAAGCCGCCCATCTTCTTCAACATCTGCGAAAAGAACGGGAATAGCTTGTTTGTTCTTCTGTGATTCTTCCAGCTCCCGCAAGCGGTTCAAAAGCGTTCCTCTTGCCATTTTTTGTTTAATCATCCTGCAACCTCTTTTCCATGCTTGCAAGCCGCTGTACAATATGTTCATCTTCATGCAGAGCAACACCCAATTCAAGGATGGTCTTAGCCGCCGAAACCCGTGAAGAATCGGTTGCGGTGCAGTCGTTCATAACAGTTCGCAGAACTTCCAGCGATTCCAAACAATAGCCCTGCGCCTTGTGCATCGTTTCGCCAAAGATACTATCTTTGACTTCCTGCAATACGCTTTGAAATGCCGCGTCTTTCTTCAGTCTGTACAACGTAGGAACGGAAATGCCGGACTTTTCAGCGGCTTCTTTGCTTGTTGGACAGGTCAGGAGATTCATTGCAACTAATTCTTTGTTAATCCGTGCCACTCTTTCACCACCTTTCTGAATTTATCGTACCTCAATATAAATTATACCATATATAGTAGCTATTGCACTTAAAATACACAATATTTAGTCATTTTGGGCGAAAATAAAAACCGGGGTGGTTAGCCCCGGTCGTTAATAATGCGGTATACGGAAGTAGCGGATAGCTTGTATTTTTCGGCGAGAGCGTCAACATCTGCACCGTTATAGAAGTCTCGGCGAATGGCGTTGTTCCGCTCCTGTTTTGATGTAAATTCACCTCTGCCCGGTATGTAAAGCCGTTCGCCGGGAAAGGCTTCTAGGATTTGTTTGAATACTTCACTGCCTGTAATGCTTTCCAACAACTTCAAATTAACTTCGTTCTCGCTCAATCAATCACCACCGTTTGACGTTAATATTTCAAAAAGTGTTCAAAACAGTTCAATCTTTAGCCGTGCGCCCTTTAGCCGTGCGCCATAGAATCAAGGATAGCAACTAACTCCGAATCACGCAAGTGTGCCAGATCAGAAAGATTTTCCATCAGTGAGCACAGCTTGCCAGATGTTTCGTTTTCCGCGATATTACCGTTAGAAACCTGATTCCAAACCCACTCGTTGATGAAATCAATGAAGTTTCTAAGTTGTTCCGCCTTGCAAGAATAATCTTCAATGGTGGTGTGCAGTTCGGGGTCAATCAGCATCTTTTTCATGGTAAAGCACCTCTCTTTAGTATTTGACAGCGGTTGCAGGGCAGTTGTACAGCCTGCACATTTCAATGAACTTATCAACCGTGGGGGCAGTCTTGCCGCTTTCCCAACGTCTGATGGTGCGTTCGCCCATGTTCAGCCGTTCGGCTACTTCTTTTTGAGTGTACCCGGCGTTCACACGCGCGGCGGCAAGCGAAATCTTAGAATTAAGCATTGCTAAATACCACCTTTCACAGCTTTTCAATGTAGTAATCGGGATTGTTACCGCCAAAATCCTTGCAGTGAGGGCGGCGGAAACCCTCATAATCTCCGGCTTTGTTCCCGTGAATATGGATCATCTTGCAATAAGGGCAGACGATGTAAACATTGGTGGGCGTTGTTGCCAGTGGGTAAACTTCCCAAAACTCACCGTTAAAGTGACTGCGGGGGTCTTCCGCCAACAGTACGCTTTTCGGGGTGCTCTTTGTCACCCTCATTCCTGCCGGGTAAAACGTGCTGATCTTATCCAAATCAACAAGCACATTCATTTTCCGGGTGCGAGAGTGTGCCTTTTTCTTGAAATCATAGATATTCATGTGATATTCCTTTCGTGCTACTGTTACCGTTGGTACGGTTCGGCTATATTATATATATCTTTTATAATTATTACGATTTAGCGATGATGCACCGCCTTTGTATAGAACTTGCCTTTAACAGTAGCAACGGTAACGCTCTTGGAAAATATAGCGAATATAAAATGATTTTTGAGTGTTACCGTTTGTTGTTACTGTTGTGCTACTGCTACTGTATGTTACTGTTCAATGAATACTTTGCACTGCTTTCCGTTAATGCGCATATTTTTGACAGTTGTTCCCAATGCTTGATTGAGCTGTTTTGAAAATGTCAGACGATTCACAGGGCGAAAGTTGTTTTTAATGCAAAACTCATCATAGCGGATATAAACTTCTCTTGTTGCTTCATTGTAAATGCCCTCAATTTCTCCGTTGTCGTTCCGGCAATCCTCAATGAAAGCTAAAATGGGGTTGTTTTCCTGCTCATAATCGGTTTTAGCTTGCTGTACCTTTTGGGAAACAGTAAAGTGCTTGCTTTTTAGTACACGCTTCAAACCATCAATCGCAAGCAGGATAAAATATTCCATTGCTTCTTGTTGGGTCAGTTTTACCTTGATTTGCGGATCATAATCGGGATCATTTTCTGAAAATTTAGCGTTTAACGGGATTGTGAGAAGTCGCCGCATAGCCGCCCCGGTTGGGTCTTTCATACGGGGAATGTTGTTTGCTGAAAAAATCAACTTTGCATAGGGGATAAATTGGAAAGCGTCCTTGCCTTTATTTTCGGCTTTAATGCTTTCGCCTGTTGCAATCTTCTTAAAAATCGCAACATCTTCTTTGAAAGAATCCGAAATATCATCACCAAGGTTCGCCAACTTGCCGAATAGCATAGCCGTTGAAAATCTATCGTCAAGCTCTTTGAAATCAAGGGTTGATATGTTTTTATCCCCAAGCATGGCGTAAAGCATTTCGATATAAGTTGATTTACCGTTGCTCTTGTCGCCTACCAGAATCACGGCTTTACCGCCGCCTAACTTGTTATCACGGTATAGGCACGCTCCGGCCACTTCTTCCAGCAAAGCGCGGATTTCTGCATCATTGCAGGAAAGGCGGTTTAACACATCATCAACCAAAGAACAAGTTGCCCCCGGCTCGTAGTTCCAAGGAATCTTATTGGTGATGATGTGTTCCGGGGTAAAACCCACAAAAGAACCGTCAATGATGTTATACAAACCATTTTTGAACGCGATAAGGTGCGCGTCCTCTGGTTTTGTGTTATCGCGGATTATCAGATCAAGATAATCAACGACTTCAGACCGCTTTGCACGGTTCAGATCGGGAATGTGCTGGATCATCGCGGCTTCAATCTCGCCATATCCAGCGGTATAAATACCGTCTTTGTAGATATGCAACTGATTGTTGATCTTGATAATATGGGCGTTGTTCTTCAAGAAGATTGCGAACTTGTCAAACAAGAACGTATTGCCGTTATAAAAAACGGGTTTCTTGAACGAATCATCCCGCAAGATGGTTTCAATCTCGCTGTCTGACAGAGGAACTTTCAGCACATATTTATTGATGATCCGAATGGTTTCCCGTGCTTCTTCTACGGTAAAATCATTGCTTTGTAGGGTCAAAATGTAGTTGAACAGGGCTTGATTTCGTCCATCTCCCTCATCCATATCAAGAAAAGCCATCTTGCTACGGACGGGGAACAACCACCGGGGCAACGGCTGTGCTTCTTCATTTTCGGCGGTATCATAGATGATCTCACGCTCCACACCGCCGTATTTCAGCACTTCATAGGAGCTTTTCACACCCACCTTAATATCAGCTTTCAAGCCGATTGCAAGGGTGCAATGGGTCTTACAGCCGCCCACGCCGCTGTTTTTGAACAGGAAGTGCATACCCCTTGTGGTAAGATATACTCTGCATCTAAGGGCGTGATCTTGAACAATCTGAAATAAGATTTTTGAACTCTCGCCATCATCTGTATCAACAAGAATTGTATCTTCTGCCAGAATCCCGGCGAACTCTGGTAAAGGTTTTACTTGTTCATAGGTCTTAAAGTCCGTCCTGCCTTTGAACTTTTCAATGCACTGTTTATCTTTGGTTTCTACATAGCCTTTGAAGAACAATTATCTCCCTTCTTTCTTTGCAGTAAATTCTAGTTGCTTTCGGAATCCCTCACTGTGCATTATCAGCCATTGCAGTGGCATTTTCGATAATGTCAGACACGGAAACATTCAGTGCTTTGGCAATCTTTTCAGCCGTAGTATTAGAGCAGGACTTTCCGCACTTGATGTTGGAAATCGTTACTCTTGATACTCCACTTGCTTTAGCCAACTGGACAATAGTTTGATCGTTGTCCAGCATAGCAATGATTAACTTCTTTCGGTTGATTCTCATTATTTCACCAGCTTTCTTGAATTTTTACTTGACGAATAACTCAAGTTGTGCTAATCTTAGCATAAGTTAAAGCTAAAGTCAATACAAAAAGATTAGCTTTTCCTTTATTTTGAATTTTGAGTATGCTATACTTCCCATATATACAAAGGGGGTATAGCATGAATAATGAAATCGGAAATCGTATTCGTGAAGCACGTTTGCAAGCTGGGTTAAAACAAAAAGAACTAGCTGAAAAGATAGGCGTTTCGGAATCTAGAGTTTCACAATATGAAAAGGGATCACAAAACCCTAGAATTGGTACACTTCTAAAAATAGCGGATGCACTAGGGATTTCGGTTCAATCTCTTTGTGGCGATCAATGGGAAAGTATCAACTATGAAGCAAGAAGCGAACTTGATTCACCATTTAGAAAATATCTTTGGTCATTAGGCTATCGTGTTGTGAGAGCTGACAAACCAAAACCTGTCGGCAAGATTGAAATGCAAGTACAGTTTGGTTACACGGTTATTTCTAGTGACAATCAAGAAACTGTGTTTACAAAAGAACAATTTGAAGCATTTGAAAAGGCGATTGCTGATTCTGTTAATTACCAAATATGGCAACAACAGCATAAAAAATAAGCCGTCACCCTCTGTAAAGGGCAACGGCTCAACACATCCGGCTATCATCTGCAAGTGACAGCCGGAAACGGCGCATATAAGCGTTGTACAGCGTTTTTGTGGGGCAAGAGTATTCTTTTTTCTTACTTAACGTAAACGCTTGTATATAAAAGAAACCCCCGCCTACTGCAATAGACAGGGATTCCGAAAGCAACCAAATCAAGAAACCTGCAAAGAATCGTGAAGTGGTCTATATGTAAGTATACCATTCCATGATTCAAAAATCAACGAAAGGAAAGGTATACTTATGACAGGTGGAACAAGAAAACGCGGTACAACATGGTCTTACTATTTCGATTTGGGAAAGATAGACGGTAAGCGGCAAAAGAAAGAGAAAGGCGGCTTTAAGACAAAGAAAGAGGCCGAAACCGCACTTGCCAAGGCTATCAATGAGTACAACAACGCCGGGGCGGTCTTTACCCCGTCTGAAATCACCGTTTCGGATTATCTGGATCAGTGGTATGATCTGTACTGCAAGCCGAATTTGAAGTATAGTACCCAAGTGGCCTATCTACATATTATAGAGGGACATTTAAAACCAAAGTACGGAAAATACAGGCTAAAGGCTCTTACATCAGCAATTTTGCAAGAGTATGCCAATGATCTGAAGATGCACGGGCTTGCAAAAAGTTCTGTTGTTGGCATCCTGTCCGTTTTGGGTGCATCGCTGGATTATGCAGTTGAACCCATGCACTACCTTTCCGCAAACCCTATGCGCTATGTGAAGTTCCCCAAAATAGAGCGCAAGCCCCGTGAACGCATTGTGCTTGCAATGGAAGATTGGAACAGGATCATTGAACGCTTTCCCTCTGGATCACGGTTTCATATCCCGTTGATGATCGGCTTTTATACGGGCTTGCGCATCTCTGAAGCGTTCGCTTTAACGTGGGATGATATAGACCTTGAAAAGCGGGAACTTACCGTGAATAAGCAGATTGTCAAGCGAAACTTTGGGGCAGATGTTCGGAAAGTCGTGGAAAAGAAAGGCAAGAAAGAACTTCGCTCATCGTGGTACTTTACAACGCCCAAGACACCATCTTCAAGCCGAACGGTCAAGTTTGGTGAAACGCTCTATCAAGCACTGAAGCAAGAGCGCACCGAACAGATGAAGAATGAATTGAAGTACGGCGAATACTATACGATCCATGTTGTCAAGAAAGAACTGGATGAAAAGGGCAACGAGATGCAAAGGATCGTACCCGTTCAAAAGTGCTTACAATCGGCTTTACCACGGGTCAAGTTGGTTTGCATTGCAGAAGATGGGGAATACACTTCAACGGATTCTTTCAAATACTGTGCTAGGATCATCCACAAAGAATTGTTGCTTGCGTTCGATTACCATTCTTTGCGGCACACTCACGCAACGATTTTGATTGAATCGGGGGCAGATGTAAAGGATGTTCAAACCCGATTAGGACACGCCAACATTCAAACCACTCTGCAAACCTATGTACATGATACGGAAACAATGGCGAACCGCTCCGTTGATATTTTTGAACAGGCGATAGAACAAAAGAAGCTGTCATAACAAAAAAAGAGGATTGAGCCGCCGAAATGTTCAACGGTTCAATCCTCTTTTTCGTGTTCAATGTTCAATGGTGGCGGATGGGTGGCAAATCACCATTTTGTAAGCCTTAAAAGTGCTAAAAATCAAGGATTTATGCGGGTTAATGCCGTGATACACTCGCAATGCTTCGTTCTTGGAAAGAGGTCTACCGGCTGCACTTTCTCTGCGTGATATCCATTCCGTTCCAGCCACGCGGCATCCCGGGCGGCAGTGGCGGGGTTGCAGCTGACGTAGACCACCCGGCGGGGGGCCATGCGCACCACGGCGGAGAGGGTGGCTTCGTCGCAGCCCTTGCGGGGCGGGTCGAGCATCACAACGTCCGGGTGCAGGCCCTCGGCGGCGAGGCGCGTGGCGGCCTGGCCGGCGTCGGCGCAGAAGAAGCGGCTCTTTGCGGCCACGGCGTCGCCCATACGGGCGGCGTTGGCCCTGGCGCTGTCGATGGCTTCCGGCACGATCTCCACGCCCACCAGCTCACGGCAGTGATCCACCATCGAAAGGCCAATGGTGCCCATGCCGCAGTAGAGGTCCAGCAGCAGATCGTCCGGGGTCAGCTGGGCATACTCGGCGGCAATGCCGTAGAGCTGCTCGGCGGCGAGGGTGTTGACCTGATAGAAGGACAGCGGACCCAGCCGCACCGGCACACCGCAGAGGGTGTCCTCAATATAGCCCGGGCCGTACAGGGTGTGGGTCTCGGTGCCCAGAATGACGTTGGTATTTTTGGCGTTGACATTCAGCAGAATGGTGGCGATGGCCGGAAACTGCTCCTTCAGCAGGGCGCAGAGCTGCTCGGCGCGGGGGAGCTTGGGGCGGGTGCAGACCAGACAGACCATGATCTGCCCGCTGTGAGCGCCCCGGCGCAGGAAAATGTGCCGAACGAGCCCCTTGCCCGTTTCTTCATTGTAAGGCTGAATGCTGTTTTCCGCGAAGAAGGCGCACAGGGCATTGCCGATGTCGTTCAGCACGCCGGGCTGCAGGCGGCAGTCCGGGCAGGGGACGATGCGGTGGGTGCGGCCTGCATAAAAACCGATGCAGGGCTTGCCGTTTTTGTCCAGCCCCACCGGAAACTGCACCTTGTTCCGGTAGCGGTCCACCTCCGGCGAACCCACGATGGGCAGCACCGGCACATCCAGCCCGCCGATGCGCGCAAAAGCGTCGGCAGCATTCTCCTGTTTTGCCTGCAGCTCAGCGGTATAATTCAGGTGCCGCAGGCTGCAGCCGCCGCAGGGGCCGGCCACAGTGCAGTCCACCGGGATGCGGTCAGGCGAGGGGGTGAGCACTTCGTCCAGAATGCCGAAGGCATAACGTTTGCAGTCCTTGACGATGCGCACGCGGGCTTCGTCGCCGGGGGCCGCGCCGGGAATGAACACGGCTTCACCCTCCGGGCTGTGGGCCACGCCGCTGCCGTCGCTGGACAGCCGCTCGATGCGCAGGGTCAGGATCTGGTTCTTCTGTAAGGGCATGGAAGTCTCCTTTTATTGGTGGTCACTGGGCGCGGGGTCTGCCGGAGCATCCGCCTGCGAGGCAAAATACTTACTCGGCGGCACGCCCTTGGCGCGCTTGAACACCCGCGAGAAATAGAACTGGTCGAAGAAGCCCACCGACACTGCGACCTCTGCAATGGACAGGTTGCCTGCCCGCAGCAGCTTGCAGGCTTCGTTGATGCGGTACTCGGTGAGATAGTCGATGGGGCTCTTGCCCACGTTGAGCATGAACACCCGGTAGAGGTGGCTGCGGGAGACACCCACACTTTTTGCCACATCATCGATGGAAATATCGTGCGAATAGTTGAACTGGATATATTTGATGGCGTTGAGCACATACTGGCTGGAAGAAGATGCCGTGTGGGGTTTGCCTGCGATGGTCTCCTTCATCAGGGCAGCGATGAACAGATAGAGATAGCCTACCATGGCAGCCTCATCCTGCGGCTGCAGCCCACGGGCAGAGTAAATGCTGGCCAGTGCGGCGCGCATGGCTTCGGGGTCCTGTGCGCGGTGAACAGGGGAGTCGTCGGTGAATGGCAGCTGTGCCGCCAGCTTGTGGGCACAGGCTCCGTTGAAGCCCACCCAGCTGTACTCCCAGGGGTGCTGCTCATCGGCGGTGTAGCGGATGAGCTGGCTGGGGCGCGCAAAGAACAGGTCACCGGCGCTGACTTCCCAGGTGCGGCCGCCCACTTCGAACACGCCTTTGCCCGAGAGCACAAGGTGGATGAGGTAGTGGTCGCGGATGCCGGGGCCCCAGGTCTGGCCCGGGGCGCAGCGCTCGATGCCGCAGTTGAAAATGGACAATTCAATATTATTCGTATAGTTCTGCTTGAAGGACTGCTTATAAACGTCTGGCATAGATGCTTTTCCTCCGTCCTGTCACGTTCTGCCCCCAGTATACCACAGAATGCCCCGCAAATTCAACAAAAGTACATCTTATTCTTTGAGCTGGACGACAAAATTCGGGCGATTTCCGCGATAGAAATTGAAAAAACCATGCGGATGCATTACAATAGGCATAACAAACCGACAAAACATCTTGAGGGGGGATCGGGATGGCGACCAGTGAGCTTCTCCGTCGGCAGATCGCAGCGGGTGCATGGGACGAAAAACTTCGGGCGCTGTATGGTGCGGCAGAGCTCAGCCGCCAGCGGGAGCGGTACTGCGCGGCGCTGGAGCAGTTCGAGCTTTATTTCGGGCCGGGGCGTCAGGTGCAGGTGTATTCTGCGCCGGGCCGGGCGGAACTGGGCGGCAACCACACCGACCACCAGCATGGCTATGGTCTGGCGGCAGCCGTGACGCTGGATCTGGTTGCTGTGGCCGCACAGAACGACGACGGCTATGTGAGGGTGAAATCCCGCGGGTTCAACAAGCTGGACGTCATTGACCTGACCGTAGCCCAGCCGCAGGAAGGGGAGGGCACCCATTCGGCCAGCCTCATCCGCGGCATCGCGGAGGGCTTCCGTGTGGCAGGGAAGGCACCGGGCGGTTTTGACGCCTACACCGCCAGCGATGTGCTGCGGGGATCGGGCCTGTCCAGTTCGGCGGCGTTCGAGATGGGCATGGCCGTGATCTGGAACGGCATGTATGACTGCGGCTTTGCACCGGCGCAGCTGGCGAAGATCTGCCAGTATGCGGAAAATACATACTTTGGCAAACCCAGCGGCCTGCTGGATCAGCTGACCAGCGCTGTGGGCGGCGTCATATTCGCAGACTTTGCCGACCCGCGTGAGCCGGTGATCGAGAAGATCCATGCAGACGGGCTTCTGCCGGAGGGCATGTCCCTGTGCGTCACCGACACCCGCGGCAGCCACAGCGAACTCACCGGAGAGTTTGCGGCCATCCGGCAGGAGATGGAGCACGTCGCGTCCTGTCTGGGCCAGAGAGTGCTGGGGCAGGTGAAAGAGGCTGACTTTTGGACGGCACTGCCCGCCCTGCGGAAGCAGTGCGGTGACCGGGCCGTGCTGCGGGCGATGCATTATTTTGAGGAGAACGCCCGGGCGCTGGCGCAGCACGATGCCCTGCGTGCAAAACGTTTCTCAGAGTTTGCCCGGCTGGTGCTGGAAAGCGGGCGGGCTTCGTTTGCACTGTGCCAGAACGTCTACTGTGCCACGGATGTGCGGCATCAGGGGCTTTCAGTGGCACTGGCTTTGAGCCAGAGCATTCTGCGGGGCAGCGCTGGCGCATGGCGGATGCAGGGCGGCGGCTTTGCGGGCACCATTCAGGCTTATGTGCCGCAGGAGCTGCTGGCGCGCTATCACAATGAGATCGAACGGGTGTTCGGTGCGGGCAGCTGTTATGTGCTGCGCCTGCGGGAGCAGGGAGCCGTGAGGCTGGAGTGAGCGATATAGAAAAAGGGACTGCTGCACATTGATTTGTGCAGCAGTCCCTTTTTGTTGCTGGATGCTCAGACAGCAGGCCGCTGACCAGCCTCGCTGTTTTTCTTTTCGGTGAGATACTGAACGACTTCCTCGCTTTCCTGCGAGAAGCCAAAGAAACGGGAAAGCCCGTTGTAGACGTCAAGAGCCACGTCTACGCCGGTCTTGACCACATTGAACAGCAGCATGGGGACAAAGGTGAACGAGAAAGAGATGAGCCCGCCGCCAAAGAAGAGATCGTCCAAATGGAGATTGTCAAAGAATACGTTCAGTGCATCGCCCAGCGGCCCGCCGCCGGAAATGGAAGTCTGCTCATTTTCGGGGATCATGGCATAGGCACGCGGCATCTGAAGGTCTTTCATAAGGAATCGGCTCCTTTCTCATGATTTGCAGGGGAAATCAGGCTCAGGCAGCATCTGCGCCTGCAGCGGTTTCAAAGTTCGGCATCGGGTTGAAGACCTCGTCATAGAGGTTGCGGAGAGAACGGAAGATGCTGACAGCCTGCACGCCGACGTAAACACCGGCCAGACCAGTCAGGCCAATGGCGCCAATGCGGCTGCCCGGAGTCTCCAGACGGTTCCAGGCATGTGCAACAGAACCGGCAATGGACAGGCCGTTCTTTGCGCCGGACTCAAAGATGTTGGTGACATAGCTGAAAGATGCACCAAGCAGGTAATAGCCGAAATTGCCGACCACATTGGCGCAGAAGGTCATGAACTGATCGGTGTCAAGGACGAGCCGATAGCCAAAAGCCTGACCAAGGACAATATCGCTGCCACCATCCAGATAGGTCATTTCTTCTTCCGTGATAACGGCATAAGCTGCCGGCAGCTGCATCGAAGTCTGATAGGGATGATCCATAATGGAAAAACTCCTTTCGCTCGTAGCGTCCGCAGAAAAGCAGACCATATACTATTTGAATTGTAGCATAACTGTATAAAAATAACAAGAGAGCGTGCGATTAAATTTGATGATACATTTGTGAACAAATTGTGTCTCAAAAGTGGATAAACTGCGAAAGAACGAAAAAATGCTGCCCCGGTCATTCTTTTTCCCTGCCGAAAAAATGTTCTGCACCCAAAAAGAAGACGCCCGCAGCACAGTGCCGCAGGCGTCCGTTTATGGGGAGAAAATGCAGGAAAATGTCGTTATTGTGCCCGCTCATACAGGCAGGTCAGCCCGGCGATGTGTCCGGCGAGACCCTCCGGCAGGGGAACGCTGAGCCGCCACTGCCAGTTGGCACCCTGTGTGCTGGGGGTGTTGATGCGGGCTTCGCTGCCCAGATGCAGCCAGTCTGCCAGCGGGATGACCGCCATGTCCGACACGCTGGCAAGGCAGGCGCAGATCATGGCTTCGGTCAGCTCTTCCGGCTTGCAGCGCAGGTAGCGGCAGGCATAGGCCACATCCTCGGCGCTGGCATTGGTGCGCCAGCCCTCGGTGGTCACGTTGTCGTGGGTGCCGGTGTAGACCACACTGTTGCGATGGTAGGTGTGGGGCAGATAATTTCCGGATTCACGGCTGTCAAAGGCAAACTGCATGATCTTCATGCCCGGGTAGCCGCTTGCCGCCAGCATGGCCTTGACCTCCGGGGTCAGGTAGCCCAGATCTTCGGCAATGATGCCGCCCTCGCCCAGAGCTTCGTGCATGGCATCAATGAAATCGCGGTCAGGGCCCTTCTCCCAGTGTCCGCCCGCCGCCGTTTTGTTCCCGGCGGGGATGGAATAGTAGCTCTCAAAGCCCCGGAAGTGGTCGATGCGCACCACGTCGTAGATGGAAGTGGCATGCTTCATGCGGCCCTTCCACCATGCAAATCCGGTGGCCTTGTGGGTGGGCCAGTCGTACAGCGGGTTGCCCCAGAGCTGGCCGTCGGCGGCGAACGCGTCCGGCGGGCACCCGGCTACCTGGGTCAGGTGCATCTCGCCGTCGGTCTGGAACAGCTCCGGATGGGTCCACAGGTCGCTGGAATCCGGACTGACATAGATGGGAATGTCGCCCACCAGCTGGATGCCCCTGCCGTTGGCGTAAGCCTTGAGGGCGCTCCACTGGGTGTAGAAGAAGAACTGCACCGCCTTGAAGTAACCGATGCTGTCGGCCAGCCGCTCTTTTGCGGCGGCGATGGCTTCCGGATGGCGGCAGCGCATCTCGTCCGGCCAGTCGGCAAGGCCCGCCTGACCCTGCTCGGCCTTGACCGCCATGAACAGGGCGTAGTCCTCCAGCCACGAAGCCTGCTCTTTGCAGAACGCTTCGTATGCGGGGGAGGGGGCCGCCAGCAGCCGGTCGGCGGCCTTTTTCAGCACCACGGGCCGCTCGTTGTAGAGCGCACCGTAGTCGATGGGGCCCACCGGCTTTTCGGCGGGAATTTCATCGGCGGTCAGCAGACCGTCGGCAGCGAGAACGCGGTAATCGATGAAATAAGGGTTCCCGGCAAAGGCGGAAAAGCTCTGGTAGGGGCTGTCGCCGTAGCCAGTGGGGCCGATGGGCAAAATCTGCCAGTAGGTCTGTTTCGCGTCGGCAAGGAAATCAACAAATGCGAAGGCTTCTTTTCCCAGCGTGCCGATGCCGAAGGGCCCGGGCAGGCTGAAAACAGGCATCAGAATGCCGCTTGCACGCATACTGCGCACCTCCTTAACCCTTCACGGCACCTGCAACGACACCCTCAATGATGTACTTCTGGCAGGTCGCATACAGGATGATGATGGGGATGATGGCGATGATGATGCAGGCCATCATGGGGGCCAGCTCCACGCGGCCGTAGCCGCCGCGGAAATACTGGATGGCCATGGGGATGGTGCGGTACTTCTTGATATCCAGCACCAGCGTGGGCAGCAGGTAGTCGTTCCACACCCACATCGTTTCCAGAATGGCGGTAGAGATCATGGTGGGCTTCAGGATGGGGAACACGATCTTGAAGAAGATCTGGATGGGGTTGCAGCCGTCGATCATGGCCGCTTCTTCAATTTCCATGGGCACGCTCTTCATGAAGCCGGTGAACATGAACACGGCCAGACCTGCGCCGAAGCCCAGATAGATGATGCAGATGTTCCACGGGGTGTTCAGCTTGAGGGTGTCGGCGGTCTTGGAAAGGGTGAACATGACCATCTGGAAGGGCACGACCATCGAGAAGACGATGAGCAGGTTCATGAACTTGCTCAGCTTGTTGTTCACGCGGGTGAGGTACCAGCCGGTCATGGAGCAGCACAGCAGGATCAGAACGACGCTGGTGACGGTGATGACCAGGCTGTAGCCCAGGCTGGACAGAAAGCCCATCTTGGTGACGCCGTAGATGTAGTTGGAAAGACCGGCAAAGGTCTCGGCGGTGGGCAGCTTGAACACTGTGGAGGTGGTGAAGGTGCCCTCTTTTTTCAGGCTGTTCAGCAGGATCAGCACGATGGGGTAGATCCACAGCAGGCACAGCAGGCTCATGATGACCGTGAGGATGTTATCCCACATTTTTTTCTGTTTAGGCATTACTGCTGCACCTCCTTGGAGCGGGTAAAGTGGAGCTGGACAAGGGAAATGACCACGACGATGAGGAAGAACACCACAGCCTTTGCCTGGCCGATGCCCTTCCACTGGGCACCGGAACGGCCGTAGAAGGTGTTGTAGATGTTCAGGGCCAGCATTTCACTGGCGTTGGCGGGCTCACCTGCGGTCAGGGCCACGTTCTGGTCAAACAGCTTGAAGCTGTTGGTCAGGGTCAGGAAGGTGCAGATGGTCACGCTGGGCATGACCATGGGGATCTTGATTTTAAACAAAATTTCGCGGTCGTTTGCGCCGTCGATCTTGGCGGCTTCGATCAGGTCGCCGGGCACGCTCTGCAGGCCGGCAACATAAATAATCATCATGTAGCCGATCTGCTGCCAGCACATCAGGATGACCAGACCGATGAAACCGGCCTTGGCGTCCAGAGCCAGCAGGGGTTTCTGCAGGTTTGCCAGCACGCCGTTGAGCAAAATCTGCCAGATGTAGCCCAGCAGGATGCCGCCGATCAGGTTGGGCATGAAATAGACGGTACGGAAGAGGTTCGTGCCCTTGATGCCGCGGGTGAGCACCAGTGCAATGGCGAATGCACACACGTTGATGAGCACGGTGGACACCACGGTGAACGCAGCGGTGAAGCCGAACGCGTGCAGGAAGGTAGAATCCTGGAACACCGAGATGTAGTTCTGGATGCCCACGAAGGTGGTCTTGCTCACGGTGGTGAACCGCTGGAAGGACAGGTAAACGCCCCAGATAAAGGGCCAGATGAAGCCGATGATGAATGCGATGAGCGTGGGCAGCACGAACACCGGCCAGTATTTGCTGATGGCTTTTTGCATGATGTACCTCCTGAGGGGAATAGCCTTCCCCCTCGGGGGAAGGTGGCATTGCGTCAGCAATGACGGATGAGGGGAAGCGGTGCGGAGATTTCGTTCTATCGGAACGGCATCAGAAGATAACTACCCCTCATCCGCTTCACTTCGTTCAGCACCTTCCCCCAAGGGGGAAGGCTTTAAGCAGATAAAAGAAAGGAGACGGGCGAACTTCTTCGCCCGCCTCCCGATTCAGTTCTTTAAAATGTACCGGTCAGAAGCTTAGCCGTTTGCCAGCTTGTACTCCTTTGCCCAGCCATCGACGAATGCGGTGACCACGCCGTCCCAGTCACCGGTGCCTGCTGCGTAAGCGGTCAGAGCAGAACCGACGCCGTTCTTCCACTCCTCGGAAGGCATGGTGGAGAAGCACCAGTCAACGCTGGTCTTGCCGGCGGCCACATACTCGTTGGCAATGGCAATCAGGGGGTTGGTGGAGTCCTTGGCATCCTTGAAGGGGATGACGAAGCCCATGGTGTCGGCCATTGCGGAGGTGCCGGTCTCGGAGGTGACGCACCAGTACAGGAAGTCCAGAGTAGCCTGAATGTCAGCCTCGTCAGAGGTGTTGTTCACACACCAGTAGTTCTCAGAGCCGGTGCACAGGCCCTGATTCTCTTCGCCGTCCACACCGATGTAGATGGGCAGCATGCCGAGGTTGTCGTCGCCCAGGCTGGAGACATCGCCGTATGCCCAGGTGCCGTTCTGGTAGAACACAGCCTTCTTGCCCACGAACTCAGCCACAGCGTCATTGCCGGTCTTGGAAGCCAGCAGGGTGGGGTCGCAGGTAGAATCGGTGATGTACAGGTCCCAGATCTGCTTGTAGTTGTCCAGATAGGTGCCCTTGATGGCGTCGGTGGAGCCGATGCCGTCTGCCTTGTACTCGTAGTAGATGGGCAGGTTTGCCAGATGGGTCTTGAAGCGCCAGTCAGAAGAACCGTCCATGCCGGCGGAGGTGAAAGCACCGTCAACGCCCAGCTCGTCCTTGCGGGCCTGAATGTCGTCAGCGACCTTCTTCAGGTCGGCAAAGCCCTTGATGTCGTCCTGCGTGTAACCGGCAGCACTCAGCAGCTCCTTGTTGTAGATGATGCCGTAGGTCTCAATGACGTATGCGATACCGGCAACAGCGTCGCCGTCCTTCAGTGCGAAGGAGTCACTGGTCAGCTCGCCGTAGACCTGACTGCCGGACAGATCGTAGCAGTAGTCCTTCCAGTTTGCCAGACCCACAGGGCCGTTCACCTGGAACAGGGTGGGAGCTTCGCTCTTCTCCATCTCGCTCATCAGGGTGGTCTCGTACTGACCGGAAGCTGCGGTCACGACGGTCACAGGCACGCCGGTCTCCTTGGTGTACTCAGCGGCCAGATCCTGCCATGCCTGATCCTGCTCGGGCTTGAAGTTCAGGTAGTAGACCTTGCCGTCAGCCTTGGCAGCGGTGCTGGAAGCAGCGGTGGAACCAGCAGCAGAGGAAGCGGCGGTGCTGTTGGAGGAGCCGCCGCAGGCAGCCAGACCCAGAGCAGCAGCAGAAACGCCAGCAGCCTTCAGGAAGTTACGACGAGAGATCATCTTTTTCATAATAAGTTCTCCTTCTTATTAAATTATAAATGATGAACTATTTTAAATCTCCGTCCCATGACGGAGGGAAGACAACGGAAAATGAAAATACCTTCAATTAAGCTTTCGAGAAGTTTCTCTTCTTAAGTTTTGACGGCTCGCCCTCTCAGCTTCACTTCGTTCAGCAGCTCTCCCAAAGGGAGAGCCCTTGGCAAAACTAGAAACTTCACCGTACTGCCAAAGCCTCTCACTTTGGGAGAGGTGGCATTGCGTAAGCAATGACGGAGAGGGCGAGGACGCTAAAGGAATCAAATACTTCTCACGCTCTCGCCCTGCTGGAGCTCCGGCTGGAGCGTCACAGTCTGGGCGGGGGCACCGTGTTCGATCTGCCGCACCAGAAGCTCAATGCTCTGCAGTGCGATCTGCTCGCTGGGCTGGACGATGGTGGTCATCACCGGCACGCAGTAGCGGGACATCGTGATGCCGTCGAAGCCGATCACCGAGACGTCCTCGGGCACCCGGAACCCAGCGCTCACCAGAGCCCGGATGGCACCAAAGGCGATCACGTCACTCATGGCGAACAGAGCAGTGAACTCGGCCCGGCGGGCCAGCAGACTGTTCATGGCATGGTAGGCGGATTCGAAGTCGTAGTTGGACAGGCCGTAGAGCTTGTCGTTGAACAGGATGCCCGCGTCCCGCATGGCCTGCTGTGCGCCTTCGCGGCGCATCATGCTGGGGTAGCTCGTGGCCGGGCCGCCCAGCACTGCAATTTTGCGGTGACCCTGCTGGATGAGGTAATCGACCGCGGTGTAAGCTGCCGCGCGGTCATCCACGCCCACCATGGACAGGTTCGGGAAACTCAGTTCGTCGGACACCAGTGTGGCCAGCACAGAGGGAACCGTGATGTTCGCAAAGCCCTTCTGGAAGTTTGCCACGCTGCCGCCGAGGAAGATCATGCCTTTGGGTTTGATCTCCCGCAGGATCTTTTCTGCGGCGTCGATCTCGTTAGCATTCTCATCTAAGTAGGAGACGATGCCGTTGTAGCCGTAAAGAGTAGCCGCCCTTTGCAGCTGCACCAGAAAGTCCGAGAAGAAAATGTTCCGTGTGCCTTTGACCACGAACACCAGGCTGCGGGACTGCTGGATCTTCAGCTGCCGGGCGTTGGTGTTCGGCACAAAGCCCGCTTCCCGCATGACCTGCAGGACGTGTTCCTTGGTCTCCGGCCGGACATCCGGACGATCATTGATGACACGGGAAATGGTGCTCACCGAACAGCCGCTGATCCTTGCAATATCTTTGATGGTCAGGTTCGGCATGTCGGTCTTCCTCACTTTCGGTCAAATGTTCGGGAACGTTGTCGGGAACGTTTTCAGTGACTATAGTATGGCATAATTTGTACAAAAAATCAATAAGTGCAAAACACTTTCGTGCAAACTGTACACAGAATCAACCCTGTTTTGTGCAGGTTGAATTGCCAACATATCAAAACGCACCAAATATTCCGCAAATTCCCGGAACAAGTCAGAAACTTCCGGAATTATCGTACCGGTTTGTAACTTTTTGACCAAATGATGCCAATTTATGGACTTGGGATACAAGCCGGGAACGGTACCGAAAGAAGAATGAAAATGATGTGCTGCGCAATGATGTCTGCTGACGCAGATGATGTTTTGCTTCGCAAAATGATGTGCGCTGCGGCGCATGACTCTTTCAACTCAATGTGTTATAATGAGCAAAAGGGGGGCGAAAACATGATCTTATCCTTGCAGGGCTGCATGGCAGTGGGGAAGACCACGGCGGCCCGCTATCTGGAACGCTGCTGTCCGCGGGTGCACGTCTGTTTTGCGGACAATGCTGCCGTCATCGCCGAAGTACAACGCCGTGGGTTGGACAAAAATCGATATGAAGATTATCTGAAAATTCAGCGATTGTTTTTGCAAAACGAGCTGCGCCGCTGGCAGGAAGCAAAAAAATATTCTCACGCCGTGATGGATTTCGGTGCGGAGGAGATCGAGTTCTATACTCTAAACTATCCCAGAAGCAGGGGACTGGATTGGGACATGGAAGCCATCCGGCAGGCACTGGTCCCAGAGCTTGCGGCGGTGCAGGCGTGTATGCCAGAACATATCCTGTTTCTGGATGCGTCGGAAGAGACCCTGCGGGCCCGCAAAGCGGGGGACGTCACTCGTTCCCGGGAATTTTTCGAATATTATCTGGAGCATCTTCTGCCCCTGAAACGGGAATGGTTCCGGGAAAAAGAAAACGTGACCTTCCTTTCCACCGACGGCCTGACTGCGGCACAGGCAGGGGAGAGGGTGAAGGAATGGGTGTATGACTCCTCCAGTCACCTTCGGTGACAGCCCCCTCGGGGAGGGGGCCCTTGGCAAAAGGGAAAGTTAACCGTACTGTCAAAAGCTCCCTCCCTGAGGGAGCTGGCAACGCCGTTAGGCGTTGACTGAAGGAGTTCCATATACAAACAAAAAAGCGCTCTCACCTTGTCATCGGTGAGAGCGCTTTGCTGACTGCTGATTATTTTGATTGGGATTGATTATTTTGATTAGTCGCTGACGTAGGGCATCAGAGCAACGTGACGAGCACGCTTGATGGCGATGGTCAGTGCGCGCTGATGATAAGCGCAGGTGCCGGTCACACGGCGGGGAATGATCTTAGCACGCTCAGAGACGTACTTACGCAGACGGGGCACGTCCTTGTAATCGATGGTGTCGATGCGATCGACACAGAAGCTGCAAACCTTCTTGCGGCCGCGACGCATGGGGCGTGCGGGGCGAGAGCCTTCGGTTCTTTCAAAAGCCATTGCTTATTACCTCCTATTGGATTTTTAACGGATTGACCGTTTCGTGTCAGAACGGCAGATCGTCGCTGTCGTCGATGACGGCAAAGTCATCGGCACTGCCGGCAGAATAGCTGGGAGCTGCCTCCACAGCAGCCGGACGGGCAGGGGCTGCGTTCTGGTAGGCGGGAGCAGAATTCTGATAATTTGCTCCGCCGCCTGCATTGCTGTTCTTGGGGCCTGCAAAGCTGATGTTGTTGGCCACGACTTCCACAGCCGTGCGGTTGTTGCCGTTCTTGTCCTGATACTGGCGGGTCTGAAGACTGCCTTCAATGGCGATCAGACTGCCCTTCTGGAAATACTTGCAAACAAACTCGGCCTGAGCACGCCATGCAACGATATCAATGAAGTCAGCCTGACGCTGCTCGCCCTGACGCACAAAATTGCGGTCGCAGGCAATGCGGAAGCTGCACACATTGGTGCCCTGAGGCGTGGTGCGGAGTTCCGGGTCCGCCACAAGACGGCCCATGATAGCAACAACATTCAACATTTCACGGTCTCCCTTTCTGTCACAAGAAGATTACTCCTCGTGAGCAATGATCAGGCTGCGCATAACGCCTTCAGTGATCTTGTACACACGGTCCAGCTCAGCGGGGAAGCTGGGCTCGCTGGTGAAGTCGATCACGGTGTAGACGCCTTCCTCCTCGTCGTTGATGGGGTAGGCCAGACGGCGCTTGCCCCACTCGTCGATGGAATCGATCGTACCGTTAGCCTCGATCAGGGACTTGAACTTACCCACCAGAGCGGCGGTAGCCTCCTCGTCGAGAGCGGCGCTGGTAATCAGCATGGTTTCGTACTTTGCCATTTTTGTAGCACCTCCTTTTGGACTTAAGGGTCCTGCAACTACAGGACCAAGGGTACACAGAAGCACGGCGTCGCGCTTCTGTGCGGCGTGTCTGTTCAGACAGCAATTTATTATAGCAAGCCCAGCGGAATCTGTCAAGCTTTTTTCGAAAAAAGATACAACAAAAAACATTTTGATTTTTTTGTGAAAGAGGACTATAATATAGTCGCTTTCGGGAGAATGCGAAAAGCCTTCCCCCTCGGGGGAAGGTGGATGCGACCAACGGGAGCAGACGGATGAGGGGCAGTTATCTTCTGATGCCGCTCTGATAGAACGAAATCTGGACGCGGCTTCCCCTCATCCGCTTCACTTCGTTCAGCACCTTCCCCCGAGGGGGAAGGCAAAGTATATTGTAAAGTAAAGGAAGGATGCTTTGTGTATTCGGTTTTCCGAGATCTGGCAATTATCATCCTCAGCGCAAAGTTTTTTGGCCTTGTGGCCCGCAAGTGCAAGGCCCCGCAGGTCGTGGGCGAGATCCTCGCCGGCCTGATCATCGGCCCCTGCGTGCTGAATCTGGTGCAGACCAGCGACGCCATTTCCACCTTTGCAGAGATCGGCGTGGTCATGCTGATGTTCTCCACGGGCCTTGGCACCAACCTGAAAGAGCTCATCAAGGCAGGCCCCATCGCAACCCTGATCGCCTGTGTGGGCGTGTTCATCCCGCTGGCAGGCGGCACCCTGCTGTATAGTGCGTTCTATGGTTTCTCTGCCGTGGGCAGCCCGGAGTTCTACCGGGCACTGTTCATCGGCACCATCATGACCGCCACCAGCGTGTCCATCACGGTGGCCACCCTGCAGGAGATGGGCCATTTGAAGAGCTTTCTCGGCACCACCATCGTCAGTGCTGCCGTCATCGATGACGTCATCGGCATCGTGGTGCTCACCTGCGTGCTGGGCGCAAGCTCCGGCACCGGTACGGGGCTGGGCAAGGTGCTGCTGAACACCGCCCTGTTCTTCGCTACCGCTGTAGGCGTGGGCGTCGTGGCCCACTTCGCCATGGAGTGGCTGGACAAGCGCAACCCCCACACCCAGCGCATCACCATCGTGAGCATGGCGTTCTGCTTCGCCATGGCCTACATCGCCGAGGAATACTTCGGCATTGCGGACATCACGGGTGCTTACATCGCCGGCATCGTGCTGTGCACCATGGCAGATGCCCCCTATGTGGAACGCCGCGTGGACATCAGCAACTATGTGCTGTTTGCGCCGGTGTTCTTCGCGTCCATCGGCCTCAAGACCGACATCAGCGGCCTGACGCCGGAGATCTTCCAGTTCTGCGTCTGCTTCGTGATCGTGGCCCTCATCACCAAGATCGTCGGCTGCGGTCTGGCCGCGAAGCTCTGCCGCTTCAACTGGGGCGATTCCCTCAAGGTGGGCGTCGGCATGATGACCCGCGGCGAGGTGGCTCTGATCGTGGCCCAGAAGGGCCTTGCCATCGGCGTGGTGGATGCTGTGTACTTCACGGCGGTCATCCTGCTGATCGTGGTGTCCAGCGTGGCCACCCCGCTGGTGCTGAAAGCGCTCTTCACCAAGATGCCGCCGCAGCGCCATCCCAGCCAGGCAGAATGATTCTTTAAGCGGTCACTGCCTATCAGGACGATATGCTCATTGCAATTCTCCCGATGTATCTTCCGATGGTGTTGACGATCGGGATCCATTTCGTGATGATTCTTGCCGGCAAAACCCGCTATCCCCGGTGGATGCTCGTTTTTCATCCGGTCACATGGAATGTTCTGCTTGTTGTGATCCCGGATATTGCACAGGCGATGCAGGTGCCTGCGGCCACATGGATGTCCGTTATGAGCCAGAGCAGCACGAACAGCTCTATCGTGATCTGGTGCATCGCGGCTGCAATTTATGAGAAGAAGCGGCGTTCGACCCCTGTGGAGAACCAGGCTGTCTTTTTAGACACTCACAAACAGCAGAAAAAGGCGTGACTGCAGTCACGCCTTTTTTCTATGGAATGGATATGCCATGATTCAGGGCAGAGGCATTTGCGCGGCTCGTACGGCCAGAGAAAAAGATTTTGGGTCAGTCTTGTACATTTTGTCAAACAAGGCGGTGTAGCCGAACACGGCGTTGGGGCAGATGCGGCTCAGCAGTTCCAGCAGTTTTTGTGCCTGCTGCTCATTTTTCACCGGGATGAAATGCCGCCCGTCCTCTGCGGGCTCCGAAGCGCTGCAGACCATGACGCCAAAGGTCCGCTCGGTGATGACAAAATTGGTTCTGTGATTGGTGACCTGTGTGTAGGCCCAGACTACATCCTGTGTGGACAGCACGAAAGAGGAAACGCCTGTGACATACAGCAGCCAGCTGCGGCTGATGTGCAGATTTTTCAGGGTTGCCCGGTCGCGGACGAGCTGGTCCAGCTGGTGTTCGGCAGCGCGCGGATCAGGCTGGGCGGCCAGATAGTGCCGAATCTGGTTCTGCCAGCTGCCGTTCACAGCAGAGTAGAACAGGAAGCACCACAGCACCAGAATGCACAGCGTGAGCAG
The DNA here is from genome assembly GCA_963615785.1 of Oxalobacter sp. GTDB lineage: Bacteria > Bacillota > Clostridia > Oscillospirales > Ruminococcaceae > Faecalibacterium. The sequence goes on along the minus strand of CAVEID010000003.1, from coordinate 152,729 downwards.
GTCGGACGTGACCAGATCAAACATACTGTCAAAGACGCCTACAGCGCCATCCACGAGGATCAGGGTGCGGAAATGACTGCCGCGCAGGCCGATCTCACTTTCGGAAACGGTGCCGCCCTGAGTCAGCGCTCTGCGATAAGAGGAAGATTCCTTTTCATTCATGACCCTCAGGGTGCCCCGGACGGCCACATAGGTGCCGTCCCAGTCGGCGTCCGGGTTGTCCATCAGGTGCTGTGCGGAAGCCATGACGCCGTTGGCACGATCAAGCTTCGATCGGGGGATCTCTACGCCGATGAAAACGATCCCGTCGTTTGTTTCCACGGGCAGCAGATATTTGCGGGAGTGCACTGTGCCGCTGCTGTCCACTGTCTCAGCGTAGTAATCAACAAGCGTCACGATGTTTGCTTTCAGGTACCGCCCGCGCAGCCGGGAGGGGTCTGGGCTTTCCCAGGGGTCAAAGCTTCGCGGGCCGCGCAGCAGCAGAAAAGTGGAAGGCAGCGTGTGGACCAGCAGGCCGATGACCACAGCCCCCAGCACCAGCAGAACAGGGAGATAGAAGGTGAGAGCCTTGCGTCTGAGTGTTTTCAGCATTGTGATTCCTCCGCAATTTGTCGCAGGTTTGTGTTCCAAAGCACTTTCAGAATAACAGAATGTCTGCCGGATTGCAATGCTCTGCACGCGGGACGGCTGCATCTGTGCATGAAACACTGTTTTTGCGCTGCCCACGGCAAAAAGAAAAACGGGAACGCCTTAAAGGCACTCCCGTTTTAAGAAAAGCTTTTGCTGTTACAGCGTCTTGCAGAACTCTTTCAGATATTCCCGGAAGGCTTCACCGATCTCGGGATGCTGCAGCGCCAGCTCCACCTGCGCCTCCACGACCTTGAGCTTGTTGCCCATGTCATAGTGCTTGCCGGTGAACTCCACTGCGGTCATGCCGCCGCGGGTGCGGGCATACTCGGCCATGGCGTCGGTCAGCTGGATCTCGCCGCCTGCGCCGGGCTTGGTGTGGGCAAGGATGTCGTAGATCTCCGGGGTCAGCAGAACACGGCCCAGAATGGAATAGTTGCTGAACTCCTGGCCCTTCTTGGGCTTCTCGATCATATCATCCACAAAGAAATAGTTGTCGTGGATGGGGGTGGTCTTCAGGCTGCAGTAGCGGCTCACATCCTCCCAGGGCACAGCGGAAACGCCTGCGGCCGGGCGGCCAAACTCCTCATAGGCGCGGATCAGCTGGGCGCAGACAGGGTCTTCGCCCCAGATCACGTCGTCACCGTAGATGACCACGAACGGGTCGTCGCCGGTGAAAGCCTTGGCGGTGTTCACGGCATGGCCCAGACCCAGAGTTTCCTTCTGGCGGACAAAGAAGATGTTGGCCATGTTGGCGATGCCCAGGCACTCTTCCAGAGCCTTTTCCTTGCCGGGCTTGGCCAGCTTTTCCTCCAGCTCGGGGCTGCGGTCGAAGTGATCCTCAATGATACTCTGATTGCGGCCCAGAATGATCAGAATGTCGGTGATTCCGGAGCGCACAGCCTCTTCCACCAGATACTGAATGGCGGGCTTGTCCACGATGGGCAGCATGCCCTTGGGCATGGCCTTGGTGGCCGGCAGCACGCGAGTGCCGAGACCCGCAGCAGGGATGACGGCTTTTGTGACTTTTTTCATGATTCGTTTCTCCCATTCGTCATATAATGCTTTGGCAGGACACCGCCTGCCGCAGAGGACAAGGTTCAGCCCACAAGGCCTGCCAGTGCTTCCAGGTTGGGGCCCATCAGCAGGGTGAAGCAGGCACCCAGCACCATCAGCAGCACGAAGGAGCCCACCACAGCGGCCCAGCTCACGCCGCCCTGTGCGGACAGCACTGCACGGCGCTGTGCTGCATCCGGGAACTCGCGGCGGATGCGCCGGATGTGCTCGGCGGCGCTTTTGCGGTAGAGCCACTTGGCAAAGAGGGTGCGCACCATCACCAGCACAAAGCTGAGGATGGACATGATCCGCGAAAGGATCACCAGCGTGCCTGTGCTCAGGTTTGCGGTCAGAGGGCTGCCGGTGATCTGCATCAGATCCAGCAGGGTGGGCAGGGCCAGCACCAGCTCCGCCGCCAGAAAAGCAAAGGCGGGCTTCCAGGCCTTGCGGTAGAAGAAATAGAACGGCCCGAAGAACAGGGCGCTGAAGCTCATGGAGATCTTGGTGTGCTGCAGCTGCATCCGGCTGTAATCGTTCAGATAGATGGGCGCGGCCTTGCCGATGTAGTCGCTCCAGTCGCTGCTGGGGATGCCGTCGATCATCTCATCCTGCCCGAAGGCGGTGCGGACGTTCTGGCGGGTGGGCTCGGCAATGTTCTGGCGGTAGAAGCTGTCATAGTCGAAGTTCTCGTTCTGCTCGTCCTGCGCAGCGCGGCGGTCATTGGGCTCCACCGTGGACTCCAGCGGCATCACGGCACCGCAGCAGCGGCAGTTGGGCTCACTGCGCAGGGTGCGCTCTCCGCACACGGGGCAGGTGCGCAGCTCGGCTTCCTGATACGGGAACTTCCATTCGTAGCCCGCGCCATGGGCGGGGGTGTGGATGCAGCGGCCCAGCTTGTCGTAACAATCACGGTGATAGGGGGCACCGCAGTCGGGGCAGACGACGATGTCGTCCTTGAGGGTCAGGGGCTTTCCGCAGCCCTCGCAGGGACAGCCATAATATTTCGGCATGGTTTCCTCCTGATTTGTGGTTCATACTGGTATTATACTCCCCTGAGAGGGAAAAGAAAAGGTGAAAATCTTCAAAATTCCAGCAGGATAATGGTTTTACCCCTTTACTTTACCACGGATTGTAGGTATACTAATGAAGTATCTGTGTATAAACTGTGTCTTTTGAAAGGCTTCCCCCTCGGGGGAAGCTGTCACCGCAGGTGACTGATGAGGGGAAGTCGCCTTTCGATTCCGTTTTGGATAGCGGCTTCTGGACCCGGCTGCCCCTCATCCGTCATTGCTGACGCAATGCCACCTTCCCCCCGAGGGGGAAGGCTGACCATATTCGAGAGGAACAAGAGAATGATCACCATTGATGAACTGAAAGTGCAGCTTGCCGATTACGGCAAGGCGGTCAAGGACCTGGAAGAGGCCCTGGCCATCGACGCTTCCCGCAAGCGTGTGCAGGAGCTGGAGCACACCATGTCCCGCCCCGGCTTCTATGATGATGCCGACCTGAGCAAGAAGGTCTTTGACGAAGTGGGCGACCTGAAGGGCAAGCTGAGCCGCTTTGAAAAGCTGCAGGGCCTGTATGATGATGCTGAGACCATGCTGGAAATGCTGGACGAGGAGTACGACCCCGCCATGATCCCCGAAGCAGAAGAGTCCGTGAACGCTGTGGGCAAGGCTGTGGACGAGCTGCAGCTCATGACCATGCTGAACGGTGAGTACGACCACAGCAACGCCATCCTCACCTTCCACGCCGGCACCGGCGGCACCGAGGCACAGGACTGGGCCGAGATGCTGTACCGTATGTACAACAAGTGGGCTTCCAACCACGGCATGAGCGTGGAAGTGCTGGACTATCAGGACGGCGACGAAGCCGGCATGAAGAGCGCTTCCATGATGGTCAAGGGTGCCAACGCCTACGGCCTGCTCAAGAGCGAGAACGGCGTGCACCGTCTGGTGCGTGTGTCTCCCTTTGACGCCAACGCCCGCCGCCAGACCAGCTTTGCTTCGCTGGAAGTCATGCCCGAGCTGGACAACACCATTCAGGTGGACATCCGCCCCGAGGACATCGAGATGCAGGTGTACCGTTCTTCCGGTGCAGGCGGCCAGCACATCAACAAGACTTCTTCCGCTGTCCGACTGATCCACAAGCCCACCGGCATCGTGGTCAGCTGCCAGACCCAGCGCAGCCAGTTCCAGAACCGTGACTACGCTATGGAAATGCTGAAAGCAAAGCTGTATCAGATCGCAAAACAGCAGCACATGGATAAGATCGATGACATCAAGGGCGTGCAGAACGAGATCGCCTGGGGCCACCAGATCCGCAGCTATGTGTTCATGCCCTACACCATGGTCAAGGACCACCGCACCAACTACGAGACCGGCAACGTGGACGCCGTGATGGACGGTGATCTGGACGGTTTCATCTTTGCATACCTCAAGGCCGCAAGCCGCGGGGAACTGCAGGACACCTGATGAAAAATGATGTGTGCCGCGGCACATGTAAAGAAGGAACGTGAAGGCTCTCCCGCAAGGGGGAGCCTTTCTGCATCTTGAAATGTGTGAGGGATGATTTTATAATGAAGTCATCAAACGCTTTGGTTATTTGAAATGTGGAAAGGAGAAAATCATCATGAAAAAGAAGCTTGCTGCACTTTTCTTCACAGCAGCTCTGCTGTGCATGTGTCTTTGCGGGACGGCGCTTGCAGCGGATGGGCAGGTGGCTTTTGCAGTGATCACGGAGCCGGATAAAGACCAGTCCTGGAGATTCCAGACCAGAGTATACTGTCGCAATGAAACTGGAAAAACGATCCAGACGGAAAACTGGGAAGCAAGGCTTCATTCGTCTTCTATTTATCCATATACTGATCCGCCCATAGAGATTCCGATTTATGCAAAGAAGAATGTAGAGACAACGCAGGTCATTTCGCCTTTCCAGCCCACAAAGAGCACTGGCTTCTGGATCCATATCAACCGCAGTGCCCCGAAGGACAGCCCGTTCCGCTATTACCGGACGACAGACTGCGTTTTCATCAACGGACAGACTCTTTATTACGTTTTCAAAGATCTGCACGGCAATTTCTTTGTGCAGACGGGAGATGCTTCCACGGGCACTTACCTGACCGAGGATGAGATCCAGCATTCGCTGTTCCCGGTCAGCTCCAGCTTTGTGATTCAAAAAACGGCGGATAAGGATGTGCTGAGCAGCTGCACGGTGACGTTTGAAGACGGAACGACTCTGGAAGTCCCCGCCGAAAACCTCAAAAACCCGGAAGAACCATTCCAGAACCTGCCTTTTGCCCAGCAGAAGAAAAAATGAATAGAATAAGAAAAGAAGAGGAAGATGTTAGTGAATCTTCCTCTTCTTTTTATGTTCACACCAGATCCGGCAGGATGCTGTCCCAAAGCACCTTTTCCTGCCGCAGAGCATCGAAACAACAGTCCAGATACATCTTGTTCGCGGCGGCGAGGATGGTGCTGCGCAGCAGCAGCTTTTCGTCTGCTGCGTCCACGGCAAGGTCGCGGATCTCCTTCGTGCAGCCGAACACGAAGGGCAGGCAGTTCTCCATCTCCTCGCAGAAATAATCGTAGGCTGCCCCGGCGGAGCAGTGCTCCCGCTGCATTTTAAACAGTGTGTCGATGTTTTCCATGGAAAGCACTGTTTTGGACACAACGATATAAATGAGCGAAGCCAGCTGATCGCGGCCATATTTTTTCTTGACAGGATGCGGCAGAATGCCCTTTTTCACATAGTTGCTCACCATGGACGGGGTCAGCTCCACACCGCAGAAGGTGCGGAAATAGCTGTTCACATACTGCACGGTCTGGTCGAGATAAAGCCCCACCTGCGGGAGTTCGGCGTACCGGGGCAGGGCAAACCCGGCGGCGCAGGCCGCAACGCGGCGTTTGGTTTCAGTTTTCATGCGGCATCATATACAAAAAAGAAAGGGGCGTCAGGCGGAAACACACTGCGCCGGTGTGGAAGCTTCGTTGATGTCATCCAGTATAAACCATTTTGAAGCCGAGGTCAACGGCTTATGAAAACTTTTCAAAGAATATCTAAAATGTCTTGACAGGTTTTTGAAAAACTGATATGATGTTCGCAACGAACCCGAACTGAAAGCCGGAGTGCGTCCGGCTCCTGATAAAATAAACGGATCAATGGAGAACTGCTATGAAAACCAAGATCGTTGTGGATTCCTCGTCCAACCTCTATGCCATGGAAAACATGGATTTTGCATGTGTGCCGCTGAAGATCGTCACTGACGAGCAGGAATATCTGGATGACGGCCGCCTGGACGCCGTGGGCATGGCTCAGACTCTGCGCACCTACAAAGGGAAAACCGGCACGTCCTGTCCCAATGTGGCAGACTGGCTGCAGGCATATGAGGGCGCAGATCAGGTCTTTGTCATCACCATCACCGGCACGCTGTCCGGCAGCTATAATGCAGCACTGCTGGCGGCGGAAGAATACAAGGAAGAGCACCCGGGGGCGCGGGTCTATGTGCTGGACAGTCTGTCCGCCGGGCCGGAACTGCGCCTGCTGGCGGAGCGTCTGCGTGACCTCATCCAGACCGGCATGGAATTTGACGACATCTGCGAAGCAATCCTGGCCTATCACAAGCACACGCATCTGCTGTTCTCGCTGGAATCGCTGGCCAATCTGGCCCGCAATGGCCGCGTGAAGCCGGCCGTTGCTGCTGTGGCGCGGATGCTGGGCATCCGGGTCATCGGGCAGGCCAGCGACAGCGGCGAGCTGGATGTGCTGTGCAAGACCCGCGGAGAGCACGGCGCGCTGGAACGCATCGTGCTGGAAATGAAAGGCCATGGCTTCACCAGCGGCAGAGTGCACATTGCCCACTGCGGCAACCCAGAAGCGGCCAAGCGCCTGAAACTGATGCTCCATGCGGTGTTCGAGGGGGCACAAATCGACGTGAGCGAGTGCGGCGGCCTGTGCAGCTACTACGCCGAGCTGGGCGGGCTCATGGTCGGCTATGAGGATGGGGAAGCGTGAAAAAATGATGTTGCTTCGCAAATGATGTGCCTTCGGCATGATGTGCTGGCGCAATGATGTGTGCCTGCGGCACATGAGAAGACTCCTCCAGTCACCTTCGGTGACAGCCTCCTCGGTGAGGAGGCCCTTGGCAAAGAGGTCAAGTTTTCCGCATAAGTAAAGACGCATCTGCAAAAAAACTTGCAGGTGCGTTTTTTAATAGGAGTTTCCCGCTTCGTTGTAGGAAACGCATTTATGCGTTCCGGTCGCTTTTGGGCAGATGCATCTCGCCTGCGGAGCGGATGAATCCGCTCCCTACAAAAAGCCTGACTGTACTGTCAAAGGCTCCCTCCTTGAGGGAGCTGTCAAACCCGCAAGGGTTTGACTGAGGGAGTCATGCGCCGCAGCGCACATCATTTTGCGCAGCAAAACATCATTGCGCCAGCACATCATCTGCGTCAGCAGACATCATGCGGCATCATGCCGCTTACCCAAACCTTGCAAACCCCGCAAAACCGCGCTATACTTACACATATTATGATAAGAGAGAGGGCAGGCTGATGTTTTTCCGTTCGCCGATTGTCCGTTTTTTCAGCCGGATCATCAACCGCATCACCATCACGGTGGTGCTGGTGGCACTGCAGCTTTTGTGGCTGAGCTGGGTGTGCTACGCCATCACCACCGGCACAGGCAGTGTGTGGGTCAACAGCCTGCTCAACGCTCTGAGCGTGTTCATCGTTCTATACCTTGTGCGCAAGGACGAAAACAGCGCATACAAAGTGGGCTGGATCGCACTCATCGGCATTCTGCCGCTGCTGGGCGGGGCACTGTATCTGGCGTTTGGCAACAAACGTCCGTCCAAACGGCTGCGTCTGAAAATGCAGGCAGTGGACGATGCCCACAAAAAAGATCTGGATCAGCAGCCCGGCGTGACGGATGATCTGGATGCCCGGGCTGTGGGCCAGAGCCGCTATGTGGCAAAGTACGGCCCTTATCCGGCATGGAAGAACACATCAACGCAGTATTTTGACTGCGGCGAAGCCATGTATCCTCAGCTGCTGGCCGATCTGGAACAGGCTGAGAAAACCATCTTTCTGGAATTTTTCATCGTCAGCCACGGCTATATGTGGAACGGCATCGAGAAGATCCTCCGCCGCAAGGCTGCGCAGGGCGTGGATGTCCGGCTGATCTATGACGACTTCGGCAGTCTTCTGGGCCTGCCGGCGGACTTCGTGGTGCGGATGGAGCGGGCGCACATCCGGTGCATCCCGTTCAACCCCGTGGTGCCGCTGCTGTCACTGGTGATGAACCACCGCGACCACCGCAAGATCGTGGTCATCGACGGCACCGTGGCCTACACCGGCGGCGTGAATCTGGCGGATGAGTATATCAACAAGGAAAAGCGCTTCGGCTGCTGGAAGGACGCCGCTTTGCGGGTTGAGGGCGATGCTGCGTGGAATTTCACGGTGATGTTCCTGAACTTCTGGAATGCGTTCCGCCCCAGCGAAACGGATTACAGCGCGTTCCGGCCCAGGGCCGGGGCAGTGCCGCAGTCGGATGGCGTGGTGCAGCCCTACGCGGACAGCCCGCTGGACGAGGAGCCCGTGGCCGAGACGGTCTATCTGAACATCCTTGCGCAGGCGGAGCGGTATGTTTATGTCTACACGCCTTACCTTGCCATCGGTGAGGAGATGCTGGACGCGCTGAAAAATGCGGCCAAGCGCGGGGTGGACGTGCGGCTGGTGCTGCCGGGCATCCCGGACAAGAAGCTGGTGTTCCGGCTGAGCCGGTCGTACTATCTGCCGCTTTTGCAGGCGGGCGTGCGCATCTACGAGTTCACGCCGGGCTTTCTCCACGCCAAGTGCTGGGTCAGCGATGACCGCACCGCCGTTGTGGGCAGCATCAACATGGACTACCGCAGCCTGTTCCTGCACTTCGAGTGCGGCGTGCTGATGCAGAACAACAGCCAGTCAGCCGCCCTGCGGGATGATGTGCTGGCCACCCTGCCGAAGTGCCGCGAAGTGCAGGTGTCGGACTGCCGCACCAGCATCCCGGGCACCCTGCTGGACAGCGTGCTGAGACTGCTCAGCCCGCTGATGTGAGAGGTGTGCTTCGCACAATGATGCGCCTTCGGCATGATGTCTGCTGACGCAGATGATGTGCTGGCGCAATGATGTTTGCTTCGCAAAATGAGGTGCGCTGCGTCGCAGGGGTTCTTATTATTTACCAGTAAATATTGCTTCTCAGGTCTTGGCAGCTCGCCCTCTCCGTCATTGCTTGCGCAATGCCACCTCTCCCAGAGGGAGAGGCAAGAACCTGACGGTCAAGCCCTTGGCTCTCCCCTTGGGAGAGCTGGCGCGAAGCGCCTGAGAGGGCGAGGACGCTGACGTGGAAATTCCCGCAAAAGGGAAAATTGTCCCACGAAATAGGGCTGGGTATGGCCCAACAAAACAACGCTTCATAAAAACGCTTCTCCCCGGGCACACTACCCTCAAAGCCCCTTTGCGGTGGGGCGGGAAAGGGAGCGTTTTTGTTATCATGAAGCAGATATCTCGCATGATTTTGGGCTGTACGCTGGCGGCGGCTCTTGCACTGACCGGCTGCGGCCGGAACGATTCCGGGTCGGACAGCAGCGGCAGCATGAGCACGAGCATGGGCGGCAGCTCTTCGCAGACAGGGCAGGATGCACAGAACGCCGCGTGGCGCACCGGCCTTGGCGTTCTGACCGAAGCGTCCGATCAGGAACGCGTCGGCAAGATCAACACCATTGCCGCGGCGGTGGTGCTGGACGCGGAGGGCAAGGTCGCGGACGTGATGCTGGACGAGGCAGAGATCTCGGTGTCCGCCGACAGCACCGGAAAAGTGACCCTGCCCACGGATTGGCGCACCAAGCGCCAGAAGGGGGACGACTACCCGCTGGCGGCGGTGTCCTCGCTGGAAAAAGGCTGGACTGAGCAGGCAGATGCCTTCGGCAATTATCTGACCGGCAAGACCCCGGACGAGGTGAAAAAGCTTGCCACCGATGACGACGGCAAACCGAAGGATGCCGACCTGCTTTCAGTCTGTACGATCGCAGTGGATGGCTACCGCGACGCTGTCGTGCGCGCCTGCGAAAATGCAGAAGCTCTGGGCGCTGCCCGGGGCGATAAGGCGGTTCTGGGTGTGGCAGTGCGCAATGACACCAAAGACCTGACCGCTGACGATGACCACGATGTGACCGCACAGGTGGATATCACAGTGTCGGCCCTGACGCTGGACGCAGACGGCCATGTGACCAGTGCTGTGGCAGATGTGGCCGAACCGGCTTTGACTGTGGGGGCAGACGGCACCGTCACGGCTCCGGAGATGGTCAAAACCAAGCGGGAACTGGGGGACAGCTACGGGATGCGGGGCGCATCCGGCCTCGATAAGGAGTGGTACGAGCACAGCGAGGGCTGGTGCGATTACCTGAAGGGCAAGACCCGCGCTGAAGTGGCGGAGATCCCGGCGGACGGTTCGGATGCCGACCTGGCGGCGCTGTGCACCATCTCGGTGACGGAGCTGCAGAAAGCGGCGCTGGCAGCGTTTGAAATGGAATAAGCTGTGGGAGAACAGACCGGTTTCACAAAGAAATCGGTCTGTTTTTGTGCGGAAGCCCCAAAAAGCCGGTTTCAGTTGACCGGCCCGGCGGAGCAGGCTATAATCAGAACAGACCGTTCACACACAGGCAAAAAGGAGGAAACGATCATGACTCAAACGAAAAAAATGCGGCTTGCGGCGCTTCTGACACTTGCAGGCATGTTCTTCTGCATGGCGGCACCGCACGCAATGGCTGCGGAGGAGAGAAAGGTCGAAGTTGCCACCAGTTCGGAAGATAGCGTGCAGGGTGAGGAAAAATGCACGACCATCATAATAGAGACAGTGTCCTATCAGGTGGGCAGCAAAGAGATCACGGTGAGCCGGAGCGAATTGGAAATGTATCAGCACCCTTCTCATGCGGGTGACCCTTATACCTATGACTGGATCACCTACGAGACCTATACACTTTCGCAGCCCCTGCGCGCGGTGAACCGGCTTGGAGAATGGAACATCGTGTTCGATGTGCCTGCGGGTACATCTGTGGCCTGTACCACTCAGCACGAGTATCGATGGCACGACGAAGGCGGCGATGACAGGTCGGCCGATGACGAGGCGGAAGAAAAGGAACTGGAATGGCTCGTGACGAAACATGTCTATACACAGGAAGAGGGGCTGCCGGAAAAGCTGGCCAGCGGCGAGGATGTAAGGCAGATCAAATCGGGCAGGGGCCTGACTGTGGCGAATGGGACACAGTATCAGCTGGTCATGACCACGGATGATGGAATCACGCAGGCAGCAGGCGGCTTTGCATTCCGCGGCGTGTAAAAGGCCTGTAAACGCAGAGAGCTTTTATAAGCAGACTGGAACCGATGAAAGGGTTTTGGTCTGCTTCTTTGTTTGAAAATGACAGCGCTTTGACGAAAAGATACACTTTGATTGTGCAAACTGCAAAAACTTTCGTTTTCCTCTTGCCAAATGGGCACAAACGCGCTATTCTATAGTCACGGTTTAACACTTTAGCATGATAAAATGCTAAACCGAGAGGGAAAAACATTTGGGAACATTGAGGGAGGAACCTGTTATGAAACGTCTCGTCTCTGCTTTTCTGGCTGGTGCCATGGCACTGAGCCTTGCCGCCTGCGGCGGTGCCGCATCCACTTCCACGGTGGCTTCTTCGGCCGCATCTGCATCTGGCAGCGCTGCTGCTTCCGAGACCGCCGCCAGCGATCTGGACTACATCAAGGGCAACGGCAAAATGGTCATCGGCTACACTGTTTATGAGCCCATGAACTACACCGACGCCGACGGCAACTTCACCGGCTTCGACACCGAGCTGGCAACGGCTGTGTGCGAGAAGCTGGGCGTTGAGCCGGAGTTCGTGGAGATCAACTGGGACACCAAGGTCGTCGAGCTGGATGCCAAGAGCATCGACTGCATCTGGAACGGCATGACCCTGACCGATGACATCATGGCCAACACCGCCACCACCAAAGCCTATGCCAAGAACGCACAGGTCGTGGTCGTGAAAGACGGCACCGACTACACCTCCACCGCCGATCTGGTGGGCAAGACCGTGGTTGCAGAAGCCGGTTCCGCTGGTGAAGCTGCCATTGAGGGTGACGAGAACCTGGCTCAGGCCGATTACGTCTCCAAGAGCGTGCAGACTGACTGCCTGATGGAAGTCGCTGCAGGCACCGCAGACGCCGCTGTGCTGGATCTGACTCTGGCCAACGCCATGATCGGTGAGGGCACCGACTACGCCAGCCTGAAGATCGTGGACGAGCTGAACGCTGAGGAGTACGGTGTGGCCTTCCGCAAGGGCAGCGATGCCGCCGCCGCTGTGGACACCGCTTTCGACGAGCTGACTGCCGACGGCACGATGCAGGCTCTGGCCGACAAGTACGATCTGGCTCTGGCTGACTAAAAAATGTGACAACTCCTTCCGTCATCGCTGCGCGATGCCACCTCCCTCTTAGAGGGAGGCTTTGGCATGGCGAAAAGCTTTATCTCTTCGCCAGAGGCTCCCTCTCCGAGAAAGACTTCCCCCGGCCGGGGGAAGATGTCACCGTAAGGTGACAAAAAGGGGGACAGCTGTCGAGCGTATGCGAGACTGAAGGAGTTTTATCGTCAAAAAATCTGATTGATGGGTGTGTTCTTGTGTCTGTGATTCTGGGGCGCCTTTCCGGCGCGTTTCTGCTCAACTGCGAGCTGTTTGCTCTGACCCTGCTGTTTGCGCTGCCGCTGGGTCTGGTGGTGGCTTTCGGCTCCATGAGCCGCTGCAAGCCGCTTTCCGGCGCGGTGAAGACTTTTGTGTGGGTCATCCGCGGCACGCCGCTGATGCTGCAGATCATCGTGATCTATCTGGGTCCCGGCCTGCTGGGCATGAATAACCCCTGGCCTTCCGGCTCCAGCGGACGCATGGTGGCGGCCGTGGTGGCCTTTGCCATCAACTACGCCTGCTACTTCTCCGAGATCTACCGCGGCGGCATTGAAGCCGTGCCCAAGGGCCAGACCGAAGCCGGTCAGGTGCTGGGCATGACCAAGCCTCAGATCTTCTTCAAGGTCACGCTGCTGCAGGTGGTCAAGCGCATTCTGGCCCCCATGGGCAACGAGGTCATCACGCTGGTCAAGGACACCTCGCTGGCAAACACCATCGCCAACAAGGAGATCATCATGATGGCCAAGGAGTACAGCGCAAAAGGCCTGATCTGGCCGCTGTTCTCCACGGCGATCTTCTTCCTGGTGTTCGTGGGCGCGCTGACCCTGCTGTTCGGCTGGGCCGAAAAGAAACTGGACTATTTCCGCTGATGAAAGGGAGGAAACTGAATCATGGCACTGCTTGAAGCCTCCGGCATCGGCAAAAATTTCGGAGACACCAAAGTCCTCAAGGACATTTCGCTTACACTGGAACAGGGCGAAGCGCTGGCGATCATCGGTTCGTCCGGCTCCGGCAAAACGACCCTTCTGCGCTGCCTGAACTTCCTCGAGCGCCCCGATACGGGCGTCATCAAGGTGAACGGCGAGACCATGTGGGACGCCGCCGACCCCGCCACCCAGCGGGAGAGCGAGGTGCGCAAAAAGCGCCTGCACTTTGGTCTGGTGTTCCAGAACTTCAACCTCTTCCCGCAGTACACCGCCCTGCAGAATGTGATGCTGGCCGGTGAGCTGCTGGCGAAGGAGCGCCCGGACTACAAGGCCAACAAAAAGGCGATTCACGCCGAGCTGGAACAGCAGGCGAAAGAGCTGCTGGCGCAGATGGGCCTTTCCGAGCGTGCGAACCACTACCCGCACCAGCTCTCCGGCGGCCAGCAGCAGCGCGTGGCCATCGCCCGCGCACTGGCCCTGCACCCGGACATCCTCTGCTTTGACGAGCCCACCTCGGCTCTCGACCCGGAACTGACCGGTGAAGTGCTGAAAGTTCTGCGCGACCTTGCGGACCGCAAGACCACCATGATCATCGTCACCCATGAGATGCACTTCGCCCGCGACGTGGCCGACCGCATCATGTTCATGGACGGCGGTGTCGTGGTGGAAGAGGGCCCCGCAAAGCAGCTCATTGAGCACCCGCAGGAGGAACGCACCAAGCAGTTCCTGGCACACTATTCGGAATAAAACAAAGCTCCCTCGGGAATTTTTCCGAGGGAGCTTTTCGTTGCATCGAAAAAACTTGACAAAATTGAAAATATAATTATAATATAATTATGGAGACAATACAATTTGAGTGGGACGAAAACAAAAATCAGATCAACCAGCACAAGCACGGCATTTCGTTCCTTGAAGCGAAAACAGTATTCTATGACGAAGAAGCATTGGTGATCGATGACCCGGAGCATTCAGAAACGGAGGACAGATTCATCATTCTCGGTCTGAGCAATAAGGCAAATCTGCTCATCGTGTGTCATTGTTATCGTGCGTCAGATACGATTATCCGTATCATCTCGGCCAGAAAAGCCACCAAAACCGAATCGAAATATTATGGAAAGTGAGGAGTATATTATCATGCTGAACGAATACGATTTTTCCAATGCAAAAAAGAATCCTTATGCAAAAGCACTGAAAAAGCAGATCACGATCAATATCGACAGCAGCACGATCGATTACTTCAAGGCACAGTCAGAAGCAGTTGGTATTCCGTACCAGACGCTGATCAATCTTTATCTGAAAGACTGTGTGAATAACAACCGCCGCCTTACAATGTCCTGGCAGGATACCAAGACTGGCTGATGTTACCTCGCAAAATCACCAATTCTTCCTGCAAAAAACTGGAAATGTTGATGCAATGCAAATCTTGTAAAATGCACTGTTCTTCGCTATAATATCATCTACGAATGAACCTGAACGTCCTGCCCTTTCCGGCAGGGCGTTTTTCACGGTCAAAAAACATGAAATCGCGCGTTTTGTTTGCAAGTTCACCCCTGTTTTCCTGCGGGTAGGAGGATTTTTACACTATGACAAAGGATATGACCCAAGGCAGTCCGCTGAAGCTGATCCTTGCCTTCGCGGTGCCGCTGATGCTGGGCAGCCTGTTCCAGCAGTTCTACAATCTGGCGGATACCATCATTGTGGGCCGTTTCGTGGGCGTGGAAGCGCTGGCAGCGGTGGGCAGCGTGGGCGGCCTGAACTATCTGGTTCTGGGCTTCGTCAACGGCATTGCCTGCGGCTTTTCCATCCCCATCTCGTGGACCTTCGGCGCGAAGGACTACAGCGAAATGCGCCGCTACACGGCCAACACGGTGTGGCTGTCGGTTTTCTTTGCGGCGGTGCTCACCGTGGTCACGGTGGCCCTGACCCGCTCGGTGCTGGTGTGGACGAACACCCCCGCCAACATCATCGACATTGCGGACATCTACATCCGCACCATTTTCTGGGGCATCCCGTTCACCCTTCTTTATAATGTCACCAGCGCCCTCATGCGTGCTCTGGGCGACAGCAAACGCCCGCTGTACTTTCTGCTGGTGGCCAGCTTCCTGAACATCGGCCTCGACCTGTTGTGCATCATCGTGTTCAAGATGGGGGCGTTCGGCGCGGCATTCGCCACCGTGTTCAGTCAGGCTGTGGCTGGCTTGGGCAGTCTGTGGTATATCCTGCGCCACTACCGCGAGCTGCGCTGGAGCAGGGAAGAGGGCCGGTTCAGTCTGGCCCACTGCGCGAAGCTCTGCAGCATGGGCATCCCCATGGGCCTGCAGTGCAGCATCACCGCCATTGGCAGCGTGGTGCTGCAGGGTGCCGTGAATGGTCTGGGCAGCGACATCGTGGCTGCACAGACTGCGGGCAGCAAGGCGGCGCAGTTCCTCAGCGTGCCGCTGGAGAGCATCGGCACCGCCATGACCACCTACGCCAGCCAGAACATGGGCGCAAAAGACCTTGGCCGTGTAGACCGCGGCGTGCACACGGCACTGGGCATCGGCTGCGTGTACAGCGTGGCGTCCTTCCTCATCCTGCGCGTGCTGGACAAGCCCCTCATCGGCCTGTTCCTCGACGCCAAGGAGACCGCCATCATGGCCAATGCTCAGAGCTTTATTTTCTGGAACAGCGTGTTCTATATCCCGCTGGCGGTGCTCATCATCTACCGCTATACCATTCAGGGCCTCGGCTACTCCGGCCTTGCCATGTTCGCGGGTGTGGCCGAGATGGTGGCCCGCGCCATGGTGGGCTTCTGGTTCGTGCCGCTGTGGGGATACTTTGCGGCCTGCATCGCAAACCCTGTGGCATGGTTCTTTGCCTGCTTCTTCCTCATCCCGGCGTACATCGTGGTGCGCAGAAAGCTGGACAGGGAAAAGGCCGTCGAAAAAGAGTACGACGAACAAGTGGCAAAAGCGTAAAATATCAATCTGCAAAGAGGGAAGGTCTGCTGGGCTTTCCCTCTTTTTGTGTAACGCATCAATTTACAAATCCCACCAAAAGTTGTATACTGTTTATAATTGTGCAAAAAGGGGAGGTGGAGTCATGCCGGAACAGCAGCTGGAACAGATCGAGGGCACCGTGGAGGACATCATCTACGAAAATGAGGACAACGGCTATACAGTGTTCGAGGTGTCCGGCGGCGGTGTGATCACGGTGGTGTGCGGTATCGTGGGCGAACTGCACGCAGGCGAAAGCGTAGTCTGCCGGGGCCGGTATGAAAACCACGCCACCTACGGCCGCCAGTTCCATGCGCAGGAGTGCGAGACTGACATGCCCAAGGATCTGGAAGCAGTCTATGCCTTCCTTGCCAGCCGGTCACTGCCCTACATCGGGGCCAAAACGGCGGACAAGATCATTGACAAGTTTGGTGCCGAGGCACTGGAAGTTATCGCCAATGACCCCGCCCGGCTCACCGAGATCCCCGGCATTTCGCCGGACAAGGCCGACCGCATCCAGCAGGAGTTCAAGCGGATGTTCGGTATGCGGGAGCTCATTGCCTATCTGGCACAGTTTGAGATCAGCCCCCGCAAGGCCATGGAAGTGTTCCGCACCTTCGGCCCCGGGGCCATGCAGGCTATCGCGGCCAATCCTTATCTGCTCTGCGGCGAGCCGCTGCAGCTGGACTTCCGCCATGCGGACAGCATCGCCCAGTATTACCACATGGAGGGCGACTGTGCCCAGCGGCTGGAAGCAGCCCTGCTGCGCACTCTGCGCCACAACGCAGGCAACGGCCACACCTGCCTGCCCCGGGCGCAGCTGCTGGAAACGGCGTCCAACTTCATCCACCAGCCGCCCGAAAAGCTGGCGGCGGCGCTGGACAGCTGCATCCGGACCGAAGAGCTGGCCGTGCGGATGTTCGACGGCACGCCGTATATTTATCTGCCGGATCTGCTGGCGGCAGAAGAGGACATTGCTGCCCGTCTGGCCATGCTGACCCGCCGGGGGAAAAATACCGCCAACGGCCTGGAAAAGAACATCCAGTTCCTTGAACTGACGCAGGGCTTTGCCTATGCGCCCCTGCAGAAGGAAGCCATCCGTAAGGCCATGACAGAAAACTGTCTGGTGCTTACCGGCGGCCCCGGCACCGGCAAGACCACCACCGTCAATGCCATCCTGCAGCTGCTGGAAAATCAGGCGGAACGGGTGGCGCTGTGCGCCCCCACGGGCCGTGCCGCCAAGCGCCTGAGCGAACTGACCGGCCGCAAGGCCAGCACCATCCACCGCCTGCTGGAAGTGGATTACACCGGCGGCGTGGTGAGCTTCATCCACAACGACAAGAACCTGCTCAAGTGCGACGTAGTCATTCTGGACGAGATGAGCATGGTGGATGTCAAGCTGTTTCAGGCCCTCATTGCGGCCCTGCGCTACAGCTGCCGCATCATCATGGTGGGCGACGCCGACCAGCTGCCCAGCGTGGGGCCGGGCAACATTCTGGGGGAGATCATCCGTTCCGGGCTGGTGCCCACGGTCTGCCTGAACGAGATCTTCCGTCAGGCGGCGCAAAGCCTGATCGTGGAGAACGCCCACCGCATCATCAGCAGCGAACCGCTGAAAAAAGGCGGCAAAACGGATGACTTTTTCTTTCTGGAGTCGGACGGCGACGCGGCCCAGCGCCTCGTGTGTGACCTCGTGACCACGCGCCTGCCCCGCAGCTATGGCTTTGACCCCATCCGGGACATTCAGGTGCTCTGCCCGACAAAGCTGGGCCCCACCGGCACGCAGGCGCTGAATGTGGAGCTGCAGAACCTGCTCAACCCGGAGCAGAAGGGCAAACCTCAGCTGCAGAGTGCGTCCCGGGTGTTCCGCGTGGGCGACAAAGTGATGCAGGTGCGCAACAACTATGAGATCGTCTGGAACCGCATCGGCGGGGAGCAGGGTGTGGGGGCCTACAACGGCGACATCGGCATTGTAGAATCCATCAACATGCGCGACCGTTCCATGGTGGTGCGCATGGATGACAAACGGCTGATCTACCCGGCGGAAAACCTCAATGAATTGGAGATCGCCTACGCCATCACGGTGCACAAGAGCCAGGGCAGCGAATTCCCGGCGGTGATCCTGCCGGTGGCGCAGGTGCCGCCGCGGCTTTGCTACCGCAACCTGTTCTACACGGGCGTCACCCGTGCCCGGAAGCTCTGTATCGTGGCAGGCCGGAGAGATGTGGTGAACCGCATGATGAGCAACATCCGCCAGAACCTGCGCTACAGCGGCCTTGCGCATCTGCTGCAGGCAGAGCTGCCGCCGGAGCAGACGGAAACAGGAGAATGATGTGCCTTCGGCATGATGTCTGCTGGCGCAATGATGTTTTGCCTCGCAAAATGAGGTGCGCTGCGGCGCAGGAATTTACCATGAACGGCTTGTAGGGAGCGGATTCATCCGCTCCGCAGGTGAAATGGATCTGCCGGGAAACGGGCGGAACGGATGAATCCGTTCCCTACGAAAAAGAAACTTCCACCGCGTTGCAAGAGCCTGACCGCTGCGTTCTTGGCTCTCCCTCTGGGAGAGCTGGCGCGGAGCGCCTGAGAGGGTGAGGGCGCTGAAGGTGTTGCTTCTCAAAACCGGTATACTTTTTCCGGCAACTATGCTATACTGTAAAATGGTATGATTTCCGGCCTGAGAGATCGGGCCGTTCCATCGATAGAGGACCCAAGAGAAAGGAACAGAGAATCTTATGGCACAGAACGATATCGGTATCGATCTTGGTACCACGACCATCATCATCGCGCAGGAGGGCAAGGGCGTCGTGCTCAATCAGCCCAGTGTTGTGGCAATGGACACCCGCAAGAACACCGTGCTGGAAGCCGGTGACAAGGCGCTGGCCATGGTGGGCCGCACCCCCAACTACATCTCCGCCATCTTCCCGCTGAAGGATGGCGTCATCAGCGACCACACCATGACCCGCGAGCTGATCTGCCGCTTCGTCAAGCAGGTCTACAGCTCCCACATGGTCAAGCCCCGCGTGGCTGTCTGCGTGCCCGCTGCCATCACCGGCATCGAAAGCGACGCTGTGGTAGAGGCTGTGGTGGCAGCCGGTGCCCGTCAGGTCTACCTGATCGACGAGCCCATTGCCGCAGCTCTCGGTTCCGGCATCGACATCACCCAGCCCGATGGCCGCATGATCATTGATATCGGCGGCGGCACCACCGATATCGCCGTGCTGAGTCTGGGCGGCAAGGTCAAGGCCACCAGCGTCCGCGTGGCCGGCAACCACTATGACGAAGAGATCCTCAAGTATGTGCGCAACAAGTACAGCGTGGCCATCGGCCAGCGCACGGCGGAAGAGCTGAAAAAGAATGTTGCATGCTGCCCTCAGAAGACTGACTTCCACGAGACCATGGAGATCAAGGGCCGCAGCCTGCTCACCGGCCTGCCCGTGCGTGTGAATGTTTCCACAGACGACCTCTATGAGCCGGTGATGATGCTCAGCGAGCAGATCGGCACCGCAGCCCATCAGGTGCTGGAAAAGACCCCGCCTGAGCTGGCAGGCGACATCTTCCGCAACGGCGTCATGCTCACCGGCGGCGGCGCACAGCTGCACGGCCTGACCGAGTATCTGAGCGAGGAGCTGAAGGTGGAAGTGACCGTTTCGCCCGATCCTGTCAACTGTGTGGCACTGGGCACTGCAATGAGCCTTGGCCTGAACGACAAACTTGAGACCGGATTTATGGACGCTACACCGCGCATTGGCCGCCGCTGAGCATCTTTTGTCCATGTGATATCACAAAGCGCCAAAAAGAAAAATTGACCATTTTTGTTGAAATAAATGGGAAAATAAGGTATAATGTTTCCAAATTGATTTTCTGTTGACGATGGATACATCGCCGGCAGTCATCCAAGAAACAGGAGGAAAAACCATGGATTTAGGTTTTGACGTGGTCGTTACCATCACCGGCATCGTACTGGTTTTCTTGATCCTGATCCTGCTGATGACCATCATCACGCTGGAAGGCAAGATCTTCGATTCGATGGCGGCAAAGAAGAAGGCCGCTAAGGAAGCCGCCAAGGCTCCCGCCGCAAAGCCCGCTGCCCCCGTGCAGCAGGCCGCAGCAGCTCCGGCTCCTCAGGTGGAAGAGGGCATCCCCGGTGACGTGGTCGCCGCCATCATGGCTGCGATCTACGCCATGGGCAACGGCAAGTACACCCTCAGGGCAGTGCGCCGCAGCAAGAACAGCTGGGGCAATGCGGGCGTGAATGATACGACCGCACCGTTTTAACAGAGGAGGAAGAGCATGACACAGTTTATTGATACTCTGGTCGGTATTTTCCAAAGTTCCGGCTTTGCACAGTTTGGTGAGCCGGGCGGCTACCTCTACGCGATCATGATCTGCGTGGGTTGCTTCCTGCTGTATCTGGCTATCGTCAAGGAGTTCGAGCCCCTGATCCTGCTGCCCATGGCTTTCGGCATGATCTTGGCAAACCTGCCCGGCAGCGGCATCATCCACATGCAGTATTTCGTCGGTGACGGTCTGGAACACCCCATGTGGGTGGAGATCCTGAACAACGGCGGTCTGGCTGATATGCTTTACATGGGCGTCAAGCTGGGCATCTACCCGCCGCTGATCTTCCTGGGCATCGGCACCATGACCGATTTCGCACCGCTGATCTCCAACCCCAAGAGCCTGCTGCTGGGCGCTGCTGCTCAGTTCGGCATCTTCGGTACTTACATGGGTGCCCGCCTGCTGACCGCTACCGGCCTGGTGGACTTCACCCAGAAGCAGTCTGCAGCCATCGCCATCATCGGTGGTGCAGACGGCCCCACCGCCATCTTCGTCACCTCCCGTCTGGCTCCTGAGCTGCTGGGCTCCATCGCCGTTGCAGCGTACAGCTACATGGCTCTGGTGCCTGTTATCCAGCCGCCCATCATGAAGGCTCTGACCACCAAGAAAGAGCGCACCGTCGTGATGAAGCAGCTGCGCACCGTCTCCAAGACCGAGAAGATCATCTTCCCCATCATGGTCACCATCGTGGTTTCTCTGATCGTGCCGGATGCCGCTGTTCTGGTCGGCATGCTGATGCTGGGCAACCTGATGAAGGAGTGCGGCGTTGTGGATCGTATCCAGAAGACCGCCGGCAATGAGCTGATGAACATCATCACCATCTTCCTGGCTCTGTCTGTTGGCTGCACCACTTCTGCAAACACCTTCCTGAACACCCGCACCCTGTTCATCATCGTGCTGGGCCTGATCGCATTCTCCTTCGGCACTGCTGCCGGTGTTCTGTGCGGCAAGCTGATGTATAAGCTGACCGGTGGTCAGGTGAACCCCCTGATCGGTTCCGCAGGCGTTTCCGCTGTGCCTATGGCTGCCCGCGTTTCTCAGAAGGTCGGCCAGAGCGAGAACCCCTCCAACTTCCTGCTGATGCACGCCATGGGCCCCAACGTGGCCGGCGTTATCGGCTCCGCTGTTGCTGCTGGTATCCTGATCAACATCTTCGGCTAAGCATTTCCTGAAAAGCATTTTCCGCCCGTCCTGTGGTTTGCAGGCCGGGCGGTTTTTGTTTTGGGAGAACGATTGGGAATTGTCTCCGCTGACGCTCTGACAATATTTAAGGTAATAATATTTTTATTTTGTGAATCCGAAAAGTCTGCGGACTTTTCGGATTCACTTTTTCACAGGAGAGGTCACCGCGGACAACGGCATCTGCCTGCGCTGGCTCCCTGCGGGAGCGTCTGCGCAGGCGGACGCAACAGCATGTCGCTTTCCTTCACGACCCTTCCGTGAAAATGCAATTCCCGGCAGACCGCAGTCTGCCGGGAATTGCTCTATCTAAAATATTTCTTCCGCTAAACATGGCCAGAGCACAGCGGCGGCCATTCTAAATCGTCTTACCTGTTTTTATGTACAACTTTTTTGAAATGTGGTATACTGTACTTTGATAGTATAAACATAAAGGAACAGGTGAAACCATGGCAACAGATCTCGGGCAGGAATTCTGCTCTCTGCGCGATACCTATATTGAAAAACAGTTTGGCCGCCTGAACGATATGCAGCGTCAGGCGGTGTTCACCACCGACGGCCCGTTGCTCATTCTCGCCGGTGCAGGCAGCGGCAAGACCACCGTGCTGGTCAACCGCATTGCAAACCTCATCCGGTTCGGCTCGGCCCATGGCTCCAGGCAGACGCCCCGCCCCGTTACCGAAGAGGACGTCAAGGCCCTGCGCAATGCTATTATGACCGGCACCGCCGCCCCCAGCTGGCTGGACGGGATGCTGCGCCAGAACGCTGTGCGCAGCTGGAACGTGATGGCCATCACCTTCACCAACAAAGCAGCAGGGGAGCTGAAAGAACGTCTGCGCCGGATGCTGGGCGGCGAAGAGGGCGACGAGGTGTTTGCGTCCACCTTCCACTCGGCCTGCGTGCGCATCCTGCGCCGCTGGGCAGAGGAGATCGGATATCCCCGCAGCTTTACCATCTACGACACCGACGACTCTCAGCGCGTGATGAAGGCGGTTTATAAAGACCTGAACGTGGATGACAAGTTCCTGCCCGTCAAGGCAGCCATCAATCAGATGAGCCGCTGGAAAGACCAGCTGGTCAGCCCGGAACAGGCACTTTCAAACCCTGCCAAGGACACCAAAGGTGCCTTGACTGCACGCATCTATGCGGCTTACGAAAAGCGCCTGAAGGAAGCCGGAGCATTTGATTTCGACGACCTCATTTACCAGACGGTGCAGCTGCTGGCGGAGCACGAGGACGTGCGGGAGTTTTACCAGAACAAATACCGTTATCTGCTGGTGGACGAATATCAGGACACCAGTGTGGCACAGTTCCGGCTGGTCAGCCTGCTCACCGGCCCGGAAAAAAACATCTGTGTCGTGGGTGACGATGACCAGAGCATCTACCGGTTCCGCGGCGCTACCATTGAGAACATCCTCAACTTCGAGCGTATCTATAAAGGCACCAAAACTATCCGTCTGGAGCAGAACTACCGCTCCACCTCCAACATCCTCAACGCCGCCAACTGCGTCATTCAGCACAACACCGAGCGCAAGGGTAAGACCCTGTGGACCAGCAACGGCGAGGGTGATAAAGTGCAGGTGTATACTGCCGAGAACGAGCAGGACGAGGCCAGCCACATTGCGGACGTCATTGGTGAGCACCTGAAAGAAGGCGGACATCTGGCCGATCATGCCATTCTCTACCGCATGAACGCTCAGTCAGCCCCCATCGAAAGTTATTTCACCCGCGCGGGCATCCCCCACAAGATCGTGGGCGGTCAGCGCTTCAACGACCGCAAAGAGGTCAAGGACATCCATTCGTATATGTCCATCGTGGCCAATCCCCGGGATGATGTGCGTCTGCGCCGCATCATCAACGAGCCTGCCCGCAAGATCGGCAACACCACAGTGGAGGTCATTGCAGATCTTGCCAGCCAGCAGGGCACCAGTATGCTGGACATCATCAGCCACGCCGACCAGTACGCCAAGCTCAGCCGCGCGGTGATGCCGCTGCTGAAATTCTGGCAGATCTACCAGCGCCTGCAGGATTCGCTTGAGACCCACACGCTGGATGAATTCGCGTCGGATGTGATCGAGCTGACCGGCTACAAGGCCATGCTGGAAGCCGACGCCGCCAAGGGACACGAGGATGCCGCTGACCGTCTGCAGAACCTTGGCCAGTTGGTCAACAACGTGAAAAACTACTGCGACCAGCATGGCGAGGAAGCTACCCTGGAAGGTTATCTGGAGGACATCGCCCTCATCAGCGACATCGACAGCTATAACGAGAGTGCGGATCAGGTGGTGCTCATGACCATTCACTCCGCCAAGGGATTGGAGTTCCCTTATGTGTTCCTCATTGGCATGGAAGAGGGAGTGTTCCCCAGCGAGATGAGCAAGTATTCCGAAGCCGACCTCGAAGAGGAACGCCGCCTTGCCTATGTAGGCATCACCCGCGCAAAAAAAGAACTCTACATCTCCAACAGCGTTTCCCGGATGCTCTATGGCCGCACGCAGCGCAATGAGCCCAGCCGCTTCCTGCGGGAGATCGAGCCCGAATACATTGAAGAGACCCGCAGCCCGGTGCTGGAACAGCGCTCCCGCATGGGCGGCTGGGGCGACAGTTACAGCGACACCGTGCCCGGCGGTGCATCGGGTTACTCCGGGCCGTCCGGCTGGGGCCGCAGCAGTTACGGCGGCGGGTATGGCTCCGGCTACGGTTCGGGCTACAGCAACCGCAGTGGATACCTGAACCGCGAGTACAACGCAGGGGAGCGGGGAGGCTTCGGCTCGGCCTACGCGAACCGGGGGCAGAGCTCCGGCGGCTACGGCTCCGGCTATGGCCGCAGCGGCAGCACTGGGTACGGCGCAGGCTATGGCTCTGGATATTCCAGCGATGCAGCGTCGAAAAAACCTGCAAAGCAAATATCCTTTACAGGCACGCCGACAGCCCAAAAGCCCGTTTCCACCGGCCCCAAGCACTATGAGCCCGGCGACATCGTGGAGCACAAGGTGTTCGGCCGCGGCCAGGTGGTGGCCGTGAAGCCCGCCGCCGGAGACCAGATCGTTGAGATCAACTTTGAAAAGGTCGGCATCAAAAAGACCATGGCGAACTTCGCCCCGCTGACCAAGATTACGGAGGAATGACACAACATGATGACCGTTCGATTGATCGCCCATACCCCGGAACCGGAAAAGGTGGTGGCTGCAGCGGCGAAGCTGTGCTATTCCGACGCCCACATCACCGACCTGCTGGATGGGCTGGACGAGGAAAAGACCGCAAAATTCCTGACCATGCTCAGCGACCTCGGCCACGCCAGCCCCATCGAGCACGCCAGCTTCACCTTTGGCATTGAGGGTGTCAGCCGCACGCTGCTGGCTCAGATCACCCGTCACCGCATCGCATCGTTCAGCGTCCAGAGCCAGCGCTATGTGCGTCTGGACGACTTCCGTTATGTGGTGCCGCCCGAGATCGAGGCCATCCCGGAAGCGAAGGAAGCCTTCCTCGCCAGCATGGAAGAGGACGCCAGGCGCTACCTCGACCTCGCCCACAAGCTGGAAGAGGGCCACACCGCCCGCCTGATGGCCGAAGGCCTGCCCGAAAAGCAGGCCCGCGCCAAGGCCAGCAAGCAGGCCAATGAGGATGCCCGTTTCGTGCTGCCCAACGCCTGTGAGACCAAAATGGTGGTCACCATGAACGCCCGCAGCCTGCAGAACTTCTTCCATTTGCGTTGCTGCAGCCGCGCTCAGTGGGAGATCCGGGAGCTGGCTGAAAAGATGTTTGAGCTGGTGTATCCGGTGGCACCCCATATCTTCGCTAAGGCCGGCCCGGCCTGCGTGTCCGGCCCCTGCCCGGAGGGCAGGATGTGCTGCGGCAAAACTGCCGAGGTGCGTGCAAAATACGCCGCCATCAAAAAAGAGGAGGGGGCGCAGGCATGAGCAAGGGAAAGTTGATCGTCATTGAGGGCTTGGACGGCAGCGGCAAGGCCACGCAGGCAAAGCTGCTGGCGGCACATTTGAAGGAGCAGGGCCGCTCTGTGCGGGAGATCACCTTCCCGAACTACGAAAGCGACTCCAGCGCCCTTGTTAAGATGTACTTGGCCGGGCAGTTCGGCCTGCATCCGGACGATGTAAACGCCTATGCGGCCTCCAGCTTTTTCTCGGTGGACCGCTATGCCAGTTACAAAAAGGACTGGGGCAGCTTTTACGAAGAGGGCGGCATCGTCATTGCTGACCGCTACACCACGTCCAACGCGGTGCACCAGTGCTCCAAACTCCCGCCGGAGCAGTGGGAGAGCTTTCTCGGCTGGCTGTTTGACTATGAGTTCCATCTTCTGGGCCTGCCCGCACCAGATGCGGTCATTTATCTGCAGGTGGACCCCGCCGTGAGCCAGAAGCTCATGACCGCCCGCTACCACGGCGACGAGAGCAAAAAGGACGTCCACGAAAAGGACACGGAGTATCTGGCCCGCAGCCGTGCCGCCGCCGAATACTGTGCGGCACATCTGGGCTGGGCCACCGTGCACTGCACCAGCGGGGACACCATGCGCAGCATTGAGGAGATCCAGACTGAGGTGCAGGACATTGTGATGAAACAGCTGGAAAGACCGTGAGCAATCAGGGTCATGCGCCGGGAGCTTTCTCCGCGGACAGCGACGGGTTGCGGTACCCAGCATCCGCTTCACTTGCGTTTGCGTCTTGCTGGCCGCTGCCCCAACAACGACTCCCTGTTTCCGCCACTGGCGGCGGTCGTCGCTGTTGCAGGACACCTGTCCCGCCCCAACGCTTCGCGCCGGGGCCCCACCTCCCGGAAGTCCTTGGAGAAACTCCCAGCGCATGACCCTGCCTGCAGTCTGGCTACCAACATAAAATTCGATAAGAGGGGGCATCCTGACAGATGTATCGTTTGATGCAGCCGGGTGACAAACCGGCCGTGCTGGCCTTGTGGCAGAGCCAGCGGAAACAATCCGAAGAATTCGCCGCAAAAGCCATTGAGCAGTTTGCAGGCGAACAGAATGTCTACGTCGCCGAGGAAAACGACGAGATCGCCGCTGTGGCGCTGGCAGTTCCAGTGACGCTGCAGGGCCGCACGGGCAGCTACCTTTACGGCCTGTGCGGTGAAGGAAGCCTGATCCTTGCCGGGCTGCTGGACTACCTGTGTGCCCAGCAGAAACTGAGGGGTGCAGGCTTCACGGTCACGGTGCCGTCCGGCCCGGAGCAGGCCGCGCTTTTGCAGGACAAGGGCTTCAGCTGGGCGTTCCCGCTGCGGTGCCTGCCCCGCGAGGTGGAGCGCAACCTGTGGAGTCAGGCAGAATTTGACTCTGTTACGGCGAAAAAGCTCTGCGAGCTGCGGGAGCGCTTCTGGCCGGACACGGTGCAGCTGAGCCCGGAGCGCATGGCGGTTGTGCTGGGCGACCTTTACTCCGCAGGTGCCACCATTGTTTCCAGCGACCATGGCTACGGCGTCTATTTCCGCGAGGAAGACACCCTTTATTTTGTGGAGATGCAGGCCGACAGCGATCGTGCCGCCGAAGTGCTGATGGAAGCCGCCCGAGAGAAGGAAGTCATTGTGGAAAAGGCGGTCATCACGGTGGGCGCAGCCCAGCCGCTGTTCCTAGGCGAGGGCACCCGGCAGGACTACGGCATGATCCGTTTTGACTCTGAGCCGTTTGACGTCAGTGAGAGCTATATGCGCCTGATGATGGAAAACTGAGAAAGCTAAAGGAAGGTGCGTATGGCACACGAAAAAAAGCATGCTGCCCGGAAAAAGGGCGGTGTATGGAAGGTCTTGCTGGTGCTGGTCGTTCTGCTGGCGCTGGCGGCAGGGGCGGCGCTGCTGTTTGTCCGCCGTGAGATCAACGGCAGCGGCAAGGCCGCGGAGCCGGTCACGGTGAGCATCCAGCAGGGCAGCGGCGTGGCCGTGATCGCACAGAAGCTGAAAAGCGCTGGGGTCATCCGCTCACCCCAGCTTTTCCGCTGGTACGTCAAGCAGCAGGGCGCAGCCGCGAAGCTGCAGTACGGCGACTTCGAGCTGACCCCCGGCAGCTCCTACGATGCGCTGATTGAGAGCCTGTCCGAATATGCCAAGGCGGAGACAGTCCGGGTCACCATCCCCGAGGGCACCACGGCCATTGCCATTGCCCAGAAAATGGAAGCTGCCGGGCTGTGCAGCGCCGAGGACTTTTTGAAGGAAGCCAACGAGGGCGATTTCAGCGAGTATAAGTTCTGGCAGTATGTGCCGGACGATGTCGACGCCCCGGATCGCTTCATGAAGAGCGAGGGCTATCTCTTCCCGGAGACCTACGAGTTTTTGAAGGACGACACGGTGCACAACTATGTGGCCACCTTCTACGCTCAGTTCGACGCCCAGATCACGGATGAGATGTACGCCGAGCTGGAACAGCAGGGCATGACTCTGCCGGAGCTCATCACGCTGGCGTCCTTCGTGCAGGAGGAAGCCGGCAACAGCCAGGACTCCAATGTGGCGCAGGTGTTCCGCAACCGTCTGGCTGAGGGTTCGCCTTACCCCCGCCTGCAGAGCAACACCTCCAGCTATATCCAGAGTGACGCCGACAACAATTACCTCTGGAACTGGGTCGCGCCCTACTACGGCGGCTGGGATAACATTCCGGAAAACATCGTGGCTGCGTATGATACCTACAGCTGCACCGGCCTGCCCGCCGGCCCCATCTCCAACCCCGGCCTTGCTGCCATCGAAGCAGCGCTGGACCCTCAGCCCGACGAGGAAGCAAAAGACGCTTATTTCTTTGTCACCGACCTGAAGGGCAATTATTACTATGCCCGCACCCTCAGCGAACACAACGCCAACTGCCAGAAGGCAGCAGAAGTGAATAAAAGTGTAAAGGGGTAAGATTCCCGGCTTCGCTGACCCGGTAGGAAACGCATTTATGCGTTCCGTCTGCTTTCCGGCAGATGCATCTTACCCGTTGGCGTCCTCGCCCTCTCCGTCATCGCTGGCGCGATGCCACCTTGCTCCCCTTTCTGTCGCTTACGCGACATCTGCTCCCCACTTTGTCGCCTGCGGCGACATTTCTCCCCGGCGCGGGGAGAATCTTTCCCGGCCGGGGGAAGTCTGTCAAGGGGAGAGGCAAGAGCCTGACCGCCACGTTCTTGGCTCTCCCTCTGGGAGAGCTGTCGAGCAGCGCGAGACTGAGAGGGCGAGCCGCCAAGACCTGAGAAGAAAAACTTCCCGAAAAAAGCAAAAACTCGTTATTTATGAAAAAGAGAGGAATTTGAATATGCTGCAAATCCCGGAACTGCTCGCCCCGGCGGGCGATCTGGAACGCCTGCGCTATGCCATCAACTACGGTGCCGATGCCGTTTACTGCGGCCTGCCGGAGTTCGGCATGCGCTCTGCCCCGGCCAACTTCACGCCGGAACAGCTGGCGGAGGGCGTCATCTACGCCCACGCCCGCGGCCGCAAGGTCTACCTGACCATGAACACCCTGCCCACCAATGAGGAAGCCGACCGTCTGCCTGACGCCATCAAGGAAGCGGCCAAGGCCGGTGTGGATGCCTTCATCGTGGCGGATCTGGGCGTGCTGGACGCCTGCAAGACTTTTGCCCCGGATATCGATGTCCACATGTCCACCCAGACCGGCATCACCAACTGGGCCGCTGCCCGCGCAGCCTACAACATGGGCGCAAAGCGTGTGGTGCTGGCCCGTGAGATGACCCTGCAGGACATCGCCGTCCTGCGCGATAAGACTCCGCCGGAGCTGGAGATCGAAGCTTTTGTGCACGGTGCCATGTGCATGAGCGTGTCGGGCCGGTGCCTGCTGTCCAACTACATGGCAGGCCGCGACGCCAACCGGGGCCAGTGCGCCCAGCCTTGCCGCTGGAAATACTACCTCAGCGAGGAGACCCGCCCGGGCCAGCTGTACGAGATCGGAGAAAACGAGAACGGCAGCTACATCCTCAACGCCAACGATATGTGCACGGCGCCTTTCATCGACCTGATCTGCAAGGCAGGCGTGGACAGCCTGAAGATCGAGGGTCGCGCTAAGACCTTCTATTATGTCGCCAGCGTCACCGCAGCCTACCGCAAGGCTCTGGACGCCTATCTGGCCGACCCCCTCAACGATAACTTCGAGCTCCCCGCAGAGGTTTACGAGGAACTCACCCGCACCAGCCACCGCCACTATTCGCCGGGCTTCTACTTTGGCCGCGAACAGGCAAAGCAAGCCACCGACAGCGCTGCTTACATCCGCGAATGGGAGTTCGTGGGCACCGTGGACAGCTGGGAAAACGGCATCGCGTCCTGCCAGCAGCGGGGCAAGTGGAGCATTGGCGACACACTCGAAGCCCTCTGCCCGGATGGCCGCAGCATCCAGCTGACCCCGGAATGGATCAAAAACGAAGCCGGTGAAGCCATGGAGAGCACCCCTCACGCCATGGAAAAGTACACCATCCCCACGCCGGAGCTGCCGCCCATGAGCCTGCTGCGCCGTAAAACGGTGTAACGAACTCCTTCCGTCATCGCTGCGCGATGCCACGGTTCCCTCTTTTGTCACTTACGTGACATCTGTTCCCCACTTTGTCACCTGCGGTGACATTTCTCCCCGCGCCGGGGTGAATCTTTCCCGGCCGGGGGAAGTCTTTCTCATCGAGGGAGGCTTTGGCAAAACCAGAAACTTTATCTCTTCGCCAGAGGCTCCCTCCGTGAGGGAGCTGTCGAGCGGATGCGAGACTGAAGGAGTTATACGGTAAAAATCACTTATCTAAGAGGAAAAAGAGACTATGGAGCAAACACGTCTGTGTCCCTACTGCATGCAGCCGCTGACACCGGCGGCGCAGAGCTGCCCCCACTGCGGCAAGGTGTTTGTGGGGCGCAACCCCGGCGGCAGCCTGCCGGTGGGCACGGTGCTGGCCGGGCGCTATACGGTGGGTGAGATGCTCAGCCTCGACGGCGAAGGCATCCTGTACCGGGGTGTGGAAAACCTGGGCGGCTTCCGGGTGACCATCAAGGAATATCTGCCAGTCACGCTGGCCGCAGAGCGCACCGACGAAAGCAGCACCCTGCGCCCGAAGCAGGGCAGCGAAGTGCTGTTCAAGACCACCCGCATGGACTTTTCGGATCTTTACCGCTCCATCCAGCGCATCACCCCGGCCAATGGTCTGGAAGCGGTGCTGGATGTGGTGGAAGCCAACAACACGGTCTATGCTGTCATGGAGAACCCCGGCGGCGTGCCGTTGGATCAGTGGCTGGAGGATCACCCCGACCCTCTCCGCCCGGAGGACGCCTGCGCCATGCTGCAGCCGGTGTTCGAGGGTGTGGCGGCGATGCACAAGATCGGTCTGGTGCACCGGGGCATCTGCCCGGAAAACATCCGGGTGATGGAAAATGGCTGGTGCCGTCTGGCGGGTTACGCCACGGTGGGCCTGCGCACAGCGGGCAGCGGCCTGCACGAACAGCTCTATGAGGGCTATTCGGCCCCGGAACAGTATTCCACGGCTGAATTTGAAGGCCGCTACACCGACGAATACAGCCTTGCGGCGGTGTTCTACCGCATGGTGTGCGGGCAGGCTCCGGTGCCTGCCGCCCAGCGTGTGGTGGCGGATTCCAACCCACGGGCAAAAACCGTGAACAGCGCTGTGCCGGGCTATGTCTCGCAGGTGCTGCAGCTGGGCCTGCGTCTGCGCCCGATGGAACGCATCCAGACGGTGCCGCAGCTGTATCAGGCTCTGTCGTCAAAGGAATACACCGCCGAGCTCACCCGCACCATGAAGCCGGAAACAGCGGTGCAGCCTGCCCCGGCGGAGGCGGAACACAAGCATCTGCTGAGCCTGAAAGCTCTTCTGGCGGCGATCCTGATTTTGCTGGCCATCCTCATCCTGCTCACCCTGTGGGGCGTCATGAGCCAGAACCGAAAGCCCGCCGCGTCTTCGGAGCCTGCCTCCGAGCCGGCCAGCAGCGAAGTGATGGAGCCGCAGAACGTGGTGCCGGATTTTGTCGGCATGGACTACGCTCAGGTGCAGAACAACCGGGAATACACCGGCATGTATCTGTTCTATGTCACCGAGGAATACAGCGACACTGCCCCGCTGGGCCAGATCATCCAGCAGGAGCCGGAGGCCGACACGGTGCTCAAGGCAGGGGAGACCATCCGTCTTGTGGTCAGCAAAGGCCCCCAGACTGTGGAAATGCCGAACCTTGTTGGCTTCACGCAGGACAGCGCCGTGAAGGAGCTGGAAGCCCGCGGGCTCATTGCCAGCTGTTTCATGGTGGTGAACGACGGCTCCTATGCAGCGGGCTGTGTGGTGCGTGCCAGCGAAGAGCCGGGCACCCGGGTGGCTGTGGGCACAGTCATCACGGTGTATATTGCGGCAGACCCCAGTGTGCAGATCACCACCCCGCCGGAGGAACCTTCCGCCACAGAGCCCACCACCGAGCCGGAGACGCCCGAAACGCCCACCACCGACGGCGGTATTGAGTATGATACGGACTAACTCCCCCAGTCTGCTGCGCAGACAGCCCCCTCGAGGAGGGAGCCTGACCGCATGGTAAAGCCTCCCCTCACTGAGGGAGGTGGCTTTGCGAAGCAAAGACGGAAGGAGTTTCAAAAATAAAGCAGAAGCGGGAGTCTTTTCAGGCTCCCGCTTCTGCTTGTTTAGGATAGGAAAGAGAATGGCTTAGTTTAGAGGTTGGTGTAGCCCATCAGGTAGCGGTCAACCTCGGCGGCGCAGTCGCGGCCCTCACGCAGGCCCCAGACCACAAGGCTCTGGCCGCGGCGCATGTCGCCGCAGACGAACACCTTTTCCACGTTGGTCTTGAAGCCATGGTCGGCCACGTTGCCGCGCGGAGTCAGCTCCACGCCGAATGCATCGGCCACATAGTTTTCGCAGCCGACAAAGCCTGCGGCGATGAACGCCAGCTGGCAGTCATAGGTGAATTCTTCGCCGGTGGGCACCATGCTGGTGCGGCCGGTCTCGGGGTTCCGCTCCGGCTTCAGGTAGCTGATGACAGCGCCGGTCAGGTTTCCGGCGTCGTCCTTCAGGAACTCCTTGACGGTGGTCTGGTAGACGCGGGGGTCCTTGCCGAACTTGGCAAGGCACTCGGTCTGGCCGTAGTCCACTTTCAGCACACGGGGCCACTCCGGCCACGGGTTGGAAGCGGCGCGCTCCTTGGGCGGCTGGGGCATCATTTCCAGAGCCACCAGGTCGGTGCAGCCCTGACGCAGGGCCGTGCCCTGGCAGTCGTTGCCGGTGTCGCCGCCGCCGATGACCAGAACGTTTTTGCCCTTGGCATCGATGGCCTTGCCGTCGGTGAACTTGGAATCCAGCAGGCTCTTGGTCACGCTGGTCAGATAGTCCACGGCGAAATGCACGCCGTTTGCGTCGCGGCCGGGCACATTCAGGTCGCGGGCCTTCTTGGCACCGCAGCAGAGCACCACGGCATCGTAGCCGTTCAGCAGCTCTTCGGCAGCGACAGCCCCGCCCACATCCATGTTGGTGCGGAACTCCACGCCCTCGGCCTGCATGATCTTGATGCGGCGCTCGATGACGGATTTGTCCAGCTTCATGTTGGGGATGCCGTACATCAGCAGGCCGCCCACGCGGTCAGCCCGCTCGAACACGGTCACGGCATGGCCGCGCTTGTTCAGATACTCGGCCACCGACAGGCCGGACGGGCCGCTGCCCACCACAGCAACGCTCTTGCCGGTGCGGGCCGGAGGGGGAGCGGCGTGGAGCCAGCCTTTCGAGTAGGCCGTCTCGATGATGGCGTGTTCGTTCTCGCGCACGGTCACGCTGCTGCCGGTCACGTCGCCGCAGGTGCAGGCTGCTTCGCACAGGGCGGGGCACACCCGGCTGGTGAACTCCGGGAAGCGGTTGGTGGCCATCAGCCGATGCATGGCCAGCTCCCACTTGCCGTGATAAACAAGGTCGTTCCACTCCGGGATGAGATTGTTCAGCGGGCAGCCGGAGGCCATGCCGCCGATCATCATGCCGGCCTGGCAGAAGGGGACGCCGCAGTCCATGCAGCGTGCCGCCTGCGTCTGCTGCTCCTCGCGGGAGAGCCAGACGTGAAATTCGTTGAAGTTTTCAATGCGCTCCAGCGGCGGAACATCCGTGCTGGTTTTGCGCGTATAATCGATAAATCCTGTGGTCTTGCCCATGATGTTCCCCTCCTTACTTCTTCTTCTGCACCGTGTAGAATGCTTCGATCTGGGCCTGTTCGCCGTCCAGACCGCGCTCTTCCACGGATGCGATCACCCGCAGCATACGGTCGTAATCGTAAGGCAGAACTTTCTTGAACTTGGGCAGGAATTCGCTGAAGTTGTCAAGGATCTCTTTGCCGCGGGGGGAGCCGGTGGCTTCCACATGCTCGCGGATCAGCTCTTTCAGGGTGGCCACGTCATACTTGTGCTCTACGGGCTCCAAGCTGACAGTCTCCTTGTTGACCCGCTGATAGAAGTCCCAGTTCTCGTCCAGCACATAGGCGATGCCGCCGGTCATGCCGGCTGCAAAGTTCTTGCCGGTCTGGCCGAGGACGACCACCGTGCCGCCGGTCATATATTCACAGCCGTGGTCGCCCACGCCCTCCACAACGGCGGTGGCACCGGAGTTGCGCACGCAGAAGCGCTCGCCGGCCACGCCGGAAATGAATGCCTTGCCGCTGGTGGCACCGTACAGGGCCACGTTGCCGGTGATGATGTTGTCCTCAGGCTTGAAGGTGATGCCCTGCGGCGGGCGCACAACGATCTTGCCGCCAGACAGGCCCTTGCCCATGTAGTCGTTGCAGTCGCCCACGAGGTCGAGGGTCAGGCCGTTGGGGATGAACGCGCCGAAGCTCTGGCCGCCTGCGCCCACGCAGTGAGCGGTGTAAACGTCATCCGGCAGGCTGTTGCCGTATTTGCGGGTGATCTCGCTGCCGAAGATCGCACCAAAGGCGCGGTCGGTGTTGGAGACATCCAGATTGACGCTCTGGGGGTTCTTGCTGCTCAGCTTGAACTTCTTCATCAGCACCTTCATATCGAGGGTGTTTTCCAGATGGAAGTCGTAGGTGTCCTCTTTCACGAAGTGGACATTGCTGTTCTCAATGGCCGGGTTGTGCAGGATGCAGTCGAGATTCATCTTGGAAGCACGGCTGCCGGGGGCAGCGGCCTTGACCTTGAGCAGGTCGGTGCGGCCCACCAACTCATCGATGGTGCGTACGCCCAGCTTTGCCATGTACTCGCGCAGCTCTTCGGCCACGAAGGTCAGGTAGTTGATGATATACTCGGGCTTGCCCTTGAAGTTCTTGCGCAGCTCGGGGTTCTGGGTGCAGATGCCCATGGGGCAGGTGTCGAGGTTGCACACGCGCATCATGACGCAGCCCTCGGCCATCAGCAGGGTGGTGCCGAAGCCGAATTCCTCAGCGCCCAGCATGCAGCTGATGGCGACGTCGCGGCCGGAGAGCAGCTTGGAATCACTCTCGATGCGCACGCGGGTGCGCAGGCCGTTGAGGATCAGGGTCTGGTGGGTCTCAGCGATGCCAAGCTCCCAGGGCAGGCCCGCATTTTTGATGGAGGTGCGGGGGGCTGCACCGGTGCCGCCGTCGTAGCCGGACACCAGAATGACCTGTGCGCCGCCCTTGGCAACACCGGCGGCAATGGTGCCGACACCGGCCTCACTGACCAGCTTGACGTTGATGTTGGCGCTGCGGTTGGCGTTCTTCAGGTCATAGATCAGCTCGGCAAGATCCTCGATGGAGTAGATATCGTGGTGCGGCGGGGGAGAGATCAGGCCCACACCGGTGGTGCTGTGGCGGGTCTTTGCGATCCACGGATACACCTTTGCGCCGGGCAGGTTGCCGCCCTCGCCGGGCTTTGCGCCCTGTGCCAGCTTGATCTGGATCTCTTCAGCGCTCACCAGATACTTGCTGGTCACGCCGAAGCGGGCAGAAGCCACCTGCTTGATCTTGGAATTGCTCTCGCTGTGATAGCGCTCTTCGGGCTCGCCGCCCTCGCCGGTGTTGCTGCGTCCGCCCAGACGGTTCAGGGCAATGGCGATGGTCTCATGGGCTTCGCTGCTCAGGGCGCCGTAGCTCATGGCCGCGCCCTTGAACCGCTTGACGATGGAGCTGACGGGCTCCACCTCTTCCAGCGGAATGCCGCCGTCGGGGTCATAGTTGAAGTCCAGCAGGCTGCGCAGATGCACGCCGTCGGTGCCCATGTTGTCCACCGCATTGGTGAACTGCTTGAAAGCGCCGTAGTCGTTGGTAAAGCAGGCCTTCTGGAACAGATGGATGGTCTGGGGGTTGAACAGGTGTTCTTCCTTGCCGCTGCGGAACTTGTGTGCGCCGCCGTCGGCCAGCTCCATGTTGATGTCCAGACCCAGCGGGTCGAAAGCTGCGTTGTGCTGGGCTTCCACGTCGGCCTGAATGTCCTCAAGGCTGATGCCGCCCACACGGCTCACGGTGCCGGTGAAGTATTTGTCAATGACGTCCTTGGAGATGCCCACAGCCTCGAAGATCTGGCTGCTCTGGTAGCTCTGGATGGTGGAGATGCCCATCTTGGACGCGATCTTCACGATGCCGTTGAGGATCGCGTTGTCGTAGTCCTCCACGGCTGCGTAGTAGTCCTTGTCCAGCAAGCCTTCGTCAATCAGCTGGCCGATGGTCTCATGTGCCAGATAGGGGTTGATGGCGCAGGCACCGTAGCCCAGCAGGGTGGCGAAGTGGTGCACCTCGCGGGGCTCTGCGCTCTCGAGGATGAGGGCCAGCGCGGTGCTCTTCTTGGTGCGGATGAGGTACTGAGACACAGCGGACACAGCCAGCAGGCTGGGGATGGTCACATGGTATTCATCCACGTCGCGGTCAGACAGGATGATGATGTTCGCGCCCTCTTTGTAGGCACGGTCCACTTCCAGGAACACACGGTCGATGGCCTTTTCCAGGCTGGTGTTCTTGTAGTAGTTGATGGACACCGTGGCGACCTTGAAGCCGGGCACGTTCATGTATTTGATCTTCAGCAGGTCGGTGCTGGTGAGGATGGGGTTGTGCACCTTGAGCACTTTGCAGTTCTCAGGCTTGTCCTCCAGCAGGTTGCCGTGTGCGCCGATGTACACGCTGGTGGAGGTGACCACCTTTTCGCGGATGGCATCGATGGGCGGGTTGGTGACCTGTGCGAAGCGCTGCTTGAAGTAGTTGAACAGCGGGGGATGCTGGTTGCTCAGCACGGCGAGGGGGGTGTCAGTGCCCATTGCGCCGGAAGGCTCTGCGCCTGCCCGGGCCATGGCCAAAATCTGGGTGTTCACGTCCTCATACTTGTAGCCGAACACCTTCTGCAGGCGGGTGAGCTGGTCGCCGGTGTAGCTGGGCACCTTCACGTTGGGGATCTTCAGCTTGGAAAGCTGAACGAGGTTCCGGTCGATCCACTCACCGTAAGGCTCGCGGCTGGCGTAGAACTCTTTCAGCTTTTCGTCGTCCACCACTTCGCCCTTGACGGTGTCCACCAGCAGCATTTTGCCGGGGCGCAGGCGGTCTTTCACGAGGATGTTCTCGGGCTCGCATTCCAGCACGCCCACCTCAGAAGAAAGGATCATGCGGCCGTCCTTGGTGATGTAATAGCGGCTGGGACGCAGACCGTTACGGTCCAGCACAGCGCCCATTACGTCGCCGTCCGAGAACAGGATGGCGGCGGGGCCGTCCCAGGGCTCCAGCATGGTGGCGTAATACTGGTAGAAGTCGCGCTTTTTCTGGCTGATGTTCTTGTTGTTCTCCCACGGCTCGGGGATGGTGATCATCACGGCCAGCGGAAGATCCATGCCGTTCATCACCATGAACTCCAGGGCGTTGTCCAGCATGGCGGAGTCGGAGCCGGAAGTGTTGATGATGGGCAGGATCTTGTTCATGTCATCCTGCATGATGGGGCTGGAAATGCTCTCCTCACGGGCCAGCATGGCGTCCGTGTTGCCCTTGATGGTGTTGATCTCGCCGTTGTGCAGGATGAAGCGGTTGGGGTGGGCGCGCATCCAGCTGGGGTTGGTGTTGGTGGAGAAGCGGCTGTGCACCATGCCGATAGCAGACTCATAATCCGGGTCCTGCAGATCAGTGTAGAACAGGCGCAGGTCGTGCACCAGGAACATGCCTTTGTAGACGATGGTGCGGCTGGACAGGCTGGGCACATAGGTGCCGTTGCTGGCCTGCTCAAACACGCGGCGCACGATGTAAAGCTTGCGGTCGAAGTCGATGCCCTTGCTCACCTTGGCAGGCTTTTTGATGAAGCACTGCCAGATGGCGGGCATGCAGTCGCGGGCCTTCTGGCCCACGGCGTCGGGGTTCACGGGCACCTTGCGCCATGCCAGAAACTCAAGGCCCTCTTTGCGGGTGACCACCTCGAACAGCTTCATGGCCTGCGCGCGCATGTGCTCGTTCTGGGGGAAGAAGAACATGCCCACGCCGTATTCGCGCTCGTTGCCGAGACGGATGTTCATCTCTTCGGCCACCTTGGAGAAGAACTTGTGGCTGATCTGCAGCATGATGCCCACGCCGTCGCCGGTCTTGCCCTCAGCGTCCTTGCCGGCGCGGTGCTCCAGCCGTTCCACGATGGCCAGCGCGTCGTCCACGGTCTGGTGGCTCTTGCGGCCCTTGATGTCCACCACAGCGCCGATGCCGCAGGCGTCGTGCTCAAACTGTGGATCGTACAGACCAAGGGTGTTTTTCTGCTCTGTAAAGTTTTCCATAGACTTTCCCATCCTTTTGAATCAAATCCTCACCGGATGCGGCACCCTCCGCATTTTGCGACAAAAAGAAAAAGCGCCCCGCAAGGGCATAGAATACCCTTGCAGAACGCCTTTGTTCCGGTACTTATTATTATACCGGCCCCTGAAAAATCTTCAAGTGACAGCTGCACCAAATATAACAGCAGCTTTCCACCGCTTCTTGTGCGAAACGCCGCCAACTGGCAAAATCGTCCGCAGATGGAAAACAAAAGCCGCCGCATCCGGCTGCCTTTGCGGGGCAGGGGATGCGGCGGTCATCAAGCATTGGTGTGACTTTTCGGGCGGCTGGGTATTCAGTGCTTGGGAGCGTGCTGTTTGCGGGTGAAGAACCATCCGCAGGCCATCAGCATGGAGCCGAGGCTCATCAGCACACCAGCCATCCAGGAGGTGGTGCCGGTCTGAGGCAGAACATCAGCACGGGCATCCTGCACAGCGGGGTTGGCAGGGTTCTCGGGCAGCACCGGAGCTTCTGCGTCCGGAGTGGCGTCCTGCACAGGGGGCACGACCGGGTTCTCCGGGTCAACGGGGACGTCGGGGCTCACAGGGCCAACAGGATCGACAGGAGGAACCACCGGAGGCGGAACCGGGTCGGGATCAGGATCGGGGGTGGGTGCAGTTGCCGTGTTGACAAAGTTGATGGTCAGGGTCTCGCCACCCTTGATGGAGCCAAGCCAACCGGCCACAGGGCCGGAAGTGCCTTCCGCAGGGTTCTCCACATTGTCGAACTCACCGGACTCGGCCAGCTTGTCGTAGGTGTCGCGGTCGCAGATCACATAGATGTTGGGGTCAGCGTCGTAGCCTTCCGGGGCCACGGCCTCCTGCAGGTAGTACACCACATTCTCCAGCAGGACATAATCAATGTTCAGCGAACCGTTGGTGGTGGTGATGGTGTAGGTCATCTTGTCTGCATCGGGATCGTACTTGACCCAGCAGTAGAAGCCGTCTTTTTCCAGCACCTGCTCACCGTCATCGTTCGTGGAATAGGTGGGCTCCACATAAGTGCAGTACATGGGCACTTCGGTCTCGTTGCCCTCATCATCGGTCTCGGTCTCATACTTCCACAGGTAGAAGCTGGTCTGGCCTTCGCCCTCATCGTCGCCGATGATGCTGCCGTCCTTGTCGGTCTTGGTCAGCTCAAGGGTGCCGTCGGTCTGATGCAGCACCATGGAAGCATACCAGCTCCATGCGGTGTTCTGGTAGTCGTTGCCGGCGTTTTTAAAGTCGATGTTGGTCGCCATGGCGAAAGCCGCCCAGGTGGCTTCTTCATCGCTCATGCCGGAGAGACGCAGGGTCTGGAAGTATTCGTTTGCTTTTTCCCAGGAACCGGTCTCGTTCAGTTTGCCGACCATGTAGTCGCCAATGGTCTCCTGGGTCCCGTCCGAAGCCCAGCTGCCATGGCTGTGGCCGTGATCTTCATTGCCCGAAGCTTCGGAATCGACCTTGTCGGGGTCACCGACCTTGAAGCTCAGAATGTTCTTGTAGAAGTTGTTGTAGAACTGATCCGGGGAAGTGGTGAGACGGGTGCTCAGATCGCCTGCGCCGCCGCGGTACAGGTAAGCAGAAGCCTCG
Source organism: Oxalobacter sp. (assembly GCA_963615785.1). GTDB lineage: Bacteria > Bacillota > Clostridia > Oscillospirales > Ruminococcaceae > Faecalibacterium. Next base: position 112,861 of record CAVEID010000003.1, on the reverse strand, counting down.
GAATTGTCCTTGAGCAGATCCTCCACACGTTCATAGTGTGTGCCATCCTTTTGGTTGTAATAATCAAGGATGTAAGCATCATAGCTGTCATAGCCGTTGTCAGACAGATACTTGCTGACAGCTTTCTGAACCTCGCTCTTAGTCAGTGCGTCGCTGCGGGTATACTTGTATTCGTAGCTGACGCCGGTAACGCTGCTGCCGCTCTTTTGGTAGGCTGCAGTCGGGACGTTCGTCTTATCTTTTTTCAGAGTGTAGGTGTATGTGCCGTCTGCGTTTTTGGTGGTCTGAACATCACTGGAAGAGAAGCCCCTGTTGTAAATGCTGGAACCACCGTAATAGTAGCCATCCTCGGTTTTCACATAGTATTTGTAGCCGACTTTTACGACTTCCGTGCCGGCAGGAAGATCGACCTTGGTGACATCTTTTGTCAGGTTTCCATCGCTGTCGAGGTAATAGTTCTTTGATGTGACAGGGATATTCTTGTCGATCGCAGCATCGACAAGCTTTTCCAGACAGCCGTCATCTTCAGCATTTTTGCTGTAGCCCAGCTGCAGATCTTCACGGACGTAATCCTTCGGCAGCTCCTGGTCATCGAAGCCGATGACATCGGTCTTGTCGTCATTTTTCATGTCCGGGGTCGCCACGGTGAAGCTGTCGTTTTTATACACATAGGTGTGCTTGGAACCATTGGACAGCGAAACATCAAACACGGTGGTGCAGCCGGGCTCATTGGTGGGAACAACTCGCTGGGAATAAGTATCGGTTTCTTCGTCATAGGTGAGATAGACGGTATAAGATGCGCCATTGAAATCGACGGTTTTCTTTTGTACGCCGTCTCCCATAGAGGCCCACATTTTGGCTTCTTCCAGCCATTTATTGCCGCCTTCTGTCTGGAAGTATTCTTCAAAGCAGTCCTCACCGTATTTCTGAACAACTTCCTGCACTTTGCTCAGCTCAACGGTCTGGTCGCCCTGAGCATCCTCTTTGATGTTGAAGGTGATTTTGAAATGGCCGGTGTCCGGGTCATAAGCCAGGCTGTAGTCCAGGTCGTCTTCGCTGGCTTCCGGTTCCTTCTCGTCCTCAGCGGGCTTTTCGGTCTCAGCGTCCTTGCCGTCCTCCGCATCTTTGGCGGGGTCTTCGGCTTTTTCGCCGTCGCCGGCCTCAGGAGACTCCGTCTTGCCGCCCTCTTCGGAGGTTTCAGTGGTTTCGCCGTCCGTCTTGGTCTCTTCGTCCTTCACGGAGTCGTCCGGGGTCTCCGGCTGGTCGGTGTCGGTCTTGTCTTCGCCCCTGATGTGTTCCTCGTTGTCCTCGGCGGAGCCGGGCAGAGTCTCCACAGTGTCAGACTGTTCCGGGCGCTCAATGCCGGGCTTTTCGGGAGAAGAAGTGTCGTCAGGGGTCTCTTCGCCGCCCTCGGGGGTTTCTTCCGGGGTGCCGTCCGTGTCTTCTTCGGCCGCTTTCGGCTGCGCAGGAGTTTCGTCTGTCGGCTCTTTCGGTTGTGCAGGCGTTTCATCCTGCGTTTTCTCCGAAGAAGCGGAAGCCTCTGTGCTGTCACCCAAAGGCACGATGGTGACTTCAAGGCCGGAACCTTCGCCATCCGGGGAAGCCTCGGCCGCAGCGGCACCGCATACGCCGACGGAGCTGGTGAGCATCGAAAGTGCCAGCGTCATAGCAACGATTTGTTTTTTTCTCATACTCTGATCCTTCCTTCTTCTGATGATCACAGGGCCCCTTACACATGGGCGGATGTGACTTGCAACTGTATAAAATGTTGCATTGGTCTACTGATACTATAATACCCGTCGGGGGGGGGGTAAGACAAGAGGTTTTGCGTGAAAAGATGTTTAAACGTGAATTTTTGGATGGATGCATAAAATGAGACTGGGCGATTTTGACAATTGACCAATAAAATGAAAGATTCGTGTTGCACATTGGTTGCGTAAATGTTGCAAGCTGTTGCGGGCTTGTGATGGGGCACTGCGGCTTGCAGCGGGCTCAGAAAACAAAAGCACCTCCATGCCCGGGCAGGGCACAGAGGTGCAGAAACATTTTTGAGTGAAAGATCAGGCTGTGTGGCGGGTGAGCCAGGTGCCTGCAGCGATCAGGAGCCCGCCGGCGGTGCATATGGCAGCGTTCACAAAGCTGCTGAGCGTGCCGGTCTGGGGCAGGGTGGGCACTGTCGGCGCAGTGCTGGAAGTGTCAGCTGGCACGGTGCCGGAATCATGGGGCACCGTGACGTCTGTGAGGATGTCGGCAGAAGTGTCGGCGTCTTCATCCGGAACAGGTTCACCGTCCGGCTGTTCTTCAGGAATGGCCTTCTCCTCCCACACAAAGCCGATCTCTTCCGGCGTGGTGGAGCTGATCATCGTGGGCGGATTTTCCGGAAGAATGGGAATATCCACGGGAACATCGGCTGGGGCCGTCTCATCCGGCAGGACGGGCTGCTCCACTTCGGCGGCATCGGCAGGTTCTGCCGCAGCAAAAGCGTCAGAAGCCAGCTCTTCCGGCTGGGTGTCCAGCGCAGCGGCAGAAGGGGCAAGGCAGAGCAGTGTCCCAAGCATCAGCATGAGCGCAAACGCTCGGATCTTCATGACAATGCCCCCTTTCTGCAGAATTCTATTTTAAATATCCACAAGCGGAGTCAAAATGCAAGACCTTCCACCACATTTTGTGGGAGTGAATAAAATATCATACAATTTGTCGGGCAATTTGGCCAATGGTAAGTTGCGGTGATGTTGCAGCTCATTTCTCCAGAATGGCTTTCAGGTCGCCTTCCGGCGTGGTGACGGTCATCAGGCCATATTTTTCCTGCAGCATTTTCACGACGCCCGGCGACAGAAATGCCGGAAGAGTGGGGCCCAGCCGGATGTTCCGGATGCCCAGCGCCAGCAGTGCAATGAGGATGCACACGGCTTTCTGCTCAAACCAGCACAGCACCAGCGAGAGCGGCAGGTCGTTGACGCCGCAGCCGAACGCGTCCGCCAGAGCCAGTGCGATGCGGATGGCGCTGTAGGCATCGTTGCACTGGCCCACATCCAGAATGCGGGGCAGCCCGGTGCCGGGCACATTGCCCAGCGGCAGGTCGTTCAGGCGGAACTTGCCGCAGGCCAGCGTCAGGATCACCGTGTCCTGCGGGGTGAGCTTGGCGAATTCGGTGTAGTACCGGCGGGAGGGCCGGGTGCCGTCGCAGCCGCCCACAAGGAAGAAGTGCCGGATCCTGCCGTCCTTTACGGCCTGCACGATCTCCCCCGCGTGGCTCAGCACGGCATTGCGCGCAAAGCCGGTAACAACGCTTTTACCGCCGTTCATGCCGGGCACGAGGGTGTCCTCTTTATAGCCGCCCAGCTCCAGCGCCCGGCGGATGACAGGGGAGAAGTCCCGTCCTTCGCCGATGTGCACGATGCCGGGGTAAGACACCACTGACGTGGTGAACACCCGGTCGGCGTAGCTCTCCCGCAGGGGCATGATGCAATTGGTGGTGAACAGGATGGGCGCGGGGATGTCCTCGAACTCGGTCTGCTGGTTTTGCCACGCGGTGCCGAAGTTGCCTTTCAGGTGGGGATATTTCTGTTTCAGCTCCGGGTAGCCGTGGGCTGGCAGCATCTCCGAATGGGTGTAGATGTTGATGCCGGTGCCTTTTGTCTGCTCCAGAAGCTGCTGCATGTCATAGAGGTCGTGGCCGGAAACCACGATGAACGGCCCCTTTTCAATCGTCAGCGGCACTTCCACGGGCACCGGGTCACCGAATGCCCCGGTGTTGGCAGCGTCCAGCAGTTCCATGCAGCGGTAGCTGGCTTCGCCGGTCTTCTGCACCAGCACCCACAGCTCCTCCATGGAAAGCCCCTCGGCACTGAGGGCGTCCAGCGCCGTGCAGAAAAAGCGGTCGAGCTCCGGGTCAATGCGTCCCAGCACCCGGGCGTGGTAGTTGTAGGCCGCCATGCCCCGCAGGCTGAACAGCACGAAGCTTTTCAGGCTGCGCACGTCCGGGTCGGGCTCGTGCCACAGCCGCTGCATGTCATAGTCCGGCGTGACGGCGGGGCAGGCGGCGTGGATTTTCCCGGTCAGCTCGTCCACCGTGCCTGCGTCAAAGTTGACATTGGTGATGGTGGTGAACAGCCCCTGCATCAGCAGCATGGCCTGCTCCGGGGCAGGGGAGCGCCCGTCCGCGATGAGCTGACCGGCATAGGTGATGAGCGCGCCGGTCAGCCGGTCCTGCGCCGCGGCGGTGTCGGCGGATTTACCGCACACCCCGGCCTTTCCGGTGCAGGCGGTACAGTTTGCGGCCTGTTCACATTGAAAACAGAACATCAGTTCGTCCATAAGATACTCCCTTTCCAGCAGAAGATACCGGGAGTATGGGCGGGAAAGAGGAGGTTTATGCGGGAGAACCCTCTCAGTCACGGCTTTCGCCGTGCCAGCTCTCCCGAAGGACGAGCTTTATACAGAGAAACTCCTTCCGTCTGCTCACTCCGTTCGCATCCACCTCCCTCAATGAGGGAGGCTTTAGCAGTGCAGAAAAGTTTCCGGTTCTGCCAAAGGCCCCATCCCCGAGGGGGCTGTCACCGGAGGTGACTGGGGGAGTTTTCATCAAACAAAAAGGGCCACGCCCAATCGGACGCAGCCCTTTGAAAATGCTATGGAAATTAGTAGGTGATGCCCTGAGCCATCATGGCGGTAGCCACCTTCAGGAAGCCGGCGCAGTTTGCACCGACCATCAGGTTGCCCTCGGAACCAGCAGCCACAGATGCATCGTAGGAAGCATGGAAGATGCCCTCCATGATGCCCTTCAGCTTGGCATCGACCTCTTCGAAGGTCCAGCTCAGGCGCTCGGAGTTCTGGCTCATCTCCAGACCGGAGGTAGCCACGCCGCCGGCGTTGGAAGCCTTTGCGGGTCCGTACAGAACGCCGTTGGACAGGTAGACCTCGATTGCCTCGGGGGTGCTGGGCATGTTAGCGCCTTCGCACACGACGGTGCAGCCGTTCTTCACCAGAGCCTCAGCGGACTCCTTGTTGATCTCGTTCTGGGTTGCGCAGGGCAGGGCGATGTCGCAGGGGACAGTCCAGACCTTGCTGCAGTCTGCCACATAAGTAGCATCCTTGTGGGTCTCAGCATACTCCTTGATGCGGCCGCGGCGGACTTCCTTCAGATCCTTGACGTAAGCCAGATCGATGCCGTTGGGATCATAGACGTAGCCGTTGGAGTCGGACATGGTCACGACCTTGGCACCCAGCTGAGTAGCCTTCTCGCAGGCGTAGATAGCCACGTTGCCGGAACCGGAGATGACCACGGTCTTGCCCTCAAAGCTGTCGTTGCGCATGCACTTCAGAGCCTCAGCGGTGAAGTAGCACAGGCCGTAGCCGGTAGCCTCGGTGCGGGCCAGAGAACCGCCGAAGGTCAGGCCCTTGCCGGTGAGCATGCCGCCCTGGAAGCTGTTGGTCAGGCGCTTGTACTGACCGAACATGTAGCCGACTTCGCGGCCGCCGACACCGATGTCACCAGCGGGGCAGTCCACGAACTGGCCGATGTGGCGGTACAGCTCGGTCATGAAGCTCTGGCAGAAGCGCATGACTTCCATGTCGCTCTTGCCATGGGGGTCGAAGTCGGAGCCGCCCTTGCCGCCGCCCATGGGCAGGGTGGTCAGGCTGTTCTTGAAGATCTGCTCAAAGCCCAGGAACTTCAGGATGCCCTGGTTGACAGAAGGATGGAAGCGCAGACCGCCCTTGTAGGGGCCGATGGCGCTGTTGAACTGCACACGGTAGCCGCGGTTCACCTGAACCTTGCCCTGATCATCGACCCAGGGCACACGGAAGGAGATGATGCGCTCAGGCTCCACCAGACGCTCGATCAGGCCGGCCTTCTCGTACTCGGGGTGCTTCTCAACAACGGGCTGGATGCTTTCCAGAACCTCACGCACAGCCTGCAGGAACTCAGGCTCGTTGGCATTGCGCTTTTCCAGACCCTCATACACGCGCTTCAGGTATTCATTCGTCAGCATAGTAGAATACTCCTTTTCCCAATTACTCTATAAATTTGAAAAAGACGAAACCGCCCTGCCCGCCGCACAGCGGGCGTGTCCCTCTAAAAGCTTCCGGGCGCTTCCGGATTTCCACTCTTACACCAGCAGCCCAATGGCAGGACTGCTTTCGCTTTATTATTATAAAGCCTACCGGAGAGATTTACAATAGAGGAAAAGCAGAAAATGTTTCAAAAAAACAGATGAAAAGTTGAAACCACTTCACAAAACGAAAAATAAAAGCAAAAAACCACACAGAACCTTGTTTTTTAAAGCGAAAAAGAATGCCTTTTGAGGGCGCAGGGCTCCCAAAAGGCAAAATAAGAAGCCGTTTTCATGAGCATTGCACACCGCTCGGACGGCCTTTTTTGCTCGCATACTGCGTTGCTTTCCCTTGCAATCCGTCTTGTCTGTGGACAAAAATCTCGCCATTCGGCGCACTCTGCCTATGAAAACAGCTTTTAAAAACTTACATTCCGGCAAGAATGTCCTGCACAGACTGAATAAAAGGCTCCATATCCGTGAACAGGACTTCCACGATGATCGTCCAGTTGATGCCATCGTAGTCGTGAACGAGCCGGTGCCGGAGACCGGCGACCATGTTCCAAGGCATATCGGGATAGCAGACCTTGAATTCGCTGCTGAGCTGGTAGACCTGCTCGCCGATGTTGTAAAGCGGCGTTGTGACAGCCCACTGGGAAAACTCGTCTTCCAGCAGCAGTTCCGGGGTAATGCCGCGCTGCTGCATCTGGAGAGAAAGATTCTCCCAAGTGGAGACGATCTTCTTGAGCCGCTCTTTGTCAGATTTTTTCAAGCGATGCGCACCCCTTCCTGCATGACATTCTCATAAAAGGGCGTGCCAACATTCAGTTCCCGGATCTCGAAAGCATCCACATCTTTGTGGGTCAGCTGGCGCAGCTCTTCGCCGAAAGCGAAAATATCCCGTGCCCGGAAGTCTGTGCCGCCCACAACCACAAGGTCGATATCCGAACTGGCAGTGGCGTCGCCCCGGGCGTAGGAGCCGAACAAAAGGGCATATTCCGCGTGATACTTTTTTAGAAGTGTACGAATTGCACCTTCGATCTCAGAACGGGCGAGAATTTCCATAGGCACACCTCCTGTCGGCTTTTCTATCATTATTGTACCATAGGGCTGAAAAAAAGCAATAAAAATCTCCGCAGAGTGTCAAAAACACTTTCTGCGGAGAAAATGATCCTTACTTCTTCAGCAGCTTTTCGCAGGCGTCAGCGGCACCTTCCAGATACTCGCCGCCGTAGGTCTCGATCATGCCGGCGTCGGACAGAGCGGCCAGCTGGGGGTCGATGGGGCACTTGGCCAGCACGGGCAGGCCGTGCTTTGCGGCCACCTCGTCCACATGGCTGTTGCCGAACACATTGATGTGCTTGCCGCAGTCAGGGCAGACGATGTAGCTCATGTTCTCCACGATGCCCAGCATGGGCACCTTCATCATCTCAGCCATGTTCACGGCCTTGGCCACGATCATGCTCACCAGCTCCTGCGGGCTTGCCACCACGACGATGCCGTCCACGGGCAGGCTCTGGAACACGGTCAGGGGCACGTCGCCGGTTCCCGGAGGCATGTCCACGAACAGGAAGTCCACGTCCTTCCACACCACATCGGTCCAGAACTGCTTCACGGCACCGGCAATGACCGGGCCGCGCCACACAACGGGGTCCTCTTCGTTTTCCACCAGCAGGTTGATGCTCATCACGTCGATGCCCATGCGGCTCTGGATGGGCCAGCAGCCCTTGTCGTCGGCCATGGCGCGGCCATGGATGCCGAACAGCTTGGGGATGGACGGGCCGGTGATGTCGGCATCCAGGATGCCGCAGTGGTAGCCGCGGCGGGCCATGGCGCAGGCCAGCAGAGCGCTGGTCATGCTCTTGCCGACGCCGCCCTTGCCGGACACAACGCCGATGACCTTTTTGACGCTGCTGTTGGGGTTGGGGGCGTCATGCTGAGGCGCTGCATTGCGGGAAGAACATGCTGCTCCGCAACTGGAGCAGTCATGAGTGCATTCTTCGCTCATTCTCTTTTTGCGCACGGCGGGGCAGAAAATGCGGGCCGTGTGCTTCCTCCTTGCTCATAATACGGACAAAAAGATACTTTGACCGCCTTTTACTATACCATAAAAGCACGCAGGAAACAACCCATAGCCCCGCTCATGTTTTGCTGAGCTGCCGCATAGGCTTGAAGGAGAAAAACACGCTTCGGGCAGGGAGGTGCGCCATGCGGCAGAGCTATCTGAAAAATGCAGCGCTGCTCACCGGGTCGGATGTGGTGCTGCGGCTGGCGGGGCTGGCCCTGCGCATCTGGCTGGCCAACGAGCTGGGCGGCGAGGGCATGGGGCTGTATCAGCTGGTGCTGGCAGTGTATTCACTGTTCGTCACGCTGGCCACAGCGGGGGTGTCGGTGGCGGCCACCCGGCTCATGGCGGAAGAGCTCAGCACCCCGGAAAACCGCGCCCCGGCCCACGGCATGATGCGCCGCCTGCTGGCTGCGGGGCTTTTGCTGGGCGCTGCGGCCATGGCGGCGCAGCTGGGCCTTGCGGGGGTCGCGGCAAAGTGGTGGCTGGGGGACGAGCGTGCAGCGGGGGCACTGCGGGTGTCGGCGCTGGGCATGCCGTGGATGGCAGTCTCTGCGGTGCTGCGCGGCTTTTTCATCGCCCGGCGGCGGGTATCGCCCAATGTGTTCAGCCAGCTGGCAGAGCAGATGGTGCGCATCGGGCTGGTGGCGCTGGCTCTGACCCGCACCGAAGGGATGGAAGTGGGGCTGCGCTGTATGCTGGTGCTGGGCTCTACAGCGGTCAGCGAAGCAGTGTCTTCCATTTTGATGCTGCTCTTTTACCGGCGGGAAGCCGCCCGCTGCTTTGCCCGGGAAAAGCCTGCACGCCCTGCCGACCCGGCCCGGCGGCTGTGGGAGATTTTGTGGCCGGTGGAAGGAGGAAGAGTGCTCTCCAGCGCCCTGCACACAGCGGAAAACATGCTGGTGCCCGCCTGCCTTGCGGTCTATCTGGCCGGGGCCGGGGGACGCCCCGCTGCGCTGGAACAGTATGGCGTGCTGAAAGGCATGGCGCTGCCTCTGCTGACCTTTCCCTTCGGCCTGCTGGGGAGCCTTGCGGTGCTGCTGATGCCGGAGATCACCCAGGCTCACATTCTGGGCCAGACAAAGCGGCTCAACGAACTTCTTGACCGGATGCTGCGGCTCACCGGGTATTTCTCGGCGCTGGCAGGGGCGCTGTTCTGGGTGTGGGGGCGGCCCATTTCCCAGCTGCTCTATCACAGCGCAGAGTCCGGGTTCTATCTGGAAACGCTGGCCCCGGCCATGCCGCTGATGTATCTGGAAAGCATGGTGGATGGGGCCATGAAAGGGGTAGGGGAGCAGAAAGCAGCCTTCCGCTACAGCGTGTGGGACTCCATCCTGCGCATTGCGGGGGTGGTGCTCCTGCTGCCCCGCTTCGGCATGAAGGGCTTTCTGGCGGTCATTCTGCTGTCCAGCCTGTACACCTGTGCGGCCAATACTTGGCGGCTGCTGTTTTCCAGCGGCACGAAGCACGCATTCCGCCGCTGGCTGGGGGCTCCTGCGCTGGCTGCTCTTCTGGCGGCAGGAGCGGGCATGGCCCTGCGGAACCTGCTTGCGGATGGGCTGATTTCCGGACTGCCCCTGCAGCTGGCGTCTCTCGCGGCAGGCGGCACCGGCACGGCGCTGGTGTTTCTTCTGGCGGCGTGGCCGCTTGGGCTGGGGGAAGAACTGCGGCAGATCGGGGAAAAGCACCTGCGGTAAGCCGGTAAGCCTTCCCCCTCGGGGGAAGGTGGCACGAAGTGCCGGATGAGGGGAAGTACCCGAAAGATTCCGTTATTCGAAAGCGAATGCAGAAGATGACTACCCCTCACTCATCAGTCGCCTGACGGCGACAGCTTCCCCCAAGGGGGAAGCCTTTCCTGCAAATTTTCTGGACATGGCGTGTCATTCTGAGTATAATATACAGAAGGACTGTCCGGTACACCGGACGTCTGATCGGCCGGAGCCTGCGTTCCGGCCAGAACAGCGGCGTGAGTACGCTGAATAAAAAAGAGGACTTTTTTGTGAAAGATAAAACCAAGAACACACCGCAGGTGCTTGCGCGCCGGGCAGTGCTGGTGCTGCTGGATGCAGCCATCATTGCATTCAGCTTTTACTTTGCGCTTCTGCTTCGGGCAGACGGCGCAGTGGAGGCCTCCTGGTGGCCCCACAACCGTGCACTTTTGTATGAGAACCTGCCATGGATCGTGGCGGTGTATCTCATCTGTTTTCTGGCGGGCGGGCTCTACTCGGTGCTGTGGAAGTACGCCGGTGAGCGCGACCTGCTCCGTCTGGCCGGAATGATCGCAGTGCCCACGGGCATTGTGTATGTGGTCAATCGCTGTTTCATCCACGGCGTGCTGTTCAACTCCGCCAACTGCATGGCGGCGGTGCTCATTTTTCTGCTGGTGGGCGGCAGCCGTCTGGCGTGGCGGCTGTTTTTGAACCACCCGCTGGGCGAAAAGCTGCGCGGCACCGCCAGCAAAGACCCCAACCGCCCTGTGATGATCGTGGGCGCAGGCGAGGCCGGTGCCTGGGCTATCAACGTGTGCAAGTCCAACAAGGAATACGGACATGCAGTGGTGGCGGTGGACGATGACCCCGCCAAGCGCAACCAGACCATTCACGGCGTGCCGGTGAAGGGCACGCTGGAAGAGATCCCTGACCTGTGCAAGCGCTACGGCATCCACAGCATCATCATCGCCATCCCGACTCTGAAGGGAAGCCGCCTGAGCCATGTCATCGACCTGTGCGTCAGCACCCACTGCGCGGTGCAGCTGCTCAGCGACCCCCAGCTGGTGGGCACCGGAGCGCCGCAGCAGGGAGCCTTCCGTGAGCTGAACACGGCAGATTTCCTTTCCCGCGACGAAGTGACGCTGGACACCGATAAGATCTCCGGCTATCTGACCGGCAAGACCGTTCTGGTCACGGGCGGCGGCGGCTCCATCGGCAGCGAGCTGTGCCGTCAGGTGATGCGCTTCAAGCCCGGCAAGCTGCTGATCTTCGACATCTACGAGAACTGCGCCTATGAGCTGCTCATGGAGCTGCAGCAGAAGTACGGCCGGGATATCCCGGTGACGGTGCTCATCGGCTCCATCCGGGACAAGGAGCGTCTCGACGAGGTTTTTGAGACCTATCACCCCACAGTGGTGTTCCATGCGGCAGCGCACAAGCATGTGCCGCTGATGGAGGTCAGCCCGGCGGAAGCCGTCAAGAACAATGTTCTCGGCACCAAAAATCTTCTCACCAGCGCCAGTGAGCACGACGTGGAGCGGTTCGTGCAGCTGTCCACTGACAAGGCGGTCAATCCCACCAGCGTCATGGGCTGCACCAAGCGCATCTGCGAGATGCTCATCCAGACCTTTGCGGGCAACACCGATATGAAGTGCGTGGCCGTGCGCTTCGGCAACGTGCTGGGCAGCCACGGCAGCGTCATTCCGCTGTTCGAGGCCCAGATCAAAAAGGGCGGGCCGGTCACCCTGACCGACCCCAACATCGAGCGCTATTTCATGACCATTCCGGAAGCCGCCCAGCTGGTGCTGCAGGCAGGCGCACAGGCCGAGAGCGGCAACATCTATGTTCTCGACATGGGCGAGCCGGTGAAGATCATGGACCTTGCCAAACAGCTGATCCGCTTTTACGGCTATGAGCCGGGCGTGAACATGGAGATCAAGATCGTGGGCCTGCGCCCCGGCGAAAAGCTCTACGAAGAGCTGATGATGGACGAGGAACAGGACAAGATGCGCCGCACCGGCCACAACAAGATTTTCGTGGCGTCGCCCCGCAACATTGATCTGGCCGTGTTCTACGAGCAGCTGCAGGAGCTGGCAAAGGCTGCAGAGCACAACGACGAGGGTGTGGTGCAGCAGCTGGCAAAGATGATCCCCACCTTCACCCCCACCCGGCAGAATCTGAAGCTTTAACTCCCCCAGTCTGCTGCGCAGACAGCTCCCTCGGAGAGGGAGCCTCCGGCGAAGAGCTAAAGCTTTATGCCCTGCCAAGGCCTCCCTCTGCGAGAGAGGCGGCATCGCGTCAGCGATGTCGGAAGGAGTTTCGAACGATGTCACGGCGGCGCTTTGGCCGCGTGCAATAGACCGCAGGAAGGGCCAAACCGGACTGCACAAAATGAGAGGGATGTAATTATGGAAAAGAAACCGTTTCTGACCGAAGCGATGGCACAGGAGATCATCCAGGATGTGCCCACGCCGTTCCACATCTACGACGAAAAGGGCATCCGCGAGAATGCCCGCCGCATCAACAAGGCGTTCAGCTGGAACAAGGGCTTCCGGGAATACTTTGCGGTCAAGGCCCTGCCGAACCCGATCATCCTGCAGATCCTCAAGGAAGAGGGCTGCGGCGTGGACTGCTCGTCCCTGACCGAGCTGATGCTCAGCGAAGTGTGCGGTTTCACCGGCAGCGACATCATGTTCTCTTCCAACCAGACCCCTGTGGAGGACATGAAGAAGGCCTACGAGCTGGGCGCATACATCAATCTGGACGATGCCACCATGGTGGACTTCCTCGACCGTGTGGCCGGTGTGCCGGAGAACATCTTCTGCCGCTATAACCCGGGCGGAACCTTCAGCCTGGGCGAGAGCGAAGAGGGCTTCCAGGTCATGGACAAGCCCGGCGACGCCAAGTACGGCATGACCGAAGAGCAGATGATCGACAGCTACAAGAAGCTGGCTGCAAAGGGTGCCAAGAATTTCGGCATCCACGCTTTCCTGGCTTCCAACACCATCTCCGATGAGTATTACCCCGAGCTGGCAGGCATCCTGTTCCAGCTGGCTGTCCGCGTGCAGAAAGCCACCGGCGTGCACATCGCCTATATCAACCTGTCCGGCGGTGTGGGCATCCCGTACCGCCCCGAACAGACCGAGAACGACATCATGGCCATCGGCGAGGGCGTGCGCAAGAAGTTCGAGGAAATTCTGGTCCCCGCTGGCATGGGCGATGTGGCCATCTTCACCGAGATGGGCCGCTTCACCACCGGCCCCTACGGCGCACTGGTGGCAACTGCCATCCATGAGAAGCACATCTATAAAGAGTACATCGGTCTGGACGCCTGCGCAGCCAACCTGATGCGCCCCGCCATGTACGGCGCTTATCATCACATCACTGTGCTGGGCAAGGAAAATGAGCCCTGCGACCACATGTACGACGTGGTGGGCGGCCTGTGCGAGAACAACGACAAGTTTGCCATCGACCGTATGCTGCCCAAGATCGACATCGGCGACATCGTTTATATCCATGACACCGGCGCACATGGTTCCGCCATGGGCTACAACTACAACGGCAAGCTGCGCAGCGCCGAAGTGCTGCTGTGCGAGGACGGTTCTCACCGCCTGATCCGCCGCGCCGAGACCCCGCGCGACTACTTTGCAACGCTGGATTTCCTGCCTGCCATGAAGCCGCTGTTCGAGGACGGCACGCTCTAAAAACTGAACAGAAGAGGTACAACAGATGTTTTTTGGTTTTCAGCTCACCCTCGGCCTGATGATGGTGTTTTACGGCTACTCGGTCATGAAAAATCCCCGGGTCTGGGGCGATCAGGGGCGCCGCGCTGTCAAGCCGGAGCATTTTGAAGAATACTGCCGCCAGAACGGCCTGTTCTTCCTGAAAGCGGGCTGCGTGGTGGCCGTCATCGGCGCACTGGATGCCCTTGTGACGCTGGACGCGGTGCTGTATGCTCTGCTGTACATCTTCGGTCTGGCTTTCGCGTTCTATCCGCTCACCCGCTGGTGCAAGACCAACGAGGGCTTCACTTGGCCCTGGCCCCACGTCCAGAGCGAGAAGAAGCGCATCAAGGAGCTGCGCCGTGAACAGGAATCGCAGGAAAAGCAGGATAAGGACGAAAAGTAAATCGTAAAGAAAACGGCTGCTGTATGGTAAAGTACAGCAGCCGTTTTTGTGTATGCGTAATAGACGAACGGCCTCGCCCTCTCCGTCGCGCCTTGGCAGTCCGGATAACTCTATGGTTTTTCCGGAAATGTTCCGTTCAGGCGTAGGGAACGCATTCATGAGTTCCGCCCCGTTTCCGGGCAGATGCTTCTTGCCTGCGGAACGGATAAATCCGTTCCCTACAGTAAAACAGCGGCAGATGCCGTTTTTCGCTGCGGCCCATCTGTGAAAAAGCAGTCAGGGAGCGTCCGCAGACGCTTCCTGACTGCAAATAAAAAATAATTTTTCCGCTGAATATGCCCAGAGCAACGCGGAGGGCATTCAAATCGTCAGCGCATCAATGGAGCTCTGCAGCTTCTGATAAAACTGCCCCAGATGATACCCGTCAAGAAAGCGGTGGCTCACTTCAAGGCTCATGCCCAGCGTCTCCCGCCCATTTTCCGGGACATACTTTCCCCATGTGATGCGGGGAATGGCGTCGTCTTTGTCAAAATCCCGCTCGTTGGTGCAGGCGGTCAGGTCGAACCACGGCGTGGAGGAAATGTAGATCAGCGCGTCGGTCTCGCAGTCCTGATCCAGAAAGCTCTGCTGTGCGGCGCTCTTTGCCTTTGCGGCGCGGCAGAACTCGTCCAGCGTGCCCGTTTTCGGCAGGGTGACGATGTGGAACTGCTCACTGCCGGGCTTCAGGTCGGTCAGGCTGGGGATGCGCTCGTCCAGCAGCCACACTTCACCCTCCCGGATGGTGTAGCGGAAATTCTCCACGCTGTTCACGGCGTCGGTCACAAGATACCCGAGGGCATAGTAAAAGGAGATGCCGTGGGCCTTGGTATAGGCGTGGAGGTTCGTCACGTCCACCCGGAAGGTGACGCTGTAAAACGGCTGCGACACCCCGGAAAAGAACCGGAACAGTTCCGCCCGGGGCCATGCGGCCAAATCGATTTTATGCATCATGACACCTCGTTGTCCGCCACAGGGTCTACCGTGGAGAAATATGTGACGAAGTTGAAAAATAATAACATAGCTGCGTTTTAAACTTCATGTTCGCCAGTTTGGCGAAGTTGGCTTGGTTGGCGAAGTTGCCATGTTCGCCAGCTGTTTCAAGTCCGCCACCTTGGCGAAGTTGATTTTTGCACGCTCTGGCGTCGAAAAACATCAACTTCGCCAGATGACGACTCTTCATAGATGGATGGCGGAGATGCATTCCTTTTTGCTGTCGTACCAGTTGTGATAGGTCAGCTCTGCACTAGCAGCTTCAAAGCTGCCGAGATCAGTATCGGCATATTGTTCCAGCCGTGCCAGAAGCCCGGCAGGGTCGCGGAGCTTTTCCGGGAAGCGCACGGCTGTGATGTGGCAGGAGGTGGTTTCATACCGCTCTTCCAGCGGCAGGCCCGCCGCCCGCAGAGCAGGACGCAGAGCGGCCCGAAGCGCTTCCAGACCACCGTCGTCGAAGCCCTGCACCATAATGGCCCCATCGCTGAAAACCAGCCCTTTGAGCTGAACGGAAAACGGTTCGAGCGGGGAGGCAGCATTTTCCATGCAGCTTTTGTACTGCGCCAGAAGGGCAGGCGCGGGCTTTTCCAGCCCGGGACGCCCCCGCAGGATGTCCAGCACGGTGATGTGGAGGTCGTCGGCAGGGTAGCAGTACAGCTCCGGGAAATCTGTGCGCAGCTCTTCCAGAACGGCACGGACAGCCTGCCGGATGGCTTCCGGCGGGCGGATGACCAGCGCCACCGCCATGCGGGTGTCCGTCTCCGGGTGATTCAGAAAATTATCCGGAACACCGCCGGAGAGGAAAGCATCGATGCTTTTGGCGCGGATAGAATCATAGAGCGTGTTCAGCTGCCGGGTGCGGTCTGGTTCCATGCCTTATTCTCCCTTTTCGTCTGCCTTGCTCTTGTCCAGCGCCTCAAACTGCTTCACGATCTGCGGGTCTTTCAGCTTGACGACCTTGCCGGAAAGATAATGCAGGGTGTTTTCCTCGGGGATATCCAAAAACGTGACCCGCACCGCGCACAGTGCCTGCGTTTTGGTGCCGGTGCGCTCGTTCATCTTGCGGTTGCCGTACTTGATGTCGCCCAGAACCGGACGGCCCAGATAGGCCAGATGGGCGCGGATCTGGTGGGTGCGGCCGGTGACAAGGCCGATCCTGCACAGAGCAAACGGCCCGGCGGTGCGCAGCACGTCCACATCGGTGATGATCTGCTTGCGGCGCTCGTCCTGAGACTGGTGGGCGTGGATGCTCACCTTATTGTTTTTCTCGTCGTGCTCCCACCACGCGGTGAACCGCCCGGACTGGGGAATGCCCACCGTGATGGTGTAGTATTCCTTTTTGAGCAGGTCGGTGCGGATGATCTCGTTCATGTCGCGCAGGGCAGCGTAGCTCTTGGCGGCGATCACAAGGCCCTCGGTGCCGCGGTCCAGCCGGTTGCAGATGCCGGGCTTGAAGCGGTTCTCGCCGTGGGGGTCATACTCGCCCTTTTCGGCCAGATACTGGGTGAACGCGTCCACGAGGTTCGCGTCGCCGGTGCGGTCGCTGTGGCACAGCAGGTGCGTGGGTTTATACAGCACAGCAATGTTTTCATCCTCGTAGATGACTGTGACTTTGGGCTGGTTCTGCTTCTTTTTCGGGGCAGCCTTCTGCACGGGCCTGGCCCCCTCCGGCGGGAAAAACTCGTCGTTGATGTACAGCTCAATGAGATCGCCCGCCTGGATGCGATACTCCGGCACGGCCTTTTTGCCGTTCACCTTCACGCGTTTGTTGCGGAAGCTCTTATACAGCAGGCTTGTGGGGAAATCCCGCGTCACGCTCTGCACAAAGCGGGACAGGCGGACGCCGTCGTCGTTGGCGGTTGCAGTGTATTGTTTCATAAGTGTTCCTTTTTAGATCATTTGACAGTAATTCGTTGAAATGCTATACTAATAATACAATAATAATGTATATACAATAGCTAAATCATAACAGAAATGATAAGGCTTTTCAAGAGATAAGGAGGGATTCCCGTGCCGTCGATCAGTATGTTTTATGGGATCATTATTTATATGTACCGTGACGACCACCGCCCGCCGCATTTTCATGCGTTTTATCAGGATTTTAAAGCAGTGTTTTCTCTGGATGGTGAGCTGATGGAAGGAAAAATGCCGCGAAAACAGTGTGCATTTATCAAGGCATGGGCACTTCTGCACGAAGATGAACTGCGGGCGAACTGGACGCTTGCGGAAGCAAAGCAGGCACTTTATAAGATCGAGCCGCTGCGCTGAAAGGGGAACATTATGGAAATGATTTACGACCCGGCTTTGCAGGATTACATCTGCTGTGCAGAAAAGCCGGTTTTTGGAGTGGAAAGTGTCAGCCCGTCCGAAAACTATCAGCTGACGATCCAGTTCAGCAATGGAGAAAAAAGACGGTTTGATGCACATAAACTGATGGAAGAACCGATTTTTGAGCCTTTGAAAAATGTAAAGCTGTTCATGCAGGCGCACACAGATGGTGTTGCGGTGCTGTGGAACGAAGACTTGGACGTTGCGCCGGAATATCTTTATGAGAACAGCGAGCCTGCCTGAAAACGGTTGTTTTATCTGCCCGATGGCCTATGAGGTCGTCGGGCTTTTTGCATGCTGAAAATATATTTTCCCCAAAGCCTTGAGTTCCACCGCCAAAATGGGTACTATTATAGGGAAACAAAACGGAAAAGGAGCAGACCATGGCAGAACAGAAACGGCATCAGGGCCACCGCCAGCGGATGCGGGAACGTGTGCAGAACTACGGGCTGGACAGTCTGGCCGAGCACGAAGCGCTGGAGTACATCCTCTATCTGACCAACGCCCAGAAGGACACCAACGGCATTGCCCACGACCTCATTGACCGGTTCGGGGATTTTGCCGCCGTGCTGGAGGCCAGCGAGGAAGAGCTGTGCACCGTGGAAGGTGTGGGGCCTGCCACGGCCCGGATGCTGCATCTGCTGCCCCAGGTCAGCCGCTATTACAGCCGCAGCCGCACCAGCACCGCCCGCTGCATCAAGACCACCGAGCAGATGGGCAGCTATCTGATGGCAAAGTTTGCGTGGTCGGACTACGAACGGGCCATGCTGGTCAGTCTGGACAGCCGCAGACGGGTGCGGGCGGCAGTCTGGCTGCGGGAGGGCACCTCCGACCGGGTCAGCCTGGACATCAAAGGTGTCGTTTCGGCAGCCATCAAAGGCGGCACCGATACAGTGGTGCTCTGCCACAACCACCCCAATGGCGCAGCGCTGCCCTCCATGGAGGATATGGACGCCACCGGCAGCATCGCCCGGGCGCTGGGGCTGGTGAACATCCACCTGTTGGATCATTTCATCCTGACCGACACGGAATATTTCTCCATGCGGGACGCAAACCGCCTGCCCATCTACGACTTCAAAACGGGCACGCTGTTCTGGCCCTGATCTGCCATACAACAAAAAAGTGTTTACATTATAAAACTGATGTGATATAATTGATTCGTGAAATACAACTGATTGTGGTTCTTTGCGCGGGAACCGGAGAGGAGAGGGAAGATGGCGGACGAAAAATTTGAGCTTGTGTCCTCTTACCAGCCCACCGGCGACCAGCCGCAGGCCATTGAAACGCTGGTGGAGGGCGTGGAGCGGGGCGACCGCTGCCAGACCCTGCTGGGCGTCACCGGCAGCGGCAAGACCTTCACCATGGCCAATGTCATTGCAAAATGCAACCGGCCCACGCTGGTGCTGGCCCACAACAAGACACTGGCGGCTCAGCTGTGCACGGAGTTCCGGTCGTTTTTTCCCAACAACGCGGTGGAGTATTTCGTCTCTTACTACGACTACTATCAGCCGGAAGCCTACATCCCCAGCACCGACACCTATATTGAAAAGGACAGCGCCATCAACGACGAGATCGACCGCCTGCGCCACTCGGCCACGGCGGCGCTTTCCGAGCGGCGGGACGTCATCATTGTGGCGTCAGTGTCCTGCATTTATTCTCTGGGCGACCCCATCGACTACCGCAGCATGGTCATCAGTCTGCGCCCCGGGATGCAGATGGAGCGGGATGAGCTGTGCCAGAAACTGGTCACCCTGCAGTATGAACGCAACGACGTGAATTTTGTGCGCAACAAGTTCCGCGTGCACGGCGACATCGTGGACATCTACCTCGCCTATATGAGCGAGCTTGCGATCCGGGTGGAGTTCTTCGGCGACGAGATCGACCGCATCACCGAGTTCAACCCCCTCACCGGTGCTAAGCAGAACGTGGTGAAGCATGTGGCCATCTTCCCGGCCAGCCACTATATCGTCAGCGCTGAGAAAAAGGCCGCCGCGCTGGAAAAGATCCGCGCCGAGTGCGACGCACAGGTGAAGCAGTTCACCGCCGAGGGCAAGCTTATCGAGGCCCAGCGCATCGCCCAGCGCACCAACTACGACATCGAGATGCTCAACGAGGTGGGCATGTGTAAGGGTATCGAGAACTATTCGGCGGTGCTTTCGGGCCGCGCGCCGGGCAGCATGCCCACGACCCTACTGGACTACTTCCCGGATGATTTCCTGCTTTTCGTGGACGAGAGCCACGTCACCCTGCCGCAGGTGCGCGCCATGTACGGCGGCGACTACGCCCGTAAAAAGACTCTGGTGGAGTACGGCTTCCGTCTGCCGTCGGCCTTCGACAACCGGCCGCTCAAATTCGAGGAAGTGGAGTCCAAGCTCAACCAGATGATCTTCGTCTCGGCCACCCCCGGCGACTACGAGCGCCAGAACAGCACGCAGGTGGCCCAGCAGGTCATCCGGCCCACCGGTCTGCTGGACCCGCTTATTTCGGTGCGCCCGGTGGAGGGGCAGGTGGTGGACCTTCTGGGCGAGATCAACACCCGCATCGAGCGGCACGAGCGCGTGCTCGTGACCACCCTGACCAAGAAAATGGCCGAAGACCTGACCGATTACCTCACCGAGCAGGGCATCAAGGTCAAGTATATGCACCATGAGGTGGACACCTTCGAGCGCATGGAGATCATCAAGGATCTGCGTCTCGGCTCCATCGATGTGGTGGTGGGCATCAACCTTCTGCGCGAGGGCCTCGACCTGCCCGAGGTGAGCCTTGTGGCCATTCTGGACGCCGACAAGGAGGGCTTCCTGCGCAGTGAGACGAGCCTCATCCAGACCATCGGCCGCGCTGCCCGCAACGCCGAGGGCCTTGTCATCATGTATGCGGACGTGGTCACCGACAGCATGGACCGCGCCATCACCGAAACGGAGCGCCGCCGCGCCATCCAAATGGCCTATAATAAAGAACATGGCATCGTGCCCAAAACCATCGTCAAGGCCATTGCAGACAGTATCGAGATCAGCGACAAGGCGGAGAACGCCAAGCTCAACACCCGCCGCATGGGCAAGATGGAGAGGGAAGCCGCCATTGAGCGCCTGACCCGCGAGATGAAGGAAGCCGCCAAGCTGCTGGAATTTGAGCACGCGGCCTTCCTGCGCGACCAGATCGACCGCCTGCGCCGGGGCGAGAACCCCACCGTGGACTCTGCGGCGGAAACGGAGCGCAAACAGAACCATTCACAGACACAACGAAAAGGGAGAAAATACCTTGGCAAACGATAAGATCGTCATCAAAGGTGCCCGCGAGCACAACCTGAAAAATGTCAGCCTGACCCTCCCGCGGGAAAAGCTGATCGTCATGACCGGCCTTTCGGGCTCCGGCAAATCGAGCCTTGCGTTCGACACCATCTACGCCGACGGCCAGCGCCGCTATGTGGAAAGCCTGTCCAGCTACGCCCGCATGTTCCTGGGCCGCATGGACAAGCCTGACGTGGACGAGATCACCGGCCTTTCCCCGGCCATCTCCATCGACCAGAAGACCACCAGCCACAACCCGCGCTCCACCGTGGGCACCGTGACTGAAATTTACGATTACCTGCGTCTTTTGTACGCCCGCGTGGGCGTGCCCCACTGCCCGGTGTGCGGCCGGGTCATCAGCCAGCAGACCGTGGATGAAATGGTGGACGCTGTGCTGAAACTGGACGAAGGTACGAAGTTTCAGGTGTTGGCCCCAGTGGTGCGCCAGCGCAAAGGCACCCAGCAGAAAGAGCTGGACGCTGCCCGCCGCGGCGGCTACGCCCGCGTGAAGATCGACGGCAATATGTACGATCTGGACGAAGAGATCACGCTGGAAAAGAACATCAAGCACACGGTGGAGATCGTGGTGGACCGCCTTGCTCTGCGCAAGGGCATCCGGGGACGTCTGGCGGATTCGCTGGAAACGGCGCTGGCCCTCACCGGCGGCATCGCCGAGGTGGACGTCATTGGCGGCGAGTGCATGACCTTCAGCCAGAACTTCGCCTGCCCGGAGCACGGTATCTCCATCAGTGACCTTTCGCCCCGGCTGTTCTCCTTCAATAACCCGCTGGGTGCCTGCGAAAAGTGCACCGGCCTTGGCACCTTCATGCGGGTGGACGAAGAGCGCATTCTGCCCAACCGCAGTCTCTCCATCCGCGAGGGTGCCATCAAGGCCAGCGGCTGGTACTACGCCGAGGGCTCTGTAGCTGAGATGTATTATCTGGGCCTTGGAAAAAAGTACGGCTTCACGCTGGATACACCCATCAAAGAGATGAGCACCGAAGCAGTCAACGCCCTGCTCTACGGCACCAACGGCGAAAAGATCGAGATGCACCGCACCAATGAGTTCGGCAGCGGCGTCTACTACAATACCTTTGAGGGTATTGTGGAGAACCTCGAGCGCCGCTTCCGCGAGACCAACAGCGAGTGGATGAAGGAAGAAATTGGCAGCTTCATGTCCGGCGTGGAGTGCCCGGACTGCCACGGCAAGCGCCTGAAGCCGGTGGTGCTGGCTGTGACCATCGGGGACAAAAACATCAGCGATTTCTGTGAAATGTCCATCCGCGACGAGCTGGCGTTCATCCAGGAGAACGAGCCCAACCTTACCGAAAAGCAGAAGCAGATCGGCGGGCAGATCATGAAGGAAATCAAGAACCGCCTGCAGTTCCTGCAGAGCGTGGGCCTGGATTATCTCACGCTGGCCCGCTCGGCGGGCACCCTGTCCGGCGGCGAGAGCCAGCGCATCCGCCTGACCACTCAGATCGGCAGCGCTCTGTCCGGTGTGCTCTATGTGCTGGATGAGCCCTCCATCGGCCTGCATCAGCGCGACAATGACAAGCTCATTGCTACACTGAAAAATCTCCGCGACCTCGGCAATACGGTCATCGTGGTGGAGCACGACGAGGACACCATGCGCAGCGCGGATTATATCGTGGATGTGGGCCCGGGCGCAGGCGTGCACGGCGGCGAGATCGTGGCGGCGGGCAGCGTGAAGGACATCTGCAAGGCCAAGCGCAGCATCACCGGCGATTATCTCTCCGGACGCAAGCGCATCGAAGTACCCCAGACCCGCCGCACCGGCAACGGCAATTTCCTCACCGTGAAGGGCGCGCGGGAAAACAACCTGCGCAACATCGACGTGAAGTTCCCGCTGGGCGAGTTCATCTGCGTCACCGGTATTTCCGGCTCTGGTAAGTCCAGCCTGATCAATGAAATTTTGTATAAAACGCTGGCCTGTGAGCTGAACGGCGCACGCTCCCGTGCGGGCAAGTGTGACGGGGTAGAAGGGCTGGAATTTGTCGATAAGGTCATCGGCATCGACCAGCAGCCCATCGGCCGCACGCCCCGCTCCAACCCCGCTACCTACACCAGCGTGTTCAACGATATCCGCACCGTGTTCTCCCAGACGCAGGACGCCAAAATGCGCGGCTACGGCCCGGGACGATTCAGCTTCAACGTCAGGGGCGGCCGCTGCGAAGCCTGCGAGGGCAACGGCATCCTGCAGATCGAGATGCACTTCCTGCCGGACGTGTATGTGCCCTGCGAGGTGTGCAAGGGTGCTCGCTACAACCGCGAGACACTGGAAGTGAAGTACAAGGAAAAGACCATCTCCGACGTGCTGAACATGACCGTGGAGGAAGCGGTCGTGTTCTTTGCCAACCAACCCAAGATCGCCCGCAAGCTGCAGACCCTGCTGGATGTGGGCCTGGGTTATGTGACGCTGGGTCAGAGCGCCACCACCCTGTCCGGCGGTGAAGCTCAGCGCGTGAAGCTGGCCAATGAACTGGCCCGCCGCAGCACCGGCAAAACGGTGTATATCCTCGATGAGCCCACCACCGGCCTGCACATCGCAGATGTGCACCGCCTGATCGAAGTGCTGCAGAAACTGGTGGATGCGGGTAACACGGTCATTGTCATCGAGCACAACCTCGACCTTATCAAGTGTGCCGACCACATCGTCGATCTGGGGCCTGAGGGCGGCAGCGCCGGCGGCCTGATCGTAGCCGAAGGCACCCCTGAAGAGGTGGCCGATGTGCCTGAGAGCTTCACCGGCCAGTACCTCAAGCCTCTGCTGGAAAAGGATAAACGCCTGCGCGAAGCAGAATTGAAAAAATAAAACTGCGTGGTTCCGTAAAAATCAGACTTTTCTCAGAAAAACTCGAAAAAAGTCAAAAAATGTGTTGACAAAACAGCTCCACCTGAGTATAATATTTCATGTCGCCGGTGCTTCGGTAGGGAAGCGGCGGACGATATCCGGGTGTAGCGCAGTTTTGGTAGCGCGCTTGAATGGGGTTCAAGAGGCCGTGAGTTCGATTCTCGCCACTCGGACCAGAAAATCCAACGATTTCACGTTAGAAATCGTTGGATTTTTTTCGTTTGTGGGCTGACCTCATTTGGTTTTGACCACAATTTTGACCACAATGCCAACGATTTTATCTGGTCTAATTAGTGCTGTTCTGTCAATCGCAAGGGCAGGAAATTTGTCTTTTTTCAAAGCGGCATCTGTTGCGATATGCAATTCAACAATGTTGCAAACGAATCAAAAGTTGAATTGCGATAACTTTTAGGCCGAAAAAGCCTCATCGAAAAGCTGAATCGCGTTCTGCCGAATGGATTCCTGAACATGGAGATAATGCTCAGTCATCTCGGTATCAGCATGGCCTACGATGCTCTGGATGGTCTGAATGTCCACGCCCAACGCCTGCATCTGCGACACATAAGTGTGGCGGCAGCTATGCGGAGTGAGCAAGCGAACATCGCCAGCTTCTTCCAGAGATTTGCGGAACACATCCCGGAAATGGGTGGGATTGCATGGTAAGCCAGTCTTGGGGCTTTCCCAGATGAACTGATCGGTGGTATCGCGCAGCTTGATGGCGCATTTACGGACGTTCAGCGGCACCGGAATATCCCGAATACCGTCTTTGGATTTCGGACTGCCGATGCTGACCGTTCCTTTTACAACTTTTACTGCCTGCCGGATGTGAATGACAGAGCCATCTTCTTCAATAAACTGCGGCTCCAAAGCCAGAAGTTCCTGCATTCTCATTCCGGTGCCGAGCAAAAGCCGGATGCTCAAGCCCATGCGGTCATCAGGGAGAACCTTCATCAAGTGAGCGACCTCTGCCGTGGTGAAGGCTTCTTTGCGTTTTGCAGTGCCGGCTGCCCGCATCTTTTCAGCAAGCCGAACCGGGTTGCTGCGCACAAGGTCATTGGCTTCTGCCTTTTGGAAAATCTGGTAGAGCATCCCTCGTGCCTTGCTGATGTAAGAATCCGAGCGGCCATTGCGCCGCATCCCTTTCAGGAAGTTTTCAATGTCGATGGGGCGTATGACGGTCAAGGGGCGGTGGAAGAATCCCTCTTTGAGCATTTTCAGGCAGTATTTGTAGCTTTCCTGTGTTGTGGGAGAGATGTTGTCCTTGTGACCCTCGAACCATGTATCAGCCCAATCTTCAAAGTAGAGGATCGTGTCCAGCCGGACACCGCTGATGAGCGCATCCTGATACTCTTTCAGTTTGAGCTTGACCTCCTTCTGGGTTTTGCCATAGAAGGTCTTGAAGCGCGGCGAACCATCTTTCTGGTAGCCGTCCATCATACGTAATTCCCAGCGGCCATCGCTGCGGTGGCGAAGCGTACCCTCGCCGTGTGAACGTTTGCTAGGCATATATGCCCCCTTTCCGATATCAAGTTGTTTCGTGAATAGTATAGAAAAAGAAACCTCTTGAATCAAGAATGTCAAATCAGCCGTTTACGCTGTCGGTGATCCACTGAAGGAAACGGTCTTTGGGAACGACCATCCGCTTGCCGATGTGGAGCGTGGGAAAGCCATCGGAACGGAGCAAGATGTAAGCATTTGCACGGGAAATACCCAGCGCAGCAGCGACATGATCGGCTGTCAGCGTGATGGGCAACTGGTCATACGAAGTAAATTGAGAGTGCATACATTACCTCTTTTCTCAAAATATTGTAGTTAATATGCAAAAGGAAACTATATATTGCGTTATAATATGTAACAAAGGGCATCTGCGTCATGCGGATGCCCCTTGCTTATAAGGGAGGGATGCCCGAAAATATCAGAATTTCATCGGCAGAGCGTCAGTTCTGCACTTGCCGTTGTAGGCCGTGTAGATGGGATAAACGTATTTCTTCCAACCCGGCAGCTTTTCCGGGTTATCGCGCCCGATGCGGTAAACCTCGATGGGATGAATGTTGCGCAGCGCACGGAGCAGCCGCCCCTCATCGTATTCGCCGCGATACAGCTCTACGAAGTGCATCATGCCTTTGAGGACAGATGCCCGCAGAGAATCGGGCTTGCCCTCCCATGCGTCCACAATGAGCCGCATGGTTTCGCAATAGAGCGGTTCGCCCATCTGCTTATAAAGCCGGAGAGCCGTACCAACACAGCCGATGCGGTAATTGCTGGCCTGCTGGGTGTAGTCAACGATCAAGCCGACTTTCCGATTGGCTTCTACAAAGGCAGCGGAGGGCTTATCACCGCCCACGACCTTTGCGCGGAGCTTGATGCCCGCCGAAAGCGGAGCGGAGAAGCCGTTCTGTTCGGCAAAGAACAAAGCCTCCTGCTGGACGGTCAGGCCAGTATACACCTTGCAGAGAATCAGGAGGTCTTTGCCGCCGTTCCGCAGGATGCGCCCCTCAATGGTGTGCTGGCCATCCGTAACGTAGAATTTGCCGTTGCGGTAGCTGACCTTCGGCTCGTTGGCCGTGTACTCGTTGAAGTTGGCGGCGATCTGCTCCACACGCTTGCGCTGGACACCGCGCTGGTACAGCTCACGGGGGTAAATCAACTTGCTGCTGTGAATCACAAGCAACTGGTACGGCGGGTTGACACCATTGAACAGGCTTTCATGCTCTTTCAGACGCATCGCATCTCCTCCTTAATTCTCCAGATGTACTTTTCGGCTTCTTCCAGAATCCCGGTGACTTGCTGTTTCCGTTTCGGAATCCTCAACAAGCTGGGATTAAAAGTGAAGCTGTACTCCAACCGCTGAATCATCGCGTGTACCGCAGATTCCAGTTCGGTGTACAGCATTACTTCTTCGACTGTTCCCGCGTCCTCAAAGGACGATTTGATAGGCGTATAGGGATAGACCGGGGGCTTGCCATCGACCACTTCTGGCGGCGCGTAAGCCGCCGTAGAGCGGATGATGGGCGGGAGCTTCTGGATGCTCCCCATCGGGTTGAGTGCAAGGCTGGTTCTTACGGCATCATCCACCCGGCTCATCTCTTCCGGGGTAAGATGGCCTAAGAACTTCAAAATCCTGCTCTTGTCGATGGTGAAAATCTGCTCGGCCTGAACGATGGACGGAACAGACAGCCCTGCATTGTTCAGATAGCAGTGTGTCGGCTGGGTGTACTTCTTGGCCGTTTTGCTCGTCAGAGTGGCAACGATCAGCGTAGGCGAGTAAAAGTTGCCCACATCATTCTGCAACACGACAGCCGGACGATTGCCGCTCTGTTCAGAACCAGTGGCACTATCGAAACGGGTGAAGTAAATATCTCCGCGCTGGAACTTCCAGTTTTGAATCAAAAGTTGACCTCCATTTCTTAAATATGTACAACACCCGCTGCACCTTCTTGGCAGTGGGTGTTGTTTCACTTGTCTTTGGGGGTATCACGCTCCTTCCGGTGTCTAAATTAAGTACTGGGATTTAGCGGTGCATTACAACATAGTCGTGGCCGCGCCGGGTCTGGCAGACAGTGCAAGTATCCATGCTGCGGTCTGCGCCGGGCACGATAGCGATTTTGAACGCCTTGGATTCAACAAAGTGGCGCAGGCAGGTAGCGCAGAGGGTTCGGATAGACTTCACCATTTCGGGGGTAAGTTCCATTTCCTTGTAGATTTCAAACTCCTGTGCGGTGGGATTGAAGTCATTCATAAAAGAACCTCCTATGTACGATAAAAGGTGGATTTTCGGATAAGTAAAAAGAACAGGCGTGGACGAAGACCGAAAACAGCATCCGGCCACGCCTGATTTAATAAGATAAAGGTCTCGCATACTCGCCCTCGGCTCCCTGCGAGTGGGGTATAAACATCTGGCAGCGGATTTGTACCGCTTCATTGGCATTTCAGCCACCCCGTCTGCTTTATGACTGGGCCGCGAGTTGCCTTGCGGCAATGACCCATTGCTCGGTGCTAACAGTCCATATTCAGAGTGCATTGCACCCGATTTTTATAAAACTGATGCTTACTTGGCTCGAATGGAAAGGTTGAGCCATAACATTTTCCGGCAGCGCCAGCATTTTATATGGATGATCCCAGTGCAGTCGGCGGTCATTCGATAAAGCCTTAAATTGCACTTGGGGCAAAACTGCCAACGTTCTATCATTGCTTTCTTCTTATGATCAATCATGACTTTCCCTTCCAAAGTAAAGTATGTTACTGCATCACAGGAGAAACGGCGGACTGCGGCACTTTGGCTCCAAAAGCGCAAAAACGCCAGCCTCCCACAATAGGAAGCTGGCGCAGTAAAGCATATCGGTACGATTGAGGGTGGTAGAATGAAACGATTGTTCTCTCTTCTGGGCAGTCTGGTCTACGGCAGCAGACAGGCTTTTTTTGATGCGTTACCCCAATAAAAAATCACAGTTACCTCCACAAGCGGTAACTGTGATCGGATGGCGTGCAGAATCGCCCGGACGAGTTACCGTTTTTTTATAACTCGACCGGGAAATGCAAAAATCGGCATGATATTTCCGCTTTATGGGAAATACAAGGTTGTACCACATTGTTCATCGGAACGATACAATACTATTGAGGTGATGATGCCGAATGCAGATGTGCTCGCTTTGGGCAAACAGATAAAGGCAGTCCGAAAGACAATGGGAATGACACATTCGATTTTATTACCTGAAGCGGTAAGCTCGGCCACAATTTTCTCGGTAGGTGGTGTATCTCCGTTTATCGTTCGGATAATAATTTCAACTCTCTTCATAAATATTCAGTCCTCTAAGATATCTTGAAAATATCAGAAAAATAGAAAAAGGCAGCGGAGGCGTCCGCTGCCTTTTCTGCAGAATGAAGGAAGGAGAAAATGGGGAAAAGGGCTTACACGTGCCACTTCCAGTCGAGGATCTCCGGCATATCCTGACCGACCTCATGGATGTAGTTCTTGTGCTCGACCAGCTTATCGTTCATCTGCTGGACGAGGTAAGCGCCGCGATTGCCCAGCTGGGGCAGGTGCAGCACGGCATCCTTGACCAGATGGAAGCGGTCGATCTCGTTCTGCACGCGCATATCGAACGGGGTAGTGATGGTGCCCTCTTCCTGATAGCCGTGGACGCTCAGGTTGCGGTTGGCCCGCTCGTAGGTCAGTTCGTGCACCAGTGTGGGATAACCGTGGAAGGCGAAGATGATAGGCTTATCCTTGGTGAACAGCGCATTATAATCGGCATCAGACAGACCGTGGGGGTGCTTGGTGCTGGGTTCCAGCTTCATCAGGTCCACCACGTTGACCACGCGGATCTTCAGTTCCGGCAGAGCATCGCGCAAGATGGTGACAGCAGCCAGCGTTTCCAGCGTGGGGGTGTCACCGCAGCAGGCCATGACGATATCGGGTTCTTCCCCGGCATCGGTGGAAGCCCAATCCCAGATGCCAACGCCCTGGGTGCAGTGCTTGACAGCCTGTTCCATGGTCAGCCACTGGGGACGAGGGTGCTTGGAGGTGACCAGCACGTTGACGTAATCCCGGCTGCGGATGCAGTGGTCAAAGCAGCTCAGCAGGCAGTTGGTATCCGGCGGCAGGTACAGGCGGACGACATCGGCCTTCTTGTTGGCGATGTGGTCGAGGAAGCCGGGGTCCTGATGGGTATAGCCGTTGTGGTCCTGCTGCCAGACGTTGGAGGACAGGATCAGGTTCAGGGAAGCAATGCTCTGACGCCAGGGTAGCTGATTGCAGACCTTGAGCCATTTGGCGTGCTGTGCCACCATGGAATCTACCACGCGGATGAAACTCTCATAGCTGGCAAAGAAGCCGTGACGACCAGTCAGCAGGTAACCTTCCAGCCAGCCCTCGCACAGATGCTCGGACAGCATGGAGTCCATGATGCGGCCATCGTGGGCGAGGAACTCATCGTTCGGGACGATGGTGGAGTTCCAGTCGCGCTCGGTGGCTTCAAAGCACTTGTACAGGCGGTTGGACATGGTCTCGTCCGGTCCGAAGATGCGGAAGTTCTTGGCATCCGCATTCAGCTTGAACACATCGCGGATGTAGCCGCCCAGCTCGATCATATCCTGCTTCTCGACGCTGCCGGGGAAGGGGATATCGACCGCATACTGCTTGAAGTCCGGGGTGCGCAGGTCGCGCAGCAGCTTGCCGCCGTTGGCGTGGGGATTGGCTGCGATGCGGCGGTCGCCCTTGGGGGCAAGTTCCTGCAATTCGGGGATGAGGGTGCCGTTCTCATCGAACAGTTCTTCGGGGTGGTAGCTGCGCAGCCAATCCTCGATCTGCTTCAGGTGTTCTTCCTGATGCGGGGTGCCGAGGGTGATATCAATGGGCACCTGATGGGCACGGAAGGTGCCCTCAATGGGCTTGCCGTCCACCACCTTCGGGCCGGTCCAGCCCTTGGGGGTGCGCAGGACGATTATGGGCCACTGGATGTGCTCCAGCTTCTCGCCGGAACGGGCACGCTTCTGGATGTCGTGGATCTCGTTGATGACGGTATCCAGCGTATCGGCCATCTTCTCGTGCATGGTCATCGGGTCGTCGCCCTCGACGAAGTAGGGCTTCCAGGAGCAGCCTTTGAAGAAACTCTCGATTTCCTCATGGGTCATGCGGCCAAAGACGGTGGGATTGCTGATTTTGTAGCCGTTCAGGTGCAGAATAGGCAGCACGGCACCGTCGCCCACCGGATTCAGGAACTTGTTGCTCTGCCAGCTGGTGGCCAGAGGGCCGGTCTCGGCTTCGCCATCGCCCACAGTGCAGGCCACAATGAGGTCCGGGTTATCAAAGGCGGCACCGAACGCATGAGCGATGGAGTAGCCCAGCTCGCCGCCCTCATTGATGGAACCCGGAGTCTCCGGGGCAACGTGAGAGGAGATGCCTCCGGGGAAGGAGAACTGCTTGAACAGCTTCTTCATGCCCTCTTCGTCACGGCTGATATTGGGGTAGACCTCGGAATAAGTGCCGTCCAGATAGGCGTTTGCCACAAAGAAGTTGCCGCCGTGGCCCGGACCGGAGATGAGCACCATATCCTGATCGTACTGCTTGATAATGCGGTTCAGGTGGACATACACGAAGTTCTGTCCGGGCACGGTGCCCCAGTGACCGACGATCTTCTTCTTCACGTCGTCACGGGTCAGTGGACGGCGGAGCAGGGGATTGTCCAGCAGGTAGAGCTGACCGGCGGCCAGATAGTTCGACGCACGCCAATAAGCGTCAATTTTTTTCAGTTCAGTTTGTGTCATAATTACCTCCTTATCTTTATGCAAACGGATTTTCCGTGGGATACGGCAGATTCTTGGGCTGGTTGTAGGCGATATCCGCAATGCCGAGGAACTTGAACACCTCGAACAGTGCCTTACCGTAGTGGCCGAAGGCCACTGCACCATGGTGCGGGTAACGCTTCTGGATCAGCACATGGCGGTAGAAGCGGCCCATCTCCGGAATATCAAAAATCGCAATGCCGCCGAAGGAACGGGTGTGGACGGGCAAAATCTGGCCCTGTGCAATGTAGGCGCGCAGGTCGCCGTCACTGTCGCACTGCAAACGGTAAAAGGTCACATCACCGGGGGCAATATCGCCTTCGAGGGTGCCGCGCGTGAAGTCCGGATCACTGCCAGCCGGTTCCAGCAGACGGTGCTGGATGAGCTGATACTTCACCGTACGGTCAGAGCACATCTTGCTGCTGGGGGTGTTGCCGCAGTGGAAGCCCATAAAGGTATCGGTCAGGCGGCAGTTGAATTTGCCGGAGATATCTTCATCGTAGATGTACTGAGGTACACTGTTGTTGATATCCAGCAGGGTAACGGTGTCACCGGAAACGCACATACCAATGTATTCGGAGAGGGCACCGTAGATGTCTACCTCGCAGGCCACCGGGATGCCCCGGCTGACCAGACGGCTGTTGACGTAGCACGGCTCAAAGCCGAACTGCGAGGGGAATGCAGGCCAGCATTTATCCGCAAAAGCAACATACTTCTTGCTGCCCTTGTGCTTTTCTGCCCAGTCCAGCAGGGTCAGTTCAAACTGTGCCATACGGGCACTCAGATCAGGATAGTAACGGCCTTCGCCCATCTCAGCAGCCATGTCGGCGCAGACAGCAGGAATGCGGGGGTCGCCCTCATGTTCCTTGTAGCTTACCAGCAGGTCCAGTTCGGAGTTTTCTTCCACTTCCACACCCAGCTCGTACAGTCCCTTGATGGGCGCATTGCAGGCGAAAAAGTCCTGCGGGCGGGGGCCAAAGGTGATGATTTTCAAATCCTTGATGCCCAGAATCGCGCGGGCAATGGGAATAAACTCGGCCATCTTGTCGGCAATCTCGGCGGCGGTGCCGACCGGATACTCCGGGATGTAGCCTTTCAGGTGGCGCATCCCCAGATTGTAGGAGCAGTTCAGCATACCACAGTAGGCATCGCCACGGCCGTTGATCATGTCGCCATCGCCTTCAGCAGCAGCCACGAACATACAGGGACCGTCAAAATATTTGGCAATCAGAGTCTCCGGCGTTTCAGGGCCGAAGTTGCCAAGGAACACCGTCAGCGCGTTGCAGCCTGCTTCCTTCACTTCGGCCACAGCGGCCAGCATGTCGGCCTCGTTTTCCACGGTGGTCTGTGCTTCGTAGACGTTCAGGTTCTTGGCATCACAGGCGGCTTTGATGGCACTGCGGCGCTTCTGGCTCAGCTGGATGGGAAAACAGTCGCGGCTGACCGCGATGATGCCCAACTTGACTTCGGGGATGTTGGTACTTTTCATGGGGCTTCCTCCTTGATTTTCTTCTCTTTATTGCACGTTGTCAAGTGAAATATCAATGTTTACACCGGTTAATCCTACATACGCACCCTGTGCGGCTTCGGCGCTGTCTGGGTGAGCCAGCAGCCACTTGTTGCAGGCCCAGAGCTTTTCATCATCGCCGCCGTTGGCTTTGAAATCGGCGGGCATGGCGGTGTTCGTGCCTTTGGGCAGGGCCACCAGCACCCGGAAGCCCTTGGCGGCATCGGTGTGGCAGGGCGCATAGTGCAGGGTGGTGGCGTAGACTTCCACCAGAACCCCGGCGGGGACACAGAACGCCTTGACCTTGGCGGTGTCCAGCTTGCCGTTTTCCACTTCGTCCAGCTTGGCCAGCAGCAGGATAAAATCTTCGGTGCCGAGGTTGAACTCGCTGTCGCGATGGTATTCCAGACAGTTCAGTTTCGTGTTGTGACCGTTGCACCAGCCCAGCTGGCAGGGCATCCCGCCGAAGAGATGTTCACTCACTTCCACAGCGGCGGGCAGTTCCTGCAAGTTCTCGTCCTCGGCGACATAATCAGTGGCCTCCGGAAGAGGCGTTTCCGCGAGGGCGGCTGAAATCTCCTTTTTGGCATCGTTCAGACCGGTGACGACCCGGCCATAGGGAATAAATTCAGGATCATTGACCGAATAAGTCTTCATATTGCTTCCCTCATTCCAACGGCTTCAAAGCCGGATAGGACTGCTTCCATGCGGCATAGCGCATGTTATATTTCTCAACCAGTTTTGGGTCAGGCTTTGTCTCGCTCTTGATTTTAACAAGGGCTTCTGCACAGTCGGCGACACTTGCATACTCTCCGCAGGCCACTGCCGCCAGCATGGCACCGCCATAGCCCGGCCCCTGTTCGGTCTGGGGCAGTTGCAAGGTCATGTCCAGCACATTGGCCATGATCTGCCGCCACAGCGGGCTTTTGGCACCGCCGCCGCACAAGGTGCTGTGGGTGACGGTGATGCCCTGCGCCCGTGCGATCTCCACGCAGTCCCGGATGGCAAAGGCCACACCTTCCAGCACGGCCTGCGTCATGTCGGCACGGGTGGTGTCCATCCGCAATCCGAGGAATGCGCCCCGTGCGGCGGGGTCGTTGTGGGGGCTGCGTTCGCCCATCAGGTAAGGCAGGTAATAGACATCATTAGTACCCAGCTTATCAGGAATAATGGAAGCCTGTTCGGCGGGGTAATCCTCGGCGTGCAGAATGTTATCCATCCACCACTTGTTGCAGCTGGCAGCGGAGAGGATGCAGCCCATCAGGTGGTAGCCGCCGTCCGCATGGGCGAAACTGTGCAGGGCGTTCTTCGCGTCCACACCGAACTTCTCGCTGGTGATGAACACGGTGCCGGAGGTGCCGAGGGAAATGTTGCACTTGCCCTCACCCATGGCCCCGCAGCCAACGGCGGCTGCGGCATTGTCACCGGCACCGGCGCAGACCACAACGCTTTGCGGCAGGCCAAGCGTTCGGGAAGCTTCGGCGGTCAGGGTGCCCACCGGCTCCCAGCTCTCGTAGAGTTTCGGCAGCTGGCTTTCCAGCACACCGCAGATCTTCAACATTTCTTTACTCCAGCACTTGTGCTGCACATCAAGCAGCAGCATACCGGAAGCGTCCGAGTAGTCGGTGCAGTGGGTGCCGGTGAGTTTGTAGTTGATATAATCTTTCGGCAGCATGATCTTTGCAATGCGGGCAAAGAGGGCCGGTTCGTTCTGCTTCATCCAGAGCAGCTTCGGGGCAGTGAAACCCGCGAATGCAATGTTCGCAGTGTACTGGCTCAATTTGTCCTTGCCGATGGTGTTGTTCAGGTGGTCCACCTGTGGCTGGGTGCGGCCATCGTTCCAGAGGATGCAGGGACGGATGATGTTGTCGTCCTTGTCCAGTACCACCAGCCCATGCATCTGACCGCCTGCGCCAAT
Source organism: Oxalobacter sp. (assembly GCA_963615785.1). Taxonomy (GTDB): domain Bacteria; phylum Bacillota; class Clostridia; order Oscillospirales; family Ruminococcaceae; genus Faecalibacterium. The sequence goes on along the minus strand of CAVEID010000003.1, from coordinate 78,678 downwards.
GCCTTTGACAAGCGAAGCGTCAAAACCTTTTAACAGTTCCGGGATTCCATCACAGACCGCATTCCACCAGTCGGCGGGGTCCTGCTCGCTCCAGCCCGGATGCGGGAAGGAGATGGGGTATTCCCGGCTGACAATGTTCAAAATTTGCCCGGCTTTGTCCATGAGCAGCAGTTTGACTGCACTGGTGCCGAGGTCGATGCCAATGTACACAAAATTCCTCCTTTGCGGTGTGTTGCTGGCTTTATCTTACGCAAAAAAATTGCCTGCCGTCAAGATGCCCAACCGGGGTTGTGCAAAAAGAGGGGTAAGGTTTGAGAATCTTTCGGGTACTCAAAAACGGCCCGATATGGTACACTAAGGGCAGACTATAATAGGTGAGGAGGAACTGATGTGAAGCACACCGTTCGTCTGCGGGAGCGGCTGCTGCTGGTGTATCTGGTGGGTGGCCTTTTGCCGATGCTGTGCATGGTGCTGTTTCTGGTGGGGCAGCAGCGCACGGCTGTGATGGAACTTTCGCGCAGCACGGCCTATTCTGAACTGACGGCTTTACGCTATATGCTGGCTGAGGACAGCCGCATTCTGGAAGATGTCTCCAAGCGGATGTATTTTGACGAACAGCTGGAAACCATAGCCCGGACGCAGTACACCGACTATGCGCAGGTGGTGGCTGCGTACCGCTCGTATACGACCCTGAACGAGTACGAGGACTACTATTCCGGCACCATCAGCAGCATCAGCATCTATCTGGATAACGATACCTTTACCGGCAACTCCCAGCTGGCGCAGGCAACGGAAGAAGTACAGCAGAGCAGCTGGTATCAGCAGGCATTGGTGGATCAGGGCCGGGCGCGGTGGTGGTATCTGGAAAATCCCTCCGACGGGCGAAACTATCTCACGCTGGTGCGGCTCATTCGCACAAAAAGTGGTGAGATGGTGGGTGTGGCAGCGCTGCGAATGAATCTGGAAGCGCTGGAAAACCAGTTTGCGCAGTACCAGAGCGATTTATATATCCTGCTGGGGGAGCAGGTGGTTCTGGCAAACCGGGACGACCTGAACGCCAGCGGGGCCGAACTGAACCTGTTAGCCAGCCACAACTCCGGGGCGGCCCAGGCAGTGCAGGACGAATTGAACGGCCAGCAGGTACAGCTGGTGGTGCAGATGGTCAGCGACACCGTCTGCTGCAATACCCTGACACTGCTGGGGGTAGAACCGTATGCCAACATTCTCGGCACGGTCAATGACAGTATGCGCGGCTCAATGCTGTTTGTGGTGGGCAGCGTGCTGGTATCGCTGGTGCTCATTGTGGTGCTGTCCAACCACTTTGCCCGCCGGGTGGAGCGCTTCAAGGGGGAAATGGAAAAAGCCGCCCACGGCGAGCGGGAACTGGCCCCGGCCATTGGCGGCAACGATGAAATTTCGGAGTTGTACCAGTATCTGAACAGCATGATCGCGGACATCGACAACCTGACTTCCCGCGTTTATGAGAGCCGGCTGGAACAGGAGCGGCTCCGCACCCGCCAGCGGGAAGCAGAGTTCAAAATGCTGGCCAGCCAGATCAACCCGCACTTTTTGTACAACACACTGGAAAGCATCCGCATGAAAGCCTATGCGGCCGGGGATGCCGAAGTGGCGGATATGGTCAAGATGCTCTCCAAGCTCATGCGGCGGAACACCGAGATTCGGGATACGCTGGTTTCCCTGCGCAGTGAGCTGACCCTGACCGAATATTACCTGAAAATTCAGCACTACCGCTTTGGCGATGCCATCCGGTACAAGTTCTGGGTAGATGAAGGGGCCGAAGATTTGACCATTCTGCCGCTGCTGTTACAGCCCATTGTGGAAAATGCCTTTGTGCACGGCCTGAAAGACCGCCGCGCAGGCGGACAGATCACCGTGCGGGTGGAACTGGGTGAGAATTTGCGCATCACCGTGGTGGACAATGGCTGCGGAATTCCGGCACAGAAGCTGGCGGAGATCCGCCAGCAACTTTCTGCGTATGACCCGGCCAGCCAGTCGCATATCGGAGTGGCGAACGTGAACCAGCGCATCCAGCTGTATTACGGCGCGGCCTATGGCATTACCGTGGAAAGCGAAGATGGGCGCGGCACGCAGGTGACGCTGAACCTGCCCCGGCGGACAGATGGAGAAGGGAGGAACATTTATGGCTGAGCAGAAGATTTCCCGACGCAGTTTTCTGGCGGCCTGCGGTGCGTTGGGAGCAGGCGCGCTGGCCGGATGCAAACCGGCTGACACGAGCACAAGCACAGAAGAACCGCTGCAATTGGTGTTTTTCAATATGGATGGCATCAGCGATTCGTGGACGGACCCCGTGGCACAGAAGATCACCGAAAAGACCGGCATCGCGCTGAAAACGCTGTACCCTTCCCGCGGCAGCAACGAAGCCATTGACCTGATGCTGACGGATGGCGAATACCCCGACCTCATCTTTGCCAAGGGCGATGTAAACAAGCTAGTGGAAGCAAATGCGCTGATCGACATGGAGCCGCTCATCGAGCAATACGGCCCGAACATCAAGACACTGTATGGGGCTGATTACAAGCGCCTGCGGTACAGTGCGGAGAGGCCGCACATCTACCAGCTGTGCAGTAATACCGTGAACAAGGAGATCTATACCACTTCCGGCTCGGCGCAGTTGCAGTGGGCGGTGCTGAAAGAGCACGACTACAAAATTCCCTACACGCTGGCCGAGTACGAAGAACAAGTCAAGGCATACCTTGCCGCTCACCCGGAAACGGACGGCAAGCCCACCATCGGTATCTCGCTCTGCTGCACCGACTGGCGGTGGTACATCACGCTGTCCAATCCATCAGCCTCCATTGCAGAAGTGGCTCCGGACAACGGCCAGTGGCTCATTGATGGGGAGAATGTGACCTATCTCCACGCCGGGCCGAACCAGAAAGAATACTATGCCTGGCTGAACCGGATGTACTGGGAAGGAATCCTCGACCCAGAATTTGCCACCCAGACCTTTGACGATTACAAACAGAAGATCGTTTCCGGGCGGGTGCTGGGCCTGCTGGATGCGGACTGGAACTTTGCCGAAGCACAGAAAGAAATCATCCGTTCCGGCAAAACCGAGCACAGCTACGCGGGCCTGCCCGTGACCCTGCACGAAGGCGACGTCTGCCCCAGCCTGTTCAACTGGGGGCTTTCACCGGGGTGGGGCGTGGGCATTACCACGGCCTGCCAGCACCCGGAACGGGCGGTGAAGTTCCTCGACTGGCTGTGCAGTGAGGAAGGACAGGTGCTGATCCATTGGGGCATCGAAGGAACAAACTACACCGTGGATGCCAGTGGGCGGCGGGTGCGCTCCCAGAAGGAGATCGACCGCAGCCAGCAGGATGCGGATTACCAGTCGGAAACGGGGGTAGGCTTCCATGCCTATCCGTTCCCCGGCTATGGCAAAGGCGTTTATGACAGCACCGGCAACTCCTATCAAATCGAGGATAAGGCGTATGTCATCAGCGCTTACAATGCCGAGGAAAAGGCCGCCTGCAAAGCCTGGGGCGTGGAGATGCTGCGGGACATCTTTCCGCCCAGCGAGAGCTTCCCGGCACCGAGCCACTCGGCGGGCTGGAACTTGCCCATGACGCGGGAACTGGCCGCAGAGGTGGAACAGCTGAACACCACGGCGTGGCAGGGACTGATCGACTGCATCCTCAGTCCGCAGGATGAATTTGATGCCTGCTGGGAAAAATTACAGCAGGACTTACTGGACGCAGGCCGTCTGGATGCCGAAGAAAAAATGTCGGCACTGGTGCAGAGCCAGAAAGAGTTCTGGGAAACACTATAAGAACAACAAAACGTGCATCGCTCTCTTGCAAAAGAGAAAGCGATGCACGTTTTTGTTTACCACTTGGGTGCGCCGTTCTCCGAGACCTTGCGGAACTCGTTGGGGCTGACACCGACATATTTCTTGAACTTTTTGTGGAAGTAATCCACATCCTTGTAGCCCAGCTGGGCGGCGACTTCGTAAACGCGCAGGCTGCTTTTTTGCAGCAGCTCCTTGGCGTGCTCCATCCGCACCTTGTCCAGATATTCGTTGAAGGAGCAGTTGGTCTGTTCCCGGAACAGCTTACCCAGATAGGAACTGTTGTAGCCGAACAGCGGCGCGATCTCCTCCAGCTTGAGCGGCTGGGCACAGTTCAACTCAATGTAGTGCTGCACCCGGTCAATGGTGCTGTCGGCCCCGCTGTGCACGGTGGTGGAGAACATCGTGAACTGCTCCTGCATAAAAGCGAGGATGTCATAGAGGTTGTTCTTTTCCTCGATGAACCGCACAGAACCTGCCTCGTTGGCAAGGGCCAGCATACTGTTCTTGTAAAGGTAGACGATCTGCTGGCGCACCGTGACGTACACCTCGGTAAGAAACATCTTGCACACGGTGGGATTTTCGCATCGCTGGCAGAGCGTCTCCCGCAGTTGGGCAAAGTCGGCGGCCATCTGTTTCGTATTTTTGGCCTGAATGCAGTTGACAAATTGTTTGCAGGATGCCGTATTATCTTCCGCATCGAGCGGGGTGAAGGTATCGGAAGCGGGCAGGTCAGCAGCATCCAAGACGTGCCGTTGTGGGGCGCAGAAGAACCGCCGCTGCATCAGCTTGACCGCATCGCAGTAAGAGACCACGACTTCCTGCGGCGTGGACACAACTCGGCCAAGGCAGAGAAAACGTTCCTGCCAGACCGGCGGCAGGGCGCTGGAAGTGCGCTGCCCGGTGAGCCAGCGCTGGAAGCGTAAAATTTGCTGTTTGCCGCGCAGCAGGTAAAATTCGCGGTTGTCGATCACGATGCAGTCGCTTTCGGCAGCATCAATGCCGCTGCCGGTCAGCAGAGCCGCAAGGGAACCGCTGATGCTCTGGGAAGAAGGGGTGAACCGTTCACAGGCAAGCACCTGATAGCCGTCTGCCGACAGCCAGTAATCGGAAAGCGGGTCTACACTGGGGTCATAGACGCCGTTCAGCAGCCGGAACAGCAGGGAAGAGCGGGCGTGTTTCGTCAGCTCCCGGCGAGCAGAGCCTTCCTTGTCCAGCTCCTTGGCAATGGAGCGCACGGCATCGGCCAGTTCATCTTCATCAATGGGTTTTGTCAGATAGAACGAGGTTCGGCTGCGCATGGCCCGCTGGGCGTAACCAAAATCGGATGCACCGCTCAAAATGATAAAGTACCCCTGATACCCCTGCCGCCGGGCGGTCTCAATGGCTTCCATGCCGTCCACGCCGGGCATACGAATATCCATCAGAACGAGGTCGGGCTTTTTCTGGGCAATCAGTTCCAGTGCCCGCTCACCATCGGTGGCGGTGCCGCAAATTTCAAACCCAAGCTGCCGCCATGGCACAATGACCTGCAATCCCTGCAAAATGGGTTCTTCATCGTCCGCAATCAGGACCCTGTACATGGTAAATTCTCTCCTTTTGCTGCCGGATACCGGAAAATTTCTAGGAATATTGTAGCAGGACAGCCGGAAAAAGTCTAGCTTTCTACCGGGCAAAAACGTACTCTTTTGGAGAAGCGAATGCGAAAAGTTCCGGTACTCAACAACGAAAAATGCGGCGGCATGAAAAAGAAAAAACGGCGCAGACAAATTGAAAATGAGAGAAATGCAAAGAAAGACAGAAATCTCGGAAAATTCCTGCAATCAAAAAAATTCCGGTATTTTGTTCGGGATTTGTCCGGTTTACCCTTCGAGCGGCGCTCGGTATACTAGAACCAACAAAACCACGGTTCCTTGTGGTTCGATACTGGTGAAAATTGCCAAAGGAGGGTTCTTTCATGCAAACAAAAACGGGTTCCCCCAGCGGAACACCGGCTCTGGCTGAAAGCAGAACGAGCGCCAGAGTGTACCAGGTTTTGCGGCTGGTGGCAGTCGTGATGTTCCTATTCCTCTTCCTGCCGGGGCTCAACCCGGCGCGTATCAGCGGCCTCATCAATCGCAACCTGTCGCTGTTTACAGCGGGCATCTCCCACAGCCAGCTGGTCAACGGCTTCAGCAAGGCGTTCCGCAAAGGCTGGATCGAAGAAAGCACGCTGACCGCTTTGCAGGTCGGCAGTCTGGCCTGTGTGTTCGGTATTCTGGCACAGGCGGGCGGTATGTGTGCAAGTTTGGGCAGCCATAAACTCAAGCGCATTGGCACCGGCGTCACGCTGGGCGGCGCAGTGGTCTCCATGGCAGGTCTGGGCTGCATTTACGCCTGCCACAACGCCTTTGTCAACGCCGAGAAGGCTGACAAGCTGGAACCGGTGCTGCCGGTCGGCTTTGCCGTGCTGGCCGTGTTCATTGCCATTTCGGCAATTCTGAGCGTTATCCTGCTGGCCACCGGAAAAAAGGCTGCGAAAGACGAAAAGTGCGAAATTGAGCCGAAGTATCAGCTCTTCCTCATGTGCCTGCCGTTTCTGCTGCTGGCGTTCCTGTTCGGCTATCTGCCGCTGTACGGCTGGCGCTACGCCTTCTTTGATTATAAGGCTGGCGACGTGCTGAGCATGAGCAACTTTGTGGGCTTCAAGTGGTTCACTTACCTTGTGCAGAACAAGGCCACCCGCAGCGACATTATCCGCGTGATGAAGAACACGCTGGGCATCAGCGGCCTGGGCATCGCCACCAGCTGGGCCAGCATGATCTTCGCGGTGTTCCTCGCTGAGATCAAAAACGAGAAGTACCGCCGCTTTGTGCAGACCTTTACCACCATCCCCAACTTCATCAGCTGGGTTCTGATTTTCGCCGTGGCAACGGCCATCTTCTCCACCGATGGCTTTGTCAGCAACCTGATGATCAAGGCGGGTGTGTGGACCACCGGCAAGAACCTGCTGGCCTCTGATGCGCACGTTTGGCTGCAAATGCTGGCATGGAGCCTGTGGAAGGGCCTTGGCTGGGGAGCCATCGTCTACATCGCATCCATCTCCGGCATCGACCAGTCTCTGTATGAAGCTGCTAAGGTGGACGGCGCAGGCCGCTTTGCCCGGATGTGGAACATCACCATCCCGGAACTGATGCCTACCTACTGCGTTATGCTGCTGATGAGTGTGGCAAATATCCTGAACAACGGCATGGAACAGTATCTGGTGTTCTCCAATTCGGCCAATCAGGCATCCATTCAGGTGTTGGACCTGTACGTTTACAACTTGGGCATCGGCAGCGGCCTGATACCGCTGTCTACGGCCATTGGTATGCTGAAATCTGTCGTCAGCGTGGTGCTTCTGCTGGTTGCAAACCGCATCTCCAAGAAGGCCCGCGGCGAGAGCATCATTTAAGGGGGGGCGAGAACATGTTTGCGAAAAAAGAAAAAGGCTATGTTCCCCCGAAGATGCACGAGAAACTCTCGGCAGGGGATATCGTGTTCAGCGTCATCAACTATACGGTGTTCGGTGTGTTCACCCTCGCCTGCATCTTCCCATTTTACTATCTGTTTATCAACACCATTTCGGACAACTCGCTGGTGTCTGCCGGAAAAATCGACTTCATCCCAAAGGGCATCCACTTCGGTAACTATCTGGCCGTGCTGCAGTTGGGCGATTTGGGACAGGCATTGGTGGTCACGCTGGCCCGTACCGTCATCGGCACTATCATCATGGTGCTGTGCTCCGCGCTGGCAGGTTACATCTTCACCAAACGAGAAATGTGGCACCGCAGTTTCTGGTATCGGTTTGTGGTGCTGACGATGTATCTGAATGCCGGTATCATCCCATGGTACCTGAATATGTCCATGCTGGGCCTGACCAATAATTTTCTTGCCTACATCCTGCCCTGCATCATGGTGCCGTACAACCTGATCCTCGTTAAAACCTACATCGAGTCCATCCCGCAGGCACTGGAAGAGAGTGCGGCGCTGGATGGTGCTAACTACTTCCAGCGGTTCTATAAAATCATCCTGCCGCTGAGCAAGCCTATTCTGGCTACCATCGCCATCTTCGGCGCGGTCAACCACTGGAACTCGTTCCAGGATTCGCTGATTTTGATGCAGTCCTCGCCAGCACTGTTCACCTTGCAACACCGCCTGTACATCTATCTGAATCAGGCCTCCAACCTGAGCCAGATGATGAGCGGTGGCAGTGTGAGCCAGGCCGCCTTGAACAGCCTGATGAATATGAAAGTTGTCAAGTATACGGTGGCTATGGTTACGGTCATTCCTATTATGCTGTTCTATCCGTTCATGCAGAAATACTTTGAGTCCGGCATCATGCTGGGCGCGGTTAAGGGCTAAAATTTCGACCGCGGCCAGTGGCCGAAACAGGGAGAAATTTTTGGCGCTGTGGCCTGCAAGACGCGAGTGCCGCCCAAGGCACGAAGCGGATGCAGGGAGCCACAAGAGAGCATTGATGCCGCTGCCCGAACAGAAAGCGTATAGAGATTGATGTTCAGGACGCTGACCGAAACAAGAAACACTGTAAAGAGCTTAATATTTTAGAAGGAGATAACCCCATGAGAAAAATGATTTCCCGCCGCAGCTTTCTGGCTGCATCTGGTGTTGTAGCCGCAGCGGCTGCTCTGACTGCCTGCGGCGGCAGTTCCGCCAGCAGCAACGCCGCTTCCTCCACGGCCTCGTCTGCCGCTTCCGGCAGCGTCGGCACCAGTGCCAACGGTGAAGAAGCCGACCTGACCGACATCATCCCCAAGGATACCGTCACCCTGACCTGCTACAGCCAGCTGGCAAACTCCTCTGGTGAGCTGACCGGTTGGTTTGCACAGGTACTGAAGGACAAGTTCAATGTCAAGATGAATATTGTCCCCGATTTGGATGGCGCATTCTCCACCCGTATGGAGTCCGGCGACCTTGGCGATATCGTCATCCTTGCCAAGACGGATAACTATCTGGAAGCTGTCAATAAGGGCATGCTGCTGGACTGGAACGAAGATGACCTGCTGGCAGACTACGGTCCCTACATCAGCGAACACATGCAGCCCGCGCTGGAAAAGAACGCCAGCATCTCCGGCGGCACCACCTATGGCTTCGGCTATGACGTGGGTTCCTCTGCTACCGATATCACTGGCTTTACCTACAACTGGAGCACCCGCTGGGATCTGTACAAGGCCATGGGCTACCCGGAGATCAACACGCTGGACGATTTCGCCGATATGCTGATCGAGATGAACAAACAGAACCCAGTGGACGAGAACGGCAAAAAGGCTTATGCCGTGTCCCTGTTCTCTGACTGGGACGGCGTGATGGCCATGTTCCCCAAGGCTATGGTTTCCGCCTACTATGGCTACGATGAGTTCGGCATCGGCTTCTACGACAGTGAAAAGCAGGAATACATCCCAGCTTGTGCCGTGGACAGCCCCTATATGGAGGGCCTGCGCTTCTTCAATAAGCTCTACCGCAACGGTGCCATGGACCCCGACAGCGAGACGCAGGGTTATGACGGATGCAGTGAGGACTACCGCAATGGCACTGCGTTCTTCAATCCGTTCAACTTCCTGGGCTCTGAGATGTTCAACTCGGTGGATCGCGTGGCCGAAGGCCAGGCGATGTACCCCGTGGTGCCCAAGCAGGCCAAGGTCATCTGCGACGGCCAGAACATCTACGGCGGCGACCGCATCTGGTGCATCGGTGACAACACCGAGTATCCGGAGCTCTGCATGGCCATCATCAACTGGCTGTCCACCCCGGCGGGCAAGCTGACCGACCTGTACGGCCCGCAGGACGTCTGCTGGACTTACGAGGACGGCCACACCGTGTTCACCGAACTGGGCCGCAAGTGCATTACCGACGGCAACACTCAGATGACCGACGGCTTCTCCGGTGCGTTCAAGGATGGTCAGGACCAGATGAACAACACCACATGGGCACGCGATGCCAAGAATCTGGACACCGATGGTGACGACTACAACTGGAACCACTGGCCCAGCAATCAGGCTGCAGCTGCGGGTGACATCGAACAGGACTGGCGCGACAAGACCGGTGCCACCTCCATCGACGAGTACCTGAGCAGCCTACCTTATATGCTGAAACTTGGCTCCATGTATTCGGCTTCCACCAAGAGCGATGAACTGACCGTTATCTGGAATCAGGTGGGCGACTGCGTCAAGACCAACTCCTGGAAGGCAATGTTTGCAAAGGACGATGCTGAATTTGACAGCATCATCAACAGCATGGTCGAAACGGCCAAGAGCTACGGTCTGGATCAGTGCGACGAGTTCCAGGCAAATGAAGCGAAGCTGCGTGCCGAGGCTGAAAATCAGGCTCTGGCAGATAACGCTTAACCAACGACATTCTCTTTTTTCTCCTTCATCATAGGAAACTTCTTTTTGAACAGGAAGGTTCCGGACAGGGAGGCATTTTATCACAACTTTTGTGGCGAAATGCCTCCCTTTTTTAAGGAGCAGATTCAAACGCCCAAACGGCGTTTTTAAGATAAACCAACGGAGGACGATGGAATGTATTACAAAAGTGAACGTGCCCGCACGGCTCAGAACACCGCGCAGGCCATGGCAAAGAAAAAATTTGATGTCCGCTTGAACGGCTGCACCGATGCGGTTTTTTGTACCGGAAGCCGTACCCGCGTGCTGGCAGCTACCGGCCTTGCATTCGAGATGCCGGTGTGCGACCATCTGCGGTGCGAGCCTGTCATCCGGGCGCTGCTGGCACAGCATACCGGAAGCATCCTGTTTGATTTTTCCAGCGCAGAGCCCACCGCCTGCGAGGAGACCACCCGCATCGAGCTGACCGCAGAGCAGAAAGCCGCCGCCAAGGCTGTGCTGGCCCGCGTGGCTGCAAGCCGCGGCACCCTGAACGCCAAGGGCGAGCTGGAACTCGACCTGAAAGCCTGCCCGGTGGGCCCGCACTACAACGTCAACCTGCTGCTGGGCTGGCGTGCCGGGTTCAATGCTCCGCTGATGACCACCCCCAAGAGCGCCGTGGATTCGCTGGGGCGCGGCTCCTTCCGCGCAGGCGGGCCCAATCAGGTGCTGGCCAGCCGCTGTGTGTTGCAGCCGGAAGAAAACGGCGAACCCGTCAACCGCCAGTTCTACCTGTACGAGAATGGCAAAAAGATCTTCTACTCGCTGGATGTGGACACCAATGTGGTTTCCGCCCACTGCACTCACAGCCAGAACCGCACTATTATCACCTACGAGACGGCGGACGGTCTGCGCATCACCCGCACCATCTTCCTGCTGATGCAGGAGGCCGGAATGCCCGATGCGGTCGAGTGCCAGCATATTGAAATCGAAAACCTGACCGACAAAGACCGCACCTTGAAAATCGTCTGCACAGGCGAATTTGGCATCGCGGGGGCGGAGACCGTGGCAAACGATGTGGTGTATGCCAACATCGTGCACCAGACAGAGATCTTGTACGACGAAAATGGACATCCGGTCTGCTGCACCCTGCACCACAAACCCGCCGAGCAGAAGGGTGAGAAAAAGTTTGCTGTCCTGCTGGAAAATGGCGAGACGATGGACAGCTTCGGCTGCAGCCTGTCCGAGTTCATCGGCAGCGGCACACTGGCAGACCCCGAACTGGGCGACTGCCTGCCCAGCCGCCAGCAGCGCAAGATGGCACCGTTTTTCGCGATGGACAAGACCTTTACCATCCTGGCTCATGGGGAAAAATCAGTGGATGAATTTGTTGGCATGATGGACCGCCGCGAGGATGTAACCGAAGCCTTTGACGAGAGCCTGCATAACCTCATTGAAATCTACCGCAAGCCCGATGCGACCGAAAAGGCTCTGGAAAAGGTGATCGCGTTCCAGAACCGGTATACGGCCTACCTGAAACCCAATACCGATAAGACTGCTTTTGACGCCTACGTCGGCGGCAACCTGCCGTTCCAGGTGCTGTACCAGACCTTTGTGTCCCGTGCCTTTGCATGGACCCAGAAGAGCTACCGCGAGACCGGTTTCCGCGAGATTCAGGACATTTTCGCATCCATGTACTACATGAATGCCATGGGTGATGCCAAGCTGGCCCGCGAACTGGTGAGCGTGTGGGCGGTCAACGTGTTCCGCATGGGCTATGCCTACCACGACTTCACTTGGCGCGGCAAGGAGCCGGGCGACTGCTCGGACGACCAGCTCTGGCTGACCCAGGCCGTCTACCACTACTGCACCCTGACCGGAGATTACGGTTTCCTGAACGCAGAACTGCCCATCGCGGGCGAGGATGCCAAGCGTCCTCTGTGGGAGACCCTGATGGCGATTCTGGAGTACAGCGGCGATATCTCGGTGGGCAAGCACGGCCTGCCCCTGCTGGACAAAGCGGACTGGAACGACACCCTGCGCCTGGATAAAGAGGTCATGAAGGGCCCGGCCAAGGAAGCGCTTTATCGTGAGCAGCTGGCAAAGAGCGGCAAGCCGTGGGGCACTCCGCTGGAAAATACCCTGACCGAAAGCGTGATGAACGCCTGCCTGCTGAAGATTTCCACCGATGAGACCGCCGAACTGCTGGCTGCGCTGGACGCAGAAAAGTTTGCACCGCAGATCGAAAAGGCGAAGGCCCTGTCCGCCCGCGTGGCCGATAGTATGCAGAAGAATGCCTGGAAGGGCGATTTCTTTGCCCGCGCCCTTATCAACGACGACCGCGAGGGCGGCTACACTTATCTTGGTGCAGGTCATGACGGACTGAGCGCAGACCCGGCGGTGGATGGCACCTATTTCCTGAACAGTTTCGGCTGGTCGATTCTGGCCGGTGTGGCAACGGAAGAGCAGATCGCCACCATGCTGGACGTGGTGGAGAAGAACCTGAAAACCAACGCCGGCCTGCGGCTGTGCACACTGGTGCAGTACGAGCGTCTGGGCTGCAACACGGCCACCGGCCTGTATTATCCGGGCGACCGTGAGAACGGCGGTGTGTTCAAACATGCAGCCATGATGAGCACCGCTGCGATGCTCAAAGCCGCCAAGTGGGTCAAGGATGAGCAGCTGGCAAAGCGGCTGCTCGATCTGGCGTGGTTCATGATCGGCAAGACCCTGCCTTATACCACGCTGGACACCCCGTATATCACCAAGGGCAACCCCCGGTTCTGCACCCAATACAACAACAGCGAGACCGGCGAGAACATCGGCCCGATGCTGTCCGGTACGGCAAGCTGGCTGACGCTGGCCCTGTTTGAACTGCTGGGCATTGAGGACAGTGAGGACGGCCTTGCCTTTGCCCCGCTGCTGGCGGGCGGCGAGGATATGGCCTACACCATGAACCGCAACGGCGTACAGCTGCATGTGACCATTTCCGGCAAGGACGGACACTTCCGTTCCAGTGCAGCCACACAATATGTGCTGGACGGCGCACCTTGTACCGCGCGTCTGCCCAAGCTGACGGCAGGGGAGCACAGCCTGACTATTACCCTGTAAACAAAACCCCGAAGGAGAAGAACAATGAACGAAACAAACGGGAAGAACTCTGGTATCCTGAGTATGCAGAGCGGCCTGATGCGCGGGCTGACGCAGGCCGTGAATGTGGTGCTGCTGAGCTTTTGGTTCTGGGTGGGCTGCATCCCGGTGGTGACCATCGGCGCTTCCCTGATCGCAGCCTACCGCGTGGCTCTCAAAATGACCTACGACGAGGACGACTATGTGGCCGTTACCGCTGAATACTGGAAAGGCTTCCAGCAGAACTGGAAGCACGGTATCCTCTATACGCTGCTGGCAGGCGCGGCCCTTTACAGCGCATGGATGGCATGGCAGTTGTTTGAAGTGAGCGAGGGCAACCCGATCGGCTTTTTGCTGCTGGCGGTGCTGCTGGTGTTCGTAGTGGCGCTGCACGCGCTCTACACCTTCCCGCTGGAAGCCCGCTATGCTCAGACCATTCGCATCACCCTGCGCAATGCTCGGCGGATGGTGCGGGTCTACTGGCGGCGGACGTTCATTATTATTGGCCTGCTTGCCATCGAATTTTTGTTCTTCTTCACAGTCAACAGCTTTCTGGTGCTGCTGGGGCGGGTGTTCGGGCCGGTGGTCTTTATCCTGACCATCAGCGGCGTCATCACCCCGGCACTCAAGAAAATTGAGAAAGAAAACGGCATTTACGAAGATATTTCAGAAGAGTAAAAGAAAGCCGCCTTTTAGGACAGGCCGGTAGTTTCTCTGAGGACCGTCCGCTGGGGTGGGACCCTGTTGCCCGCAGGGCAATAGGGCGGGCGATGGAATGGCCCGACTCGTGTCCGAAGAGAAAGCTACCGGAATGTCCGCAGGTGGTAATGATTTAATAGGAGGTAATTCCATGAAATTTAACGTAGGCGAATGGGTGCTCAAGCCCGGTGTCAAGGCATCTCACTGCCAGCAGGTGCGCGAGGTGCGTTTCAATGCAGATAAAACGGCAGTGTCGCTGTTCTGCGTGGGTTACAAGCAGGATGAGCGCTGCCTCGACGGCCCGGCACTGTTTGTGACGATCACTACCCCGAAGCCGGACGTCATCCGGATGCAGACCGTGCACTACAAGGGCACCGGCGCGAAGATGCCCGCCTTTGATCTGGCACTGGATGCCACCCCGCTGGACTGCGAAGTGACCGATGACAAAATCGTTGTCCGTTCCGCCGATACCAGCCTTGTCATCGGCAAGAACCCTGCCACCTTCAACTATTACTACAAGGGAGAGCGCATCACCGGCATTGGTGACCGCTACGGCACCTCTATGCTGAGTTACATGGAAACGCCGGAAGGCCCCTTCGTCCGTGCCCAGTTGGAACTGGATGTGGGCGAAAAGGTCTACGGTCTGGGTGAGCGATTCACCAACTTTGTAAAGAACGGCCAGGTCGTGGATATCTGGAACGAGGATGGAGGCACGGCCAGCGAGATCAGCTATAAGAATATTCCGTTCTATCTGACCAACCGCGGCTACGGTGTTCTGGTCAACGACTGCGGCCCCGTCAGCTTTGAAGTGGCCACCGAGCATGTGGCTCGCGTGGAGTTCAGCGTACCCGGCGAAAAGCTGGATTATATGGTCATCGGCGGCGGAGACCCCAAGACCGTGGTGAAAAACTACACCGCGCTGTCCGGTCGTCCGGCTCTGCCCCCGGCATGGACCTTTGGCCTGTGGCTGTCCAGCTCTTTTACCACCAGCTATGACGAAAAGACCGTCACCAGCTTCATCGACGGCATGGCAGAGCGTCATATCCCGCTTTCTGTGTTCCATTTTGACTGCTTCTGGCTGAAAGAGAACGAGTGGTGCAGCTTTGAGTGGGATGAGAACATGTTCCCGGACGTCGAAGGCTTGCTCTCCCGCATCCATGCCCGCGGTCTGAAGGTCTGCGTCTGGATCAACCCCTATCTTGGCCAGAAGTCTCCGGTGTGGGATTACTGCGCCGAGAAGGGCTACCTGCTCAAACGCCCTAACGGCGATGTCTGGCAGTGGGACGCATGGCAGGCTGGCTGCTCCATCTACGACTTCACCAACCCCGACTGCGTGGCGTGGTACAAAGAGCAGCTGCGCCGTCTGCTGCGTCAGGGCGTGGATGTGTTCAAGACCGACTTCGGCGAGCGCATCCCCACCGATGTGCAGTGGTTCGACGGTTCCGACCCGGTGCGGATGCACAACTACTACACCTACCTGTATAACAAAATCGTCTGGGAGACCATTGCCGAGGAGCGCGGCAAAGAGGAAGCCTGCCTGTTTGCCCGTAGCGCCACCGTGGGCGGCCAGAAGTTCCCGGTGCACTGGGGCGGCGACTGCAACTCTACCTATGTTTCTATGGCCGAGAGCATCCGCGGCGGCCTGAGCCTAGGCCTGTGTGGCTTCGGTTTCTGGAGCCACGATATGGGCGGCTTTGAGGGCACTGCACCCGACCATGTTTACAAGCGTTGGCTGGCCTTTGGTCTGCTGTCCAGCCACAGCCGCCTGCACGGCTCCAACTCCTACCGTGTGCCCTGGCTGTTCGGCGAGGAAGCCGTGGATGTCTGCCGCAGCTTCTCGGAGCTGAAGGACACTCTGATGCCTTACCTCTACACCAAGGCCGTGGAAGCCCACGAGACCGGTGTACCCATGATGCGCGCCATGATGGCCGAATTTGCGGGTGACCCTGCCTGCGATGACCTCGACCGGCAGTACATGCTGGGCGATGCCCTGCTGGTGGCACCGGTTCTGCGCGAGGACGGCTTTGTGGAATATTATCTGCCCGCTGGCAAGTGGACCCATCTGCTCTCCGGCAAGGAAGAAACCGGCAATACATGGAAGAAGGAAAAGTACGATTTCTTCTCTCTGCCGCTGTTCGTCCGCGAGAACACCATCCTGCCCATCGGTGCGCACAAAGAAGGCCCTGTCTATGATTACACCGATGGTGTGACCCTGCGCCTTTATAATGTGACCAACGCCGAGCGTGTCATTTGCAGCAGCAAGGGCGAAAAGGTGCTCACCGTCAAGGCTGTCCGCGAGGGCGACACCCTGACCGTGACCCTCGATGGCGAATATAAAAACGCAAAGATTTTGCTGGTCAACACCAAGGCCGAAGCCGAAAATGCCCAGCAGACCGCAGAGGGCACGCTGATTCCGGTGACGGGCGATACCGTTGTTGCAAAACTGTAAGGAGAACCTATGATCCGTATTGGTGTTGATTATTACCCCGAACACTGGGAGCGTTCCAGCTGGGCGAAAGATATCGCCCTGATGAAAAAGACGGGCGTTACCACCGTGCGCATTGCCGAGTTTGCGTGGGGCCTGATGGAACCCACCGAAGGACAGTTCGACTTCGGCTGGCTGGATGAGATCATTCAGCTGTTGAGCAGCGCGGGCATTGAAATCATCCTTGGCACCCCCACAAACTGCGCACCGCTCTGGCTCTATCGCAATTACCCGGAAACGCTTTCAGTAGAGCGGGACGGAACCCGTACGGCTACTGGTTTGCGCGGCCACCGCTGCATGGAAAGTCCGCTGTTCCGCAAATATGCGGCCCGCATCATTGGCGAGATGACCCGGCGGTATGCGAAAAATCCCCACGTTATTGCGTGGCAGATCGACAATGAACTGGGGGCCAACCATTGCTGCTGCCCGGTGTGTGCGGCAAAATTCCGAGAGTATCTCAAAGCCCGGCACGGCAGTCTGGAAGCCCTGAACCATGCTTGGGGCGCGGACGTGTGGAGCGGCGAAATCAGCGATTGGGAGCAGATCACCCCGCCGGTAGGGCAGTTGTACAGCTACAACTGGTACAACCCCGGCTATCTGCTGGACTTCCACCGCTGGGCGGAGCAGTCCACGACCAATTATATTCAGTTTGAGATCGACGAACTGCGCAAGGCTGTGCCAAAGCATATCCCCATCACCACCAACGCCTGTTTTGCACAGCACTCAATGGATTTCCATCAGAGCTATCAGAATCTGGACGTCGCCGCCTACGACAACTACCCGGAAACCATTTACCCGGACGACCCGGAAGCTGTCTACACCACCGCCGCCGCGCTCGACCTGATGCGCGGGGTCAAGCGGAAAAACTTCTGGATTATGGAGCAGCTCAGCGGCCCGTTCGGTTGCTGGAGTGCCATGAAGCCGATGCCGCGCCCCGGCCAGATCGAAGGTTACGGATTGCAGTGCATCGCCCACGGGGCCGACATGGTGCTCTACTGGCGCTGGCATGCGGCCATCAAGGGCGCGGAGACCTTCTGTCAGGGTCTGATTGACCACAGCGGCATTCCGGGCCGACGGTTTAAGGAGTTCGCGCATTTCTGCAAACGGCTGCAAAGCCTCGACTGGCTGGACGGTACAGTAGTCAAAAGCCCGGTGGCAATCCTGTATAGTGCCACCCAGATGGACGCTTTTTCCATTCAGACCCAGAGCGAAGGTTTTGACTACTGGGAACAGCTCAAACGCTGGCAGAATGCCTTTGGCGGTCTTGGCGTGAACACCGATATGATCCACGAAACAGCCGACCTTTCGGGTTATAAGGTCGTGGTGGTGCCCAGCCATTTTGTCACGAATCCGGTCACGGTAAAGAATATCACATCCTTCGTGATGAACGGCGGCACCGTTATCCTCACCCCGCGCACGGGCGTGAAGGACGAGGACAACGGCTGTCTGCTGGCTCCGCTGCCCGGTGCCTTTGCCGAGTTGGCGGGCTGCACGGTGGAAGAATACGACCCCATCGGCAAGCGCGATGTGGGCATCGACTGGGCAGGGGAGAGCCTGACCGCCACCGTCTGGTGCGATGTGCTGCGCCCCACCACCGGCAGGGTGCTGGCGGCATACACCACCGAGTTCTATGCAGGAAAGCCCGCTATTGTAGAGAATACGTTTTGCAGCGGCACGGTGCTCAGCGTGGGTGTCTGCGGCAAAAAGCCGCTTCTGCGCAAACTTGCCAAGGCCGCGCTGGACAGCCAGCAGGTAAAGTATTGGGATACTCTGCCGGAAGGCGTGCAGTGCACCACCCGCGAGAGTGCAGATGGCAGCGTGAAGGGCCGGTTCCTTTTCAATGAAACGGCCCAAATACAGAGCTTTGTGCTGGACGGTGAAAGCATCACGCTGGCTCCCTGCGAAATGAAAATCGACCAGATTTGAAAAAAGCCTTCCCCCTTGGGGGAAGGTGCTGAACGAAGTGAAGCGGATGAGGGGAAGCAGAGGCCAGATATCGTTTATATAGAACGGCTTCAGAAGATGACTTCCCCTCATCAGTCTTGCCGCTTTGCGACAATCCAGCTTCCCCCGAGGGGGAAGCCATATAAAAGAGGAGTGCTTCTATGCAATTCGGACATTTTGATGACGTACACCGCGAGTACGTTATCACCGACCCCAAAACGCTGCTGCCGTGGATCAACTATCTTGGTAGCGAGGCATTTTTCAGCCTGATCTCCAATACGGCAGGTGGTTACAGCTTCTACAAAGATGCCAAACTCCGCCGCATCACTCGTTACCGCTATAATAACATTCCCACGGATTCCAATGGTCGCTACTTTTACATCAAGGATGGCAATACCGTCTGGAATCCCGGCTGGCAGCCCACCCAGACGAAACTGGATGAATATTCCTGCCGCCACGGCATGGGCTATACAGTCATCCACGGCGCGAAAAATGGTTTGAGCGCTGATGTGGAGTTCTTTGTGCCGGTAGGCGATAATTGCGAGGTGGACCGACTGACCCTGACCAATGGCACCGACGCAGAGAAGCAGTTCACGGTATTCAGCTATCTGGAATTTTGCTTGTGGAACGCCGTAGATGACTCCACAAATTTCCAACGCAATTTCTCCACCGGTGAAGTGGAAATTGAGGGCAGCACCATCTACCACAAGACTGAATACCGCGAGCGCCGCGACCACTATGCGTTCTTTACAGTCAATGCACCGCTGGATGGTTTTGATACCAGCCGGGATGCCTTTCTGGGAGCTTACCGCAGCAATGCAAACCCGGAAGTCGTGGAGAACGGCCAGTGCACCAACAGCGAAGCCCACGGCTGGGCACCGGTGGGCGTGCATCAGATCAATGTGACCCTGAAACCGGGTGAGAAAAAGAGCCTGATTTTCGTGCTGGGGTACATTGAAAATGCCGAGGATGAAAAGTGGGCGGCTCCCGGTATCATCAACAAGAAAAAGGCTCATGCGATGCAGGAGCGCTACAAAACCGATGCGCAGGTGGATGCTGCTCTTGCTGTTCTGCATGAGCACTGGAATAAGCTGTTGTCCACCTATACGGTGAAGTCCAGTGATGAAAAACTTGATCGCATGGTGAACATCTGGAACCAATATCAGTGCATGGTCACCTTCAACATGAGCCGCAGTGCCAGCTATTACGAGAGCGGCACCGGCCGTGGTATGGGCTTCCGGGATTCCTGCCAAGACTTGCTGGGTTTTGTGCACCTCATCCCGGCTCGCGCACGGGAACGCATCCTGGATATCGCCGCTACCCAGTTTGAGGACGGCAACGCTTACCACCAGTATCAGCCGCTGACCAAGAAGGGCAATATGGATATCGGTGCAGGATTCAACGATGATCCGCTGTGGCTCATTGCCGCGGTCAGTGCCTACGTCCGTGAGACGGGAGATCTCTCCATTCTGGACGAGCAGGTGGACTTCAATAACGACCACAAGTTGGCACAGCCGCTTATGGAGCACCTGCGCCGCAGCTACCAGTATACGCTGAATCATCGCGGCCCGCACGGCCTGCCGCTCATTGGCCGCGCCGACTGGAACGACTGCCTGAACCTGAACTGCTTCAGCAAAACACCGGGCGAGAGCTTTCAGACCAGCGGCCCCAGTGAAGGCCCGGTAGCCGAGAGCGTGTTCATCGGCGGCATGTTCGTCAAATATGCCAATGAGTACGCCGACCTCTGCGATGCCATCCACCGCACAAACGAAGCCATAGAAGCCCGCAACGCTGCACAGGAGATGAGCAAGGCCATTCTCGGCCCCGGCTGGGACGGTGCGTGGTTCCGCCGTGCATACGATGCCTTTGGCAACCCGGTGGGCAGTAAGGAAAACGAGGAGGGCCAAATCTACATTGAGCCGCAGGGCATGTGCGTCATGGCAGGCGTTGGTGTGGAAAGCGGGGAAGCCGTGAAAGCCCTTGCCAGCGTGAAGGAAAAGCTGGACACAAAGTACGGTATCGTGCTGGTGCAGCCCGCTTATACTCGTTATCATGAGGAGCTGGGCGAGATCACCAGCTATCCTCCGGGATACAAGGAAAATGCCGGCATCTTCTGCCATAATAACCCGTGGGTGTCCTGCGCGGAAACCGTAGTGGGCCACGGTGACCGGGCGTTTGAGATTTACAAAAAGACCTGCCCGGCCTACATTGAGAACATCTCGGAAATCCACCGCACCGAGCCGTATGTGTACAGCCAGATGGTGGCCGGTAAGGATGCCCCGACCCACGGCGAGGGCAAAAACAGTTGGCTGACCGGCACAGCGGCCTGGACGTTCGTCAATGTGAGCCAGTACATTCTTGGCGTTCAACCCACGCTCAAGGGTCTGCGCATCGACCCGTGCATTCCGCATGAACTGGACGGATTTGAACTGACCCGTGTGTTCCGTGGTGCGACCTATCATATCACGGTGGATAACGCCGCCCATGTGGAAAAGGGCGTGAAGGCTGTCACGGTGAATGGAAAGCTGATTCAGGGCAATGTCCTGCCGCTGGCTAAGGCTGGGGAACAGGTAAATGTCCGGGTGGTTCTGGGCAGCTAAACAGAGAATGAGCAAATCCGAACCGATATCCGCAAGGAACCGGTTCGGATTTTGTGCGTTTTGAAAACAGGTGTTTTTATATTGAGGGATTAAAAACAGAATGAAACATGAACTATTTTCCAACAAAGATTTACGAAATCTGATTTTTCCGTTGTTCATTGAGCAGTTTCTTCTGATGTTCGTAGGCATTGCAGACACTTTTGTGGTCAGTTTTTCCAGCGAGGCGGATGTATCCGGGGTGTCGCTGGTCACATCTTTCAATACAGTGCTGATCTTTCTATTCACGGCGCTTTCTGCGGGCGGTGCAGTCATCATCAGCCAGTATATCGGCTGTCGGGATGAAAAAATGGCATCCAAGGCGTCCGGCCAGCTTCTGACTATTTCTACACTTTTCTCTGTGGGGCTGACCGTGCTGATTTTGCTTTTCCGGGAGCCTCTGCTGCGGCTGCTGTTCGGAAAAATCGAGCTGGATGTTATGGCGGCCTGTGAAAGCTATCTGCTTATTACAACATTGTCCCTGCCTGCGCTTGCCATTTATGATGCAGGTGCGGCACTCTGCCGGAGTATTGGCGAAACCAATGTGACCATGTACATCTCCCTTGTGACCAATATCATCAATGTGGTAGGAAACTGCGTGGGTGTGTTCGGACTGCATCTGGGGGCTGCTGGCGTGGCTTATCCGTCGCTGTTCTCGCGAACCCTTTCGGCTGTGGCTGTCACGGCATTCTGCTTCTGTAGGGAAAATGCTGTGCGGTATAAGACACCGGATATCCTGACGTGGGATGGAAAAACGCAGAAAAAAATCATGGGCATCGCACTGCCCAATGGTGTGGAAAATGGCGTGCATCAGCTGGTTAAAGTAGCTTTGTCCAGCATGGTGGCGCTGTTCGGCACCTATCAGATCGCAGCCAACGGTGTGGCACAGAGCATCTGGTCGCTGGCGTCCATCATGGGGCTGGCGATGGCACCGGTTTATACTACCGTCATCGGTCAGTGCATGGGTGCACGGGACATTGATGCTGCCAATTTCTATTTCAAAAAGCTGAACCGCATCACTCTGGCGCTGTCAATCCTCTGGAATGCGTTCACCTTTGCCATTACACCGCTCATCGTTCGGTACTCGGCCATTTCACCTGAAGCAAAATCGCTGGTTATCTGGCTGGTGCTCATCAATAATATCTTCAATGCGCTGGCGTATCCTTTTGCCGGAAGTCTGGGAAACGGTCTGCGTGCGGCAGGGGATGTGACCTTTACCATGGTCGTCTCCATTTCACTGACCATCGGTGCACGGCTGCTTTTCTCGGCCCTGTTTGGTCTGTATTTCGGCTGGGGTGTCATTGGCGTTGCCATTGGCATGAGCATGGACCTTGTATTCCGTGGAGTAATCTTTCTGTGGCGGCTTCATTCGCAAAAATGGACGAAGTTTGAATTGGTTTGATCAAGCCTGCAAGTAAGGCAAGTTGGTACAAACTTGCGATTTTTGAATCCAATTGATCTGCATCGTTCCGATGCAGGCTGCGCGTTTGTTCCAAACACTTCTATAACAAAAAAGACAGCCTAGGACTCTCCCCGGATGAGAAGAATCCTATACGTCTACGTCTTTCGCTTTTTCTTTTCTGACATACACCCCCCCATTTCCTAAACAGTATATCATACTGTCTAACAAATGGATGCTGTTTAATATTGTGGGTGCTCTTGCTTTTAATATGATAAGAGAACTAAAAGCCGGGAAACTGTTTTAAAAGCATCAATGAGTTGTGAGCTTTAAATAAAATACGCATAGACACGATGAACCTTAACGAATTCACAAACTGTTCAAAAAGAATTGCAAAAAAAGTCTTGATTTTTCTCATCAAGATGAGTACAATACACTTAGCACTCAAGGAAAAGGAGTGCTAAAGAGCCTGAGAGCACACACGAAACTTTCAGGTTTCAGCAAAGTTTTAATTATATTTTTACTATAGGAGGGCAAGAACTATGAAGATCATTCCTCTTGCAGACCGTGTTGTTATCAAGACTGTTGAGGTTGAGGAGACCACCAAGGGCGGTCTGATCCTGACCGGCAGTGCCAAGGAAAAGCCCCAGGTGGCTGAGGTCATCGCTGTTGGCCCCGGCGGCGTTGTGGACGGCAAGGAAGTCAAGATGACTGTCAAGGTCGGCGATAAGGTCCTCACCAGCAAGTACTCCGGCACCGAAGTCAAGGTGGATGGCGAGGAATGCACCATCGTCCGTCAGGGCGATATTCTGGCAGTCGTTGAGGACTGAGCAGTTTCCCCCTATTTCTGAAATTTGAGCTTTAAAGGAGCGATTTGATTATGGCTAAACAGATCAAGCAGGGCGAGGACGCCCGCAAGGCACTGTGTGCCGGTATCGATACCCTGGCAAATACCGTTAAGATCACCCTGGGCCCCAAGGGCCGCAATGTGGTGCTGAGCAAGAAGTTCGGCGCTCCGGTCATCACCAATGACGGCGTGACCATTGCAAAAGAGATCGAGCTGAAGGACGAGTTCGAGAACATGGGTGCACAGCTGGTGCGTGAGGTCGCAACCAAGACCAACGACGCAGCAGGCGACGGCACCACCACTGCAACTGTTCTGGCACAGGCCATGGTCACCGAAGGCATGAAGAATGTTACCGCCGGTGCAAACCCGATGGACATCCGCCGCGGCATGAGCAAGGCTGTTGACAAGGCTGTTGAGACCATTAAGGCACACAGCCAGAAGGTGAAGGACAGCAATGATATCGCCCGTGTCGGCACCATTTCTGCAGGCGACCCCGAGATCGGCCGTCTGATCGCAGAAGCAATGGAAAAGGTCACTTCCGATGGCGTCATCACCATTGAGGAGAACAAGACCACGGCCGAGACCTACAACGAGATCGTGGAAGGCATGCAGTTTGACCGCGGCTATCTGACCCCGTATATGGTCACCGATACCGACAAGATGGTGGCTGATCTGGACAATGCTGCCATCCTGATCACTGATAAGAAGATCAGCGTTATTCAGGATCTGGTTCCTCTGCTGGAGCAGGTCATGCAGAATGGCCTGAAGCTGCTGATCGTGGCTGAGGATATCGAGGGCGAGGCTCTGTCCACCCTGATCGTCAACCGTCTGCGCGGCACCCTGAATGTCTGCGCTGTCAAGGCTCCCGGCTTCGGCGATCGCCGCAAGGAAATGCTGCAGGATATCGCAACTCTGACCGGCGGCACTGTGATCTCTTCTGACCTGGGCTATGAACTGAAGGATGCCACCATCCAGATGCTGGGCCATGCACGTCAGGTGAAGGTCTCCAAGGAGAATACCACCATCGTTGGCGGTGCAGGTGATAAGGACGCTATCGCAGCCCGTATCGCTCAGATCCGCAACCAGATTGAGGTTGCTACCAGCGACTTCGACCGTGAGAAGCTGCAGGAGCGTCTGGCAAAGCTGGCCGGCGGTGTGGCAGTCATCAAGGTCGGTGCTGCTACCGAAGTTGAGATGAAGGATAAGAAGCTGCGCATCGAGGATGCTCTGAACGCAACCAAGGCTGCTGTTCAGGAAGGTGTCGTTGCTGGCGGCGGCACTGCTCCCATCAATGCTATCCCCGCTGTCCGTGAGCTGTGCGACACTCTGGAAGGCGACGAGCGCACCGGCGCTAAGATCGTGCTGAAGGCTCTGGAAGCACCTCTGCGTCAGATCGCAAAGAACGCAGGCCTGGAGGGCAGCGTCATCATTGACAAGATCATCTCTGCCAACAAGCCCAACTACGGCTTTGACGCTCAGAATGAGGTCTTTGTGGACGACATGATTGCCGCCGGCATCGTTGACCCGACCAAGGTCACCCGCTCCGCTCTGGAGAACGCTGCATCCGTGGCTGAGATGGTTCTGACCACCGAAAGTCTGGTCGCTGACCTGCCGGAACCCCCGGCACCCGCAGCACCTGCAGGTGACATGGGTGGTATGGGCGGCATGTACTAAGCTGCGTCTGCGCATATTAAATAGGTACTTTAGGAGACGGATCCTCTTCGGAGAGTCCGTCTCCTTTTTATCTGAAAACGCTGGCATTTTCAGAGCGAAACAGAGACGATTCTGAATCGTATATTTCTCCGCCGTTCTGTCCACCCTTATCTTATAAAAAGGGGGCTTTCCATGTCCGGCAGGCGGGTTTTGGCACTATACGCGGCGATTCTATTTGCTTTTGCAGTGGTTTTGTGCCGCATTTACTGGCTGGCACAGAACAGTGTATACGCATCCCGTGCGCAGGCTCAGAGCACGGTCAGGCTCGCGATTCCTGCCCGGCGGGGCAATTTCTATGACCATGACGGTTTGCTGCTGACCGGAACAGCGCCCATCTGGCTGGCGCTCTGCTTTCCGGGTGAAAACAACTACACCCGCCTGTATGCAGAGACCAATGAAGCAGGGCAGGCGCTTCTTTACCAGAATCGGAATCGCGCTGCGCCTTTCCTGTTGGAAGTTTCCCGTGACCTCACTGCCGATGGGATCACCTCTTACCCGTCTGTTCGCCGGTATGCTTCGGAACCGCTGTGCCAGCATCTCATTGGTTATCTGGACGGCGAAGGAAATGGCGCAGCCGGGCTTGAAAAAGAATTGAACGATCTTCTGGCAGGCACGGGTGCGCATGATACGGTGATTTGTGAAGTCACTGCGCAGGGAAAACTTCGGGAAGGGAAGAACGTTGAGCTCACGCATCAGGACAGCGGCGCAGCGGGCGTGCAGTTGTCCATCTCCCGTCCGGTGCAGCGTGCCGCTGAAGCCGTGGCAAGGGAGATGATGTCCAGTGGGTGCGTTCTGGTGCTTGACACGGAAACAGCGGCTGTCCGGGCAAGCGTCAGCGTGCCGGGATACGACCCGCAGAATCTTGCGGCGAGCCTGGATGCGCCGGACAGCCCGTTCTTGAACCGTGCGCTGGCAAGCTATGCCGTTGGGTCGGTGTTCAAGCCGGTGCTGGCGGCAGCAGCGCTGGAAAAGGGACTTTTGCCGGAGTATGAATGCACCGGGGCAGTTGTGGTGGACGGCCAGATTTTCCGCTGCGCAGGAGGAATTCCACATGGAATGGTAGACCTTGCCGGCGCACTGGAAAAAAGCTGCAATGGGTATTTTATCCGGCTTGGTCAGGAGCTTGGCGGGGAAACATTAAGGCAGGCTGCAGAGCGGTTTGGCTTTGGCCAGGAGGTGACGCTCGTTGGCAAAATGCACACAGACGCAGGGAATCTTCCGCCCTCCGAAGAGCTTGCGCAGAGCGGCCAGCTGGCAAATTTCAGCTTTGGGCAGGGGAGCCTGCTGGCATCACCGGTGCAGGTGGCTGCCATGATGAACACCATTGCCTGCGGCGGGGTGTACAAGACGCCGTTTTTTCTGGAATGCACCGTGGACGAAACGGACGGCACCCCTCTGGAAATGCTGGCTCACCCGCAGCCGCATCGTGTGATGACCAGAGAAAATGCGGAAAAACTGCAGAGAATGCTGGAGCAGGTGGTGGCGGAAGGCACCGGACAGGATGCATCTGTTCTTGATGGGGGCGCGGGTGGAAAGACCGGAACTGCGCAGACAGGACAGTTTGATGAGGCCGGTACGGAGCGGAAGAACCTCTGGTTTGCCGGGTTTTATCCGGCTCAAAAGCCGAAATATACCATCGTCGTGCTGCAGGATGGGCAGACAAGGGCACAGTTTTCCAGCGCTGCAGTTTTTGCACAGGTGTGCACGGCACTGCAGTTTTTGGGATAAAAAGCACGGATTCGGCTTGCTTTTTCTTTTTTGTTATGCTACTATATAGTTGTATTTTTGCGTAGTTTTCATTGAATTAAAATAAAGGAGCGTTTCAATCCATGTCTGTTATCGAAATTGTTGGCGGTGTGATCCTGCTGATCGCTTCGCTCGTCATCGTTTTCCTCACTCTCATGCAGCACACTCACGGTCAGGGCCTGTCCGGTGCCATTAATGGCAGCGCAGGCGGTGCAAACAATGCTCGTCTGACCCCGGCTGATCAGATGCTGGCCAAGGTGACCCGCATTGCCGGTGTCGTTTTCTTTGTGGTCGCCATTCTGGCATGCGTGTTCGCTGGTCGTCTGGCAGGTTGACAAGATTCGTGCAGCCCCGTGTGAAGGACGGGGCTGTTTTTCTGTGTGATGACAGGAAGCCCGCAGCGCAGTGCTGCAGGCAGGGTGGGGCAGTGTGCCCGCAATTGGCAGGGCTGCAGCCCGTTGGATGGCTGCGGCTGTGGAAGAGCAAGGAGAAAAAGAAATATTATGGCAATGCGCGATAAAATTGAGCACGCGATCCAGAATCAGCCGTGCACCGTCAAAGATCTGAAGTCAAAGTTCGGCGGCGACCGCGGGGCGGACCGCAAGGTGATGGAAGCTGTGGATCAGCTGGTGCATGAGGCTGTCATCTGCCAGCGTCAGGGCGTGTTCTTCACGGTGCGTTCCGGCCGTGCAGACAAGGCTCTGCTGTGCAAGGTAGTCAAGCTGGGCAAGAATTTTGCCTTCGCCATGCTGGAAGACGGCACCAGCGATATCTTTATCCCGGGCCGTTTCACCCGCGGTGCAATGCCCGGTGATATGGTTCTGGTGGAAAAGTTTGAGCATCCCCGTGTGGAAGGCAGCGATGAGGGCGAGATCCTCGCAGTGCTG
The DNA here is from genome assembly GCA_963615785.1 of Oxalobacter sp. Classification (GTDB taxonomy): domain Bacteria; phylum Bacillota; class Clostridia; order Oscillospirales; family Ruminococcaceae; genus Faecalibacterium. The sequence continues at coordinate 51,002 of CAVEID010000003.1, read as the reverse complement.
GAAGAAAAGAACGATCTGGTGGGCACGGTGCGCCGCATTGAGGGCCGCCTGAAGTTCGTGCCGGACGACTGCCCGGCCATTTCCATGCAGATGATGCGCGACTGCGAGGGCGGCGCAAAGGACGGCGACAAGGTGGCCGTGGAGATCCTGCTGCGCGGCAATCGTCAGGAAGACCACCGCGTGGGTGTCGCCATGCGGTTCGGCAGTTCGGATGAGGCAAAGCGCTGCGCCAAGGCTCTGCTCTATGCGCAGGACATCCGCAGCCGCTTCCCGGACAAGGTGCGTGAAGAAGCCAAAAAGCTGGAAGATGCTGAGGTCACCGAGAAGGACACGGAAGGCCGCATGGATCTGCGCGCCCTGCCCATCTTCACCATTGACAGCGCCGAGACCAAAGACATCGACGACGCTATCAGCCTGACCAAGACCCCCGAGGGCGGCTTTGAACTGGGCGTCCACATTGCAGACGTTTCCAACTACGTCAAGCCCGGCAGTGAGCTGGACAACGAAGCTTTCAACCGGGCTACCAGCGTTTATTATGCAGATCAGGTCGTTCCCATGCTGCCCAAGCAGCTGTCCAACGGCATCTGCAGCTTGAACGAGGGCGTGCTGCGCCTGGCATTCTCCTGCCTGATGCGTCTGGATAAGGACGGCAACCTGATCGATTACCGTTTTGTCAAGTCGGTCATCCGCAGCCGGGTCAAGGGCGTTTATTCCGAGATCAACGCTCTGCTGGCTGGCAGTGCTGACGACGAGCTGAAAGGCAAATATCACGAAGTGCTGAGCCAGCTGCCTGCCATGAAGGAGCTGTACGGCCATCGTGCCCGTCTGCGCAGGGAGCGCGGCTGCATGGACATTGAGAGCGGTGAAGTGAAGCTGATCCTGGACGAGGACGGCCACTGCATCGACGTGAAAAAGCGTACCTCCGGCGAGAGCGAGGCTATGATCGAGGAGTTCATGCTGCTGGCTAACCAGTGCGCCGCCCACTTTGCCCGCGTGAAGCAGATCCCCTTCGTGTACCGTGTGCATGAGGAACCAAATGCCGAAAAGCTGGAGCGTCTGCACACCCTGCTGCAGGCCTGCGGCATCAATGACCATTTTGCTAAAGACGTGCCCACCCCCAAGGAGCTGAGTGCGATTCTGGAAGGTGTGCGCGGTACTCCTTACGAGCAGATCATCAACACAGGCATGCTGCGCTGCATGTCCAAGGCTGTGTACGAAGAAAAGCCCAAGGGTCACTACGGTCTGGTGCTGAAGGACTATGCCCATTTCACCAGCCCCATCCGCCGCTATCCTGACCTGGCTATCCACCGCATCATGACCGCTCAGCTCAAGGGCACCGACAAGGACACCATGGTCCTGCGCTACAGCGACTTTGCCGAGAAAGCCAGCAAGCAGTCCAGTGAGCGTGAGATCATCGCCATGCAGATCGAGCGCAAGGCTGAGGACTGCTACAAGGCTGAGTATGCCCGCCGTCATCTGGGTGAGTGCTACGAGGGCCGCATCTCTGGTGTGACCCAGCGCGGCCTGTTCATCGAACTGGAGAATGGTGTGGAAGGCTTTGTGCCTGCTTCCAGCCTGACTCCTTCCGGCACCATGCTCACCGAGGGCATCCGCCTGTCCGATCCCGTCTCCGGCAAGAACTGGAGTCTGGGCGACACCATGATGATCACCATCGTGCGTGCAGATGTCAACCTGGGCAAGATCGACTTTGAAGTCGCCCCGGCAAACGCAAAATAAGCTTGATTCATCAGAAAGAGGAAGGACCTGCAGGTTCTTCCTCTTTCTTTTTGTCACAATTTGTACGCATTTCCAGCAAAACGAATCGATTGTATAAAATTTATACACCGGACAAAGTTTGTTTGTTGTTCCAAGCAAAAAGACGGGGTATACTGTTGCCATAGGGACGGCATACGGATGCCGAAAGTGATAAGTAAAAAGCAAGGAGGCTCTTTTATGTATTATTCCAGTGGCAACTACGAGGCTTTTGCAACCCCCAAAAAACCGGAGGGTGTCGATCATAAATCCGCCTATATCATTGGTTCCGGTCTGGCAGCCCTGACCGCTGCCTGCTATCTGGTGCGTGACGGCCAGATGAAAGGTGAACATGTGCATGTGTTCGAAAAAGACCCCATTCCCGGCGGTGCATGCGACGGCTACAAATATGATATCGGCTATGTGATGCGCGGCGGCCGTGAGATGGATAACCATTTCGAGGTCATGTGGGATCTGCTGCGCTCCATCCCGTCGCTGGAGACCGAGGGTGCCAGCGTGCTGGACGAGTACTACTGGCTGAATAAGGCCGACCCCAATTACTCGCTCTGCCGTGCCACCGTGAACCGCGGTGAAGACGCCCATACCGACGGCAAGTTTGGCCTGTCCGACAAGGGTGCCATGGAGATCATGAAGCTGTTCTTCACCCCGAACGAGCAGCTGCAGGACAAAAAAATCACCGACTTCTTCGACGATGAGGTGCTGAACTCCAACTTCTGGCTGTATTGGCGCACCATGTTTGCCTTTGAGAACTGGCACAGTGCACTGGAGATGAAGCTCTACCTGAAGCGCTATATCCACCACATCGGCGGCCTGCCGGACTTCACCGCTTTGCGTTTCACCCGCTACAACCAGTATGAGTCCATCATCCTGCCTATGGTCACCTACCTGAAAGACCATGGTGTCCAGTTCCACTATGAGACCAAGGTCGTGGACGTCAAATTCGACATTCAGGGCCAGAAGAAGCAGGCAAGCTCTGTGGTCGTAGAACACGCAGGCGAGACCAGCACCATCGACCTGACTGAGAATGATCTGCTGTTCATCACCAATGGCGGCTGCGTTGAGAGCTGCACCATGGGCGCACAGGACAAGGCAGCAGGTTTTGACCCCACCATCAAGCCGGGCAACGGCTGGGATCTGTGGAAGAAGATCGCCGCTCAGGATCCCGCATTCGGCCATCCGGAAAAGTTCTGCAGCGACCCCGAACATTCCAACTGGGAAAGCGCCACCATCACCACGCTGGACGACAAGATCCCGCAGTATATCCAGAAGATCTGCAAGCGTGATCCGTTCAGCGGCCACACCGTCACCGGCGGCATCGTCACCGTCAAGGACTCCAACTGGCTGCTCAGCTGGACGCTGAACCGCCAGCAGCAGTTCCGTGATCAGCCCAAGAATCAGCTGTGTGTCTGGGTCTATGGTCTGTTCAGTGATAAGCCCGGCAACTATGTGAAGAAAGCCATGCGCGACTGCACCGGCAAGGAGCTGTGCATGGAGTGGCTGTATCACATCGGTGTGCCTGAGGATCAGATCGAGGAGCTGGCTGAACACAGCGCCAACACCATCCCGGTCATGATGCCCTATATCGATGCATTCTTTATGCCTCGCGCCATGGGCGACCGCCCCGACATCGTGCCTGAGGGCGCTGTCAACTTCGCTTTCCTGGGCCAGTTTGCAGAAACCGGCCGTGACACCATCTTCACCACCGAATATTCCATGCGCACCGGTATGGAAGCTGTTTACACGCTGCTGAACATTGACCGCGGCGTGCCGGAGGTCTGGGGCAGCACCTATGATGTGCGTTCTCTGATCGACGCCACTGTCAAGCTGCGCGACGGCAAGAAGATCACCGATATGGATCTGCCGCTGATCCCTCGTCTGGCAATGAAGGAAGCCCTGAAGAAGATCGAGGGCACTGACCTTGAAAAGTTCCTCAAGGAATACAATGCGATCTGATCTGAGGTTTTCTCCGGCTCTGTAAAAGAGTCCCCCAATAAAATGCACCCCTGTATGCTGAGACGGCTGCAGGGGTGCATTTTGTTTCTCTGAAAAATAGGACTAGTGCACAATAAGTACGACTTAATTGAAAGCAATGTGAACAAAATGTGTAAAAATGGCTTGTTCTGAAACGGCTTCTGTGATATGCTTAATGCAATGAGTGTTGGGCAGAATTGTACGCCCGATAAAAACAAGAGAGTATGAAAGAGGAGGTCGTTTTTCCATGAAACAGCTTATCTCCCGCCGCAGCTTCCTGAAAGCCGCCGGCATCACCACGGCTGCTGCCGCAGTGAGCCTGAGCGTTCCTGCCGCGTCCGCATGCTTTGGCGATTTTGAGGACATCACCATTCTGTACACCAACGATGTCCACACCTACATCGACAAGCAGAGCCCGAAGCTGACCTATGCAGCCATTGCAGCCCTGAAAAAGAGCTATCAGGATGCAGGAAAAAATGTTCTGCTGGTGGATGCCGGTGACCACATCCAGGGCACGGCTTACGGTTCCATGGACGAAGGCGCATCCATTATTCAGCTGATGAATGCTGCAGGCTACGATGCAGCAACTCCCGGCAACCATGAGTTTGACTACGGCATGGATCGCGCAAAAGAGGCCATGAAGGAAGCCGACTACCCTTATCTGTCCTGCAACTGGGTCTATGAACCACTTGGCACCCGCGTTCTGCCGGACATCAAATATTTCCGCATCGGCGGCAGAACCATTGCCTTCATCGGTGTGACCACTCCTGAAACCTTTACGAAGTCCACTCCGGCCTACTTTATGGACCCGAGCCAGAAGTTCTACATTTATGATATTCTGGGCGGTGACGACGGCAAGAAACTGTACAGTGCTGTGCAGACTGCAATCGATAAGGCAAAGACCCTTGCCGATTACATCATCGGTCTGGGCCATCTGGGCGTTGATCCGTCGTCTTCTCCCTGGACCAGTAAGGAAGTCATCGAGCACACCTCCGGCTTCGATGCATTCATTGACGGCCATTCTCACACGGTCATGGAGTGCGAGTGGGTGAAGGATCTGTCCGGCAAGGCTGTTGCCCTGACCCAGACCGGCTCTTATTTCGCAAATGTTGGCGAGATGACCATCAAGGCAGATGGTTCCATCGCCACTCAGCTGGTTTCCACCTACGACGGCGCAGACAGCACTGTGGCAGGCATCCAGACCGCATGGGTGAACTCGGTGGACGACATGCTGGGCGAAAAGATCGCTGTGGCCGACACCAAGTTCTATATTTCGGATCCGGAGACCGGCGACCGCCGCATCCGTTCCGGTGAGACCAACCTCGGTGATTTCGTGGCCGACGGCATCTATACTTACTTCAACGAGATCGAGCAGCTCCACTGCGATATCGCCATCATGAACGGCGGCGGCATCCGTGCGGACGAAGAGGCTGGTTACTGGACCTTCAAGACATGCAAGCAGGTCAGCCCCTTTGGCAATGTGGCCTGCCTGATGTCGGTCACCGGCAAGCAGATCCAGGATGCACTGGAGTTTGCAGCCCGCTTTGCCGGCACGGGTCAGGAGAATGGCGGCTTCCTGCATGTGGCCGGTGCGACCTACGAGATCCACACTGACATCCCCAACACTGTGCAGACTGACGATAAGAACGTCTGGACCGGTGGCGCCACTGGCACTCCGCGCGTGCAGAACGTGAAGATCTATGATAAGGCATCCGGCACCTATGTCCCGCTGGACGAGAGCAAGACCTACGCTTTGGCCGGCATGAACTACACCCTGCGCAATCTGGGCGATGGCTTCGCTATGTTCGACGGCGCAGAGCTCATCAAGGACTATGTGTCCGAGGACTATCTGGTCATGTCCAGCTATGCCATGAGCTTTGGCGGCGTGGACGGCGAGGGCCTGCCGCACCTGTCCACCGCAAACAGCCCGCTGGCCGATTACCCGGGCTACCTGCTGGATTACGAGAATCCCTACGGCGCAGGACGCATTGCTATCCTGTAAATCTGAACTGACAAAAACGGCGCATCGTTCCCAAAGAACGGTGCGCCGTTTTCTATGAAAAAAGAAGAAAGAGGATAGCTTATTACTTGCCCAGCACAGTTCCGTCGGCCAGAGTGATGGTGTGGCCGTTGAAGTTGATGGTGCCGTTGTTGACAAGGCTGGTGATGGTGCAGTCGCCGGTCAGCGTCCAGGTGCAGCCGCTGCCAATGGTGACGACTGCGTTGTTCTCCACAGCGGTGCCGCCCTCGGCGTTGTCCACGATGTTGATCGTGCCGGTGAAGTCCGAACCATTCTGCAGGGTCATGTTCAGGGTGGAAATGCTGTCCACAACGATCTTGCCGTTCAGGGTCTGGCTGTCAGCGGTCAGCTCCACCTGTGCGCCGTTGCTGCCTGCGGTGCCCCAGCCGTGAGAAGCGGAATTGCCGGTGATGGTCATCAGGTTGGCATCTGCATCCTCGTTGGTCAGGGTCGCGCCGGACAGGCTGATGACGCTGTGGGTATTGGTGATATAGAACAGGTCGCCGTTTTTGCCGGTCAGGCTGCCGCCGGTCATGGAAAAGCTGGAAGTGCCGACTTCAGCGTCACCGGACATGGACTGATAGATCATCACGTTGTGGACATTCTCGTCCGAGCTGGTACCCTTGTCGTCGCTCATGCTGCCGGAGACGGTGCAGTTTTCCAGCGTGATGGAGTTCTGGCCTTCAATGACCAGAGCCTCAGAGTTGTTGGCGGTCAGGTCAGCGTTCTTCACGGTGATGGCTGCGGTGGAGTAAACAGCAGGGGAGTTGTAACCATTGGAGGTGTAGCTGCCGCCGTCCACATTCACAGTTCCGCCGCCGCGGTCAGAGCGGATGGCGGCAGAAGAATTGCCGGAGGTTTCAACGGTCAGGTTGGAGGCGTTCGTCGTGCCGCCGCCTGTAGTCTGGATGCCGCCGGAGTTGTCGGCACTCGTCTTGATGGTGGAGTCGGAAATGTTCACGGTAGTGCCCTCGCCATAGCTGAACACGCCGTTGCCGTTCTGGGCGCTGGAAGTGATGGCGGCGTCCTTGATGGTCAGGGTCGCGCCGTTGGTGGCCAGCAGTGCGGCGTTCATGCCATAGAAGTCGCCGTCCTCGGTGTTGGAGGATTTGCCGGCGCTCTTGTCCACGGTCACACCGCTCAGTGTCACCGTGGCACCGTCCACGCGCAGGGCGTTTTCGTCGTCGCCGGTGGAGGTATAGGTGGCGTCCGAAACAGAGGTGTCGGAATCAATGGTGTTGGCGCTGGAGCCCTGCGTCACTTCGCCGGAGCCGCCAAAACCGCCCGGCGCACCACCGGGAACGCCGCCCATGCCGTTGGTGTCTACCACCTCGGCAGAAACGGCACTGCCATTTCCGTTCAGAGTTACAGTCAGAATGTCGTCCACGGCAAGATTATCTACCGTGATGTTCTCGTCATCCTTGGTCAGAGTAGCATCTGCGAGGTCAACGGTCGTGCTCTCGTCGCCTGCGGTGAAACTGGTGCCGCTAGGCATTCCGCTGAGGGCGCCGCCGTCTCCGCCATTCGAGGGTATTTCCGGGAGAGTCTGCTGGCCGTTGTCAGCAGGAGCCTGATCCGGGGCACTGCCGCTGTCAGAGTTGTTTTCGTCCGGCTTTGCGGGCGGCTCCTGAGCATTTTCCGTGCCGTCCTGTCCGTCCGGTTTCTCCGGCGGGGTCTGCTGACCGTCTGCACTGCCATTGCTGGAAGCATCATCCGGCTTTTCCGGCGGTGTGCCCTGCGGGGCAGAGCCGTCGGCATTTTCACTCAGCGTGCCCAGCTGCAAAGTGACCGAACTGCCGTCGATGGAAATGATCTGTCCGGTGATCTCGCTGGCAGAAGTGGTGTCCGTGCTGCTGGAAGAGCTGCACGCTGCGAGGGATGCCAGCATGGCAGCCGCACAGGCAAATGCAGCGATTCGTTTTGTAGTTCGTTTCATAAATATCTCCTTCCTGTGGTTACGGGAATGTGAGCAACTGCGGTGTGTTTCCGCAGATCCTTGCGACACCATAAGTCTAATCCGCGATTATGAAAAAGATGGGAATGCGGTGTGATAAAAATGAGAAAAAGCAAGGAATGAAGCCACTTTTTTGATTGTTTATGAACGAAACTATTGTTAAATTTGAACGAATTCTTTTGTTGTTCTAAACTCTTAAGAAACGTCTTAAGAAATGCTTTTCGGTGGAAAATTATAAAGAGATAACAGAAAAGCCACCCGGCATAAACCGGATGGCTTTGAACTGGTTGGGGATGAGAGAATCGAACTCCCACAAGTAGAGTCAGAGTCTACCGCACTACCACTATGCAAATCCCCAATATTCTTTTGTGCTTCGCGGTGTGAGCCGCTCAACGTGTGCTATTATACGCGGAAAAACAGCCTTTGTCAAGAATATTTTTGAAAAAAGTTGTATTTTCCCGGAAACTAACGGCAAAACGTGGATGTTTTTGTGAAAAATCAGCCGGAATACTTTTCGCCGTCCGGTTCGTCCGGCAGGTAAACGGCGACTTCTTCAAGGGTGCAGTTCAAAATAGAGCAAAGCATATCGAGAGTGTTTGTGCTCACGCTTTCATTTTTGCGCAGGCGGTCGAGCTGACCGGTGCTAAAATGATAATCTTTGATAAGCTTGTATTGTGAAATTCCACGACATTTCATGGTAGCCCAAAGAGGTTGATAGGAAATCATAGAATACACCATCCAAACGATACTTTAATTGAATGGTAAAACCATAGCCGTAGATTGACAATTGCCTGATATCGGGCTATACTTGAGATGACATAGCCCGAATTTGGACATCATGATAAGAAAAGGTTGGTGTGATAGATGACGACTGCGGAATTGAAAGAATCGCTTGGAATGATTGCGGATTTGGAAAGGGACTACTACGCATTGGGAAAAATAGAAGACTCACTTTACAAAAAAATTGAAAATTTCTATATTGCACCAGTTGAAAAAACATTTGAAATATACTGCAGAAATAGGGGGTACGATACAAAGATACCTCAATTTTCAGAGATAGAAAAACCTCCGAAACCTCAGGAACCGAAAAGAGCTGATTTTAATTCTGAGAATCCTTACACACTCGAAAGATTTCTCGTGCTCATTATAGCCGGTATTGTTTTTCTTCCGTGTATATTTATTCTTCCATTAGTATGGACTCATAAAAAGAATGAAGCGGCAGAAAAGGCATACGAAGCTGCAATGAAAGAATATTATGAGCGAAAAGCGTCGTATGACAAAAACTTAGAAAACCAGGTGCAGTACAGAAAAAAGAAAAAGGTGCATGACGAGCACTATGAAAAGTGGCAAAAAGAACAAGAAAACTATAAAACGCTCAGCGCTTGTAGCAAAGCAAAAAGCGAACCGTTACGATTAATGCTTCGGAAAATTTTACAGCAAAAGCAGAATACCTATACGGTGTTGCGCGAAATGTACACAACGTGTAACATTTATAGCAAATATCAAAATCTTGCAGCAATTTGTTCTTTCTATGATTATATTGCGGCGGGAATATGCACAAGATTGGAAGGAAATGACGGCGCATATAATAAATATGATATTGAGATGCGGATGGATCGAATGCTTACGAAGCTTGATGTGATTGTTGATAATCTTGAAATAATTCGAGATAATCAAAATAAACTGTATTCTGAATTGTGCAATGTGTCGCGGAAGATCAACCAACTGCAGTCGAGCTTAAACCGAATAGAAAATCAATTGCAACAAATCATTTTGGACGTCAGCGCAATTTACGAACAAGGATCTCGGCAAAATGTACAACTTTCCATGCTTCGTGAACAAACAGAAAAAATCTTGGAAACCTCGGAGCTAAATAAATATCTCAACGAATGCAACCAACGTGAGCTCCACTACATGAACCGCATGAACTACCTTGCAGGCCATTACGATAACCCCTACGGCAATTACGCACCTGTATAATGAATATAGAATTAAAGCCGTTCCCCGGCACACCCGGCGGAGCGGCTTTTTGCATCCACCCACAAACCGGCATATTTTGCGCGAGCCTCCTCATATACTGAAATGTACAAGCAAAAGAACCACAAAGAGGAGGATGCCGCCTATGATGGAACGAAACCACACCCAAAACCCGCAGACTCTGCTGTCGAGCCGCATCCCGCGGGACACCGAACATGAACGTTATCACCCGGAACTGGAGGAGGAACTGAAAGAGTGCCTGTTCTGCCTGAGACGCAACGAGATGATGTTTGACCTGGAGGTGGACACCGACCTCATTGAACAGCGCATCTATGAGCGGCAGGCCCTTCTGTGCCGCTATCGGTACTTACTGGCCCGCGCCAGAGAGCTTGGCCTGCACACAGTGCTGACGAAATATCAGTCGATCGGATAACTTTGAAAAGGTTAGCGGCATAAAAATCTTGACAGAATTCGCCTGCCGTGTTATCATACTTAAAGATTAAAGCGTGTATGGGCGTTTCTGTGCACGAAATTTTTAGAGCTAGAGAGGTTTTCTACTATGGAACGTATTAAGACGATCGCTACTCGTGACCTGACCAAGAGCGTTAAGACCGGCGGCTGCGGCGAGTGCCAGACTTCCTGCCAGTCCGCTTGCAAGACCTCCTGCGGCGTGGCTAACCAGCAGTGCGAGAACAGCAACAAGTAATTTCTGCAAACCCTATGCCGCCTTTGCCGGGCGGCATTTTTTTGTGTAATTTGGAATGGAGAGTAAAATGGTACATCAGTATCAATTGAACGGCTATAACATCGTGCTGGATACCTGCAGCGGCTCGGTGCATGTGGTGGATGATGTGGCATATGACGTGATCGCCATGTATCCTGAGCACACTGCTGACGAGATCGTTTCTGCCATGATGGCAAAATACGGCGACCGCGAGGACGTCACCGAGGAAGATCTGCGCCAGTGCATCGAGGATGTCACCAGCCTGAAGGAGGCCGGCAAGCTGTGGAGTCCGGACGTCTACCGTGACATGGCTTTCGACTTCAAAAACCGCAACACCGTGGTCAAGGCTCTGTGCCTGCATGTCGCCCACACCTGCAACCTGAGCTGTTCTTACTGCTTTGCTTCGCAGGGCCGCTACTGTGGTGATCGTGCACTCATGAGCTTTGAGGTCGGCAAGCGTGCAATGGACTTCCTGATCGAGAACTCCGGCACCCGCCGCAACCTTGAGGTGGACTTCTTCGGCGGCGAACCCCTGATGAACTTTGACATGGTCAAAAAGCTGGTGGCCTACTGCCGTGAGCAGGAGAAGATCCACAATAAGAATTTCCGCTTCACCATGACCACCAACGGCATGCTGATCGACGATGATGTCATCGATTTCTGCAACAAGGAGTGCCACAATGTTGTGCTGAGTCTGGACGGCCGCAAAGAGGTCAATGACCGTTTCCGCAAGGATTATGCCGGTCATGGCAGCTATGATACCATCGTGCCCAAGTTCCAGGAGTTCGTGAAGAAGCGCGGCGACAAGGGTTATTACATGCGCGGCACTTATACCCACTACAACACGGACTTCACCAACGATATCTTTCACATGGCAGACCTCGGCTTCACCGAGCTGAGCATGGAGCCTGTGGTGTCCAAGCCCGGTGAGCCCAGCGCCCTGACCGAGGAAGACCTGCCCATCCTGAAGGAGCAGTACGAGATCCTCGCCAAGGAAATGATCAAGCGTGACCGCGAGGGCCGCGGCTTCACCTTCTATCACTACATGATCGACCTGACCGGCGGCCCCTGCATCTACAAGCGCATTTCCGGCTGCGGTTCCGGCACCGAGTACATGGCCGTCACCCCGTGGGGCGACCTGTACCCCTGCCATCAGTTCGTGGGCGACCCCAAGTACCTGATGGGCGATATCTGGAAGGGTGTCACCAACACCGAAGTGCGGGATAAGTTCAAGCACTGCAACGCTTACGCCCGCAAGGAGTGCCAGGACTGCTGGGCAAAGCTCTACTGCTCCGGCGGCTGTGCAGCCAACTCTTACCACGCCACCGGCGACATCACCGGCGTCTATGAGTACGGCTGTGAGCTGTTCCGCAAGCGCATGGAGTGCGCCATCATGATCAAGGTGGCCGAGAATCAGGAGCTGGCTGCACAGGGCATTGAAGTGCCCATCGAGCTGGGTTCCACCTGCAATGCCTGCGCAGACGGCGAAGCCTGCGAATGAGCATGACCACACCCATCGTGGACTTTGTGCGCCGATATGCCCAATCGGGAACCTCCCGGCTGCACATGCCCGGCCACAAGGGCCAGAGCCTTTTGGGCTTTGAGCCGTGGGACATCACCGAGATCAAGGGCGCCGACGAGTTGTATGAAGCGGAGGGCATCATCGCTCAGAGCGAAGCCAACGCTACCCGACTTTTCGGCACGGCCCACACCTATTACAGCACGGAGGGCTCTTCCCAGTGCATCCGGGCGATGCTTTGCCTTGCGCTGCAGGCAGCCCCTCGGACGGAAAAGCGCCCGCTTCTGCTGGCGGCGCGCAACGCCCACAAGGCTCTGCTTTATGCCGCTGCACTTCTTGATTTTGATATCGAATGGCTCTGGCCTGCGCCGGAAGACGCCGGTGCGCTGTGCAGCTGCCCTGTTTCGGCAGGCCGGCTGAAGCAGGTGCTTCAAACATTAGAAAGATCGGGCCGCCGGCCTTTCGGCGTCTACGTCACCAGCCCGGATTATCTTGGCGGTATGCAGGATGTGTCTGCGCTGGCAGAAGCCTGCAGGGCGTTTGATGTTCCGCTTCTGGTGGATAACGCCCATGGCGCTTACCTGCGGTTTCTGCCGCAGGGCAGTCAGCACCCCATTGCATTGGGCGCGGCCATGTGCTGCGATTCCGGCCACAAGACCCTGCCGGTGGTCACGGGCGGAGCGTACCTGCATCTGGGGCAGAATGCGCCGATTCAGGACGAAAAAACAGTGCGGAATGCGCTGGCACTGTTCGGCTCCACCAGCCCGTCTTATCTGATCCTGCAGTCGCTGGATAAGTGCAATCAGATCTTGGCTGAGGGCTATCCGCTGCGGCTGCTGCAGTGCTGCGGTTATCTGACCCGTCTGCGCAGAGAACTGAATGAAACTGCGGCAGAAAAAAAGTGCCCCGTGCCGCTGGCGCTGGAAAGTGAGCCGCTCAAAGTGACACTGGACGCCGCCGCGCTGGGCCTGACTGGCACAGAACTTGCGGAACGCCTGCGCGGTTTTCAGATCGAGTGCGAATATGCTGACCCGCGCTATGTAGTGCTGATGTTCACCCCTGAAAATCCTTTGCAGGATTACAAACGCCTGAGCTCAGCGGTCTGCGAGGTCGTGAAAAGCATCGCTGCACCGGCTGCTCAGCCGGAACAGACTGCGGGTGAGTTCATTGAACTGGAACGGCAGGCTGTGAGCCTTTTTTCCATTCGGCGGGCAGTGTTTGCTCCGCAGGAGATGCTTCCCGTGGAGCAGGCGGTGGGCCGTGTCTGCGCAATGCCGACGGTTTCCTGCCCTCCGGCCATCCCCATCGTGGTCAGCGGGGAGGTCATCACCCCGGCGGCGGTGGAACTCATGAAGCGTTATCATGTGGAAGAAGTCTCGGTCGTCCGCCAAAATTGAAAACCTTTCCAGAGCACGGTGCGTTTTTTGCATCGTGCTCTTTTTGACATAACCGGAATCAGCAGTGCATACTTTTTGATAGAGACGGACAGGGAAAGGAGCGCACTGCATGGAACTGAAGATTTTTCGGGATACACTGCCGCAGGCGGGTGCGGACTGCACCGTTAAGGCGGAACTCCCGCTGGAGACCGAGATCCTGATCTCGGACTATCTGCCGCCGGTGTTCAAACTGGTCAAGTGTTTTGCAAAACCGGTCGTTCTGCAAAAGCAGCTGCAGCCGGGGCGGCTGACACTGGATGGATACCTTCGCTGCACGGTGTTTTATCAGGGAGAGGACGGGGCCGGGCTTTGCCAGACGGAGCAAAAGCTCCCGTTCACAAAGCAGCTGGAAGTGCCGGAATTTGACTTTACATCCTGGACGGCAATGGTGGAAGGCCAGACTGAATATCTCAACAGCCGTGCAGTGAATCCGCACCGCATTGAAGTGCGCGGAGCATTCGGGCTGATCGTCACTCTGCACGCGCAGAACCGGACAGAGGTGATCACGGCACTGGCGGACGACGGCATTGAGCAGCGCCTGCAGACACTCAGCGGTGTTCGCAGCGCGGCTGTGCTGGAAAAGCTGGTCACCGTAGAGGGGGAGCTGGTTTTCGCCAAGCCCCCTGCAGCGATCCTGGACATCACCGGCACTGCATCTGTGCGTGAGGTCAAGCTTCTGGCGGGCAAGGCGGTCATCAAAGGCGAGATCCGGGCATTGTGCGCCTGGCGCGCCGAAGGAGAAACCGCTTTGCAAAGTCAGGCAGCGGCGCTGCCCTTCAATCAGGTCGTCGATCTGGAGGGGATCACCGAAGACTGCAAATGCCTGTGCGTGCTGGAACCGGTGGGCTTCGCGGTGGCAGAGGGGGAGCAGGATACCAGCGGCCAGCTGACGGCCAGTGTTATGATGCATCTTCACGCATGGAGACCTTTTCAGCTGCAGACTGTGGCTGATGCTTTCTCGACGCAGTTTGAAACAGAGATCACGCCGCAGGAGATGGCCGTGGAGAGCATTGCCTGTATGCTGAATGAGACTTCTGCTGCGACAGCTTCCGGACCATTGCCGGACGCCGGAGCACAGCTGAGGGCCTGTTTCGTCTCCTATGGACCTGCGCAGATCACAGAGACTGCAGATGGCCCCGCACTGACTGTGCGGGCTGCAGCCACAGCCTTTGCCGAAAACAGCCTTTCGGAGCTGGAAAGCTACGAGAAATCCGTGGAGCTGAGCTTCCCGCTGGCAGCAGATGTCCCGCCGGGCGGACGGTTTTATCCGGAATGCTGGCTGAGCACGGAAAATGTCCAGTGCAGTTGTTCCGGCGGCACGCTGGAAGTGACAGTGACTGCGCGGGCAGAAGGTGCTGTTCTGTGCCGGACGGCCTGTCAGGGCATCGGCAGCATCAAAATGGGAGAAACGCTCACGAAAGCTGACCCGGAGATCGCACTGCGCATTTACTACGCACAGGCCGGGGAAGAACTTTTTGCCATCGCGCGGCGGTTCCATGTGTCTCCGGCACAGATGCTGGCGGCCAACGGGCTGGATGCGGGCACACAGACTTTGACGCAGGCGCAGCACTTTCTGGTGCCAGGTGTGTAAATTGACAAAGAACGCTGCCATTTTCCGGCGGCGTTCTCTTTTTTGCGTAGAAAATAAAACGAAAAAGACTTTCTTCTCCCGAACGAGGGGAGTATAATAGTCCTTGGTGTTTGGAACAGGAAAGGAGTATCAAAGAAAATGAAAACAGAATCAAAGCTCCTGGACCCGGAGCTTGTCAGTGCAAAAAAGCCAGTCTGGGCTTTCAGCAGAAAAACCTTCTGCGAAGGTATGCGGGATGGCGTGCCTATTGCACTGGGTTATTTTGCAGTATCTTTTTCGCTGGGCATTGCGGCCCGGCGGGCAGGCTTCACCCCGTTTCAGGGCTTTCTCGTCAGCCTGCTGAACAATGCTTCGGCAGGCGAGTACGCAGCGTTTGCCATCATCATGGCAAATGCGACTTATCTTGAGGTGGCGGTCATCACGCTCATTGCCAATGCACGTTATCTGCTGATGAGCTGTGCACTGGCCCAGCGTTTTGCACCGGGCACACCCTTCTGGCATCGGCTTGTCATTGGCTACGATGTGACAGATGAGCTGTTCGGCATCACCATTGCGCGCCCGGGCAGCCTGAACCCGTATTATACTTATGGTGCCATTCTTCTGGCTGCACCGGCCTGGGCAGTTGGCACGGCACTGGGCATCATTGCGGGTAATCTGCTCCCGCTGCGGGCAGTCAGTGCACTGAGCGTGGCGCTTTACGGCATGTTCCTTGCAATCATCATTCCTCCTGCACGCAAGAGCAAGATCGTAGCGGCACTGGTGGCCATCAGCTTTGCACTGAGTTTTGCGTGCAACTATCTGCCGGGCATTTCCGCTCTCTCGGAGGGCACCCGTACGATCCTGCTCACAGTGCTGATCTCCAGCGCGGCGGCAGTACTTTTCCCGGTGAATACGGAGGAACAGGAGGCAGACCATGACGCACAATAATTACATCTACATCGCGGTCATGGCGCTGGTGTCCTACACCATCCGCATTCTGCCGCTGACTTTGATCCGCAAACCTATCAAAAACCGCTTTGTCCAGTCGTTTTTATACTATGTGCCTTATGTCACCCTGTCTGTGATGACTTTCCCGGCCATTGTTAATGCGACTCAGAGCCCTGTAGCAGGTGCCATGGCGCTGGTGGTCGGCATCGCGGCAGCATGGTTCGGTGCAAGCCTGTTTCAGGTGTCCGTTGCCTGCTGCGCAGTGGTCTTTGTGCTGGAATTTTTCATCTGACGCCTGAATCAGTCCGGAAGCTGCAATGCTTCCGGACATTTTTGCATCTATCGCTGCGTTGTGATATACTTTTTCTGAAAAGGGGTGTTCCTGATGAAAAAAGTTCTGGTCACCGGAGCAGGGGGCTTTGTGGGTTCCCGCATTTTACAGCAGTGGAATAGCCGGTTTGAATTGCTGACCCTTCCCAAGGGGTTCCTGCGGTCAGCGGATGAAAATGCCGTGCAGCTGCAGGCAGAACAGCTGCAGCCGGATGTTATCATTCACACCGCTGCAATTTCAGACACCGGCTACTGCACGCAGCACCCGGAAGAAGCTTTCCGTGCCAATGTGGAGCTTCCGGTCCGGCTGGCAAAAGCCGCGCAGAACACTGGCGCAAAGCTGCTGGCGTTCAGCTCAGACCAGGTCTATGCAGGCGTTCAGCAGACAGGGCCGCTGCCGGAAACGCTGGAGGTACACCCCTCCAATGTGTACGGGCAATATAAGCTGGAGGCAGAACAGCGTGTGCTGGATCTCTGCCCGGACTCGGTGCATCTGCGCGCGACCTGGATGTACGATCTGCCCGGCTATGGCCTGCCTATCCGGGGCAATTTACCGCTGAATCTTCTGCGTGCGGCCCTTTGCGGAGGAACAATGAGCTTTTCCCGGAACGATTTCCGCGGCGTGACCTACGTCCGGCAGGTGATTGAAAACTTGGAACCGGCAATGGAGCTTCCCGGCGGTGTGTACAACTTCGGCAGTGAAAACACGGTGGATATGGTGTGCACCGCCCGGCAGTTTGCCGATGAGCTGGGCATCCGCGTACAGATCGAGGAGACGGCCTGGAACCGCAACCTTGCAATGGACTGCGCAAAACTGAGCCGCTTTGGCATCGGTTTTGACACGACGCAGCAAGGCATCGTACGCTGCTTAAAGGACTATGGACTCAAAAGTATGTAAAATTTCCGTATCGCACAAAAAACAAACCAAATGAAACGAAAAAGCAGGAAAATCTGCGCGAAAAGTTCTCCCGGCTTCGGGAAGAACGGCACGGCATTCCTGCTTTTTTATGTTTTTCAGCAAAAAACAGACGGGAAACATCTGCAACGATTCTTCATAGAAAAGTCATACTTAATTTACAATAATTTGCAATTTTGCTATAATGAACCCGCTTTTGTAAAGCTTCCGAAAAAGATCAATTTTTGTCAAATCTGAGGAGAGTGGAACGTTTGAAGGAAGTCAAGCTTGAAGAGTCGGCTTATCAGTTCGACGCCAAAATGTCCCTGAAGCAGGCGATCCCGCTGGGTCTGCAGCACGTCTGCGCCATGTTCGTGGGCAACCTGACCCCGCTTCTGATCATCACCAGCGCCTGCGGCATTGCGGGCGGTGAGTTTGCAGACCTGCAGGTCACGCTGCTGCAAAGCGCCATGTTCGTGGCCGGTGTGGTCACGCTGGTGCAGCTGTTCACCATTGGCCCTGTGGGCGGCGCAGTCCCCATTATCATGGGCACCAGCTCCGGCTTCATCGGTGTGTTCAACAGTGTTGTCGGCAGCATGGGCGGCGGCGTGCTGGCTTATGGTGCCATCATGGGTGCGTCCATCATCGGCGGCATCTTTGAAAGTGTGCTGGGCTTCTTCCTGAAGCCTCTGCGCAGGTTCTTCCCGCCGGTCGTCACCGGCACGGTAGTGCTGTCCATCGGCCTTTCGCTGATCTCGGTGGGCATCAACTCCTTCGGCGGCGGCAACAGCGCCAAGGACTTCGGTTCCATGGAAAACCTGCTGCTGGCGCTGTTTGTTCTGGTGGTCATCCTGTTCTTCAAGCACTGGACCACCGGCTTCCTCAGTTCTTCCGCCATCCTGATCGGCATTCTGGCTGGTTATGTGGCCGCTTTTGTCATGGGCCTTGTCCTGCCTACCACTGGTGTCACCGCCGACGGAGTGGAGTTCACCAAGGCATGGGTGCTCAACTGGGATAAGGTGGCACAGGCTTCTTGGTTTGCCATCCCCAAGCTGATGCCGGTCAAGATCGTGTTTGATATGCGCGCTATCCTGCCGGTGATGATCATGTTTGTTGTCACTGCAGTGGAGACCGTGGGCGATATCTCCGGCGTCATGGAGGGCGGCATGGATCGTGAGCCCACCGACAAAGAGCTGTCCGGCGGCGTCATCTGCGACGGCCTGGGTTCCACTTTTGCGGCTATGTTCGGTGTTCTGCCCAACACCTCTTTCAGCCAGAATGTGGGTCTGGTGGCTATGACCAAGGTGGTCAACCGTATGGCTCTGGCTTCCGGCGCAATTTTCCTGATCCTGTGCGGTCTGATCCCCAAGCTGGGCGCGCTGATCTCCATCATGCCGCAGGCTGTTCTGGGCGGCGCAGCCGTTATGATGTTCTCTTCCATCGTGGTCAGCGGCATCCAGCTGATCACCAAGGAAAAGATGACTCCGCGCCAGCTGACCATCGTGTCGGTGGCTCTGGGTGTGGGCTATGGCATGGGTGCCAACAGCGGCATTCTGGCACAGGCTCCTCATGCATTCCAGCTGATCTGCGGTGAGTCCGGCATCGTTCCGGCTGCATTCGTGGCTATCCTGCTGAATGTGCTGCTGCCGAAGGACGACAAGGCGGTGTAAGCATTACTCTTTCCGCCGGGCAACGGCTTCGAGACGTGCCAGCGCATCGGGAGTGTCTGCATCTGCCAGTTCGTTTCGGTCCGCAATGTAAACTGTGTGAACATGTTCCGGGTATTTTTTGAGCAGAACATTGCCGCCCTTGCCTTCGGGCAGGGCGCACAGTTCAGCAAAATATCCGCGCTCAAACAGAACGGGGCTTCCAACAAGGGGTTCGGGGTCATTTTTGAACCGATGTCCCAGCCGGAAGATCTCCCGTTCTGTTTCTTTTTGCGTTTGCATGAAAGCGCTGATTAGGCGTTCTATGGTCTCGCGGTGCAGAAAGGGCTGGTCTCCGGGCAGAAACATACAGCCCGCAAGGTCTGGTTCTTGCTCCAGCAGAGCAGACAACCCCAGACGCACCGTATCATTCCGGCCGGGCAGGCTGTGCAGCAAAACAGGAACACCGCACTTTTCGCCCAAAGCTCTGACCTCTTCCGAGCGGGTCACCACGATGCGGGCTGCAAGCTGCAGCGTATCCGTGGCAGCAATGGCACGGCAGAGCATGGGCTGGCCGCAGAAATCCGCCAGAAGCTTGTTGGAGCCAAAGCGGCGGCTCAGACCGGACGCCATGATCACACACCCTACCGGAAACTGTTTTTCCATTCCTGCATCCTCCATCAAACGGCAAAATTTTCTGCGACCATTATAACGCAAGTTGTAATTCAAACGCAATCTGTGCTAAAATAAAAGAACTGAGAAAAAAGAGAGGAACCTGCATCTATGATGACGATTCGAGAATATAAGCGGGCCGAAAGTCTGGAAGAAGCCTGGCAGCTGAACCAGAAAAAGCCTAATCGTGTGCTCGGCGGCATGATCTGGCTCAAGATGGAGAACATCAACGTCGGCACTGCCATCGACCTGTCCGCTCTTGGGCTGGACACCATTGAAGAGACCGAGGACAGCTTTTCCATCGGGGCAATGGTCACGCTGCGCCAGCTGGAAGAGCACGCGGGCCTTGCAGCATACACTCACGGCGCAGTAAAAGAAGCCCTGCGCCACATCGTGGGCGTGCAGCTGCGCAATCTGGCAACGGTGGGCGGCAGCATCTACAGCCGTTTTGGCTTTTCGGATGTGCTGACCCTGTTTCTCGCCATGGACTGCTCGGTGGAGCTTTACAAAGGCGGCATTGTGCCGCTGCGGGAGTATGCAGAACGCCCCTATGACCGCGACATCCTCGTGCGGCTGATCGTGAAAAAGGAAGCCGCCGAATACCTCTATCAGTCCGTGCGCAACAGCCAGACTGACATTCCGGTGCTCACCTGCGCCGCTGCGCGCCTTGCGGACGGCAGCTACCGTTTTGCCGCGGGTGCCCGCCCGTTGAAAGCTGTGCCGTATGATTTCCCGACACAGGCAGATGTGCCCGCAGAGGAGCTTGCCCGGAAACTGGCCGACGAAGTGAAACAGCAGATCGTGACCGGTTCCAACATGCGCGGCAGTGCTGAGTACCGCCGCCATCTGGCGGGCGTGCTGGTCAGGCGCGCCGTTCTGGAACTGGAAAACCGTGTCCTGCAGGAGGAAAATTAAATGCAGATCAGCATTACATTGAATGGCATCAAGATCAGTGAAGACATCGCGGCAGACATGCTCCTGATCGATTTTGTCCGCGCACACGGCTGCAAGAGCGTCAAGCGTGGCTGCGAGACCTCGAACTGCGGCCTGTGCACGGTTTTCATGGACGATAAGCCTGTCTTGTCCTGCTCTGTGCTGGCGGCCCGCGCCAGTGGACACAAGATCACCACGCTGGAGGGCCTGCAGGAAGAAGCTGCGGAGTTCGGTGGGTTTATTGCCGATCAGGGCGCAGAGCAGTGCGGTTTCTGCAACCCGGGGTTCATCATGAATGCACTGGCACTCTTCCGTGAGAATCCGTATCCCACTGAGGAAGAGGTCAAAGAATATCTGTCCGGCAACCTCTGCCGCTGCTCCGGCTATGAGGGCCAACTGCGCGGCATCATGAATTTCCTGACCTGGAAAAAACAGAAGGAGGCTGCAGAATGAACACTGTCAACAAACCGTTCCGCAAAAAGGACGCCATGCAGCTTGTGACCGGTCAGCCGGTCTATATGGATGATGTGATCCCGCAGGACTGCCTGATCGTCAAACTTCTGCGCTCTCCCCACGCCAACGCTATCGTCAAGACCATCAACACCGCCGTGGCGAAAAAAGTGCCGGGCATTGAAGCAATCTATACTTGGGAAGATGTAGATCAGAATGCCCGCCGCTATACCGAAGCAGGCCAGACCTACCCGGAGGCCAGCCCTTATGACCGTCTGGTCATCGACCGCCACGTCCGTTTTGCGGGTGACGTGGTGGCCATTGTGGCAGGCAAAGACGAAAAGTGTGTAGATAAGGCGCTCAAACTCATCAAGGTGGAGTATGATGTGCTGGAAGCCGTTCTGGATTACCACACGGCAAAGGATAACCCGATCCTTGTCCACCCGGAAGACAACTGGGAGAGCCTGTGCCCGGTGGGAGCTGATAACAAGCGCAACCTCTGCGCCCACGATGAAAGCGGCTCCGGCGACATTGACGCCGTTCTGGCAGGCAGTGATATCGTCATCGACCATGTGTACCACACCAAAGCCTGCCAGCAGGCTATGATGGAGACCTTCCGCACCTATTGCTCCATCGACACCTACGGCCGTCTGAATGTGCTCAGCTCGACCCAGATCGTGTTCCATGCCCGGCGGAACATTGCCAACGCCCTGCATATCCCCAAATCAATGATCCGTGTTGCCAAGCCCCGCATCGGCGGCGGCTTTGGCGCAAAGCAGACAGCGGTCAGTGAGATCTACCCGGCATTTGTGACCTGGAAGACAAAGAAGCCTTCTAAAATCATCTTCAGCCGCGTGGAAAGCCAGATCGCGTCTTCGCCCCGCCATGAGATGGAGATCCATGTCCGCTTGGGTGCGACTAAGGACGGCATCGTGAGGGGCATCGACATGTACACCCTTTCCAATACTGGTGCATACGGCGAGCATGGCCCCACGACGGTCGGCCTGTCCGGCCACAAGTCCATTCCGCTGTATGGCAAAGCAGAAGCCTTCCGCTTCGTCAGCGATGTGGTTTATACAAACCACATGTCCGCCGGTGCCTACCGCGGTTACGGCGCAACGCAGGGCCTGTTCGCGGTGGAGTCTGCAGTCAATGAGCTGGCGGCAAAGCTGCACATGGACCCCTTTGAACTCCGCCTGAAAAACACCGTGCAGGAGGGCGACGTGATGCCTGCATATTACGGTGCTGTCAACACCAGCTGTGCGCTGGACCGCTGCCTTATCAAGGTGCGGGACATGATCGACTGGAAGAACAAATACCCTGCCCGGGATATGGGAAACGGCAAGGTGCGTGCGGTCGGCATGGGCATGGCCATGCAGGGCTCCGGCATTTCCGGCATGGATGTGGGCAGTGCCACACTGAAAGTGAATGATGATGGTTTTTATACCCTGATGATCGGCGCCGCCGATATGGGCACCGGCTGCGACACCACGCTGGCGCAGATCGCCGCTGAGGTGCTGGAATGCCCGCTGGACAACATCACGGTGTTTGGCGCAGATACGGATTCTTCGCCCTACGACTCCGGCTCTTACGCTTCCAGCACGACCTATGTCACCGGCAAGGCCACCGAAAAGTGCGCTATGAAGCTGCGCGGCCAGATCTGCAAACTGGGTGCGGAACTGCTGGGCTGCACTGAGGATGCTGTGGAATTCGACGGCAAAGAGGTCTTTAAGAGTGATGATCCTACGCAGAAAAAGTCCCTGAGTGAGATCGCATTTGCTTCACAGTTCGGCCACATGGTGCCGCTGGAAGCTACAGAGACACACACTTCTCCGCTGTCGCCTCCGCCGTTCATGGTGGGTGCCGCTGAGGTGGAAGTGGACACCGAGACCGGCGAGGTGAAGCTTTTGGAATTTGACGCCTGCGTGGACTGCGGCACACCCATCAACCCAAATCTGACCCGCGTGCAGGCCGAGGGCGGACTGCTGCAGGGCATCGGCATGACTCTGACCGAAAATGTCACCTACGATAAAAACGGCTACCCGGAAGAGAACTCTCTCTTCCAATATAAGATCCCTGCCCGCACCGATGTGGGCAGGATCAACGTGGAGTTTGAGAGCAGCTATGAGCCGAACGGCCCCTTTGGTGCAAAGTCCATCGGCGAAGTGGTCATCAACACGCCGCTGCCTGCTATTTCAGACGCGATTTATAATGCCATCGGCACCCGGTTCTACGAACTGCCCATCACGCCGGAAAAAATCGCTATGGCAGCGGCCGGAAAAGAATAAGCCGTATGCTTGACGAAAAGGATTTCCCGTTTCTCGCAGAGAAAGGCCATGTGGTCTCTCTGGTGGGCGGTGGGGGCAAAACGACCCTGATGTACAATCTGGCAGCACACTGCGCCCGCAAGGGCTGGAGAGTTCTGGCAGCGACAACGACCCACATCATGCAGCCGCCCGGCGGAGTATGGGTACAGACGGACACCGAACGTAATGCCCTGTGGAACAGCGGCCATTATGCCGTTGCAGGAACAGCTGCCCCCGACAGAAAGCTGACCGCTCCGCCGGGAGATCAGCTCCGGCAGTGGATGGCACAGGCAGATATCACGCTGATTGAAGCAGATGGCGCCAAACGAATGCCCTGCAAAGCCCCGGCGGAACACGAACCGGTGATCCTGCCGCAGTGCGATACGGTGCTGGCGGTGGCTGGGGCATCAGCGCTGGGCAGGCCGCTGAATGAAGTCTGCTTCCGGTCAGAGCTGGCGGCAGAACTTCTTGCTGTTTCACAAGGCACGATGCTGACGCCGGAGCTGCTGGCAAAGCTTCTGGCCAGTGAAATGGGCGGACGGAAATCCGTAGGAGAACGTAATTTTTTCGCGGTGCTCAATCAGACCGAAACATTCGACCGAAAGCTTCTTGCAAAAAAGACCGCCCGAATTTTGAGAGAACAATATCAGGTGCACTGCATCCTGACATATTTTGAAGAAGGAGAGCGTGCATGAGCAAAGAAGAAAAAATTGTCTTCTGCACCGGCGGCGGATGTACCGCAAAGCTTGGGGCCGGAGTGCTGAGCCGCATTCTGGAAAAGCTGCCCCAAGGCGAAAAAGACCCGAACCTTCTGGTGGGATATGACAGCCGGGATGATGCGGCAGTTTATCGCATTTCTGACGATCTCGCATTTGTGCAGACGGTGGACTTTTTCCCGCCGATGGTGGATGACCCTTACACATTTGGGCAGATCGCAGCAGCGAATGCTTTGAGTGACATTTACGCCATGGGCGGCGAGGTGAAAACTGCGCTGAACCTCGTCTGCTTCCCGGAAAGCATGGATCTGAATGTTCTGGGTGAGATCCTGCGGGGCGGGGCGGAAAAAGTGGCCGAGGCCGGCGGAAGTCTGGCCGGCGGTCATTCCATTGCGGATACGGGGGTGAAATATGGCCTGTCAGTGACGGGCCTTGTGAACCCAAACCGGATGTACCGCAATGATGCCGGGCAGCCCGGCGACAAGCTGATCCTGACCAAAGCACTGGGCGTTGGTTTGATCTGCACGGCCAACCGTGTGGGCGAAGCTGCCCCGGAACACATGGAAGCTGCAATCGCGTCCATGACCACGCTGAACAGGACTGCTGCGGAGATCAGCCGGAAGTATACCGTTCATGCGGCAACGGACGTGACCGGGTTCAGTTTTCTGGGGCACCTGCATGAAATGATGGACGGAAAGCTTTCCTGCATCATTGACGCACATGCCGTTCCGGTCCTGCCGGGGGCAGAGAAAGCGGCAGATGATTTCCTTTACACTGCCGCCGGGCAGCGCAACCGGAACCACACCGGGCCGTATGTCACGTTTGAAAATGTGCCGTTTGCCATGGAGGAAGTTCTGTTTGATCCGCAGACCTCCGGAGGGCTGCTGCTGGCAGTTTCCCCGCATGATGCGGAAGCTCTGGAAGCGGAGCTGCAGAACGCTGGCCTGCCTGCAAAGATCGTTGGTGAGATCATCCCCAAAAATGAACAGGAGATCACGGTAAAATATTAAAAAGGAGATGTTGAGCATGATGCTGAATGTTGACGCCCGCGGTGACGCCTGCCCGTTGCCTGTTGTGAAGGCTAAAAAGGCGATCTCTGAACTGAAAGGTGCCGGTCAGGTGGAAGTTCTCGTGGACAACGAGATCGCTGTCCAGAACCTGACCAAAATGGCTCAGCAGAAAGGCTATCAGTACAGTGCCGAAAAACTGGAAGAGCGGGAATACCGCGTGCTTTTCACCATTGGCGAAAATGTCGAGACTCCCGCAGAGAAAACTCCTGCCTGTGAACCGGACACCCGGATCGATACGGTGGTGGCCATTGGCTCTGACAAAATGGGCATTGGCGCAGAAGACCTTGGCAAAACGTTGCTCAAGGCCTTTGTGTTTGCACTGACCCAGCAGGATCAGCTGCCCAAGACGGTTCTGTTCTATAACGGCGGTGCATCTCTGACCTGTGAGGGTTCGCCGATGCTGGAAGACCTGAAGGCACTGGAAGCGCAGGGTGTGGAGATCATGACCTGCGGTACCTGCCTGAACTTCTATGGCCTGACCGAAAAGCTGGCTGTAGGCAGTGTGACGAATATGTACACCATCGTTGAAAAACTGACGCAGGCTGGCAATGTGGTGAAACCGTGATCTACCTTGACAATGCGGCCACCACCCTGCATAAGCCTCCGCAGGTGGAGCAGGCCATGGTAGAAGCGCTGCGCACGGCTGGAAACCCGGGCCGGGGTGCCCATGAGCCGACACTTCACGCGTCAAGGCTTGTTTATAACACACGGCTTGCCATGGTGAAACTTCTGAACGCGCCGGATGCATCCTGCATCGCGTTCACGGCTAATGCCACAGAGGCACTGAATATCGCTCTGAATGGGCTGCTTGCACGGGGAGACCATGTGATCACAACGGTCTGTGAGCACAATTCTGTTCTGCGCCCGCTTTACCGCCTGCGTGAGCAGGGGGTGAAACTCAGTTTTACAGACGTAGACGAAAAGGGCAGGCTTCGGTATGAACAGTGGGAGAAGTTTTTATGTTCTTCCACGCGTGCGCTTGTGGTGACAGCAGCTTCCAATGTGACAGGGAATAATACGGATCTTTCCCGCGCTGCAGAGTTTGCGCACCGGAATGGTCTGCTTCTGATCGTGGATGCATCCCAGACGGCCGGAGCGCAGCCCATGGATGTGCAGGCGCTTGGCATTGACGTGCTGTGTTTCACCGGGCACAAAGCTCTGCTTGGCCCGCAGGGAACCGGCGGCCTTTATGTGAAGCCCGGGCTTTCAGTTCGTCCTCTGGTGGTGGGCGGAAGCGGCGTGCACAGTTTTGATGAACAGCATCCGCCGCAGATGCCGACGGCTCTGGAAGCGGGAACGCTGAATGTTCCCGGTCTGGCAGGGTTGTGTGCCGGAGTGGAATGGATTTTGGAACAGAGTGTGGCAAATCTGCAAAAGCGGGAAGCCGCACTGGCAAGTCTTTTTTACGAGAATATCTGCAATATCCCGAACGTGAAAATTTATGGAGACCCGGAAGCAAAACTCAGAGCGCCCATCATTTCACTGAATGTCGGAGACGAAGACTCTGCCCGCATGGCAGATATCCTGTGGGAAGACTATGGTATCTGCGTGCGCGCCGGAGCCCACTGCGCTCCGCTGATGCATAAAGCGCTTGGAACTGTGGAGCAGGGCACGGTGCGGTTCAGCTTTTCGCATTTCAACACGGAGCAGGATGTTGTGCAGGCCGCTCAGGCGGTACAGGAACTGGCACAGGAGGTTTGAAGAAATGAGACAGCGCAAAACCTACATCGTGCTTTCCTTCCGCACAACGCTGGAAGCGATGGAATGGGAAAAGCAGTGTCAGGCTGTCGGCGTCCCCGGACGGCTGATTCCTTTGCCGCGGGAGATCTCGGCGGGGTGCGGCCTTGCCTGGCGAATGCTGCCGGAGGATTTTGAGGCCTGGCAGCACAAACTGGATGCCGCACGCTATGATAGGGCATCCGCTGTAGAACAATGAAGGAGAACGACCGATGAACGAAACACCGCTTTATAAAGCTCTTCAGAATGCGCAGGCACAAAACGGCTGTACGCTGGCATGCGTACTGGATGGCAGCAATGCAGGGGAACAGCTGCTTTTATGCGGTGACGCTCCTGTATGGCAGTCGGGAATGACCGACTTTTTGCAGCAGAACATTGCGATTCTGCAGGAGGCCACGGCCACGGCTGTTCTGGAGATCGGCGGGGCTCGTGTGTTTGCTGAGCACTTCGGTGCAGTGCCCCAGTTGGTCGTCTGCGGCGGAGGACATGTGGCGGTTTCGGTCGTTCGGCTGGCGAAACTTCTGGGCCTTCCCGTTCTTGCGATGGATGATCGCGAAGAATATGCGCGTGATCTGACAGATGCAGGAGCGGACAGCGTTCTCTGTCAGCCGTTTGCACAGGCATTGGAACAAGTGCCCGGCGGCGCGGAGACCTACTTCATCGTAGTGACCCGGGCGCATGAATTTGATGTGGTCTGCCTGAAGGAGATCCTGAAAAAGCCCGCTGCTTATGTAGGCATGATGGGAAGCCGCGGGCGTGCTGCGCTGGTGCGTCGGCAGCTTCTGGAACAAGGGGCGGACGCACAGCGCGTGGAAGCATTGTATGCACCAATTGGCCTTCCCATCGGTTCTCAAAGTGCGGAAGAGATCGCGCTGTCGATTCTGGCACAGGTCGTTTCCATCAAAAATGCGCGCCCGCAGACGGAAGGCTTTCCCCCTGCCATGATGGATGCCATGGAAAGAGCAGACAGCACCGGACAGCGTGCAGTTCTTGCCACGATCATTGCACGCCACGGTTCGACCCCGCGGGAAGTGGGCGCAAAAATGCTGATCCTGCCCGGTGAAAAAATCATCGGCAGTGTGGGCGGCGGCATTATGGAGTACAGAACGATTTTGGCTGCGCAGGAAATGCTGGCCGGAAAAGCGCCATCGCATCAGATCGTTCGGTTTTCAGCTGATGGCCAAAACGATGATGCCGCCATCGCAGCCTGCGGCGGTTCCATGGAGCTGTTTCTGGAAGTGCTCAGACCGGGAGAAAAGTGCTTATGAAAAAAGATTCACTGATTATTGTCCGCGGCGGCGGCGACCTTGCCACAGGAACAATCCATCGCTTGTGCTCCGCCGGGCTTCGCGTCCTGGTTCTGGAAACAGGCCACCCTGCTGCGATCCGGCGGCAGGTGTCGCTTTGTGAGGCTGTCTATGAAGGCGAGACGACCGTGGAGGGCCTGCGTGCAGTGAGGACCGAATCATTGGAACAGGCAGAAAGTGTCTGGTCAGAGAACGCCGTTCCCGTCCTCGTGGACCCGCTGGGCAGAAGCATCGCGCAGGCAAAACCGGAGATCGTTGTAGATGCGATCCTTGCCAAAAAGAACCTTGGAACTACCCGCGATATGGCACCGCTGACCATTGCGCTTGGCCCCGGTTTCACGGCGGGCAGGGACGTTGATGTTGTTGTGGAGACCAAACGCGGCCATCGGCTGGGACGCATTATCCGGGAAGGTGCTGCCATCCCGAACACCGGGATTCCCGGCGTGATCGGAGGTTATGGCAAAGAGCGTGTGATCCATGCACAGGCAGAGGGCACCTTTGTGGATGTGCATAAGATCGGAGATATCGTGCAGGCGGGGGAGATCATTGCGCAAATCGAAACTCCTGACGGCACGGCGGTGCCTGTGACAACACAGATCACCGGCATCCTGCGCGGCCTTCTGCGCAGTGGATATCCTGTAACACCCGGCTTTAAAGTGGCAGATGTGGACCCTCGCAGGGAAGAACTGTCCAATTGCTTCCTGATCTCGGATAAGGCCCGCTGCATTGCAGGCAGTGTGTTGGAACTGGTCTGTGCCCAGCTGTGGAAATAAGCATAAAAGAAAACCTCCGCTTCCCGGCGGGTCTGAGCCAACAGGGAAGCAGAGGTTTTTCATTGTTTTAAATCATCAGTTGCGGTAGCAGCGGTCCTGCCCAACGAGCCAGTCTTCGCACAAACGCTGCGCTTCTTCCAGGCTGCGGCTTTCACAATCGAAAAAAGCCCCATGAAGGGAACGATAAGAATAATGAACGCGCGGAACACCATTTGCGTCCTTGAATCGTTCACAGCGTTCCTGTCCGGGCATCAGATAGCATTGTTCCATCGTTCATTCTCCTTCAAACAAATCGTTTTCGCAGTGCTGGCATAGCACGCAACGCTTGCTATTGTAGCACGGACGAAAGAACTTTGCTATTGCTGATTTGCCCAAAGATAGCACGAAACTTTCTCTGAAACAGTACTTGACAACGATGATGCGCAGCTATTTGTGAAAAGGCTGTTCAGGCTTAAGTGCCTCTTTGGGAGAAGCCGTGCGGAGCGTTATGGAAAAACGATGGAAGCAGAAAAAATATTTTGTGCAATTTTCATAGTTTTCTAATTGATGTTTTGGTGGTACAATAGGAGCATCAAAATAGGTCTTTTCGGGAGGAGCACATGGCAGAAAAGAATATTGAACTGGATAGTGTGGAAGTGGCAGCTGCTGTATTCGGCAACTGCGACCGTAACATTCGTCTGTTGGAAAAAGAGTTCTCCGTAACGGCTGTCTGCCGGGGCACGCAGCTTCGTCTTTCCGGCGAACCGGCCAATGTGGCTGCGGCAAACCGTGCAGTGGAAGGGATGCTGCTCCTGATCGAAAACCACACGCCGCTGGAGGAGCAGACAGTGCGTTACTGCATCAGCCTTGCTCACGATGGCGCAGAAAAGCGCGTCAAGGAACTGACCGATGATTTTGTGACCGTCACAGTCAAGGGCCGCCCCATCCGCCCCAAGACGCTGGGGCAGAAAGAATACCTGAATGCGATCCGCACCAATGCCATCACTTTCGGCGTCGGCCCGGCGGGCACCGGCAAGACTTATCTTGCTGTTGCCATGGCCGTGAAAGCGTTCAAGGCAAAAGATGTTTCCCGCATCGTGCTGACCCGCCCGGCGGTGGAGGCAGGCGAAAAGCTGGGCTTCCTGCCCGGCGACCTGCAGCAGAAGGTTGACCCTTATCTGCGCCCGCTGTATGATGGGCTGTTTGATATGCTGGGTGCGGAGACCTATGAGCGCCTTGTGGAAAAGCAGATCATTGAGGTTGCACCGCTGGCCTATATGCGCGGACGCACACTGGATGACTCCTTCATTATTTTGGATGAAGCCCAGAATACCACCCCGGAACAGATGAAGATGTTCCTGACCCGTATGGGTGTGGGTTCCAAGGTCGTTGTCACCGGCGATGTGACGCAGATCGATCTGCCGGAGCGCACCCGCAGCGGTCTTGTGGATGCACTGCATGTGCTGAAGAATGTCAATGGGATCGCGCAGTGCTATTTCAGTGAAAAAGATGTGGTGCGCCACCGTCTTGTGCAGGAGATCATCAAGGCATACGAAAAGGCCGCGCACCCTGAAAAATGAAATGATCGTATAAAACGATAGAATAAGCATCACAAAACAGAAAGGAGCGGACTGATTTATGTCCAATAAAGTTTTGATCACCAATTCTCAGAAGGCCGTGAAAGTTCCTTCCGGCCTGCGCATCCTGATTCGCCGCGCATGCAACGCTGTGCTGGAATATGAGCACTTCGATGCACCGGCCGAGATCAGCGTGACCTTCGTGGATAATGCCGCCATTGCAGAACTGAACAACCAGTATCGCAACAAACCGATGCCCACCGATGTGCTGAGCTTTCCTCTGGGCGAAAATGGAAAATATGACATTGATGAAAACAATGGCTGCATGATGCTGGGCGATATCGTCATCAGCATGGAGCGTGCACTGGAGCAGGCAAACCTCTACGGACACCCTCTGCAGCGTGAAGTGGCTTTTCTGACCGTGCATTCCATGCTTCATCTTCTTGGCTACGACCATGAGAACGGCGGCCTGGAAGCGATGCGGATGCGTGAAAAAGAAGAAGCCGTCCTGCTGCAGCTGGGCCTGCCGCGCACCGTCAGCTATACGGAGTAAGGACAAACAGAAGTTTTACCGTGCGGATGCCGCACACAAAAAACAGACAGGAGCTAGATTTTGAGTAACGCTACACCCGTTCAGGGACATTATGACACATCTTCCGTTTTTGTTGCTGTGATCGGCCGCCCCAATGTGGGCAAGTCCAGCCTGACCAACCTTCTGGTGGGCGAAAAAGTGGCCATCGTCACCTCGAAACCCCAGACGACCCGCACCCGCATCACGGGCGTGATCACCCGCGGCCCGCTGCAGTATGTCCTGCTGGACACTCCCGGCGTGCACAAAGCCCGCAATAAGCTGGGCAAGCGGATGGACAAGACCGCAAGCGACTCCATCGCAGATGTGGATGTTTCCATGATGCTGTTCGAGCCTTATGGTGCACTGAACGAATCCGAAATGGTTCTGGTGGACATGCTGCGCAGCAGCGGCGGCCCGGCAATTGCCGTCATCAACAAGACTGACCTTGTCAAAGAGCCAGCCGATCTGGAAGCGCGCAAGGAAGAACTGAAAGCCTTAGGTGTTTTCGATGACATCTACACAGTCAGTGTCCGTGACAACGATGGCTGCGAGGTTTTGTTTGATGCCCTGAGCCGCTACGCTGTAGAAGGCCCGCATTATTTTGATGATGACGCCTACACGGACATGCCGGAAAAAGAGCTGGTGGCAGAGGTCATTCGTGAAAAGGCGCTGCTGTTTATGAGGGATGAGATCCCGCATGGCATCGCAGTCGTTGTGGAACGTTTCAAAGAGCGTCCGGGCACAGATCTGATCGATATCGATGTGAATATTTACTGCGAGCGCGAGAGCCACAAGGGCATGGTCATTGGCAAAGGCGGTGCAATGCTCAAGAAGATCGCCAGCGCAGCTCGTGCCGACTGTGAAGAGTTCCTTGGCTGCCGCGTGAATCTGCAGTGCTGGGTGAAGGTGAAATCGGATTGGCGGGACAATGAATTCCTGCTGAACAATTTCGGCTTCAAGCAGAATACCGGCAATCGCTGATGTGTTTCCAAAGCAGGACAGATTTCCCACGGATGAACGTGTAAGATGAACCTGACACTAGTTCTGAAACCGAATGGGGAAAGAGGTGCTGCGCATGGACGCACAGGAAAGCTGGCAGGCTTTTGCCTGCACGGGAAATATTTTCCGTTATCTCGACTATAAGCAACAAACACAGCCGGGAAAAGACCCGGCAGGAGCTGCGAATGACAGACCCCATTGTGACGATGGGTCTTGTGCTGAGAGAGACCCCTTATAAAGAAGCAGACCGTATTTTGACGATCCTGACACAGAAGCTTGGTGTCGTTTCAGCACATGCCCCAAACAGCATGCGGCTG
Organism: Oxalobacter sp.; assembly: GCA_963615785.1. GTDB lineage: Bacteria > Bacillota > Clostridia > Oscillospirales > Ruminococcaceae > Faecalibacterium. Next base: position 18,832 of record CAVEID010000003.1, on the reverse strand, counting down.
AAAAGCAAGCTCTTCAGCGGCTGCGGGCTGTTCTGCTACTCAGAATTTGTCCTGATGCCGGGACGGAATATGTACACGGTGGAAGAAGCCGGAGAGGAAAGCGTCTTTCCGGGGGTGTCCAACACCCTGGAAGGGCTCGGGCTTTCCATGTATATGGCAGAAATGACCATGACGCTTTCTCCCACCGGGCAGGAAGCAGAGCATGAACTGCGGCTGCTGCTCAATTGTCTTTATATGATCAGCAAAGGCAAAGCAGACTGCCGCGTGATCAAGGCGGTCTTTGAACTGAGAACGATGACCGAGTGCGGCTTTATGCCGCAGATCGCCTGCTGCCATGGCTGCGGCGCCTACGATGGGGATGCGTTTTATCTGGACGTGCAGGAAGGGTATCTTTTGTGTGCAGACTGTGCGGCAAAGGCAGGGTGCTCCTGCAATCTGGATCAGGGGTCTCTGTATGCACTGCGTCACATCTGTCTTGTGGACGACAAAAAAATATTTGGATTCAAAATCTCAATGGGCAGTCTGGAAAAGCTTTCGGCAGTGGCAGAGCGCTATGCACTGGTGCATCTGGATAAACCGCTGAAAAGCTACAGCTTCCTGAAATCTGTGCTGCCCTGATCAAAAAGGAAATCTATGGAACGAAGCTACTTAAAAACACTAGAACTGGATAAGATCATCGCACGCGCTGCCGAGGGCTGTGTGTGCAAGGAAGCCCGGGAAAAGCTGCTGGAGATCGAACCGCAGTGCGACCCGGACGAAGTGCGGTATGCGCTGGAACAGACCGACGCCATCAACACACTGCTGATCAAAAACGGTTCGCCACGTTTTGGCGGCGTGGAGGGGGTCAGCCAGCTGGCGGCCCGTGCTGTCAAGGGCGGCGTGCTGTCGATGGGCGAATTGCTGATGGTGGCCGGTGCTCTGCGCAACTTTCAGAATCTGACCAGCTGGTATGGCTCGTCTGATCACGATGTTCTGCCGACCGATGATCTGTTCTATGCTCTGGCACCGCAGCCCGGTCTGGAACAGCAGATCTCCAGCGCGATTCTTGCACCGGATGCCATGGCGGATACAGCGTCGCGCACACTGAACGAGCTGCGTAAAAAGATCAAAGCGACGGAAAACAGCATCCGGGACCGTTTGGAAAGCATGGTCCGCAACATGGACACTTCCAAATATCTGCAGGAGAGCGTGGTCTCCATGCGCAACGGACGCTATGTCGTGCCAGTCAAAAGCGAATACCGCGGCGAAGTGAGCGGCATCATCCACGATGTTTCGTCCACTGGTGCAACGGTCTTTGTGGAGCCGCAGGCGGTCGTGGAAGCAAATGCCCGCATCCTGCAGTACCGTGCACAGGAGGCACAGGAGATCGAGCGCATTCTGGTAGCGTTCACAGCACAGGTTGCAGCCATTGAGCCGCAGTTCCAGTACAGCTACAAAGCAATGCTGGAGATCGATATTCTGCTGGCAAAAGCGCGGCTTGCACTGGATCTCAAAGCGTTCAAACCTGCTGTCCGCACAGACAGCTCTTTTTCGCTGATTCGTGCCCGTCACCCGTTGATCGACCCCAAAAAGTGCGTTCCCGTGGACATCGAACTGGGCAGAGACTACGATTCTCTGATCATCACCGGCCCGAACACCGGCGGTAAAACGGTCACCCTGAAAACGGCAGGCCTTTTGTGTGCGATGGCACAATGCGGCTTCCTGATCCCAGCCGATGAGCGCAGTGAGATCTGCGTGTTTGATGAGTTCCTTGTGGATATCGGCGACGAGCAGAGCATTGAGCAGAGCCTTTCGACCTTCTCCGGCCACATGAAGAAGATCACCGGCATTCTGGAGCTTGCCATGCCGCGCACGCTGGTGCTGCTGGATGAGCTGGGTGCCGGCACAGACCCCGCCGAGGGCGCCGCACTGGCAGTTGCTATCATTGAAGAACTGCGCCGCCGCGGCGTGTTGCTGATGGCGACCACGCACTATGCAGAGCTGAAGGTATTTGCACTCGAAACAAAAGGCGTGGTCAATGCCAGCTGCGAATTTGACCTGGAGACGCTTCGCCCCACTTACAAGCTGAGCGTGGGCGTGCCGGGCAAATCCAATGCGTTCCTGATCAGTGAAAAGCTTGGCATCCCTGAGCGGGTCATCGAGGCGGCACAGAAACATCTTTCGGCAGAAGACAAGCGCCTGGATGCGGTTCTCGGCCAGTTGGATGATCTGAAGCTGCAGCTGAAAGAAAGCCAGAATGAAGTTGAAGAGCTGAAGAATGAAGCTTCTCATCAGCTGGAAGCCGCACAGAAAAAGAGGGATGAGCTGATCCAGCAGGGTGAAAACGAACTGGAAGCTGCCCGCGCAAAGGCGCGTGCTTTGGCACAGCAGGTGGAGAGCCAGGCTTATGCGCTGACAGACGAGTTGCGCCAGTTGCAGAAAGATGAGCGCATGAGCACGCAGCAAAAAGCACAGCGTGCTCGCGAGATTGCGAAAAAAGAATCGGAAAAGCTTTTCATGGGCACAGAGGTGGTGCACAATCCGGTCAAGGAGTTCGTGCCTCTGAAAGAAGTCAAGGTGGGGCAGGAGGTCTGCATTGCAGAGCTGAACCAGCTGGCCACCGTTCTGGCCCTTCCGGACAAAAACGGTGATGTGCTGGTGCGTGCCGGCATCATCAAGACAAAGGTTCCGCTGAAGGGATTAAAGCAGCCGGAGAAGCTGGTAAAGGAACAGAAGCCGCAGACCCGGGCACAGCAGCGGTATTCCCGCCTGACCGGTGACGCAAACCGGCCCAACGGCAGGGTGGAGCGTGTGCAGCGTTCTGCAAAGATGGAATGCAACCTTCTGGGTCTGACGGTAGATGAAGCGCTGCCGGAAGTGGATTCCTTTATCGACCGCGCGATCCTGAACGGTCAGACGGTGGTCTATCTGATCCACGGAAACGGCACTGGTGCACTGCGTACCGCCATCCAGAAACACCTGCGCGGAAACCGTATGGTCAAGAGTTTCCGTCTTGGCCGTTATGGAGAAGGCGAGAGCGGCGTGACGGTGGTTGAACTGAAATAAAAGCATCGAAAGCTATCCGGGCAATGTTTCGGATAGCTTTTTTGTCTTACGATGCAGGGATGCAATCATCCATATCGTATAGCTGTATAGATAATAAAAGCAGCCAAGTTGAATTGGACAGGAAGGGAAAACCAATGGCCGAGCATGAACGCAAACGTTCCCGGAAGCAGGGACGCCGCAAGCGGAAGAAAACGTTTCTGCATGGGGCAGGGATCGCTGCAGTGGTAATATTCTGTGCTTTTGCCGGGTGGCTTGGGCTTTCACTGTGGCATGCAGCATTGACCCTGCAGGAGTATCATCCCGCGGCCAGCGTTTCAGGGGAAGAGTTTCGTCCACAGGTGGGAGACCCGCCATATCGGATCGTGGTCGATGCCGGGCATGGTGGTGCAGATCCGGGCGCAAGGGGAGTTGCCATAGAAAAAGACATGACAGCAGCAACAGCTGCTGCGCTGACGGCTTTGCTGGATCAGGACCCCAATTACATCACACTGCAGACGCGTGAAAGCTATGATGAAACAGCGACACCAGCGCAGCGTGCAGCAAGAGCGGATGAGCAGTCGCCGCATCTGCTGATCTCCATCCATGGCAATTCTGCGGCCAATGGCTCGACGGCAGCAGGCTTTGAATGTTATCCGTCCGTTCCTGGGAGAACGTGGCATAACGAAAGCTTTTATTTTGCAAAGCTGCTGGCTGAGGGAATGCAGGCTGCCGGAGCGTCGCTGCGCGGGCGCGGGGGAATCCGTTATATTTATTATTTGGAAAACGACCAGAAGCAGCTTGTGGAGAGTACACATACCGAAGTGCGGGCCGAGCGGAGCTTTACATTACTGGAAGATGTGAACTGTCCGGCAGTTCTGGCAGAGCAGTGCTTTGTGACCAGTGAGACGGATGTGGCACGGTTTGGCAGCGAAGAAGGCTGCAAGAAAGTAGCGCGTATTTACTATGAAGCAATCTGTGCTTATTTCGGTACGCAGCCATTGGAAAGCTGAAATTGAAAATTCCCAACGACAGGATCAGCATCGCATCACCAAAAGAGAAGAAACGGCATGATGCACCCATAAATTACAATTTAAAATTCATCCAAAACGGAGGGCTCTGAACTCAGCAGAAGAGAGAGGGGTTCTCTATTTTTTAATTATTATCATTTCGTATAATGCACGTTATGCGAAAATTAGGGGAGAGAAAAAAGCCTCTTTTCTCGAATTTCAGCCATCTGGGCCTGGCGGACACCTAATTTGACGATTTTGAGCTTTTGAGGCTTTTCTTTGTTTTTGCTTATTTTTGCGCTGTGCTTTTAAATTTTATGCATCACATTATAATGTGTGTCACGCGTAAAACTTTTCCAACTCCAGTGTCCATCGCTTTGCTGCACGGTTTGGATGCGGCATACTGACAACATCAGAATGCGTTTTCCATCCGTCCATCCGGCAGTGCGGCCCAGCGTTTATGATCCACGATGCCGTCCGCATTAAACCATTGATAATTCGCGTGTTTTTCGTGCCAGCGCGTGTGCCAGTCTGCCATCAAAGCAGTTTCGGCATTTTGCAGGGCATCACGTTGTTTCGATGTCAGCATCATCTGTCATCTCCGAAATATCAGCCCGGAATCCATCCTGGGCAGCGCCTTCAAACGCTTTCATGGGGCCGGAAGACGCCGATTCTTTGCTGTTCTTCTCTGCAGACTCCCCTGTCTCCTGCTTTGTTGTATCCAAGTTTGCATTGGAAGAACCTTTGCGTGTGAGCTTGCCAAGCGGGTTTTCTTCAATGGCTGTACGCACCTGAAATTCTTGAAGGTGTGTATAAATCTGTGTGGTCGAAACGTTGCTGTGGCCCAAAAGCTGCTTGAGGGTCAGGATATCAACATTGCCGGTCTGATACATCAGAGTCGCCGCTGTGTGTCTCAGCTTATGCGTCGAGAATCCTTTCAGTCCGGCGGCTTTCATTGCTCCGGTCACCAGCTGCTCTACCCTCCGGTTTGAAATACGTTCCTTCCGCCGCCGGGTGACAAACACCGCCTTTTCCTGCGGAAGAAGGCCCTCCAGCGTGTTGCGCTTGTGCAGATAGAGCTGCAAAGCTTCCACACAGGCATCATTCAGATACACCATGCGCTCTTTGTGGCCCTTGCCGAACAGCCGGATCTGACGGTTTTCCAGGTCAATATCATCAAGATCCATCCCAACAAGCTCTGCCAGACGCATTCCGCAGTTCAGGAACAGAACCACCATGCAGTAATCCCGCTCCGGAAAATCGCTCTGCGTCCGGGTGCTCTCCAAAAGCTCGATGGACTGTTCTGCTGTCAGATATTTCGGCAGAACCTTATCCTGTTTGGGCGGATGGATCGCAGCAGTCGGGTCTGTTTCGAGCTGGTTGACTTGATTGACCAGATAGTCATAAAAGCCATGGAGGCTGGCCAGACGCCGTGCCGTCGAAGACTTTTTGTTTCCGCATTCCCGATTCAGAAAGTACAGATATTCGTAGATGTCTTCCTTGCTGACGCTGCCCCAGAACGCAGTGTCAAGCCCTTTCGGGTCGATGTCCCTAATCTCGCTGTCTGCCGGGACAAGCCCACGGCGGCGCTTCATAAAGCGGCTGAAACTGCGCAGGTCACAGTAGTAGTTGAACGCCGTATTCGCGCTTTTGCCCGCGATCACTTCCAGATAGCGGACGTAGCTTACGATATCCGGCGAAGCATCATCGAACGGCGGATGCTTCCCGGGATTTTTTTCATTCAGATAAATCGACATTTGGGGCCTCACATCATCACAAACGGTCTGTTTTCAGTGCATTGATGGCGTCGCTGATATAAGCGGCACCAACCAGCTGCATTCCCGGATAATCCGCCGGGTTCAGGTGGTTCAGGCTGTGCCGGGGGATCACGGCGCGCTCAAATCCGATGCGCTCTGCCTCATGCAGACGCTGCTCCAGATTCGGAACACTGCGCACTTCCCCGCCCAGACCGACTTCACCAATGGCGATCAGCTTATCACTGACCGGACGATCCAGCAGCGAAGAGACCATACTCAGGCAGACCGCAAGATCACAGGCTGTGTCACGCAGAGCAATGCCGCCGACGATATTGACATAGACATCCAGATTGCCGAAGAAATAACCCGCCCGCTTTTCCAGCACGGCGATCAGAAGATTCATGCGGTTATAGTCGTAGCCGCTGCAGGCACGGCGCGGCGCCGGAAAGTTCGTCTTTGTGGCAAGCGCCTGAATTTCGCTCAGAATGGGGCGGCTGCCCTCAATAGTGCAAGCCACACAGTTACCGGAAACACCCAGCGGCCGGCCTTCCAGAAGCATCTGAGATGGGTTCTCGATCTCCGCAAGCCCCTGCCCGGTCATATCAAACATGCCGAGCTCATTGGTGGAACCATAGCGGTTTTTTGCGGCCCGCAGAATGCGGTACGGGAGCATTTTGTCGCCCTCAAAATAAAGGACCGTATCCACGATGTGCTCCATGACTTTGGGGCCTGCAATGGCACCATCCTTGTTCACATGACCCACGATAAACATGGGAATCTCCTGCTTTTTAGCCACTGCCAGCAGGCGGGCAGCACTTTCCTTCACCTGACTGACTGTGCCGGAGGACGACGCAATATCCATGCAGCGCATGGTCTGGATGGAGTCGATGACCACAAGGTCGGGCTTTTCCTTTTCAATCAAGCCGCAGATCTCGTCCACGTCGTTCTCTGCCGCCAGAAAGATATTATCCTGCGGCACTTTCAGCCGTGCTGCACGCAGCTTGACCTGCCGGACCGATTCCTCGCCGGTGATATACAAAACGGTGTGCTGATTGGAGATCGCACCGCACAGCTGCAGCAGCATCGTGGATTTGCCCACACCCGGTTCACCGCTCAGCAGGACCATGCCGCCCAGAACGATGCCGCCGCCAAGAACCCGATCCAGTTCTGAGATTCCGGTCAGGATGCGGCTTTTTTCTTCGGTGGTGCTGATCTCGGAAAGGCGCTTTGCGGTCAAAGTCGTCACACCTTCGGGCCTTGCAGCCGCAGCCTGTTTGGCCGCTGCCGTTCCGGCTTTCGGTGCTTCTGCCACGACATCCTCGTTCATCGTATTCCAGCTTCCGCAGCTGGGGCATCGGCCCATCCAGCGGGGACTGGTTTCACCGCAGTTGGAACACACATATACAGTTTTCAATTTCGGTTCTTTCATGAAAATCTCCTGCAATTTCATATAAGAAGTTTTTTCTATTGTAGCATATCCCTTCTGCGGCTGCAAGGAAATCATAGCAGTCGGCTTTCGATGCAGGCAAAACCGGCTGCTGCACCACACAGTGGAAGCAGCAATACGATCGTGAGAAGATATTGCTTCATTAAAACGCCTGCGGACGGACGGCAAGGAACAGGCATTCCGGACAAGAAAGAGTATGTCCGGATCCGGCCGCTGACACGCAGGGCCGCAGCGCCCAGCAAACACAGGCAGGCAGACGCAGCAGCGGACGGAAACAATGTGAGAATAATAACCAGAAGCTTTGCATTCCAGCTTGTCCCCGCGAAAAGCTGAGAAAAAAGCAGCCCATTGCCGACACCATAAAGCATTGTGAACAGAAAAATCAGCACAGGGCCAAACGCGGAGAAACCGAGCAGCATCAGCACTGTTGCAGCACCCAGAAGAGTGAGATATTCAACTGCAAATAAGGACGCTGCCGGGTGCATGTCCGAAACAGAAAAGACCTGCAGCCATTGCTGGACGTAATAGCGGAGCCATTCACTGTTCGGCCCATCACACAGCGCACGGAGCACACCGGCGGCTGCAGAGCCAAGCAGGAAGGCCGCAGCCAGTGTCCAGCAGTCTGTGGAAGAAACTCTCCGGTTTTGTGCGTGCGGAACAGCGCACGGCTCTTCTGAATGCATTTCCGGCGCAGGCTCCGCTTCGTGCGCGTCGGATATTTCCAATCGATCAGATACTTCCGGCAGAGCAGCCGGGATCAGTGCGGATTCCGGCGTGCTCTGATCATAGATCCACATGGTTGTTTCCTCCCCTGCTCTTTAGTTGATCCGCCTTCTGTGCGGCCCTCGAACGCCGAGAAGTCCACCAAGGACTCCGCACAGGACAACGACACCCAAACGGAGCAATATGGCATTGTCCGTCAGGCCGCCGGAGGTCAGCGCAAGAACGGCAAGCAGCCCTGCGAACAGGGCCCCCTGCAATGCACCGCAGAAGAGTCCGCCTTCGCGCCGGCAGAACGCAGTGAGCCAGCCGCCGCAGAAGCTGCCTATTCCGACGGCAGCTGTCGCCAGCGGTGCGGCAGCGGAACCGGAGAGGCCGCGTGACACCATCAGCGCCGCCATGGCAGCCAGGCTGCCCGCGGTGGCCAGAATGCCGACAGCACCGGAAAGAACAAAGAGCCGAAATTCCGCCGGGAACTTCTTTTTCTCAGACATAAAAACACGCCTCCCTGCCGTAATCTATGCAGGGAGGCGTGTTTAATATACCTGTGAGTTTGGAAGAAGCTTACTTCTTGTCAGCCTTATCCATGTTCAGCTTCTCAACGGAAGAGATAGCAGTCTTGGTGAAGCGGATCTTCACGCGGTCGGCACCGGTCTCCAGAACGAAGGTATCGTCCTTGATAGCAACAACGCGGCCAATGACACCGCCGATGGTGGTGACCTGATCGCCGATCTCCAGGCTGCTGCGCATTGCGGCATCCTTCTTCTCCTGTTTCTTCTGAGGACGATAGATCATGAAGTACAGCAGAACCAGCATCAGTGCCAGAGTGAAGAACAGGCTGATGTAGCCCTCGGACGTGGTAGTCAGAAATTGCATGGGGCAAAATCTCCTCTCAAAATTCAGATAAAATTATTATACCTTTTTAAACGACCCGTTGCAAGGGTTATTCTCAAATTCTGGTGTCCAGAAGCTTCACATATTTGTCGTGGAAGGCCGTGAAGGTGCCTGCATCCAGCTCATCACGGATGCGTTCCATCAGGTGATTGTAGAACCACAGGTTATGCATGACCGCCAGACGCATTCCCAAAATCTCTTCCGCCTTGAACAGATGGCGGATATAGGCGCGGGAGTAATTGCGGCAGGCCGGACATCCGCAGGCGGGGTCGATGGGGCGCTCATCGCGCTCATACTTGGCGTTTTTGATATTGATGATGCCGCCCCAGGTGTTCAGATGGCCATGGCGGGCATTGCGGCTGGGCATCACACAGTCGAACAGGTCAACACCGCGGGACACTGCTTCAATGATGTTGCCCGGGGTGCCAACGCCCATCAGATAACGGATCTTATCCTTGGGCATATAGGGCTCCACCTGACTGATCATCTCATACATGACCTCGGTGGGCTCGCCCACGGCCAGACCGCCGATAGCATAGCCGTCCAGATCAAGGTCTGCGATCTGCTTCATGTGCTCCACGCGCAGATCGGCAAAGGTGCAGCCCTGATTGATACCGAACAACAGCTGATCCGGGTTGACCGAGATGCCTTCATGTTTCAGGCGGGCCATCTCGTCCTTGCAGCGCTTCAGCCAGCGGGTGGTGCGCTCGCAACTGGCCTTGGAGTAGTCGTGCTGGGCGGGGTTCTCCACGCACTCGTCAAAGGCCATGGCGATGGTAGAACCCAGGTTTGCCTGGATCTGCATACTCTCTTCCGGGCCCATGAAGATGCGATGGCCGTCCAGATGGGAAGCAAAGGTCACACCCTCTTCGGTGATCTTGCGCAGCTTGGCCAGGCTGAACACCTGAAATCCGCCGCTGTCGGTCAGGATGGGGCCGTTCCAGCGGGTAAACTTGTGCAGGCCGCCCATGTCTGCCACCAGCTTGTCGCCGGGACGCAGATGCAGATGGTAGGTGTTGCACAGCATGACCTGAGCACCGATGTCTTTCAGGTCATGAGCGGACAGACCGCCTTTGATGGCACCGGCGGTGGCAACATTCTGGAATGCGGGTGTTTGCACGGTGCCGTGCACGGTCTTAAACTCGCCCCGCCGGGCGTCGTGCTCCTGCTTGAGCAGCTTGTAAGTGGTCAAAGAAGGCATAATTTTGTTCCTTTCTGTGCACGGAAAACAGCCGTGCGATCTTAATGAAAAAGCCTGAGATCCCAGACTTATCAACGACAGAATAACGTGATGTTGTTGGTTAAAAGAAACGATTGTACGTTATAAAATGGCCATGGCGTCGCCAAATGAGAAAAATCTGTAATGTTCGCGAACAGCCACATCATAAGCACGCATCGTTTTTTCATAGCCATACAGCGCCGACACCAGCATGATGAGGGTGCTTTCCGGCAGATGGAAATTGGTGATCAGACCATCAATGCAGTTGAACTTGACGCCGGGATACAGGAAGATGGAAGTGTTGCCGCTGCAGGCTTTGATCTCGCCGTACTTTGCAGCGACAGCTTCCAGCGTGCGGCAGCTGGTGGTGCCCACCGCAATCACCCGATGCCCGGCGGCCTTGGTATCCCGGATCATCTGAGCGGTCTTCTCGTCGATGCAGTACCATTCACTGTGCATTTTGTGGTCGGTGATCTCGTCTTCCTGCACAGGGCGGAAGGTGCCCAAACCCACATGCAGCGTCACTTCGGCAATGTTCACGCCCTTGGCACGGATGGTGTCCATCAGTTCCGGGGTGAAGTGAAGGCCGGCTGTGGGAGCGGCAGCGCTGCCCAGCTCCTTGGCGTAGACGGTCTGATACTGGCTCTGATCTTCCAGCTGCTTTGTGATATAGGGCGGCAGCGGCATTTTGCCGAATTCGTCCAGTTTTTCATAAAGCGTCTCGGTATCATAATAGAATGTAACGTACTTGTTGCCATCTTCCAGTGTTTCATCCACCACGGCAGTCAGGCTGCCGTCACCGAAGCTCACTTTCGTGCCGGGCTGCATCCGCTTGCCGGGCTTTGCCAGGCATTCCCACTGGTCCCCCTTCACCTGACGCAGGAGCAGCAGCTCACAGACAGCGCCGGTGGGCTGCTTGATGCCCACGATGCGGGCGGGCAGCACTTTGGAGTTGTTGACCACCAGCAGGTCGCCCGGCTCCAGAAAATCGGGCAGGTCGTGGAAGACTTTGTGCTGGATGCTGTCATCTTTCTGGCTCAGAACCATCAGCCGGGCAGAGTCACGAGGGTCTGCCGGCTCCTGCGCAATGAGCTCTTTGGGTAAATCATACCAAAAATCTTTTTTTAACATATTACGCAATTTGCCTTTCCGATGATTGACACGGACACCGTATCAATGATATCATAAAATCTGTATAAACAGTATCTATTATATTGCATTGCGGCCCGGTTTGCAAGCCGTGTTCCGCGCAATAGTAATATTTATTGCTTTGGCTTTTGCGAAAGGAAAGGTGCTGGAAAATGGAAAAACAGTATAAAGTGGGTATCGTAGGTGCAACCGGTATGGTGGGCCAGCGTTTTGTAACGCTGCTGGAGAACCATCCCTGGTTCAAGCTGACCGTCCTGGCTGCTTCTGGCCGCAGCGCAGGCAAAACGTATGAGGAGGCTGTCGGCCCCCGCTGGGCGATGACCGTCCCCATGCCCGAGAGCGTGAAAAAAATGGTAGTCGCGGATGCTTCCAAGGTGGAAGAGGTCGCTTCTCAGGTGGATTTCATCTTCTGTGCGGTCAATATGCCCAAGGATGAGATCAAGGCTCTGGAAGAGGCTTACGCCAAGGCTGAATGCCCTGTGGTCTCCAACAACAGCGCAAACCGCTTCACCCCGGATGTCCCCATGGTCGTGCCCGAGATCAATGCAGACCACATCGAGATCATCGCTGCACAGCGCAAGCGCCTGGGCACCAAGCGCGGCTTCATTGCCGTCAAGTCCAACTGCAGCCTGCAGAGCTATGTTCCTGCCCTGCATCCGCTGATGAAGGATTTCGGCGTCAGCAAAGCTCTGGTCTGCACCTATCAGGCTATCTCCGGTGCCGGCAAGACCTTCGACCGCATGCCTGAGATCGTGGACAACGTGATCCCCTACATCGGCGGCGAGGAAGAAAAGAGCGAGCGTGAGCCTCTGAAGCTGTGGGGCCGCATCGAGGGCGACCACATCGTCAACGCCGAGAAGCCCGTGATCACCGCGCAGTGCTTCCGTGTGCCTGTTTCTGACGGCCACACTGCTGCTGTGTTCGTGAGCTTTGACAAAAAGCCCACCAAGGAGCAGATCCTGGAGGCATGGGCAAACTTCCGCGGCCCCGCACAGGAGCTGAACCTGCCCAGCGCACCCAAGCAGTTCCTGCACTACTTCACCGAGCCGGATCGTCCGCAGCCCAAGCTGGACCGCAACACCGAAAACGGCATGGCTGTGTGCATCGGACGGCTGCGTGAAGATACCCTGTTTGATTACAAGTTTGCCTGCATGAGCCACAACACCCTGCGCGGCGCTGCAGGCGGCGGTGTTCTGCTGGCAGAGCTGCTGGCAGCAAAGGGCTATTTTGACTAAGCATATTTTGCGTGAAAACGCATACAAAGGAGTTTTTAGGTTATGAAGAATCCTGTCTTTACCGGCGCGGGTGTTGCCATTATCACCCCGATGTACGAGGACGGAAGCATCAACTTTGATGAGCTTGGCCGTATCGTGGAAGACCAGATTGCCCGCGGCACCGATGCCATTGTGATCTGCGGTACCACCGGCGAATGCTCCACCATGACCGACGAAGAGCAGCTGGCTGCCATCAAGTATACGGTGGATGTCGTCAATCATCGCGTGCCGGTCATTGCGGGCGCTGGTTCCAACGACACCGACCATGGCTGCGCACTGGCCGCGAAGTCTGCAGAGTGCGGCGCTGATGCCCTGCTGATGGTCACTCCGTATTACAACAAGACCTCTCAGGCCGGTCTGGTGGCACACTTCACCGCCATGGCTGAGGCTGGCGGCATCCCCGTGATCGTTTACAATGTGCCCTCCCGTACGGGCCTGAACATCACCCCTGAAACTGCACTGGAGCTGAGCAAGCACCCGCTGATCAATGGCATCAAGGAAGCTTCCGGCAACATCTCTCAGGTGGCCAAGATCGCACAGCTGTGCGGCGACGAGCTGAACATCTACTCTGGCAACGACGATCAGGTGGTTCCTCTGCTGTCTCTGGGCGGCAAGGGCGTCATCAGCGTCGTCTCCAACGTGAACCCTGAACTGGTGCACAACTGCTGCAAGGCGTTCTTTGACGGTGACACTGCAAAGGCCCGCCAGCTGCAGCTGGAAATGCTGCCTCTGGCAGATGCACTGTTCTGCGAGGTGAACCCCATCCCGGTCAAGTACGCTATGAATGTGCTTGGCTGGGAGGCTGGCAGCTGCCGCCTGCCCCTGGTGGATCCCAGCGATGCGCACAAGGAACTGATCGAGAAGGCCATGCAGACTGCAGGCCTGGTCAAGGAATAATTTATCTGTGCAAATGCCCGGCGGGATATCTGCCCGGGCATTTGCCGTATTCACTGCATCCAAAATCAAACGCAGGAAAGGATCAAAAATATGACGGAAATCGTAATTCAGGGCATCGGCGGCCGCATGGGCCATGTTCTGTGTGAAATGATCGCACAGCGTGAGGACTGCCGCGTCATCGCGGGCATCGACCTGAAGGATGGCGAACAGAATGGCATCCCGGTGTATGACAGCCTGGAGAAGCTGGACGGCAAGGGAGATGTTGTCATCGATTTCAGCTCTCCGGCCGCAGTGGAAAAAGCCCTGCCCTATTGTGAAGCACACAAGCTGCCCATCGTGGTCTGCACCACTGGCCTGTCTGAGGAACTGCAGCTCAAGCTCGTGCAGTTGTCCCGCACGGTTCCGGTGTTCAAGAGCGCTAACATGTCCATGGGCATCAATGTCCTGTCTGAGCTGTGCAAGCGTGCTTCCGCAATTCTGGGCGTAAACTATGACATCGAGATCGTGGAGCAGCACCACCATAACAAGCTGGATGCTCCCAGCGGCACCGCCCTGATGCTGGCCGATGCCGTCAACGAGCAGAACAACGGCGAATATCACTACGTCTATGACCGTTCTTCCGTCCGCCAGAAGCGTGACCCGAAAGAGATCGGCATCAGTGCTGTGCGCGGCGGCAGCATCGTGGGTGACCATGAGGTGCTCTTCTGCGGCCCGGACGAGGTCATCACCCTCAAGCATACCGCTTACTCCCGCAATATCTTCGCCAATGGCGCGATCAATGCAGCTGTTTATCTTGCAGCGAAGGAGCCGGGCCTGTATGATATGGGCGACCTGATCGCCGCCCGCTGAGCTTTCCCTGAGCAGATTGCCGCCGGATCGCGGCAGAAAGATGTGAGGAATCATGAAAAAACAGGAAGCGAAGCACAGGCGCCGCCCGACAGCAAAACGCCGTGCACAGAGACAGCTTTTCTGGACATTGGGAACAGCATTTGCGGCAGTTCTTCTGTGTCTTGTCTGTCTGCCGCTGCTTCTCCCCAAGGGTTCGATCCCGGTGGCTGCTTCAGAGCTGCCTGCCAGTGCACCGATCCCATCAGAAACGGTGCAGCCGCCGCAGTCTGTGCCTGAATCCGAACCGGAAAAAGAATCGGAGCCTGTCGTGCAGACCGTAAACTTTTCTGCCACGGGCGACGATCTGATCCATTCGCCTATTTACAAGCAGGCAAAGCGCCGTGCATCCGGTGAGGAAGCATACAGCTTCGACTACTGTTATGAGCATATTGCACCTTTCTATGCCCGGCAGGACGTCAACTGGATCAATCAGGAAACGCTTTGCAACGATGAACTGGAACCTTCCAGCTACCCGTGCTTTTCCACCCCGGGCGACTGCGCACGGGCCCTTTACCGGGCAGGTGTCCGGGTATTCAGTCTTTCCAACAATCACACCTATGACAAGGGCGCTTCCGGCATTGCGGCGACGCTTCGCTTTTGGGAAAGCATGCCGGACGATGTCGTGACGACAGGCTTGTGGAAGGGCGAGAGCGACTATGATCGTATCCCCTTGCAGACGGCGAACGGAGTGACCATTGCGTACCTCTCCTATACAGAGCACACCAATGGCATTCCGCAGAGCAGTTCCATGACAGCCAATGTGATCTACACCAGTCAGACGGATGTGATCGAGCGTCAGGTACGGGCTGCACGGCAGCAGGCGGATTTTGTTGTGGTCGGTGTGCATTGGGGCGTGGAGAACAGCCACACCATCGTGGATTCACAGCGGACTCTTGCACAAAAGCTTGCAAACTGGGGTGCTGACCTGATCGTTGGCACACACCCCCATGTGCTGCAGGATGCCGAATGGCTCACGGCGGAAGACGGCCGGCAGGTGTTCACCGCTTATTCCCTTGGAAACTTTCTGAGCACACAGAACAAGCCTGACCAGCTGGTTGGAGCCATTCTCACTGTCCAGCTGCAGAAAGTGACCGAACCGGATGGAACGGTCAGGTGCAGCGTTCTGGCACCGAAGCTTCACCCCACTGTCACTCACTATGACGCCGGGAAGGCTAACGTGCGGACCTATCTGTTCGGAGACTATACCGCAGAACTGGCACATGAACATGGCGTCCGGGGGGAATATCCGGATTTCAGTCTGGACAAGATCAGAACCATCGCGCAGCAGAATATCAGCAGCGATTTTCTGGAACTATCATAAAGAGTTGAGGCCCGCTTTCGGGCAGAACGGAGGATTCTCTATGTACGGAGTATCGAAGATCAATATTGAGACCAGCCTGATGATGATCAGCGTGCAGGATGTTGAATTCAAGGGCAACAGCCTGGCTCGCTATTTGCAAATCTTTGCTGACAATGGTGTTGTCGTGGACATGATCAGCCAGAGCGCTCCCCACGGAACGACCATTGACTTCAGTTTTACCGCTTCCAGCAGCGACCTGCCGCTGGTGATGAAGGCAATCTCTGCCGCAAATCTGGACAAGGATGCCAAAGCTTCTCCCCTGATCAGCGTGGGCTATTCCAAGCTGAATCTCTTCGGCGAGGAGATGGTCACCAGCTGCGGTGTTGCAGCCCGTGCACTGAATGCGCTGGCAATGGCCGGCATTGAGGTGCTGTTGATCACCACCAGCGATCTTGACATTTCCCTGCTGGTTCATGCAGAGAATGAAGACGCTGCTTATGAAGCTTTGAAGAAAGCCTACGAGCTTTGATCATTCAGCTATAAATGAGACCCGGAACGTACAGTTCCGGGTCTCATTTTGCGTGCAGATGCTGTTTCCTTTTTCAAACACCAAATCATAAAATTTCAGCTTGAAAAGGTCTGTTATTTTGATTTTCCTGTGTTAAAATAGTGCTGTAAAAGATAGATTGAGAGCAGGAGAGTATGTATGAGTAAATATGATGATCTGGCAAAAATCATCATCAAAAATGTAGGCGGACGGTCGAACATCCTGTCTTTGACTCACTGCGCCACCCGGCTGCGCTTCAAGCTAAAGGATGAAGGCAAGGCTGACACTGGCGCGCTGAACAGCACCAGTGGTGTGGTGACTGTCATTCGGAGCGGCGGACAGTATATGGTCGTGATCGGCAGACATGTTGTGAGTGTCTATGATGCAGTTTGTGCTGCACTTCAAAGCGGAAAACAAGCTGGCAAGACAGAAGGCTCCGCACTATCCTGGCTGAAAAGGCTTTTCCATGTCAGCCGACAGGAACTCCCGGATGAAACAGACAAAAAAGCCATCATTTATGCTCCGGCGGACGGAAAGATTTATTCCCTGAGTAAAATTGAAGACCCTGTTTTTTCCAGTGAAGCGCTGGGCCTTGGCTGTGCCATTGAACCTGAAAGAGGTGAAGTGACTGCTCCTTTCGACGGCGTCGTCACGCAGGTCGCACAAACAAAACATGCTGTCAGCCTGCGCAGTAACAGCGGCGTGGAACTTTTGATCCATGTTGGAATGGATACGGTTGAACTGCATGGAAAGGGGTTCACTCCCCTTGTGCACGCAGGAGAACCAGTGAAAAAAGGACAGCTGCTTCTGAAATTTGATAAAAATGTCATTTCTGAAGCGGAATATGATACAACGATTCCTATTGTTATCACAAATTCGGCAGATTTTTCTTCGATTGAAACGCTGGCAAGTGGGAATGCTGCCGAAGGTCAGCCTCTTCTGGCGGTTCGTTGAATCATTCTCAAACTCAAAAAGACGACACAAAACCCCTGTGCATTCTGTTATTAGAATGCACAGGGGTTCATTTTAACGCTGTTCTATATTACAGGGTGACCTTGTGGTAAATCTTTTTACCCTTCTTGATCACAATGCCCTTTGCCAGCTGATCAGCGGTAAAGCTGACAGTCGGGGCGGCAACCTTTTCGCCATCCACCAGAACACCGCCCTGAACGACCAGACGACGTGCCTCACCATTGGAAGCGGCCAGACCAGCCTTGACCATCAGGGTCAGGATGCCGATGGAGCCATCAGTCAGATCAGCTTCGGTCAGCTGCGTGGAAGGCATGTGCTCCGTATCCATTGCATTGCCGCTGAACAGTGCACGGGCGGCATTCTGAGCCTTTTCGGCTTCTTCTTTGCCGTGAACCATGCTGGTCAGCTCGTAGGCCAGGATCTCCTTGGCCTCGTTCAGGCGCTGATCCTTCCAGGTGCTCATTTCGTCGATCTGCTCCAGCGGCAGGAAGGTCAGCATACGGATGCACTTCATCACATCGGCATCACCGACATTGCGCCAGTACTGGTAGAACTCGAAGGGGCTGGTCTTGTTGGGATCGAGCCAGACGGCATTACCGGCGGTTTTGCCCATCTTTTTGCCCTGAGAGTCAGTCAGCAGGGTGATGGTCATGGCATAAGCATCTTTGCCCAGCTTGCGGCGGATCAGCTCGGTGCCGCCCAGCATGTTGCTCCACTGGTCGTCACCGCCGAACTGCATGTTGCAGCCGTAGTGCTGGAACATGTAGTAGAAGTCGTAGCTCTGCATGATCATGTAGTTGAACTCGAGGAAGGACAGGCCGCGCTCCATGCGCTGCTCATAGCACTTGGCGCGCAGCATGTTGTTGACCGAGAAGCATGCACCCACGTCGCGCAGCAGTTCCACATAGTTCAGATCCAGCAGCCAGTCAGCATTATTCAGCATCAGGGCCTTGCCTTCGGAGAAATCGATAAAGTTCTCCATCTGCTTCTTGAAGCATGCGGCATTGTGCGCAATGTCTTCCTTGGTGAGCATCTTGCGCATATCGGTGCGGCCGGAAGGATCGCCGATCATAGTGGTGCCGCCGCCGATCAGGGCAATGGGCTTGTTGCCTGCCATCTGCAGGCGCTTCATCAGGGTCAGGGCCATGAAATGGCCGGCAGTCAGGCTGTCGGCGGTGCAGTCAAAGCCGATGTAAAAGGTAGCTTTGCCATTGTTGATCAGGTCGATGATCTCATCATCGGTGATCTGGGCCACCAGGCCGCGGGCCTGCAGTTCTTCGTACAGAGTCATAATTTGTTTCCTCCTGTTTTGTCGGGTCGGGCAGAGGGAAAATAAAACGCCCTCCGCCAAAATGAATTGGCAGAGGGCGAGAAAATTCGCGGTACCACCTCTGTTTGTCGTTCCCTCACGGAAAACGACCTCACGAGTGCACACCCCAGAGTAGAGAGACACTCCTGCGTTTTTAACGCTCGCACGCGGCCCAGCCTACTAGCACAATGCATTCAGCCTGCAGCTCCGGGAGGTATTTCGCCTGCCGTTCTGCGATCCCTTTCACCAGCCGGGACTTCTCTGAACAGAACAACTCAGGGTACTTGTTCCCTTCATCGCCATTAACAGATATTACTCTATCACAAGAGCACCGGCTTGTCAAGCCCGGATTCTTTGCGCAAACATACTGTTTTGTAGGATTACAATAGATGTGTTACAGAGTTGAATAAAAAGAAAGACGAATGAGT
>CAVEID010000002.1:0-343882 GCA_963615785.1 Oxalobacter sp. | reverse complement strand
GCTTTCACTTCGTCAGTCCTGTTAAGATTTATCCTACATGGGGCTCTTTTTGTGCATGTCTACTATTTCTGGGGCGGTTCAGAGCTTGGCTCCTCTACCGGCTGCGTGCGGGAAGCTGTGGATTCGGCAAGCCGCGTACCTGAAAAGGCCCCACAGGGGCCTTTTTGCCCGGCGGAACGCAAAGCGCCGGGCCGGTACTGTTCGAATCCACTCGCTTGTGTGAATCTGGTGTTTATACAGAAAAACGCTCGTGCATTTCTACACGAGCGTTCTCTTGGTGGGCGCGGGTGGATTGCGCAAGCCGCGCATCTAAAAAAGCCCCGCAGAGGCTTTTTTGCCCGGCGGAACGCAAAGCGCCGGGCCGATGCTGTTCGAATCCACCCACCATGTGCATTGGAAGCGAGCATAAAACAAAAAGCTCAACGCACCTTAGTACGTTGAGCTTTTTTGGTGGAGCGAAGCAACCTAAATCCGAACCCTTGCCCTCTGGGGCATCTTTGGCGGCGATCTCATCGAAAGTGATGGGTTTCGTGCCGTCTTTGTAGTTAAATGCAATCAAAACTTTTTCATCATAGAGATAAATCGCGTTCACGAATGTATTGATAAGCGTTTCCCGGTGGCTTTTCACGTTCGGGTCGAGTTTGCGGAAGTTGGTGAGCCAAAATTTCACAAAATCTGCGCTGACTTTCGGTTTTGCCAGCTTTTCTTCCGCGATACGGATTTCCAGCTCTTTCTGCTGGGCTTCCAACTTTTCCAAACGTCCCTTGGTCGAGCTGGTCAGCACACCTGCCTGAATCGCATTTAACAGATTCTCAATGCCGTTTTCAATATCTTTCATCTGCTTTTCCAGCAGGGGCAGCACCGTGTTCTCCTGTTCCTGAAGAATCATCACCGCATCCACGATGGACTGGATACTGTCATCGTCACGAATCATTTTCATGGTTTCGTTGACCACCAAATCTTCCAGCCACTCTTTGCGGACGGTCTTTTTCTTGCAGGTTTTAGTGCGCTTGGCATTGGCACACTTATAATAATGGTGGACATTCTTGTTTCGGCTCGTACCGCACTCGCCGAACATCATGGCTCCGCACATTCCACAGAACAGCTTGGTCGTCAGCAAATAATCGTCCTCCGCTTTATGCCGAGCTGGAGCGCGGCGGTTCTTGGCGATTTTGTCCTGCACACTGTCGAACAGTTCTTTCTCAATAATGGCCGGGATGCTGTCTGGCATCACAATATCCTTGAAACGGTTCTCTCCGATGTACCGGCGGTTCGTCAGCAAGGTCTGAATACTGTTATAGGTGAACCTCTGGTTGCGGTTGGTGGTTACGCCACTGTCGTTCAGCCAGTTCATCAACTCCTTCATGGTCGCACCATCGTTGTACCGCTGAAAGGCTTCTACCACAAAAGGCGCTTTCAGCGGGTCGATTTGAAAGAACTTCTCCTCGTCCACCTTAAAGCCAATAGGAATCGTGCCGCCGTTGTACTTGCCCTTCAGAACATTCTCGGTCATGCCGCGCACGACTTTTTCAGAAAGCTCTGCCGAGTAATATTCGGCCATGCCGGTAAGCATACTCTTGACCATGATACCGGCAGGGCCTTCCGAAATCGGTTCGGTGGCCGATACCAGCTTAACATGATTCCGCTCCAACTGGTACTCGTAGTGTGCCGAATCATAGCGATTCCGGGCAAAGCGGTCGAGCTTCCAGACCAGTACCATATCGAACAGCCGCTTTTCGCTGTCCTTAATCATCTGCTGGAAATCCGGGCGGTTATCGGTTTTGGCAGAAAGAGCGCGGTCAATGTAGTGCTTGATGACCGTGATGCCGTTCTTTTCGGCATAGGCCGTACATTCACGAATCTGCCCTTCGATGGATTCTTCACGCTGGTTATCGCTGGAATAACGGGCGTAGATTACGGCGGTCATGGCAAGCACCTCACTTTTATACATCATTGAACGGTAATACATTCATCAAGACAATGTTTCGTATAATGTGTATACCATACCTTGCAGCAGATTGCAATAGGAAAAACAACATCTTAACAATAAAACGCCCCATTCGTCGTTGAGCCAAGCAACTCAAAAGACGAATGGGGCATTATCACTTACAGATTCTCGTTGAAGAATTTCTCCATTGCGGCAGCGTTTGCTTCCTCGTTGCAGCCCTCAACGGTCACGGTAACAGTATCTCCCTGCTTGATACCCAGCCCCATGACCGCCATCAACTTGGTTGCCGCAGCAGATTTTCCCGCTGTATTTTCCAGCGTGATGGTGCTGTCCAGAGCCTTTGCAGCTTTTACCAGCAGCCCTGCCGGACGCGCATGAATGCCGCTTGCCTCTTTGACTGTGCAAGTAAATTTCTTCATTTTCTTTTGCTCCTTCTTTATTTTTACCTGCCAGTGAATCAAATCACTTGCAGATTTTTCCATTTACCCTGTTTGAACCGCCACCAGAAGATCACACCGCGAATGCTCCAATCCAGACACATCGCAAAGGCGATGCCGATCACGCCCATCTTCCAAACAACGGCAAACAGCATAGAGAATACCAGCCGCACACCAATGGTGGTAAACAGCGAGATGCTCGTAGTAAAGCCCACGTCACCGCAGGCGCGCAGGCCCTTGCCCAGCGGGTCTGCAAAAGGAAAGGCCACCGTGTTGAAGATGTTGTGGATGAGCACCAGCCAGATGACGAGATGTTTGGTTTCCGGTTCCAGTGTGTAGAAGTGTAGCACCACTGGAGTCAGCGCAAAGATAAACAGGTTCCACGCCGTTGCAAACACCAGCGTGATCTTCAGCAGCTTGTGAAAGTAATATTCTGCTGCTTCCGTGTCACCGGCCCCCATACACTGCCCTATGACCGTAATGAACACCGGCCCCATCGCTACACAGACAAGAGCTGCCATGCTCCAGAAGCTCTGTGCCACACCGTTGGCTGCAATCTGGTAAGTTCCGAACATCGAGATCACACTGCTCAGTGCCACCTTGACCAGTTGGAAAATGCCGCTTTCAAAGCCGTTTGGTACGGCAATGCGCAGAATTTTAGTCTGCAAATTGCCTTCCAGATGCAGCAGCCACTGCCAGTCGTAGGAAACTGGATTCTTTTGGGAGAAGCACAGCACCGTGATGACCACCGCCGAGAAGGTACGAGCAATCAGGGAAGGCCACGCGACACCGGCAACACCGGCTTTCAGCACGAACACGCCGATGCAGTTGCCCACCACATTGATGCAGTTGGATGCAATGGAAATATACATGGTGGTGCTGGTTTTGCCAAAGCTGCGGTAGAGTGCGGCACCGGCATTGTACACCGCCAGTGCCGGATAAGAGTATGCCGAGATCTTCAAATAGGTGATGCAGGCGGCCATGACCTCCGGCTCCACTTTGCCGAACAACAGACGCAGCAGCAGCTCACAGTTCAGTAAAATCAGAATCGCAGCTGCCACCGAAAACAGTGCTGCTGCCAACGCCAGCTGACAGGCCGAACGGCTGGCCAGTTCTTTTTCGTCCCTGCCAATGTACTGGCTGATGACCACTGCACCGCCTGCCGCCAGTGCCGTGAACAGGTTCAGAAAAATGGTGTTGAAGCTATTGACTAGCGATACGCCGGACACGGCTGCTTCGCCCACAAAGCCGATGACAAACACATCCGCCATGCCGACCAGTGCCACCAGCAGCTGTTCCAGAAACAGCGGAACGATCAGCTTTTTTAAGTCCTGATTGGAAAACACGATTCGCTCCTTTAGAGATTATTCAGCGGCCTTTTTGATGCAGCCTATGGCATTCAGACTGCGTGGGTAGCCGATATAGGGAACGCATTGCAGCACTACGCGGTTCAGGTAAGCCGCATCATTGCCGAGGTTCATATTCCCCTTTGCATGAGCGACCAGCTGCGGCTCACAACCACCCTGTGCGGCAAGGAAGCAGAATGTGATCAGTTCACGCTGACGCAAATTCAGCCCGGTGCGGGTGTAGTAATCGCCAAAGCAGTTTGCACCCAGCCAGCGGTTGATGATGCCTGCTTTCCATGCTTCTTTCATGCCCTCACCGAAAATCGCCACCTGTGTATCCACGCCCTTTTCCAAACGGTTTTCCGGCGTAGTAGTAGCTTGGCCTTCCAGTGGCAGAGCCACGCCGCGAGCGGTGAGTACTTCATTTACCACATTCACGAAAGGCAGCACACGGCCAATACCCAGATAATCAGTTGCCTGATAGACCACCTCTTTCACCATCACGGGGGAAAGGACATCCAGTGCTTCCGGCATCACAGAACGGAACGCATCCACGCCCTGACAGCCCAACAGCGTGGCAAGAACTGCCAGCCAGCGGTCTGCATTAGGCAAGGCCGCCCCCTGTTCCTGCGGAACTTCCTGTCCTGCAAAGGCATTCAAAATAGCAGCATATTCCGGGTCAGTATTCTGATAAGATTCAAACATTAAGAATCCCTCCATTTTATTTTTTCTCATCCAGCAGCATCACGCCCTGCGGCGGGTTTGCATTGATGGCACCGACAATGGGATGCGCCACATAGCATTCTTCCAGCGATACAATGTCCTCCGGGGTCAGCTGCACATCCAGCGCACCGGCTGCATCATCCAGATAGTTTGCTTTGGTCGCGCCCACGATAGGGGAAGCCACCCCTTTTGCCCACTGCCACGCCAGTGCGATCTGGCTCATCTTGCAGCCATGCTTTTCGGCCAGCTGCGCTACACGCTCTACGATATGAATGTCTTCCTGCTCCATGCGGTCGTATTTTCCGCGCGCCACACGGTCGGTCTTGCTGCGCAGAGTGTCGGCATCCCATGTCGGGCGAGTCAGGTGCCCAGCTGCCAGCGGACTGTACGGCATCAAAGAAACGCCCATCTGTTTGCAAATGGGGATCAGTTCCCGCTCATCCTCCCGGTAAAGCAGATTGTAGTGGTTCTCCATGGCAGAAAACGGTGTCCAGCCATTGTCCCGTGCGGCCAACTGCATATTGTAGAACTGGTAGCCGTACATTGCCGATGCGCCCAATGCCCGCACTTTGCCAGCTTTGACCAGCTCGTGCAGAGTTTCCATCGTTTCTTCAATGGGCGTTTCATAATCAAATCGGTGGATGATATACAAGTCGAGATAATCCGTTCCCAGCCGCTTCAACGTACCATCGATTTCACGATGGATTGCTTCGCGGGAGAGCCGACCGGGATTGAAATAGACTTTGGATGCAATGACCACCTTTTCACGCGGAATGTTCCGCTGGATGGCACGGCCCAGATATTCCTCGCTAGTGCCTGCTGAATAGCCGTTGGCCGTATCGAAAAAATTGATACCCAAGTCCAGTGCATGACGGATGACCTTTTCACTTTCGGTTTCGTCCAGCGTCCAGTCGTGCATCGTGCCCGCTTTGCCAAAGCTCATACAGCCCACGCAGACCTTTGAAATTTCAATGTCCGTTTTTCCAAGTTTTGTATATTGCATCTTCATACCTCCCGGTCATTATTTTTAGGACACCTATATTATAGGATTCTGTTTCATTTTGTTCAACATTTGGCGTTTCATCCTGTTTCACCCGGCACCGTTTTCTAACTTGTATCCCGGAACAGGCTGAAACTCAAAATCTTGATTTTACACGCAGTTTCGTGCTATCCTTGTATCAGCAAAAGGGGCGGTGGTCCGGAACATCTCCCGCTGAACGTCTTGAGATAAGGAGAAATCAAAATGGCAAAGAAGAACTATCAGCAGCTTGCCGAGCAGATCATTCCTCTGGTCGGCGGCAAAGAGAATATCAAGGCTGTCCGCCACTGCCAGACCCGCCTGCGCTTCACACTGGCCGATGAGAGCAAGGCAGACGATAAAGCGCTCGAAGAACTGGACGGTGTGCGCAAGGTCATGCGCAGCGCCGGTGTGTATCAGGTAGTCATCGGCACCGATGTAGCCGACCTGTTCGCCGTGCTGGAACCCCTGTGCGGCGTATCGGATGCTTCCGAAAAGTCCGCAGCAGACGAAGCACCTGCGGAAAAGAAGAGCGTTGCCAGCACCATCATTGACTTTGTGGCCGGTACGTTCCAGCCCATCATCCCGGCCCTGTCCGGCGCTGGTATGCTGAAAGCAGTCATGGCTCTGCTGGTAGTGTTCAAGCTCATTGACACTTCCAGCCAGACCTACTACATCTTTAACTTCTTCGCAGATGCAGCCTTCTACTTCCTGCCCATCCTGATTGCTTTCTGCGAAGCCAAAAAGCTCAAGTGCAACCCCATTCTGGCCGCAACGGTCGCGGGCATCATGATGCACCCCAACTGGCTCGCTCTGGTATCGGCTGGTGAAGCTGTCAAGTTCTTTGAGATCATCCCCTTCCGTCTGGTGAACTACTCCGGTACCGTTATCCCCATTATTCTGGTCATTCTGGTGCAGGCACAGGTGGAAAAGCTGCTCAACCGCATCATCCCCAAGTCTGTCAACCTCGTGTTCGTGCCCATGCTCACCTTCCTTGTCATGGGTACTCTGGCCATGGCCGTTGTCGGCCCCATCGGCAACTTCCTCGGCAGCTATCTGGCTATCTTCTTCACCTTCCTGAGCGAGAATGCAAGCTGGGCACCCGCTGTTCTGATCGGTGCCTTCCTGCCCCCGATGGTCATGTTTGGTCTGCACAACGGCGTGGCCCCTTTGGGCGTCATGCAGATGTCCCAGCTGGGTTATGACAGCATCTTCGGACCCGGCTGCGTCTGCTCCAACATTGCACAGGGCACCGCCGCTCTGGTGGTGGCTATCCGCACCCATGACCCCAAGGTGAAGCAGCTTGCAACTTCCGGCGGCATCACCGCTCTGATGGGCATTACCGAGCCGGTTCTGTACGGCGTGAACCTGCCCAAGAAGTACCCCCTGATCGCTGCCATGATCGGCGGCGGTGTCGGCGGCCTGTACGCTGGTCTGACCCACACCCACCGCTATGCCACTGGTTCTTCCGGTCTGCCCGCTGTGCTGCTGTACATCGGTGAGAACAGCATGACCTGCTTCATCAATATCATCATTGCTCTGGTCATCACCGCCATTGTGACCGCAATCGTCACTTGGGTGCTGTCCATCAAGTTTGAGAAAAAGGAGAATGCGTAATGGCAAATCGTTTTCCGGAAGGTTTTCTCTGGGGCGGCGCAACTGCCGCCAACCAGTGCGAGGGCGGCTATGATGCCGATGGACGCGGCCCCAGCCTTGTGGATGTGATTCCCGCAGGCCCCGACCGCATGGCCGTACTGCGCGGTGAGATCAGCTACAAGGACGTTCCGGCGGATGCCTATTACCCCAGCCACCTGTCCATCGACCACTACCACCGCTGGAAAGAGGACATCGCACTCTTTGCGGAGATGGGCTTTAAGGTCTACCGTTTCTCCATCGCGTGGACGCGCATCTTCCCCACTGGGGAGGATACCCAGCCCAATGAAGCAGGCCTGAAATTCTATGAAGATTTGATTGACACTCTGCACAGCTATGGCATTGAGCCGCTCATCACCCTGTGCCACTTCGACCTGCCCATGGCTCTGCTGGAAAAGTACGGCGGCTGGAAAGACCGCCGCACCATTGATGCCTTTACCCGCTACTGCGAAACGGTATTTAAGCGGTTCAAAGGCAAAGTCAAGTATTACTTGACCTTCAACGAGATCAATATGCTGATGCACCTGCCCTTTGGCGGTGCGGGTGCTGTGTTTGAGCCGGGCGAAGATAAGGACAAGGTCAAGTACCAGATTGCTCACCACGAACTGGTAGCCAGCGCCAAAGCCGTGGCTCTCTGCCACAGCATCGACCCTCAGGCCAAAGTGGGCTGTATGCTGGCGGGCGGCACCTACTATCCGTGGAGCTGTGACCCGGAGGATGTGTTCAGTGCCATCCAGCAGGATCATGTGAACTACTTCTTCAGCGACATTCAGGTGCGCGGCTACTATGCACCCTACGCCCTCAAAAAGATGGCGCGTCAGGGCGTGACCCCGCACATGGAGGCGGAGGATGAAGCAACCCTGCGGGCAGGCTGTGTGGACTTCGTATCGTTCAGCTACTATTCTAGCCGCTGCATTTCCGCCCACCCGGAAAAGACCGGTGCCATGCAGACTACCAACGCTGCCAAAACTCTGCGCAACCCGCACTTGAAAGCCAGCGAGTGGGGCTGGCAGATCGACCCGCTGGGTCTGCGCATCGTGCTGAACAATCTGTACGACCGCTATCAGCTGCCGCTGTTCATTGTGGAGAATGGTCTGGGCGCAAAGGATACCGTGGAGCCGGACGGTTCCATCCACGATACCTACCGCATCGACTATCTGCGGGAGCATATCAAGGCCATGGAGCAGGCTGTCAATGAGGACGGCGTGGACTTGATCGGCTACACCACATGGGGTCCCATCGACTTGGTGGCTTCCTCCACCGGCCAGATGAGCAAGCGTTACGGCTTTATCTATGTAGACATGAACGATGACGGTTCCGGCAGCAAGAACCGCAGCCGCAAGGACAGCTTCTACTGGTACAAGCAGATCATTGCCACCAACGGCGAGGACTTGGGTGAATAACAGGAGGAATTTCAGATGGGACTTTTTCAGAATTTATTCAAGGGCAAAGAGCAGCCCGTGTTTGAAGCGCAGCCGATGACCGTCCTTGCTCCATTGAGCGGTTCTGTTCTGCCGCTGGAAAAACTGCCAGATGATATTTTTGCAAGCGCAACACTTGGAAATGGCTGTGGTATCGAGCCGGACGGCGATACCGTTTATGCGCCATTCAATGGCTCCATCACGCAGGTGGCCGATACCAAACATGCTGTCGGTCTGGAAAGCTCCGACGGTGTGGAACTGCTCATTCATGTGGGCATGGATACGGTTGAAATGAACGGAAAGGGCTTTAAGGCTCTCGTGAAGATTGGCGATTCCGTAAAGGCTGGTACACCGCTGCTGAAATTCGATCTGAGCGCTATCAAAGCAGTCGGACACCCTGCTGCTACTGCCATTATTGTGACCAACTCGGACGATCTTCCTGCGGCCAAGCTGGTGGCAGAGGGAACCGTTTCAGCGGGCGTGGCGCTGCTGAAAATTGGCGGCTGAGCAAATCGCTTACAGGGTAAATGAAAAAATAGATTGACAACCGGGCGTGCCTTTCTTTATGATAGAAGAAAAGCACGCCCGGAGGTTTTTGTATGAATCTGCTGCATAAAGTTGAAGAAACCATGATGCAGTACGGCGGAAACTCCCGCCGCAGCATCGGTGAATTTATCCTCAAAGAGAAAGACAGTCTGCACAAGTACAGCTTACAGGAAATTGCAGACCAGACGTTTACATCCAAGGCAGCGGTGGTGCGCTTTGCACAGGCTATGGGCTTTTCCGGCTGGAAAGAGTTCGTCAAGGCGTTTACCGAAGAACAAGCATACCAAGCCCAGCACTATACCGATATTGACGCAAACTTTCCGTTTACCAAGGATAGCCGCCGGAAAGACATCATCAACCAGCTTTGCTCCTTGCAGGTGGAAAGTCTGCTGGACACCGCCGACCTGTTGGACGACGCCCCGTTGGACGAGTGTGCCGCCCTCTTGCTGGGAAGCCGCCGTGTTGCCATGTTTGGGCTGAATCCCAATCTGGCACTGGCCGAAATGTTCAAGCGCAAAATGCTCAGTATCGGGCGGCAGGTCGAACTGCCAAACCTCGGTGATGTGGGTCTGCTGGCACATTCGCTGGACAAATATGACTGCGCGGTCATTATTTCCTATTCCGGCAACTCCCCAACGGGCGCGCTGAGTGTCCTGCCCACTCTGAAACAACGCAATGTGCCCATTATTGGCATCACCAGTGTGGGTGACAATCTTCTGCGTCAAAAGGCCAATTATACGCTGAGCATTTCCTCTTATGAACGGCTGTACAGCAAAATCTCTACCTTTGGTACGGAAACCTCCATCTTGTTCATCCTGAATGTATTGTTTTCCATCTGCTTTGCAGCAGATTATGATGCCAATGTAGCGCGCAAAATCGGCACGGCACGAGAACTGGAAGCCACCCGTCAGACCAATGAACAGGCATTGCGGGAAAAAGAATAAACCACAATTTGCAGATATAAGTCACACTTCTATCGTTTTACCACAACAAATTTTGCAAAACTATCTTGACGCTCCCTGCGAACCATGATATTCTCTGTCAAAAATCCCACTGCTTTTGTAGATTGATCTAAAACCATCCACAAGATGTGGTCGTGTTCATTTTGAACACTGCCACAGGAAGTGGTGGTTATCACCGTGAGACCCACCACTTCAGTGAGGAAAAGTCTACGAAAGAATTTACCGCTCCGCAACACACCGATTCATTTTGCCGCCTGATTCACTCGACAAAATCCTTCGCTTGTTCTTGCAGAGCGGTATTTTTCTTTTTGCACTTGACGCATCATCGTTCTTGTGCTATGCTATCGCTAAAATGTAGTTAAATTTATTTAGCTATATTTTTTACATTCGCACCTTGACAACTTCATGAGCCGTCTGAACGTGATACCGTACCATGCCCTCACATTTTTCGTGAGCAAGCTGGACAACGCCGCTGCACAAACAGGGGCAGGAACTTCGTTCGGAGCAAAGGTGAAACATATCCATGAGCAGAGAAAACCTCTGTTTGCACTTTGCGTATCTTAACAATTCGGAAACAATTACCCGGAAACGATTTTGAGCGCAGCGGTAGAGGGCAAGAACCGTCCCGTGGCCACAAATTTTCAATTCTTGAAAATCTTGTGCTCCACCGGGACTTCACTTCTCAAACTCTTGCGAGTTTTCCAAGTGATCTTGTTGGGGCGTGCCTGCCCCAAACCCTGCTCATAGTTCGCGCCCTGCGGCGCGAACAGCAACGGCGTGTCGTGTTTACATAACTTCACCGAGGAGTTATCGAACAGACAGGAGGTACAATGCAGAAGAAGAAGAAAAACATCGCATCCCCCAGCACGACCCAGCACCACGACACGCCGAACAACAAAACGCACTTCATCAAGTTTCGAGTAACGGAAATTGAAAAGCTGGAACTCGAACATACTGCAAAACTCTTAAATCTCTCCCTCTCCACTCTCATCCGCCGCGCACTTCACAACGTAAAGATCGAGAAAAGAATCGTCGTTGCGAACAGCGGAGAAGAAACCCTGACCGCCGTTTCCACCTTGCTTGCTCAGTGCAGCAAGGTGGGCGGAAACCTCAACCAACTTGCAAGGCACTTCAATTCTGGCGGTGCGGATACCGAGCAGATACGAGCGAAAATCCTTGACGAACTTGCAGACCTGACTGCGTTTCGGCTGAACGCCGAGAAAGTTTTGGGTGAACTGTATGGCAACGCTCAAGCATATCAGCTCTAAGAACTCGGACTATTCCGCCATTGAAGCGTACCTCGTTTACCAGCATGACGAGTTCACTGGAAAACAGCTTATGGATGAACACGGTAGGCCGAAACTGCGAGAATCGTACATCCTCGATACACTTGGGTGTGGCGATTTCTCGTTTGCAACGGCCTGTTTGCAGGCAAACCGCAAGTATGGCAAGAACACCCAGCGCGATGATATTAAGAGCCATCAATATATCATCAGCTTCGACCCAAGAGATGCAGCCGACAACGGCTTGACCATGGAAAAGGCACAGGCACTTGGCCTGAAATTCTGCGAAGAAAACTTCCCCGGTCATCCTGCTATCGTCTGTACACACCCGGATGGACACAACCATTCGGGAAATATCCATGTCCACATCGTGATCGGCAGCATCCGAACACGAGAGGTGGAACGCAAGCCCTATATGCAGAAGCCCCGCGACTGGCGCGAGGGCATGAAGCACTCCAGCACAGCCCAGACCATGCGGCACCTGCGTGTCGAGGTCATGGAAATGTGTGAGGGTGCTGGTCTGTACCAGATCGACCTACTCAACGGCTCCAAGGAGCGCGTGAGCGAAGCCGAGTATTGGGCGCGCAGGCGCGGCCAGATGAAACTTGACCGCGAGAACGCAGCCCTTACCGTAACTGGACAGCAGCCCAAGCAGAAGAAGTTTGAAACCGTGAAAGATATTTTACGGAAGCAAATCTCGTCTGTGTTGTACCGCTCTACGAGCTTTGAAGATTTTTCTGATAGGCTCATGCAGCAGTATGGCATCACCATCAAGGAAAGTCGCGGACAGCTTAGTTATCTACCATCCGGCAGAACCAAGTTCATCCGCGCGAAACATCTCGGTGACAAGTTCGACAAGGAAGCCGTGCTTGCCACGTTGCAGGCAAACGCCGAGCACAACCCCAGAGCACAGTTCAAGCAGGATGCCATCGGGAAACTGATTGACATTCAGGCAAAGCTGGCCGAGGGCAAGGGCATCGGCTATGAACGCTGGGCTACCAAGTTCAATCTCAAAGCCATGGCACAAACCCTGCTGCTTCTGCAAGAAAAGGGCTTGACCGATGAGGATGCACTCAACCAGCGAATTGAAGAACTTAGCAATAAGTTCCACGAATCGTCTGATGTGGCGAAAGACCTCGAAGGCCGCATGAAAGCCAACAAAGAGTTGCGCTATCATGTCGCAGTCTACACCAACACCAAAAAAGCCGCACAGCAGTTAAAGACTGCCAAACGGCCAGCCGATTTTGAAAACCAGCATCGTGCAGAGCTGACACAGTATCGGGCGGCAGCAGCCTATTTCAAGGCAAACAACATCACCAAGCTGCCCAGCCTGAAAAAGTTGGAAGCCGAGTATGCGCAGCTGGCATCCGAAAAGGCAAAGTTCTACGAGCAGTACAAGGAAGCTAAAACCGAACTACTCAAACTGCAAACCGCGAAACAGAATGTTGCGTCCTATTTCCGGGAGGAAAAACAAGCGCAGCAGGAGAGATAAAGGAGTGTGCGTATGATCAATCTGAAAATTGACCCGGAGTTTCAGTCTCAAATTATGCCGCTGACGGACGATGAATTTCAGCAGCTTGAAGAAAATATTCTCAAGGAAGGCAAGCTGCTGTCTCCTTTGATCGTGTGGAACAACACACTTGTTGACGGTCACAATCGTTATGCAATTCTTCAGAAGCATCCTGAAATCTGCTTTTCTACCATGCCGCTCCGCTTTGCAAACCGCGAGGAAGCTCTCGCGTGGATTTGTAAGAATCAGTTGGGGCGGCGCAATCTTTCCCCCGAACAGAAGCGTTACCTGCTGGGGAAGCAGTACGAATCTGAAAAGAAAGCCGAGAAAATCTTTCACGGCAACCAGTACACTTTAGCAAAGAAAAGTGGTGGGTCTCAAGATGATAACCACCACTCCGGCAAGAAAACCTGCGAGCGTATCGCAGAAGAAAACGGTGTCAGCCGTGCATCAGTTCTTCGCGCACGGCACTACACCAAGGGCATTGACATCGCTGACACGCTCGCTCCCGGCATTAAGAAAAAAGTCTTTTCCGGAGAAGTAAAGTTCACCAACGATGAAATGTCCAAACTCGTGCAGAGCAGTCCTGACAAACGGCAGGACGTGTTCGCCGAGATTATGCACCCGGAGATCACGAAGGCGATGGAAGCTGCTGACGCAGAACCCAACGCCGACCATCCGGTTCCGATGCCCACAGCCGACCCGGAACAGTTCAAGAGTTATCATGTCCCGGACGAGTTCATGAAGGTCTACAAAACTTTGAGCATGGCCACTGAAATGATGAAGAACACATGGAAGCGAGTGCTCAAGAGCAATCAGAGCTATCTCTCTGACCCGGAAAAGCAGAAAGTTCTCCGTTTTGCGATGCAGCGTCCTGCCCTCTATCTGAATGAGCTGGAAGCCTGCATGGAGCAGATTCTCGCTGAAAACCTCGAAGAAGCTGAAAAGACTGCATAACGACAGGCACTTGTAAGCCGTCAATCAATCCACGAACAGCAAGTGCAGGGTGGAAAACTTCCGCGCCCTTGCGCCTGATAAAAATTGGAACTTTGATTTTCTCGCCCGACTTTGCCACGGTGGGACAGTCAAAGGAGCGTGCGTTTGAACAAAAAGAAAAAGTCCACAAACATTTCCCCCTATCCCGATGAAGTCATTGACCGACTGGCACGGGCATTCTACCCGGCCATCCTTGCCTGCTGGAACAGCGAGGAAGGCCAGCGAGAGTTTGCCGCGTGGCAGGCAGAACAGGCTCATCACGCAAACAACGAAAAACAGGAAGTTCCCTCCGGTGGGGAACTCCCTGCTGTACATATCGCTGTTGTCTGTGGCTTTAATCGCAAGGTTCACAAGCAGCGCAATTCTCAACGACCTGTTTGCGATATGCAATTCACGGTTGTTGCCAACGAATCAAATCGTGAATTGCGATGGCAGGGTGCGTCCGGGTGGGCGCACCCTGCTTTTATTTTACGATTGCAGTGTCGTCAGCCAAGCACTCACATCCTGATCGGTGGCTCTGCCACTGAACCGGTGTGCGGCGGCAAAGTTGATTTTTGGATAGAGCTTTTTCAAGTCATTCAGGCTCTTGTCCACACCGCTGCTGCCAGAGGTGCAGAACAGATAGACTGTTTTGCCCTCCAAGTTGTAGCTTTCCAGAAATGTCTGGATAATGCGCGGAGCAGTGCCCCACCAGATAGGATAGCCCAGATAGAGTGTATCATATCCGGTCAGGTCGAGCTTTTCACCGCCCAGTGCCGGACGAGCAGAAGCATCATCCATCTCCTGATTTGCACGGCAGCTATTGTCGTTATAGTTCAAATCATCGGAGGTATAGGGCTGTGCCGGAGTGATCGCATATAAATCGGCCTTCTCCTGCGCCGCAATTTTATCTGCGATATTTTTGGTGTTGCCAGTGCAGGAGAAGTAGGCCACCAGTGTATCGGATGCAGCCGTTTTCTCCGAAGATGCCGCAGACGAAACCGAACTGACCGGCACAGACTCCGAACTGGAAGTAGCTGATGCTGCAACACTGGCCGGAACACTGGAACTGGAAGCCGCATTGGCTGCACAGCCATTCAGTGCAAAGACTGCGGCAGAAAGACCTGCCAGATGTAAAAAGCTGCGGCGGGATATTTTACGCATAGGGTTACGCTCCTTCCATTGCTTCAAGGCCATCTTATCATACCATCGGGCTTTCCCACGAACCTCTGGTATCAACATTGGCTTCCTTGGCCAGTTGTTCCAGATGCTCTACTTCAGCCGCCGTGAGATTGACTATTGCGGCCTTTGCTGCATCGTCAACCTGTTCTACCTTTGTGACACCGATAATGGGAACCGTGCCCTTTGCAATCGCCCACGCCATTGCGATTTGTGCCGGGGTCGCATCATAGTGAGCAGCAGTTTCTCGCAGAGCATTTACCAGCGCACCGATTTTCGGCAGAATAGGATTATAGGTCTCGCCGCGCTGGCTGTTTGCGGGCATCAGATGGTCTGCGTCATATTTTCCACCGAGCGCGCCCTGTTCCAAAACCATATAGGCAAAGAATGTGATACCGTTGTTCTTGCAAAAATCCAAAATACCAGCATCTTCCGAAGAACGGTACAGCAGGCTGTAATGGTTCTGGACGGCCGAAAGATGTACGCCCTCTTTGGCCAAAATCTCCTCTGCACGCTGAATCTGTGCAAGGTTGTGATTGGAAACACCCACGCTTCTGATTTTTCCGGCCTTGACCAGCGGAGCCAGATACGGAGTCCATCGTTCTACGTCAGCAGGATTATGAATCCAGTAAATATCAATGGCTTCGGTTCCGAACCGTTGCAGACTGCCATCCAGCATTTCTTCCACGGGGTTCTCACTATCAGAAGCAATCTGCGGCGTGAATTTTGTAGAGATCAGCACCGATTCACGCGGAAGAGCCTGCGTAAATTTACCGAGAAGTGTTTCGGATGCACCCATACCGTAGACAACGGCACTATCCCACAGATTCAACCCCATTTCCATCGCGCGGTCAAAAACAGGCTTCAGTTCTGCTTCACCCAAATGGTTTCCAAATACTTCATCGCCGCCTGCTTCACCGATACCCCAAGACCAAGTTCCCAATGCGATTTTCGGAAGTGCTGTCATATTCGTTTCCTCCATTGCTTATTGCTCAAATGTGATTCCGTGCAAGCGGTAAACCTCATCCAGACACGGCACATCCAGAATCAGCGCATGGCCGGTATCCATGGTACGAATCCGCTCCATTTCCTGTGCAGAAAGTTCGAAGTCGTCCACATCAAAATTCTGCCGGATGCGTTCCTCATGCACAGATTTTGGAATTGCAATGATTTTCTCTTGTCGCAGCCACCGAAGTGTGACCTGAGCGGGTGTTTTCTGATACGACTGACCGATCTCCGTCAGTGTCGGGTCTGTAAACAGATGATTCTGTCCTTCTGCAAAGGGTGCCCACGCCATCGGCTGAATGTGGTATCGCTCCATCAACTGACGAAGCTGCTTTTGCTGGCAGAATGGGTGCAGTTCGACCTGATTGACTGCCGGAACGACCTCATGGCTTAAAATCAAATCAGCCAGTCGGTCCGGCATGAAATTGCAGACACCGATTGCGCGGATTTTCTTTTTCCGATAGAGCTGTTCCATTGCCCGCCAACTGCCGTGATAGTCCCCGTAGGGCATGTGAATCAGATAGAGATCCAGATAATTGGTCTGCAAGTTGGAAAGTGTTTTCTCAAAGGATGCCATCGTCTTTTCATAGCTCGCATCCTGAATCCAAACTTTTGACACCAGAAAAATTTCTTCACGCGGGATACCGCTCTTTTTGATAGCGTTGCCCACAGCTTTTTCGTTGCCATAACAGGCGGCGGTATCAATCAAACGATAACCAGTTTTCAGTGCGGCAAGAACGCTCTGTTCACAAATTTCCGGGTCAGTGACCTGAAAGACACCAAATCCCAGCAGCGGCACGGAAATGCCGTTGTTCAGCCGAATTTTATCCATAAGACATACTCCTTCCTCAAAGTGAAGATGAAAAATGGAGATGCTCCTTTTGAAGCATCTCCATTGTATCACAAGGCTAACCCTTGTTCTAATGCCTATTTCTTATCATCAGCAATGCCTTTCAGGTATTGCTGTGCAAATTCAAGAAAGGCCATTGTTGCAGTCGTGCGAACCTGCTCTTTTTTCCACGCCAGTACGGTCCGATGTTCCATCGCAGGAAACAATGGGATGAATTTCAATCCCTCATAGCAGCAATTCAAACGGATGCCAAGCACAACACCAACATTGCTCTGTGCCAGCATCGCTTCACTGTAAAGAAGATCACCTTTTGCAATGATGTTTACATTCGGCATCTGGTCGTTCAGCCATAAGCCGATATTACTTTGTGCCGTATCGCCCAAAGCGGAAACAACAGGCACACCGACCAAGTCCTGTGGACGGATGACCGACTTTTCAGCAAGAGGGGAATCCTTGCGCACCAGCGCACCCCACTGTTCCCGGACAGGCATCGGGATAAAATCGTATTTTTCCACATTGACTGGCTCTGACAATAGACCGATATCCAGCAGTCCACGTTCCAATCCGTCCTGAATTTTTTCAGAGCTTCCGCTGGTCAGTTCATACGTCACTTGCGGATACTCCTGCCGGAACGCGGCGATGCAATCCGCCAGACATCGGTTTGCCATAAATTCTCCGCAGCCGATTGAAAGTGTTCCTTCCAGATTTTTGCCAATATAAGAGATATCAGCGCGGGTCTTATCGGCCAACGTCAGAAGTTCCTGTGCACGGCGTTTGAGCATCAATCCAGCTTCGGTCAGGATAATACTGTGATTACTGCGGACAAAGAGCTTTGTACCCAGTTCTTCTTCCAGTTGTGCAATCTGCCGTGATAAGGTGGGCTGTGTGATGTGCAGCTGTTCAGCAGCCTTTGTAAAGTTGGATTCTCTGGCAATCACCAGAAAATAATTCAATACGCGAAGTTCCATTGTGCAACCCCTCCTTTTTGCTCTACATTATATTGTAGCAAATCGGCAACTGCTGCACAAGATTTTTAATACTGGCTTAATCTTCTAATCCATGGCTCCCGGCCACATTCTTCAAATATTCCTCCGGGTCACCGTTCAGAATCAAATCGGCATAGCTCAGCGGGTCATTGTAGATGAGGTAGTCCAGTTCCGTCTGCTGTGCCATGGTCACATCCAGCGTATCCTCAACCCCGGTGCAGTCAATGGAGATTTTTCTGCCATCCCGGAGCAGCAGTTCCACGCACCCGGTGTCCATGTTAAACTTGCAGGCTCTTTCATCGTACTTCATAATCGCATCCTCCAAATTTTGTTATCGGCTTACAGTCTATGACAAGGTATCGGAGTTTTGCACCATCCACGGGAGCCTTCGTTGTTATATCCGAAGAAAACGAAAAATCCGAACCCTTCTCCAATCGGAAACAGGTTCGGATTTTTCTTATTTGGTGGGCGCGGGTGGATTCGAACCACCGAAGCTGAAAGCAGCAGATTTACAGTCTGTCCCCATTGGCCACTCGGGAACACGCCCATATTCTTTTCGCAGTCCGCGGACTGCCTGTATATATTACCACTGAACCGATAGTTTGTCAACATTTTTTGCAGGATTTTTCCTTTCAAATCTCAAAAAATGCACTTTTGCGCACAGCATCGGCTATTTAAAGCATTTGGATCGTTCTGCTGCAAAATACAGAAGATGAAACATTGGTTTGGCATCTTATTTGCCAGCTTATGACAATCTTTCAGTCCATCTCAAGGCAAAACAAAACGCACAGGCGAATCAAAATCATCGTCTGTGCGCTGCTTTTGGAGCTAGTGACAGGAGTTGAACCTGCAACCCACTGATTACAAATGCGCACAAAATGATTTTCTTATGTTTCCTATTGTTTAATTTCGAATAGATAAATCGTCATTTTTTGTTTTTATCATCATGGATTATTTTCTCGTGTTTCGTGCCGTTGTCGCACTTCTGTCGCACTTGCAAGCGATACCATAAGCAGGACACAAGAGCCAGCAAGTGCAGCGCATACGATGGGGAGAGCCAGACACGCCCCACCGTTGCAAGAGGTGCGTAACGAAACGATACACACCCCTGCCCGGCGGGGTATATGGGCATCACCCCCACCCCATGCGGTTACAGTCGAGAGTACCCCGCCCAAACAAAAAGGCGAAATTTTCCAAAGCAAACAAAAAGACAGTCCACAAGCCCGGCACAATCGCCGCTGTGAACTGTCTTTCTTTATGCGTGATTCTTTTCTTTGATACGGTCAAAGGTGCTTTCTAGGCTATTTGCCGCCGCTGCATCTGCCGATTGAATTGCGCTTGTATAAATGTTCAGTGTTGTGGTTATGTTAGCGTGTCCTAACCGTCCACTGACCGCCGATACTGGCACATGGTCGGCAATAAGCAAGGTTGCGTTTGAGTGCCGCAAGCTGTGGAAGTGGGCAGAGGTCAGATTGTTTGCTTTCAAGAATTTGTTAAACCATGTTGTGATGCTGTGGGGGTCGAATGGCGCACCGTCTGCCCTTGTGAAAATCAAATCGTTTTTAATAGTCTTGCCGCATATATCCACCGTGCGCACCCACGCTGACCCCATGCGCAAACGCTGTTCCCGCTGTATCTGGCGGTATTCTCGCAGCAGTTCAATACAGTTGTCACCTACCCGGATAATCCGCCGGGAACGCTTGGTTTTGGGCGGGGCAAAGACAACGCCCGCACCCGGTATTCTCTGCATTGACCGTTCAAAACGGATTGTTCCCCGCTCAAAATCCACGTCAGCCCAGCGCAGCGCACACAGTTCTTCACGCCGTGCGCCTGTGAATAGTGCAAGCTGTGTCATTGTTGAATAAAGCGGGGGCGCAGTTTCAAGGGCTTTCAAAAGCTGTGCTATCTCGTTTTCATCCAGTACTTCAACATCTGGCGTTTCATGCTTTGGCGGCTGCACCCGGTCACAAGGGTTTGAATCAATCAGTTGCCACACAACAGCACGAGAGAACACAGAAGATAGGAAAGCGTGATAATGCTGCAAAGTATTTCCATTCAGCTTGCCGCCCTCTTTGGCGTGTTCCGTAAACGCTTTGGAGAAAGCCAGCCCGGCGGCACTAGACACCTTTTCAGCCGTTGCCCTGCTGACATTTTCACCCTTGCATACTGTGTTCATCGTTCGTTCTGAAATCCCTGCTTTGTCGGTAACTGCTTTCCGTTTGCCTTTGGGCAGTAGATCGAGCAAGTTCTTTGTAGCTGAATAAACGGAATCTTGCCGCACACCCGATTCACCCAGATTCTTATAGAACCGCATTATATGGTCTGGCTTGATTTGAGATAGCTTGAAGCAGCCCAGAGCCTGACGCACACGAGGGGCAAGTTTTTTATAGTCGTACACTGTCCGTTTCCGCAGCTGTGTTTCTGCATATTCGCTGAAATACTTATCTAACAGGGCATCGAAAAGCATATCAGATTGAAGCGTACCATGCAAAACAGCCTGTTCAAATTCATCCGCTTGCCGTTGTAGTTCTTTATCCAGCTTGCGCCCAGTCATTCCAGGCGGGGGTGTAAGGGTCTTTGTCTTGCAAATAGGCTTTCTATCTTTATCTCGCCCACAATACACCCTTGCGAGATACGCCGTTTTACCGTCCTTTTTTGTCCTTTTTATTAGCTGTGCCATTTTGCTCACCTACATTCTTATAAGCCGCCTGTGCATCACTATTCAGCTTTTCCGTGTACATCGTAACAGCTTTTTGTGCTTTATACTGTTCCAATTCCATACTTACAGAAAAGTTCGTATCTTTTACAGTTTCTTTCCCTGTTCCATATTTTGCAGTGATGGTCATGCCCTCTTCTCGTTCGCCCGTCAATTCGTATCGCTTTCGTTTGAGTGCATCATACTTTGCCAACGTGTCATAGTTGTTAATGTGCCGAATGATTCCTAAAAGCGAACCATCTACAATCATTTTAGAAAGCAGATTGATTTCTTCATCTGTCCACGCTCTAGGCGGCAGAGTTTTTTCTTTTATCGCTCTTTCCGCTTCCTCTGGTGACATGGGCTTGAATGGCGGATTATAGTTTAGCCTTTCTACAGCCTTATCGGAAAGCCGTGTTAATTCTGCTGCCGCTCTAACATCTGGTTTGCTGGTTCGTATATCTTTCGGTGAAAGCCCAAGAAGCCAATCGGCAGATACACCAAATAACACCGCCGCACGATAAAGCACTTCAATAGATGCTGCTTGCGTTTTCGCTAAATACCCGGTCAATGACGAACCAGAACACTCCAACATTTCTGCACATTCGTTGTGTGTTTTCTTTTTATCATGTTTCAAATCATCAATTAAATCCCCCATGTTTCCAGCAAAAGACACCACAGCAGGGGTATTGATTTCTGGTTTCTTCATTTTGGGTTTTCTCATTTATGCCCTCCATTTATTCGATATATCGAATTTATAGCATCATTTATTCGATATTATTTTTTATATCCATCCAGACGAAAAAGCAGCTTTTTCTGTGGTACAATCGGTATGTCGAACAGCTACATTGTTGTTTCGATATACCGATTATACATTCTTTTGGATTCTCTGTCAATATAAACAGAGGGAAAGGAAAAACACATGGTAACGAACACTCGCCCCAATCGGGATATTCGCAGAGCCGCCGCATTCTCTGGTGTTTGCCTTTGGCAGATTGCGGATTCTTTAGGAATCACCGATGCAAATTTTAGCCGAAAGCTCCGCCGGGAGCTGCCCGCTGATGAAAAAGAAAAAATCATGCAGATTATCGCTAATATCAGCGGAGAGGATGGCAAGGAATGAACAATACCATCACACTGCCCACCATGATTTCCGTCAAACAGGCATCCGCACAGTTTGGTTTAACACCTTACTTCCTGCGCAGCCTGTGCCATGATGGAAAAATCCGATACATTAAGGTATCAAAAAATCGTTGGCTGCTGAATGCTGAAAGCATCGCAGAATATTGCGACGGCATCCCGGCGGAATCCCAGCCCGACACAGTGCAGGGCATCCGAAAAATTACCCTTTAATCGAGAGGAGCAAATTTTGATTCATCTGTGCAAAAATTTTTATCTGTCCGCTGATTCTTTTTCTTACAAGGTCGGCAAAACCCGCAAACACAACGGCAAAAACGTATTCGAGCCGATTACATACCATTCCACATTACCCGAAGCCCTGCGCTCCGCCGCTAACCGTGCCGTGCGTGATGGCGTTGAATCTGGCGAGATCGAGAGCCTGAACGCTGCCGCAAACCAGATAGAAAGCATCATGCAGGAATTGACCGCCGCTGTTGCAGGGCTTACCCCCGCCGGGAAGTGATGGTGATATTTTGGGCAACAGTTTCAAATTTTTTGTGTCGTACTTAAACGCTGCCGAGAAGTTAAAGCCAAAAGAACGAGGTGAATTTCTTTATGCAGTTGCAAAGTACGGCATCACTGGCGAAGAAATACCGCTAAGAAAATCACTGCAACCGTTATGGGATGCAGTCAAACCCAATCTTGAAGCAAGCAGAAAATATCAGACCTACGGCGAAAAAGGCGGCAGACCTAAAAAGCCCCCTTTTGAAAAATCTGAAAGCCCCCTTTCTGAAATTCAAAAACCGAATGAGAAAGAGAACATGAATAAGAACATGGACGTGGACAAGAACACGAACAGGGATTATTCAGCCGCTGGCGCAGCGAGTGAGGGCGCACCCCAACAAGACAGGCAAGATATTTTTGCTAAGTTTGCGGGTGAAGACTCAGCCCTCTTGCAAGCCTTACAGGATTACGACACCATGCGGCAGGAGAAGCACAAAGGGCTAACCGACACCATGCGGCGCAGCCTGTGCGAGCAGCTTAATAGCGAGTTCCAGCCCTGCGAATGGGCGGCGGTCGTCAATCAATCCACTATGCGGGGGTGGATGAAGTTTTATCCATTGGATGAACCGAAGCCCCAGCAACGACAACCGACAGCCGAAGAGGAGTACGCCCGCTTGTTTAATGAAGTCTGTGGGGGTGGTACACCGTGACGCAAAAGACGCTGATTGAATGTTTGTCCACTATCGACAGCCATTTTGGAAAGCAGCCCAACCCCGAAGCCCGCCGGGCAGAGATTCAAATATATATTTCTGTGTTGGGCAGTATCCCGGACGAAATCGCATTGAAAGCCCTGCCCGCTGCCTTTGCGGTCTGTCGGTATCAACATCAATTCATTGTAGATTGGAGCAACGCTATTAAAGAGTTGCAAGCCGCTGCCCTGCCCTCTGCTTCTGAAACATGGATGCAAACCCGGCGAATTGCAAAGAGAGTTCAAGATAACATCTATCATGCCCGGTATGGCGGCATTATGACCCACGAGGGAAAAATTACGCCGTATCAGTTAAGGGAAGAAAACCGCAAGCTATTCGGAGAACTGCCCCCAGCTATTCAAGCGTGGGCGGGTTCGCCTGATGATCTGGCAGACCTCTTTAATCGTTCGCAATCGGATTTATTGCAGTTCGTCAAACCAAGTTTTGACCGTGCTGTAAAAGAATCCAGCGCAAGCACAGCAATCCAAAAAGGACGGGAGGGGTTACTCGGTGACGTTGCGAGAACTGCGATTACAGCACATCAAGCAGTATAACCACCCACCCGGCGGCAGTCCCTGCCCAAGCTGCAACGGCAGCGGTCACTATCTTGTTGAATGGTCAAGCCCTTATCTGTATTTCGGTCTATTAACCATGTGTCCCACTTGCAGACGATACGAAGTTACTAACAATCTGTGGTGGTGGGAGTGGATTCTGCCAGAGATTCAGCAAGAATACAATGACGCTCTGAACGCATCGACAGGAGAGCGAAAAAATGAATAGCCCCAAACAAAAAGAAGCTGCCCCATGTGCTACCAACACACAGGACAGCCGAGAGCGGGAAAAATATGGCTACTATCATTCCCGCCCTCTATTATACCACACTCAACATCAAAATGGAGGGATATTATGAAGCTATACGATATTTTACCCACTGGCGAAGAAAACGCCGTGAGCGGCAGCGAAATTTGCCGTATTCTAGGCGTAACGCCCAGAGAACGCCGAGCCATTGCCGCAAGGGAATTGAACGAAGGTCTACTTGTTCTATACACCACCGAGCGGCCCGGCGGATATTTCAAGCCTGATGTGAACAGTCAGAAAGGGCGTGAAGAAATTCGCCGATTCAGAGCGAGGGAACTTGCCCGCCTGCGTTCCTTTGGCAAGAAAATTAAAGTTGCAGATGATATTTTGCGACAGTGCGAGGGGCAGACCAAGCTTGACCCGCCGGGAGAAGCCCAAAATCACCCGGCTAACACCTAATACATACAAGAGAAAGGAAATTCATTATGATTATCAATCACACCTCTAACCCCAATCTTTTTGCACTCGCCGCTGACCGTGCCAGCAATCCCGAACTGATGCAGAAATGCCGCAAGCTGTTGCGCACTATCCGCTTTCTGGAAGTGGACAAAGTGACCCGTGATAAACTGTATGAGCGGGCTTGTGACGCACTCTTTGAAGCCGAAGCGAACGCATTTGACAAGGCGGCAGAACTGCAAGCAGCCATTACCACCGATGAACTGACCGCACACGATGAATAAGCCGGATTGATTTTATTTCACGAAATCACGCCAATTTTTATGACCGTGTTTTAGTTGGTTTTATTAGTCACGTCTAACCAGCCATAAACAAAGAATCCCTGCACCCGGCTTGAATGTCAGATGCAGGGAATATTTTTGCAACAAAAATACATATCATTTGAGTGCAAAAGTTTAGCGTTCATGCGGTTATTTGCTTGCTTTGAACAGCGCACTAAAGAACCAAAATCCAAAAAGCAAACAGCTAATAATTGTTCCCATGTTCAAGCCCCCTTATTCTTCCGTAGGTGCATCTTCATTCGCTGGATGCTCTTTCAAGAAATCGTCAGCCGCTTGTTTCAATACAGCGTTTGGAGTAGTCCCGGCGGCTACACAAGCAGCCCGGAATCTGGCGGCATAGTCTTTCTTGACCTTACACCCGATTATAGTCATGTTCTCTTTGTCCCACTTTGCATTAGCTCTTTTCCGTGCTTCCGTTACCATATAAAGCCCCCTGTCGTATAAATCGGTGATTCTTCTTGTTTAACAGTATACCATAATCAAGCACGGTTTACCAGTACAAATATACACAGATTGAACGGTTTAACATTGTGCAATTCGTCAATAGTATTGTACGGTTTAACATGATATAATATAGACACAGCAAGGGAGCATGACCGGAAGGCAAGGGGCGAAGGATGTACCGGGAGCGCAAGAGCATAACGCCAGCTAAGACAGTAACCCACTCCCACCGCTGTATATGAAAAATGACCCGGTGACCGCTACCAACGAATCCACCGAGCCAAACCCACCAAAGGGTCAAGCCCATTATAACAAGGCTGACCCGCAAAGTAAAGCGAGGTCTTAAAAATGAAGTACAATCTTTCGGAGATCATGCGCAAGGCATGGAAGCTGTTCAAGAAGAACATCGGCACATTTGCCGAGTGTCTGCACAGGGCATGGAACAGCGCAAAGGCTGCACCCATCAACGCCCAGCGCATCGCAGAAGCCCAGCAGGATGCAGGGATTGAAGAACAGTGCCGGACGTGGGCAGACTGGAAAGCACAGGGGCGTGAAGTCCTGCACGGTGCAAAAGCCGCTTTCCAAGTCCTCTTGATTTACGCAAGTAAAGGTGATGGGCAGACGTACAAAGCCAGTTTCTTCCCCGAATCCATGACCCAGCCGTTGAACGCTTAACCAGAACGAACACAAGATATAGAAGCCAGCAGAAAGGACAATACAAGATGAGCGAGCAGAACAACGCAAAGCGTACCGCAGAAGTGAACGAGATGGCAAAGCTGATTAGAGCCAAAGCCCAGAAGCACCCGGAAGTGATTGATATTGTGG
Organism: Oxalobacter sp.; assembly: GCA_963615785.1. GTDB lineage: Bacteria > Bacillota > Clostridia > Oscillospirales > Ruminococcaceae > Faecalibacterium. Next base: position 318,112 of record CAVEID010000002.1, on the reverse strand, counting down.
TTGCTCTGATTGACCGGGTATCACAGAGCAGCCAGCCGGAGATTGAAGCATTAGGCAAGCAGCTTGAACAGCACAGCGGCGATTATCCCGCTATTATGAAGCTGCTGAACATCCAGCCCAGCCCCCAGCACTGAACAGCATACAGTACCAGCGCAGAGCCTTGTTTTAGCGGGTTCTGCGCTTTTTCTTTGCCCAGTAATGAAAGTATATTGCTAGACCCCAAAAGCCTGTTTGCCGCCCATCTGCACAGGCATCCCACGCAGCGAGAAGCGAAGCCGATGCAATGCCGCTAGATTTGGCGGTATCTGCAAAGGCATCCCCAAAAGTGGGTACATCCAAAAGCGGATAGACCTCGCCAGGAATCCGCCGGGATGGTCACAGTATTGTGATAGTGCTATCAGCTGGACAGGTGCAAGGGGTATCGTTTTTCCCGATACCCTTATTGCCCGTAAAGGGTCGTAATTGGGTTACGCTCAATTTTGAGCGCATCCAGTACCAGCGCAATTTTGAGCCGGTTGCATAGATCGGGTGCAGTCAGCCAGATTGACCCCATCGCAACCGGTGGCGATGCTGACACTTTTTTGTGTTGGGGGTCTGCTCATTTTTGCGCACACCCCTTTCCACACTTCTGTGACCCCCCTTTTCCTCATAAGCGGGGGAATAATAGGGGTCTCGTTAAAATTAACGACACCCACCCAGCCCATAGCAGGGGCATATAACAGCCCACTATACAGCCGTATGATATAGGGCAAGGCATACAGAACAGGGGTGCACATAGTCGCACTTGATGCTGTTTTGTGGGATTTGTCGCACTGTTGTCGCACTTTCAGCGTGTTTTGCAACGCATATAAAAGCAAAAATCCCACGATATACGCCGTTATTTCAACGGTAAATCGTAGGATTTTTCTTGGAGCTAGTGACAGGAGTTGAACCTGCAACCCACTGATTACAAATCAGTTGCGCTGCCATTGCGCCACACTAGCGAACATTATAACGCTGACGCGTTAATTTTTCTTCCGTGCGTAATTGATTCTCTTAAGTTGACCAACTGATTGGTCAGATTGATTTTTGAGAACTTCTCACGACTTACTGGAAATTAACTGTCCTGAAATAGGATATCAGAAAAGCAACTGATTGTCAATATCAATAATCTATTTCATTTCTTAAAAGGTACATTTTAAATATCCCCCGGCATTCCACGCACTTTATTTTTAATTTTCAATCGAATCATCGTCATTTATTTGCATCATATTATCTTTTATTTCGCCGGGCTATTGTTTTTCACTCACTGTAAAAACATCCTATTTTCGTTCTTTTTATATTATCTTTAGCGAGTTTCCCGCAGGCGGTCTGCCAACTGTGCCAATAGTGCAATATCCTCTTCTTTCAGTCCCGTTACATTGACTGTTTCAAGCCGTTCAACGCCGAGCAGGTAGTCTGTGGACACCGAAAACAGCTTTGCCAGATCGACCAGACACGCCGGAGATGGCATCGACAGGCCCTGCTCCCACGAGTTGACACCATTGCGCGTAATATTCAGCCGCCGGGCAAGTTCTGCCTGTGTCCAGCCCCGGGCCTCTCGTAGTGCCTTAATCCGTTCTGAAGTCATCTCCATCGCCTCCTATGTCCAGTATAGGTTGCAATTTTGATTTATCATTATCATTTTAGGCTCCATTGCTTGACATCGTGATAAAAGTATGATAGCTTGGTATCAACACTTAGCACAATTTTTGTCAAACATCTTAAGGAGGAACAATATGAATTGTCCAAAATGCGGTGCTCCCATTGACGCAGATTCTAAGTTTTGTTCAGCTTGCGGCTCCCCTCTTACCGAAAGCCCCACTACAGAGCCTTCAACTACTGATCATACTTCCACACCATCTGTCGAAGTTATTTCAACTACTCCTGTTCCAACTGTTAAATCAAATTTCAAAAAGATAGTACTTATTATTGTTGTTTTCTTACTTATTATCATCGGATTAGGTATTTTCTTGCACAAAAGCAGCGGTCCAAACTTCAAAAAATTATATGACGAATACTGCCATTCTACTTGGGCTAACGTTGGTTCTGACGGAAGTTATTTGACCATTGACACAAACCCTTTTGATGAAGACGACAATGGCTTAGCTTACGTTGACGCTTATAAGGCAATCGAAACTATCAATCAGGAACTCGGTTGTCCGGAATCTCTTTTTGTTGATATGGGGCATACCTCCAGCAGCGATGGTAAACAAACGGAAACATACGAAGACCTTGGGATCACAATAACTTGGAAGTATCACCCAGATAAAGGCCTCGAGGTAACTTACAAAAAGATCAAATAATACTTGCAGAGGAGAACATGAGATCATGTTTTGTAAAAATTGTGGCGCACCTATCGAGAATGACGCCCATTATTGTAAAGTATGTGGTACCCATATTACCCAATCTATACCAACCTCCAAAGCAGCCAATCCTTCTTTTTTCAAACGCAAATCTTTTCGTGGTGTTATCTTCTTTTTACTTGTAGTCATTATCTGTGTGACAGCCTATTTTTCCTTTCAGCGATATAATTCCTCTCTTGGCTATTTCGATAACAATAGATGGGGGACTTCCATCGAAAATTTTGAAAAGAAATATCCTGCTGGCTACGAATATGATAAAGACACCAATGATTCTAAAACGTCTTTTTCTATCCCTATCAATAATTTTGAAGGCGTATCCTTTGATTCGGAAGAAACTGCAGCCTGTATATTTCAGGACAATAAATTCTACTATGTACAGATTTTTTTCAGAACCGACGACCCTTTTAAAGATGCCAATACTATAGTAGAATCTTTGACTAAAAAATTAGGAACTCCCTCCGAAGCCGAACCTCAATATGGCACTTACCGTTGGGACACCGCAAAAAGCAATATCGAAGTTGCCGTGATTTCCCGTACAGCTGTTGCTATCTGGTTTGGTGATATCAGCAATCCACACAATAGTCTAAGTAACTCCATCTAAACAATACAGAAAGGTTCAGGCTTATGAACATTTATGCTACTATTTGTCGTTTCTTTTCCTCTTTGCTTTCCGTTTCTATTTTACTCTCGTTATGCGCTTGCTCCTCTGCTTCTGACACTGTAGTTGATTCCGCTACTGTAAGTTCTACTGTTTCTGCTACCGAGGAAATTCCGCTATCTATATCTCATCCTTTTATATATTCAGATGCAACATGGACCAGTACTCCTGCCGATATTGAAACTCTTATGAAAAAATCGCCTGATAAAACCTCTTTTGCAGGTGATTGTAAAAAGTCTTATGTATTTTATAATACTGAATATAACTCTATCGCCGGAAAGTGCGCCTTCATCTTTAAAGATGAACTCCTCTGCAAAACCAATTTTGTCTATGACTCATCCCAGCCTTTTGATGACATCTCCTCTGATTTTATCGCTGAATTAAAAGAGGTCTACGGCGACCCCACTGCTGACAAAAGTGAGTCTTCGGGTGACAACACAAATATTTGGCTAGAGTGGTCAGCCGATGATTACAAAATATCTTATTTTTACAGTTTTACCGATAATAAATACAATCTCGTTCTCGCCTATGAACTCCCTGCGGATAAGATTCCGGCTACAGACGCTTCTGACCGTAATGGTGACTTCCGTATCGGTTTCTGGGGTGATGATGAAGATACTGTCAATAAATTTGAAACGGCAAAATTTGAGGGCCTTTCCACAGATGGTTTAACCATGCTATATTCTGGAAGTGTTGCTGGAAATGACACCTACATTATGTACGACTTTGACTCTGCCGGGAAACTGTACCGTGGCATTTATAACTTAACTACCACCTACAGCAACGCCTCCTTCTATATCACTTCCTACGAAACATTAAAAGACAGTCTTACAGAAAAATACGGAAAACCATCTTCTGATAAAATCAAAAAAATTTCCAGCCTTGCCCAGTATGCCGATGCTGATGTGGCATTGCAATTAGGTTACTCTGTTTATCAAACTGTCTGGAACACTGAAACAACAGAAGTCTCTCTCGGAATGCTTAACGATGGTAGTGGCATCTCAATAGTGATTTCTTATACCGACCCCAACCATGAAGAGGTAAAAAACACCTCTGGGCTCTAATATCCAAACCTTCCCGGTGGCTCATCCCCGCCGGGATTTTATTTTGCCCAGACATAACGAAAGCCCCTGCCCGTAAAAAGGCAGAGGCTTATTTTTATGCTCACAGTAGAGATTCACACCAAAAAAGTTTTTTGGATTTTTTGTCGCATTCATTTACGGTTTCTTCTACAACGCGAAGTAACTCGGCTTTTAACATTTTTCGCTTTTCGGGGTTGGGTGAAGTATCCAAAACAATATCTTTGACTGCATCCTTTAATGCTTTTTCTTGATCTGGGGAAAGCAAGCAACTAGCAATTTCAGAAGTCAAATGCCCCCCTTCACTATTTTCAACCACCCCGCCGGTAGTTTTTTCCTGTTCCATCCGCAGTCGAACAGCTTCCACAACATAACTAGTTGCACTTTCTCCTGCCTGTTTCGCTGCTACTTCAATCGCCTTTTTGCTTTGCGGACTGTCCACTCTCAAATTCAGCGCAAGTCGTTCGTAGGTTTTGGCATTATATTTTGCTCGGCTCGCGGTACTCGTCTTTCCGCCCATGTTTTTCTCCTACTATAATATGTGTAAGTCTTCACGCATACTATGCACAGTATGCATTTTGCACAACTTACCTCGATTTTCTTTGTGCAGTATTCCGTCTTGCATACTATGCACAGTAGGCGTATACTACCATCACAGCCCGCCGCTGTTAAAACTTCACTCGTAAAACAGGAGATCCATCCCCATGAGCCACCCCATCTACAAGCGCCCCTACCCGTAGCCGTTCAGCCACCCCCAGGAGCATCCCCACCGGGATAGCATCATTATACCAGTTGTCCCGGCTTTTTGCAATCTCAACGTACAAAGGAGAGAAAATTACCATGAAGCAGACAGTCAAAACCAGCCGCGCCGCCGGGCAGCTCGAAAAAATGTTCCGGGAACTCAACAAGCACTATTTTAACGGCAAACTGCCGGAACCCATCATCAGCCTGAAAAAAACTCCCTCTGCCTACGGTCACATCACCTGTTCCAAGGTCTGGCAGGCAGGCGGTGAGAACAAGTACGAGATCAACATATCATCGGCCACATTGGACCGACCCATTGAAGACACTGCCGCCACGCTGCTGCACGAGATGGTACACGAGCACTGCCTTGAGAACAGCATCAAGGACACCAGCAACAACGGCACCTATCATAACAAGCGCTTCAAGGAGCAGGCAGAGGCCCACGGTCTGGTTGTTGCGCATCACGACAAGTACGGCTGGACCATCACAAGCCCTTCCGAAGAACTGTTAGAGTTTATCATCTTTCAGGGCTGGCAGGATATCCAGATGGGCGAGCGTCTTGCATGGTCCGATATGACCGGCACAGGCAGCGGCAGCAAAACCCCGGGCAGCAGCCAGACCGGTGCCCCAAAGCCGCCCAGAGCAAAGAGCAGCACCCGGCGGTGGATGTGCTCCAAGTGCGGCACCATCATCCGCAGTACCAAAGAGGTCCGTGTTATCTGTGCCGACTGCATGGAGATGTTTGTAAAGGCCGACTAAATCACAGCAGGACAGAGAACGAGGGCACGAGTGAGAGTAGTGCCATCTTATATATGGAGGCCACTATGGCAGATTATAAAATTCCCATCGACACCTTTGTCCGCGAAACTTTTGAGTGCATGGCCAGCGTGTGCGCCATTTTTACCGGGGCAGCACTTTCGTTCCAAAACACCCGGATGCACACCCGGCGAAACAGCACAGACCTTCAGATCATAGCCGGAACCACTTTACTTACTATCCCGCTGCACAGCATCCTTGCCATCGAAAAGCTCACCTTCCCGGATATCAAGACCGTGGAATACGAGATCACCACCGCCGAGGGCAACACCATTACCGTTGACGCTTTTTAAAAGTGCACTTACAAAACAGCATTCACTGATTTATCAAAGGAGAATTTATGATGAAAAATGAGATGAATATTACTGTCACTACCACTATGACCGCATCTGAAGTGTTCTCTATTATAAAAAATTTTCGGTGCGTGTGGCTTGAGATTAGAAGTTCGACCCCTGATATTCGATGCCTTGTTGCCTTTCCGTCTGATTGCGTTTCTATCAACCACGAAAATGGAAGCTCTACTATTGCCATTTATGACCCTTCAAATAACGGTTCTACAGTGGATATCACAAGCAACGAGTATCGCTGTGAGATCGAATACTACGAAGAGGATATTATAAACCTCTATGCTGCCCCCCATCGAAGGAAATGACAATCCTAATATTGAGCTCCTCGTTACACAGTACTTCTAATTTGGAGTACACCCTATTTTATAACCGAAATATCTTCCTTTCCTTGAAATTTAGGGTTGGTTTGCACATTCTTTTCAATGATTTGTGGCAAGTCAGACCCTATTTTTCATACCATCCCGAGAGGTAACATTATGAGAGTTGCATACGTCCGCGTCAGCACCGAAGAGCAGAACGAAGCCCGCCAGATCGAAGCGCTCAAGAAGCACAGCATCGAAAAGTGGTTCACCGAAAAGATCAGTGGAAAGAGTATGGACAGGCCCCAACTCCAAGCCATGCTGGACTATGTGCGGGAGGGCGATACGGTCTATATCCACGACTTCAGCCGCCTTGCCCGCAGCACCAAGGACCTGTTGGAGATCGTGGAACGGTTGCAGACTAAGGGAGTGCATCTTGTCAGCAACAAGGAAAATCTGGACACCGGAACGCCTACCGGAAAATTGATGCTTACCATGATTGCGGCCATCAACGAGTTCGAGCGGCAGAACCTGCTGGACCGGCAGCGGGAAGGTATCGCCATTGCCAAGCGGAACGGCGTGTACAAGGGCAGAAAGAAGGTTGCCGTGCCTGACAATTTCTCCATCCTGTATGACCGGTACACTCGCCGGGAAATGAACAAAGGGCAGCTGGCAGAAGCGTTGAACATTACCCGACCGACCTTGGAACGGATGATACGGGAATATCTGGCCGAAAAAAATGCCTGATTTTTAAAAGTGCACTTATAAATCCCGTTAATGGGACACTATACCTGCCATAGTACAGTCAATCCGAAAGACACACACCACAAACATCTTACAGGAGGAAAATACTATGTCGCGCAAACACAATCCTTTTATTGATTATGCCATGTACAGTTCCATTCAGAGTGACCGGGAGCACGGACGTCCTCTTGGCTGCGGGTGGTGTATGCTGCTCTTTGGAGGACTTCTCATTCTGTATGTCTTTTTCTCCATCGTGTCTGTCTTTGTGAATTAAGGAGTACCCGTTATGGCTGAAAATAAATTCGCATTTCAAATGATTTCTCATTTAGGAACCGCTCCAAAAGTGATTTTTGAGAAACAATTTGAAACACGCGAAGCCGCAGAGCATTTCAAAGACACGTTTGTACCCATTATGACGAGCGTTAAAGGACATATGCCTGAGTTCAAAAAGATGGAATTTGCAGTCAACGAAATCTAATTCTGCGTGTCCCGGGCATGACATAAAACCGCCCAAAGGAAAGGCCCTGCCGCTCGATTATGAGTAGCAGGGCTTTTATGCGTTTACTTACAAATCGGTGTTCTGATCCTGCGCCTCCGCTGGCGCTCCGTTGCTTCTCACAGTTCCAACATCCATCGCGCTGCTCTGGCTGTTACAACTGTTCGATGCGCTCATCAACCATCTTCACCGTGGCTTCCAAGTGTCCTTTTCAGCCACAGTAAAAATGCTTGATGCCCGCAGAAAGAACAAAGAATCAATCAAAGAAAATAACCAGTATCATTTGTGCGAATTTCCTTCACTTTAATATATAATGAGTGAATTGTTTTCGCATTTTGTAACCCACCATACAGTCTTATCACGCCATACGCCATTGTTTTCCTTCTGAGTGTGAAGTTCATAGCCGTATTTTGCGGTTGCTTCGGCTGCTGTTCCAAACTTTGGCATGGATTTTTTCGAGTGATTATCGTCCTGATTGTAAATATGGCCGATTTCAAAGAAAATCCGTTGCCAATCCTTATAAGGCTTTTTCTCGTTCAGATGTTCAGCAAGATAGTCAACCAGAATCGGCTGTTCCATGCGTTCAACCTTTGCAAGCAGGCTTTCGTCAATCTCTTTCAGAAGCGTTTCCTGGTAACCATAACGCACCATTTTAGTGAGAACGGAGTTTTCCAGCAACGCTTGTAGATATGCACGTTTCCGCAGACAATAGCGTCCCTCTAATGCGTCCAGTACAACCGTGCGGCATTTATGGCTCGTGTTCAGAATGTACTGCGTCGTTTCACAGTGAAGATACTCTCGCCATTCATCAGGTTTTCCGATTTTTCGACGAAATTCTCCTACTGGTTCAACCTGATATGTTTTGATTGCCTGACGTAAATCTTTCAGTCGTTTCTTTCCGTACTGCATAAAGTAAACAGCACAGGTATCGTCTTTGTCCAATGGGCGCTTACGACCAAGAATCTGGGCATTGATGATCGGATTCCATAACTCGCTGACAATATACTTTAACGCGCGATCTTTGATATCCACACCGTTATAGAGGACAGATGTTGTCAGTGTAATCTGGTGCAATAGGACAGCATCCTTCAGTACACCTTCCAGTTTGTCAAACTCGTTGGCTTCTTTACGGTACTTGGAGCACAGACAGGCTACATCCAGATCACCATACTGCCTCAATCGGTCACGAAGTTTCCTCAGCTTTGCCACGGTATCTACAAAGATAAGAATTTTCGCTCCCGGTTTTACCCGGCGGATGATATCAATTTCTTCATCTTCATAGTAAAAGAACTTCACGCTCGACACAAAGCTGTAATCTACTGGCAGACGATAATGCTGCCCCGCCGGGATTCTGCCAAGGTTTTCCCATGTGTCAAATAGCAGATGGGCAGTCGCGCTCATGAAAATGCAGGTCTTTGTCGCGGTCAATTCTTTGATAGCCTCATAACTCATATCCACATAATCGTTGAAGCCATTATCCGTTATCATATAGTGATATTCATCTGACACGATATAGGCAAACGTACGCAGATATATCTTGGCTGCCTGCTCATCCCTCCGCAAAAAAGTCTCCAGCCACTGATACGTTTCCACACGAATGGTGTATTCATACTTGTTTTCGATTATTGGTTTCTCGACTTCATATCCGAGATCAGGGTCATATTCCCAGTAAGAGGCCTCGATACGCCCCAAGCGGCATACCTCTCTTTCAATCTGGTTGCGTAGAGCCTCCCGGTTGCACAGAATCAGGATATGCTTACGATGTTCATATGCCCACGGCAGCAGGACTTTCAGAATGAAATAGGTTTTTCCGGAGTTGGTACCCGCATCAAACAGTACAATGCCATGCCAGTTCTTGTAATCCTCGCCAATCAGGTCAGCCATATACTGTTTTGTAGGCTGTTCGGCTTCTGTCCCGGCGGCTTCTGATTCCTCTTCCGGCACAATGGGGTCAAGCGTTTCGTCATCCTCTTTTTTCTTTTTGCGAGGTGCGTGCATATAATCCAGAATTTCCTGAATTTTTTGCTGTCGCTCTTCTTCCGTCAGCGAAGCCGGGTCAATATGCTGCTCCTGCTCATATTCCTTCTGCGCTTTGCTGAGTTTCAGAAAGAACCCGTTGAACGGCCAGTGTTTTCCTTCGGTAGCTTTTTCTTTGTTCATAATGAACCTCCCTATAAAATAATTTGCCGCGAACTGATTAAAAAAGGGCTAGTCCACGGCGCGCCCTTTGAGTCTCACATTTTATAGGGTCATTACGAACTTCTGGATCATCCCTCCTTTCATTAAATATATTATAGCACAAATCGTTGTTTATTTTAAGTCATTTCAAGCCATTTTCACAACATTATTTTTTAAAAGTTTACTTGTAAAAAGGCAGCATTGCCATAACTGCAACACTGCCCCTACTACTAAGGTTCTGCTTCAGATCACTTATCTTCTGCCCTCTGGATCACCCTTGCCCGGCTTGTCTTACGCTTTGCATTCGCCAGCGGTGAGAACCGGTCATAGTCGCTCGTAATGTCAGCTGCTGCCAGATTGACGTACCGCCGGGTCATTTCCATGGTCGAGTGCCCCAATATCTTTTGCAGCTTGAACTGGTTTCCGTTGTTCCGAATATAAAAAAGCGAGAATGTGTGCCGCAAGCCGTGAACATTGTGCTGCTTTACGCCCCTGTTCAAGCAATATCGCTTAAACGCGCATCGCAGCCCACTACCCGTCAGTTGCTCTCCTCCAATATTGGGAAATAGCCAATCTTCTCCTTCTGCATCATAACGCCACTTCCGAATATACTCCTTCAGGATCGCGGCAAGCGCATCAGACATTCCAACAACCTGTGCTTTCCGATTTTTGGTGTGAGAGAAGGTAATCGCTTTGTTTTTAAAATCCACATCTTCCATCTTGGCGCTGCACACTGTTTCTGTCCGGCTTCCATTATCCATCATCCAGCACACGATTGCATAGGTACGCCACTCTGGGAAGTCCGCTTTCGGGTCCGGTTTTTCCATCAAACGCGCAATATCTTCTTCACTGAATGCCTTAGGTTTGGTGGCCTGCATCGTCATTTCTTTCACCTTGAACGGCTTTTCGATGTAGCGGTGATCTTCATCCATACACCAGTTGAGAAACACCCGAACATCCCGTAGATAGTGGTTGACCGTAACAGGCTTTTTATCCTGCGCCATATCATTGACCCAATCCAGAAAAACTTTCCGTGTTACGCATTCCACCCCCGTATTCCGGTCAAACCCGTTGAATTTGCAGAATGCCTCAAAGGTCTGGCGATAATTATGAATCGTCTGTCGACTCTTATTTTGCGCCTCTTTTTCTTCAATGAATTCCTCAAATGCTTCTAACAGGCCGATGGTTTCTGCTGTTGTACATTTCTGAATCTTGCGTTTCATGGTATAACTTCCTCCATTTTTATAGTTCCAGTTATTCCCAGCATTGGAAGAAGTTTGTGCTGTCAGCGCTTATTTTTCTGCTAAAGTTGCGCGTTCTATTCTACCTTAAGCAGTAGAAATCAATTGCGCGTGGTGCTCTGATTACAAGACAAAAAAGAATGCCCAGACGTGAAACCTCACATCTGGACAGTTAATTTTATCCCTATTTTGGCCTCTGGCCATTACAAATCAGTTGCGCTGCCATTGCGCCACACTAGCACGACCATCCGGTCTTTTGATAGGATACCAAAAAATGCCCGGCTTGTCAATATCTGCGGCGGGAAAGTTTTTGCCCTTAGTCTGCCCTTCCACACGCAAAAGAGCAGAAGCCGCAAAGCTCCTGCTCTTTTAATTCATTGATCCACACTCAGCGGGCAAGGGCCTGCTGGATCTTTGCAAAATCTTCCAGCGTGAGGGCTTCCGGGCGGATGCGGGCGTCGAAGTCTGCTGCTTCAATGGCCGCGGTCACGGCATCCTTAGGCAGACCCAGACCGCTGGCGATGGAATTGGCCGCGGTCTTGCGGCGCTGGCCAAAGGCGGCGCGCACCAGAGCAAAGTAGCCGGCTTCGTCCTCTACCTGCACGGCGGGAGTGGGGCGGATGTCCATGCGCACCACAGCACTGGTCACCTTGGGGGCCGGATAAAAACTGCCCGGTGCCGCAGTGAACATCATTTTGGAGGTGGCGTAGTAGTTCACGGCGCAGCTGATGGCACTGGAAGCCCGGGTGCCGGGCACAGCAGCCAGACGGTCAGCCGCTTCCTTCTGCACCATGACGGTCAGGCTCTCGATGGGCAGGCGGTCGCCCAGCAGCTTCATGACAATGGGGCTGGTGATATAATAAGGCAGGTTGGCACAGACCGCCACCGGCATCCCAGGAAACTCTGCCTCAATGAGAGCTTTCAGGTCCACCTTGAGCACGTCCTGCAATACCAGCTTGAAATTATCCACCCCAGCCATCGTCTCGGCCAGCAGCGGCGGCAGGCGCTCGTCCACCTCAATGGACACCACCTTAGCTGCGCGTTTTGCAAGCTCTTTGGTCAGCACACCGATGCCGGGGCCGATTTCAATGACACCATAGCGCTTATCTACGCCGCTGGCATCCACGATCTTGGTGGGCAGACCGGGGTTTATGATAAAGTTCTGTCCGAAGCCCTTGGACAATGCGAAATCATATTTTTCACACAGGGAACGGATCACCGACAGGTCGGTCAGTTCGGGCATAGATTCCATCCTTTTCTTTGCTGATTGCGATCTGAAATGCCCTCTGCGTTCGCACCAGGCATATTCAGCGGAAAATATTTTTTAATATGGCAGCCCAGCCAGGCCTGCGGGCCTGGCTGGGCTGCTCTTTTCACAATGGAGTTGATCCGGAAAACGGCATCTGCGTCTCAGCCGCATTTTCGAGGGTACAAAGACCTTTATTCTGCGCTGGAAGATGCCTCATCGGAAGCAGCTTCGCTGGAAGCTTCGGGCTCAGAAGAAGCTGCCGTTTCTTCCGAAGAAGCGCTCTCCTCCTCTGCAGCAGTGCTGTCGGCCGCTTCGGATGCAGCCGCAGAAGATGCCGCGTCATTGACGCCGCCCAGAGTGCTGGTGCCGCTGAGCTGCTGTGCCGCGCTGACGGCACGCTGTACCTGCGGGTCGGTCTCCGGGGTGTAATCGTAAATGGAAGCGGCTTCCTCCGTGCTGAGGGCACGCTCCACATCCACGCTCAGGCCGGTGCCGTCAAAGCTGGAGCCATCGCCGCAGACGAGCTTTGCCACTGTGACGCTCACAGCGCTGCCGTCCGACAGGCGCTGTGGGCTGTTCTGAATGGTGCCTTTGCCCATAGTGGTTGTGCCCACAAGCCGTGCGCCGCACATGGTGCGCAGGCTGGCAGCGAACAGTTCCGCCGCGCTGGCAGTGTTGCCGTTGACCAGGCAGACCATGGGCAGGTCGATCTCGCTCTCGCCATCACTGCTGCCGATGACCGTGCGGTTCCCGTTTTTATCCTCGGCATAGGCCACAGTGCCCTCCGGGGCCACCAGATCAATGCAGCTGATGGCATCGTCCAGCACGCCGCCGCCGTTGTCACGCAGGTCAAGCACAAGGCTCTGGGCACCGTTGGTGGTCAGAAAACGGATCGCATAGTCCAGCTCACTGGGGGTGGTGCCGTCGAACTGCCGGATCTTGATGTAGCCTACATTGTCCAGCATCTGATAGTCCACTGTAGTGCTGGTGTAGCCGGAGTGGGTCAAATCAGCCGTTTTGGATGCAGCTTCGCTGTCCAGCCAGGTGACGCTGACCGTGGTGCCAGCCTCGCCCCGCAGGCGGGACTGCACCGCATCCACACCGGAAAGGCTCTTGACGTCGGTGCCATCGATGGCGGTGATATAGTCGCCTGCCACAATGCCGGCTTCCTGCGCCGGGGAGCCTTCGTAAACCTTGGTCACCTTGGCGTAGCCGGTCTGATCCATGCCAAGCTCCACACCAATGCCCATGATCTTGCCGCTCTGGATGTTCATCAGCTCAGTGTATGCGTTGGCGGTGTAGTAACGGGCGTACTTATCGCCGGTACCCAGCAGATAACCTGCCGTCAGACGGTCATACAGCACCGTCTCGTCGATGTTGTAGTAATCGTTGCTGCGGACATAGCGATCCACCTCAGCGATCTTGTTGTACATGCTCTCCTTTTCCTTGACGCTGTTGACCGTGCTGTCAAACAGACGCATGGCCACCAGCATGGTGATGGAAAAGGTGACGGTCATGGCAAGGATCACGATGGTGACTGCCATGCCCACGGAGATCTTACGGTTCATGCTTGCTCCTCCCCTGTCAGTACAGCAGCATCATGATCACGCTGCCCAGCAGTGAGAGCGCAAACACGCCCGCCAGGATCAGGCAGCCGATGCGCAGCCAGCGCTTTTGTTTTTGTTCTTTCATTGAAACCAGACTCCTTACTTAAACGGAATGTAACCGCGGGGGTTCACAGCGTTCGCCTTGCTGCCGCCCTTCCAGACCTCCAGATGCAGGTGATTGCCCGTGGAGTTGCCGGTGGAACCCACATAGCCGATGAGCTCACCCTGCTTGACATATTTGCCTGCACTGGTGGCCACGGACTTCATGTGGCCGTAGAGGGTGCTGTAAGCCGTGCCGTCCGACATTTTGCCGTGATAAATGATGACATAGTTGCCGTAGCCGCCGCTGGACCAGCCTGCCGTCTGCACATAGCCGCTGGCCGCTGCGTAGATGGGCGTGCCTGCAGGTGCAGCGACATCGATGCCGGCGTGCAGCTTGTTGACGCCAGACACCGGGTTCTTGCGCCAGCCATACTCACTGGAAATGCGAGTGTAGCTCTTCAGAGGGCAGATGAAGCCGGTGAAGCTCAGCTGCGGCTTGCTGGCCGCTGCAGCAGCGATCTGCTTCTGGATCTCTTTTTTCACAGCTTCATAGTTCAGCTCGTCGGACTCAATGGCCGCCTGTGCCGCCTGCTGCGCCTTTTTGGCGTCTGCCGCCGACATCTGAGCTGCAGAGATGCTGCTGTTCAGTTCGCTCTGCTTGGCCTGCATCTGGCTGTTCTGGCTGTCCAGCTCTGCTTTCTGGCTCTTCAGCTCGGTGCGCTGGCTCACCAGCTCTGCCCGGTCACTTTCCAGCTGGGCCTTGTCGGCTTCCAATCCAGCCTTTGCTTCCTTCATGTTGTCCATGATCTCGGTGTCCTTCACCGAGATGTCCTGCATGACCTCGTTGAAGGTCAGCAGTTCATAAAGGTCATTCACGGCGCTGAGCATGGCCACGCTGCCGCCGTCCCGCAGCTCCTGCATGGCGGCCATGTGCTTTTTAAAGTCATCCCACTGGCCCGCGATCTCTTCTTCCTTTTCAGAGATCTGGGTCTCCTTCTCCGAGATCTCGCTCTCCTTGGTGCTGATCTGCTGTTCGGTCTGGCCGATGCTGTTCTGCACCTGAGCGATCTGGCTGCTGAGGATGCTGATCTGATCCTGGATGACGCCCACCCGTTCGGTCAGCTCACTTTCCAGTGCCTTGGCTGCTTCTTCCTTTTTCTTGGCGTCGGAAAGTTCCTTTTTGTGCTGGTCGATAGACTGAGAAAGCTTGTCCAGCTTATTCTGCAGCGAAGCCACGCTGGATTTGCTGGTGGCCGCCGAAGCGGGATACACCGTGACGCTCGCCAGCAGGCACACCGCCGCCACACACAGGCTGACACCCCGCAGAACACGGTTTCTGGCCGGTTCCGGCTTCGCGTGCCGGGCAGCATAGCCGGGCAGTTTGAACCGGAACGGTTTTGCATGAGTCGGTTTTTTCATGTTCGGCTCCTTTCGGTCAGACATTCAGGTGCTTGCGGATGGAGAACATGCTGCCCAGTCCGCCCACGATGGCACCGCCTGCCAGGCTGTAAGTGAGGATGGTGGGCCACACGGCGCTCACCGGCACCAGAGCCTGACCCATGATCATCTCCCATACGCCGCCAAGGCCGTCGGAAGCCTGCACCATGTAATTGTAGCCGCCGATGCTCACCGCCGCAGTCAGCGCGCCGGAGATCAGGCCCATGGTCAGGCCCTCAATGAAGAAAGGCAGCGTGACCAGAGCATTGGTAGCGCCCACATACTTCATGATCTCGATCTCGCGGCGGCGTGCGAACACGCTCAGGCGGATGGTGCTGCCCACGGTGATGATGCTGACGATCATCAGCACCAGCACGATGCCGCGGCCCGCCTTGGTGACCGAGCGCTGCACTTCCACGAAGACCTTAGTCATCTCCACCGGGGCGGTGACGCTGTACACGCCCGGGATGGCCTGCATCTTGCGGCTCATGGATTCCATCTTGCTCAGGTCGCTGATGGAGACCCGATAGTTTGCCTTGAAGGGGTTGTCAGTCTCAAATTCATCCCACAGGGAAGAATAATCCTGCATGTAATTGCGGTAGGTGTTCAGCACGTCCTGCTTGGAGACGAAGTTCACACCGGTGACGCCGTCCATTGCAGCGAGCTTGTCACCCACAGCCTGCGCCGTGGCGTCGTCACATTCGGGTTCCAGATAGACCACAGTCTCATTCTGGCTGCCCAGATAGTTGACCATGCTGTCCACGTTCACCTCTGCAAGGCTGGCAAAGACGTTCAGGGTCATGCAGACACTGAGAGACAGGATGCACACCAGCGTCATGGCCCAGTGCTTGCCCAGGTTGCGCACGCCGCGCCGGGTGAGGAAAAAGAAGGTAGACGGTTTCATCATACGGTGGCCGCCTCCTTTTCGGTGAGTTCTGCAGTGCCGGCATCTTCGTCTTCTTCAAAGAGACGGCGCTGATGGTCGGGCCGTGCCTTGATGGCTTCGGGATCGGCCGGCACATCCGAGATGATGCGGCCCTTTTTCAGGGTGACCACACGCTGATGGAACTGACGCACCAGCTCGTGCTCATGGGTGACCACCAGCACCGTGATGCCCATTTCGCTGACCCGCTCCAGCAGCTCCATCATCTCGAGGCTCAGCTCGGGGTCGATGTTGCCGGTGGGCTCGTCCGCAATGACCAGCTTGGGGCCGTGGGCCAGAGCGCGGGCCACCGCCACGCGCTGCTGCTCACCGCCGGACAGGGTGTCCGGGTAGGCGCTGGCCTTGTCTTCCAGATGCACCAGCTCCAGCATGTACTCCACGCGGTCCCGGATCTCCTTGCGCTTCACATTGGTGACATGCATGGCAAAGGCGATGTTCTCATAGACCGTCATGGTGGGGATCAGGCGGAAATCCTGAAAAATGATGCCCATCTGACGGCGCAGATAAGGCACCTGATGGCGGCGCAGATGGGCCACATCCTTGCCCAGCACGGTCACCTTGCCCTCGCTGGGCAGCTCTTCGCGCAGGATGAGCTTCAGCAGGGTGGATTTGCCCGCGCCGGAATGGCCCAGCAGAAAGACGAACTCACCGTCGTCCACATGGAGGTTGACATCCTCCAGCGCCAGCGGCCCGCCCTTTTTATATTCCTTTGAGACGTGTTCCAAGTCTATCATGGGAAAAATATACTCCTGACATCAATATTTTTTGATAGTCAATCCATAACTGCAAAAAGAACCGGCCAGCATCGGTTGACGAGCGGCCGGTTTCTGTGCCGGACAGGCCTTGGCCCGCACGGCTGAACATCAATATTTGGCCGGGTTGTTGGACAGGTACTTTTTGACCATCAGCGCCACCTTGAAGACGATAGCGTCGTCGAACTCACGCAGATCCAGACCGGTCAGCTTTTTGATCTTTTCCAGACGATACACCAGCGTGTTGCGGTGCACAAACAGGCCGCGGCTGGTTTCAGAGACGTTCAGGTTGTTCTCGAAGAAGCGCTGGATGGTGAACAGGGTCTCCTGATCCAGGCTCTCAATGCTGCCCTGCTTGAACACCTCGCGCAGGAACATCTCACACACGGTGGTGGGCAGCTGATAGATCAGACGTGCAATGCCCAGGTTGTCGTAGCGGATGATCTGCTTTTCGGTGTCGAACACCTTGCTCACTTCCATGGCGATCTGGGCTTCCTTGAAGGAGGTGGCCAGATCCTTCACGTTGGAGATCGGGGTGCCGATGCCCACCACAGCCTTGATGTAGTGTTCGCCGGACAGGGTGTCCACGATGCTGGCAGCCAGCTTTTCCATGTCGGTGCGGTCGATGCCCTTGCGGATCTCCTTGACCAGCACGGTGTCGGTCTCGCTGATGTTGAACACAAAATCCTTCTGCTTGTCGGGGAACAGGCTGCTGACCACATCATAGGCAGAGATGTCGCCGCCGCTGGTCACGCGCACAATGAACACCACACGGGACACATCGGTGGCAAAGTGCAGCTCACGGGCCTTGGCGTAGATGTCGCCGGGCAGGATGTTGTCCAGCACCACATTCTTGATGAAGTTGGACTTGTCGAACTTTTCGTCGTGATACTGCTTGATGCTCTGCAGGCTGATGGACAGCACAGCAGCAAACTGACCCGCAGTCTCATCCGCGCCTTCCACGAACACGGCATAATCGTTATGCTTGGCGCTGGAGAACTGCTGGTAGGTGTAGCCATCGCGCACAAAGCGGTCGCCTGCGGTCAGACGCTCCGCCATGAAGCCCTCGCGCACCTCGCCGATCAGGTTCAGCTCCGAGCAGGAAATAACAGCGCCGGTCTCATCCACCACGCCGACCACCCGGTTGATCGCGTCTTTCATCTGGTAGATCACGCTTTGAAATACTCTATTGGCCATAATGGATACCCCTTTTCCTCGTTTGTGCAAACCGCAGCGGCAGCCGATTGTGATTTTCAACAATTTAGCTGCATTACATTTTATATTTTACACAAAAGAATTTACTTTTGCAACATATTTCAACAAAAAAGATTGTTTTTTCTTGTGAATATTATCTTTCGGGGTGCTTTCAGGCCAAAAAAGTGCCTTTTTGCGTGGTTCTCGGTGTCTATTGTAGCGGCAAAATGTGTTGCTTTTTTGAAAAACGGGTGAAAAGCGGGCTCTTTCAGCTGGTAATTTTTGACACTTCTTCGGCGGAAAGCTCCCGCCACTGGCCCGGTTCCAGCGCCGGATCAAGGGCCAGTGCACCGATAGAGTCCCGGTGCAGCGCGTTGACTCCAGCGCCGTAGACGCCGAACATCCGCTTGATCTGATGGTACACCCCCTGCTTCAACACCACCCGCACAGTCAGGCCGTCCGGCGAAAGGGCTTCCACCTCCGCCGGGGAAAGCGCTGTGCCGTCAGCCAGCGTGACACCCGCCGCAAAGCCCGCCTTCATCTCCCCGGTCAGCGGCGTGTCGATAACAACGGTGTAGGTCTTGGAAACATGACGTTTGGGAGCAAGGATGTCGTGGGCAAAAACGCCGTCGTCCGTCAGCAGCACAAAGCCGGTGCTGGTCTTGTCCAGCCGCCCTGCCGGGAACAGCTGCCGCCGGGGGTAGGCGTCCCCCACCAGATCGACCACCGTGGTGTCCCGCTTGTCGGTGGACGCGCTCACCACGCCCTCAGGCTTGTTGAGCATGATGTAAACGAACTGCTGATAAGTCAGCGGCTGTCCGTCCACGGCTACTGTATCTGTGTCTTTAAGCTGGGTGTCGCCTTTTTTGCAGACAGCACCGTTCACCTGCACGCGGCCTTTCGACAGCAGCGCCTTGGCTTCGCTGCGGGTGCACTGGGCCGTCTCGGCTAAGTATTTATCCAATCGCATAGTGCGGTTCTCCTTTTATATAGGTTTGGATTTAGTGTAGCATGATAAAAAGATTTGCGCAAGAGAACTCCTTCCGTCATCGCTGCGCGATGCCGCTGTTCCCCTTTTTGTCACTTGTGTGACATCTTCCCCCGGCCGGGGGAAGTCTTTCTCAATGAGGGAGGCTTTGGCAGTACGGTAAACTTTGTCTCTTCGCCAGAGGCTCCCTCTCAGAGGGAGCTGACGCACGAAGTGCGGCTGAAGGAGTTCTTTCCGGCCCTTTTCGTGAAAAAGCAAGAAGGAGAAGCCCGCTGGCTTCTCCTTCTTGCAAAATAAAGCATCAATTCCGCTGTCTATGCTCAGAGCGCAGGCGGAGAGCATTTAAGATCAGACGCTCAGACTTGCGTGCTGCTCCACAGCATCGGGGTTGGCGTCAAAAATGGGCTTGAGCACATTGGCAATGAACTCTTCCACCTGCTGGGGTGCACGGCCCACGAAGTTCTCCGGCACAAGGCCCGCCACGATCTCCTCTTTGGTCAGGCCGAAAGCCGGGTCGGCGGCGATGCGATCCACCATGTCGTTGGGCAGGCCCTCTTCCTTGACCTGCTTGCCTGCAGCAATGGCGTGCTGGCGCAGGCGCTCGTGCAGCTCCTGACGGTTGCCGCCCTTTTCCACGGCCTGCATCATGATGTTCTCGCTGGCCATGAAGGGCAGCTCGGCCATCAGACGGCTGCGGACGACCTTCGGGTACACCACGATGCCGTCGGTGACGTTGAGCATGATGTTCAGGATGGCGTCGGTGGCAAGGAAGCCCTCAGCCATGGCGACGCGCTTGTTGGCGCTGTCGTCCAGCGTGCGCTCGAACCACTGTGTGCCGGTGGTGAAGCTGGGGTTCAGCACGTCCACCATCAGGTAGCGGCTCAGAGCGCAGATGCGCTCACAGCGCATGGGGTTGCGCTTGTAGGGCATGGCAGAGGAACCGATCTGGTTCTTCTCGAAGGGCTCTTCCATCTCCTTGAAGTTGGCCAGCAGACGCAGGTCGGTGGCGAACTTCATGCAGCTCTGGCCGATGCCTGCCAGTGCATTCAGGATGAATGCATCCACCTTGCGGCTGTAGGTCTGGCCGGACACCGGGATGACAGCATCCGGTGCAAAGCCCATCTCCTTGGCGATGGAAGCATCCACAGCTCGGATCTTTTCGGCGTCGCCCTTGAACAGCTCCATGAAGGAAGCCTGCGTGCCGGTGGTGCCCTTGACGCCGCGCAGCTGCAAGGTTGCCAGACGGTGGTCGATCTCCTGCAGGTCCATCACCAGCTCGTTGGCCCACAGGGTGGCACGTTTGCCCACGGTGGTGGGCTGGGCGGGCTGGCAGTGGGTGTAAGCCATGCAGGGCATGTCCTTGTACTCCTCGGCGAAGCGGGCCAGCTTTGCCAGCACGCCGATCAGCTTTTTGCGCACCAGCTCAAGGCCCTGACGCATCACAATGATGTCGGTGTTGTCGCCCACATAGCAGCTGGTGGCACCCAGATGGATGATGCCCGCCGCCTTGGGGCACTGCTGGCCGTAGGCGTAGACGTGGCTCATCACGTCGTGGCGCACCAGCTTTTCGCGCTCGATGGCGACTTCATAATTGATGTCGTCCACATGGGCTTCCAGCTCGGCCACCATCTCGGGGGTGATATTGGTCAGGCCCTGATCCATCTCAGCCCGGGCCAGCGCCACCCACAGACGGCGCCAGGTGCGGAACTTGTTGTCATCGGAGAAGATATACTGCATCTCGTCCGAAGCATAGCGGGTGGAAAAGGGGCTGATATAACGATCATGCTGAGACATTTAGTTATTCCTCCTGAGGGTTCATTTTAGGCTTCCCCCTCGGGGGAAGCTGTCGCGCAAGCGACTGATGAGGGGTAGTAACCGCTTGATCCCGCTTTCAAAATCGGCATCTCACACAGCTGCCCCTCATCCGTCTGCTCCCTTCTGGTCGCATCCACCTTCCCCCAAGGGGGAAGGCTTCTACGCTTTTATTTTACCATCAAATCTTGAAATAGTCCACGCCGCCCTCAAAGATCGGCTGATATTTGTCGCCGGTGACGTTCTTGTACAGATACTCGCCGCTGCGCTCCGAGTGGCCCATCTTGCCGAAAACGCGGCCGTCCGGGCTGGTGATGCCCTCGATGGCCAGCACCGAGCCATTGGGGTTGTAGCGCTGATCCATGGTGGGGCTGCCCTCGATGTCCACATACTGAGTGGCGATCTGGCCATTCTTGATGAGGGTGTCCAGCACCTCCTGCGGAGCCACGAAACGGCCCTCGCCGTGGCTGATGGCCACGGTGAACTGGTCGCCCACCTCGCACTTGCTCAGCCACGGGCTGCCGGTGGACGCGATGCGGGTGCGCACCAGCATGCTCTGGTGACGGCCGATGGTGTTGAACGTCAGGGTCGGGTCATAAGGAGTGATGGGGCGGATATCGCCGTAAGGCACCAGACCCAGCTTGATAAGGGCCTGGAAGCCGTTGCAGATGCCCAGCATCAGGCCGTCGCGCTGCTGCAGCAGGCGACGCACTGCCTCGGTGACTTCCGGGCTGCGGAAGAAGGATGCAATGAACTTTGCGCTGCCGTCCGGCTCGTCGCCGCCGGAGAAGCCGCCGGGCAGCATGACGATCTGGCTGTTATCGATGGCCTTGACCAGCGCCTTGCAGCTCTCGGTGACATCGGCAGGGGTCAGGTTGCGGATGACCAAAATTTCAGGGTCGGCACCGGCGCGGGCAAAGGCCTTGGCCGTGTCGTACTCGCAGTTGGTGCCCGGGAACACCGGGATGATGACCTTGGGCTTTGCCACGCCGATCTTGGGTGCAGCGGGAGCTTTCAGGCTGCCGCTGATCTTCTCCACAGTGGAGCCTGCCTTGCGGTAGGGGTACACCGGCTCAAGCTTTTTCTCCCAGATCTCCTGCAGCTCGACCATATCCAGCGTTTCGCCGCAGGCCTCAAAGGTGTATTCCTTGGTGGTCTCACCCAAGATCTCACCGGCGGGCGAATCGGAGACCATTTCCAGAATGATGGAACCATACATGGGCTGGAACATGTCGTGGGTAGCCTTGTCGGCACGCATCTTGAAACCGATGTGATTGCCCAGACCCATCTTGAACAGCGCCTCGGCAATGCCGCCGTAGCCCACAGAGGAAGCAGAAGCCACCATGCCGGCTTCGATCATGTCTTCCACGATCTTGTAGTTTGCCTTCAGGGAGAAGAAGTTGGGGCAGCCGGTCTCCGGGTCAATGATGGGCCGGATCAGCACCACGGTGCTCTCCGGCTTCTTGAACTCGGTGGAGACCACCTTGTTGGCCTTGCCGATGGCAGTGGCAAAGGACACCAGCGTCGGGGGCACGTCCAGCTGCTCAAAGGAACCGGACATGCTGTCCTTACCGCCGATGGATGCGATGCCCAGACCCATCTGTGCGTCCAGCGCGCCCAGCAGAGCAGCCACAGGCTTGCCCCAGCGCTCCGGGGCAGTGCCCAGACGCTCAAAGTATTCCTGGAAAGTCAGGTATGCATCCTCATAGCGGAAGCCGGCGGCCACCAGCTTGGTGACGCTTTCCACCACGGCCAGACGTGCGCCCACATACTGGTTGGCACTCATGAGGAAGGGGTTGTAGCCCCATGCCATGCCGGAGCAGGTGTTGGTCTCGCCGTCCACGGGCAGCTTTGCCACCATGGCATTCTGCGGGGTCAGCTGATATGCACCGCCGAAGGGCATCAGCACAGTGGCTGCGCCGATGGTGGAGTCGAACCGCTCAGACAGGCCCTTCTTGCTGCAGACATTCAGGTCGCCCACCATGTTCTTCATCTTCTGGCTGAAGGTCAGGCCCTCCCACTGGGGCTGCCAGACAGTGGCCTTTTCCACATGAACTTTCTGGTGCTTCTCGGCACCGTTGGAGTTCAGGAACTCGCGGCTGATGTTCACGATGGACATGCCGTTCCACACCATGTTCAGGCGCTTTTCAGCAGTCACTTTTGCCACGGGGGTAGCCTCGAGGTTCTCTTCGTTGGCAAGGGCGATGAACTTGTCCACGTCCTCGGGGGCCAGAGCCACAGCCATGCGCTCCTGGCTCTCGCTGATGGCCAGCTCGGTGCCGTCCAGACCCTCATACTTCTTGGTGACCTTGTTCAGGTCGATATACAGGCCGTCGGCCAGTTCACCAATGGCAACGGACACGCCGCCTGCGCCGAAGTCGTTGCAGCGCTTGATCATGCGGCAGGCGTCCTCACGGCGGAACAGACGCTGCAGCTTGCGCTCGATGGGGGCGTTGCCCTTCTGCACCTCTGCGCCGCAGTGCTCCAGACTGTCCAGCTTGTGAGCCTTGGAAGAGCCGGTAGCGCCGCCCACGCCGTCACGGCCGGTGCGGCCGCCCAGCAGCACGATGATGTCGCCGGGGGCGGGGCACTCGCGGCGCACATGGGAAGCGGGAGTTGCGCCCACAACAGCACCGATCTCCATGCGCTTTGCCACATAGCCGGGATGATAAATTTCATCCACCTGACCGGTAGCCAGACCGATCTGGTTGCCGTAAGAGGAATAGCCTGCGGCAGCGGTGGTCACCAGCTTGCGCTGGGGCAGCTTGCCGGGCAGCGTTTCGCTGACGGGCTTGAGCGGGTCGCCCGCGCCGGTGACGCGCATGGCCTGGTAGACGTAGCTGCGGCCGGACAACGGGTCACGGATGGCGCCGCCGATGCAGGTTGCTGCACCGCCGAAGGGCTCGATCTCGGTAGGGTGGTTGTGGGTCTCGTTCTTGAACAGGAACAGCCAGTCCTCATCCTTGCCGTTGACGTCGCACTTGATCTTGACGGTGCAGGCATTGATCTCGTCGGACTCGTCGAGGTTTTTCAGGATGCCCTGCTTCTTCAGCTCCTTGGCACCGATGGTGGCAAGATCCATCATGCAGCGGGGCTTCTCGGTGCGGCCCAGGTCTTCACGCATGGCCATGTAGCGGTCAAATGCGGCCTGCACCACGGCGTCATCGATCTGCACATCGTCCAGAATGGTGCCGAAGGTGGTGTGGCGGCAGTGATCGGACCAATAGGTGTCGATCATCTTGATCTCGGTGATGGTGGGGTCACGGTGCTCGGAACGGAAATACTTCTGGCAGAACTCGATATCGCCCAGGTCCATGGCCAGACCTTTTTCCTCGATGAACTTTTTCAGGGCTTCCTCGTCCAGCTCATTGAAGCCATTCAGCACAGCCACCGGGGCGGGCACGGGGTACTCCATTTTCAGAGTGGCCTTGGTGTCCAGAGAAGCTTCGCGGGCCTCCACCGGGTTGATGACATACTTCTTGATCTCAGCCACCTGCTCGTCGGTCAGCTGGCCTTCCAGCAGGTAAACGCGGGCAGAGCGCACCAGCGGGCGCTCGCCCTGGCTGATGAGCTGGATGCACTCAGCAGCAGAATCCGCACGCTGGTCGAACTGGCCGGGCAGGTACTCCACAGCGAAAGCTTCGCCCTCATGCTCGGGCAGCTCAGCATAGGTGTTGTCCACCGGCGGCTCGCTGAACACGGTGTTGGCGCACTGATTGAACAGTGCTTCGTCGATACCCTCGACGTCGTAGCGGTTCAGCAGACGCAGGCCGGACAGCTCCTTGACGCCCAGCAGGCTGGTGAGCTCATTTTTCAGGCCGCTGGCTTCCACATCGAAGCCGGGCTTTTTTTCCACATAAATACGATAGACCATGGGTAAGTATCCCCCTTTGTATTGTAAACTCCTTCAGTCGCAGCTAACGCTGCGTCAGCTCCCTCGGAGAGGGAGCCCTTGGCAGAACCGAAACGCTTCCCTCTCCGCCAGAGCCTCCCTCCATGAGGGAGGTGGCATCGCGCAGCGATGACGGAAGGAGTTTTAGTTCTTCTCCGCCAGCGCTTTCAGTGCCCGCAGGCCGATGTCACTGCGCTTGTGCAGCTTCTCGAAGCTGATCTTCTCGGCTGCTTCGTAGGCGTGGGTCAGGGCTGCGGTCAGGCGCGGGCCGGTGGCGGTAACGCCCAGCACACGACCGCCGTTGGTAACGAGGGTGCCGTCCTCGGTCAGGGCCGTGCCGGAGTGGTAGACCGTGACGTTCTCTTCGCCGGGCAGCTGGCCGTTGGTCAGGCCGGAGATGGGCTTGCCCTTCTCATAGGCCACAGGGTAACCGCCGGAAGCCAGAATAACGCAGGCTGCAGCGCCGTCCGAGAACTTGACATCCTCGTTTTCCAGCGTTCCATTGGTGCAGGCTTCCATGATGTGCAAAAGGTCACCTTCCAGCAGGGGCAGAACCACCTGCGTTTCGGGGTCACCGAAGCGGCAGTTGTACTCGATGACCTTCGGGCCGTCCGGAGTGAGCATCAGGCCGAAGTAGAGACAGCCCTTGAAGGGGCATCCCTCGGCGTTCATGGCCTTGATGGTGGGCAGGAAGATCTTCTCCATGCACTCGGCGGCAACGGCCGGGGTGTAGTAGGGGTTCGGAGCAACGGTGCCCATGCCGCCGGTGTTCAGGCCGGTGTCATGGTCGTTGGCACGCTTGTGATCCATGGAAGACACCATAGGCTTGACCACCTTGCCGTCCGTGAAGCTCAGCACGCTGACCTCGGGGCCGGTGAGGAATTCTTCCACCACAACGTGGTTTCCGGAAGCGCCGAACTTCTTGTCCAGCATGATCTCCTTCACGCCGTCCGCGGCCTGCTGCTCGTTCTCGCAGATCAGCACGCCCTTGCCCAGAGCCAGACCGTCGGCCTTGATGACCACCGGATACTTGCCCTCGGCCTTGATGTACGCCATGACCTTGGCGGGATCGTCAAAAGCCTCGTACTTGGCCGTGGGGATGCCGTATTTCTTCATCAGGTCTTTGGAGAACACCTTGGAAGCCTCGATGCGGGCCGCAGCCTTGTCCGGGCCAAAGGCCGGGATGCCGACAGCTGCCAGAGCGTCCACCATGCCCAGAGCCAGCGGGTCGTCCTGAGCAACGACCACATAGTCAAAGGCTTCTTCCTTTGCAAAAGCCACCATAGCATCTACGTCCGTAGCCTTGATGTTCTTGCACTTTGCATCGTAGCTGATGCCGCCGTTGCCGGGTGCGCACCAGACCTCACCGCAGTCAGGGCTCTTTTTCAGTGCCTTGATGATAGCATGTTCGCGGCCGCCGCCGCCAACCACCAGAATTTTTTTGCTCATTTGATTCACCTTCCCGTCTTGCTTAGCCTTCCCCCACGGGGGAAGGTGGCATTGCGCAGCAATGTCGGATGAGGGGTAGTTATCTTTCGATTCCGTTTCGTCAAAGCGGCTTCTTACCACCGCTTCCCCTCATCAGTCGCTGACGCAACAGCTTCCCCCGAGGGGGAAGCCTACTTTTAGTGATGGAACAGCCGCAGGCCGCAGAAGGCCATTGCGATGCCGTATTTGTTGCAGGTGTCAATGACCTGCTGGTCACGGATGGAGCCGCCGGGCTGCACGATGGCAGTGACGCCGGAGCGGCGGGCACGCTCGATGTTGTCGCCGAAGGGGAAGAACGCATCCGAACCCAGGCACACGCCGGTGACCTTGCTCAGGTATTCCTTCTTTTCCTCAGCGGTCAGGGGGGCGGGCTGCTCGGTGAAGGTCTCGGCCCACACATCGTCGCCGATAACGTCCTCGGGGGTGTCGCCGATATAGACATCAATGGCATTGTCGCGGTTGGGCTTTGCCACATCGTCGCGGAAGGGCAGGTTCAGCACCTTGTCCATGTGGCGCAGCTGCCAGTTGTCGGCCTTCTGGCCTGCCAGACGGGTGCAGTGGATGCGGCTCTGCTGGCCTGCGCCCACGCCGATGGTCTGGCCGTGGTAGGTGTAGCACACGCTGTTGGACTGCGTGTATTTCAGGGTGATGAGGGCGATGACGAGATCACGCTTCTGCTCGTCGGTGATATCCTTGTTCTCGGTGACCCAGTTGTTCAGCATGGTGTCGGCGTTGATAACCAGCTCATTGCGGCCCTGCTCAAAGGTGATGCCGTACACCTGCTTGTGCTCAATGGGTGCGGGCTTGTAGTCGGGATCGATGGCGACCACATTGTAATTGCCCTTCTTCTTGCTGGACAGGATCGCCAATGCTTCCGGCTCGTAGCCCGGGGCAATGATGCCGTCGGACACTTCGTGCTGGATGAGCTTTGCAGTGGGCGCATCGCACACATCCGACAGGGCGATCCAGTCGCCGAAGGAGGACATGCGGTCGGCACCGCGTGCACGGGCGTAGGCGCAGGCGAGCTCAGACAGCTCCATATCCGGTGCAATGTGGTACATCTTGCGCTCCACATCGGTCAGGGGCAGGCCCAGAGCCGCGCCCGCCGGGGACACATGCTTGAAGGAAGCCGCCGCGGGCAGGCCGCAGGCGGTCTTCAGCTCCTTGACCAGCTGGATGGAGTTGAGCGCGTCCAGAAAATTGATGTAGCCGGGCTTGCCGTTCAGCACGGTGACCGGCAGGTCAGAGCCATCTTCCATATAAATGCGGCTGGGCTTCTGGTTCGGGTTGCAGCCGTACTTCAATGCCAGTTCATTCATGGGTGCATCCTCCTTATGCTTTCGGGTTCCTCTACTGTTTTAGTCTTATTCTTCCTCGGCGTCAAGCTTTTTGAGCAGTTCCAGCTCTTCGGGCAGCAGTTCCGGCTCCTCGGGGTCGTCCAGGTCGCTGCACACGGCGTCGTATTTGTTGAAGATCATGTCGCCGCTTTCGCCGGTCTCGAGATCTATGACGCGGGCAAACAGGCTGACCTTGTTGTCGTTGTTCAGGCTGCTCCACAGGCCCTGTGCAAAGTCGCCGATGGTGCGGGGGCAGGCAAAACGCAGGGGCTCACCCTCAAAGCTGGGGATGGGATTGCCGTTGTGCTTGTAAGTGCTGATGAAATGGCCCTCGCCTGCCACGGGCTGGGGATAATCGAAGAAATAGCGCTGCACGCTGTCGCCGTTGCCGTCGGCAGACTTGAGGATGCTCATCTGATAGCTGCCGTCCTCATACACCACAGCGGAGATGCGGGGGGTGTAGTTGGGGCCGTCCGGCTCAAAGGTGCGGGTGCGCAGGCTGTCGGCAAAGCTCTTGCCGCGGCTCATGCCGTCATAGATGGTGTCGGTCTGGTCGCCGTTGGTGACGATGTGGGTCTTGCCCAGCGTCAGCACAGGATTGTAAATGATGAGGCTGGGGTCTTCCAGCTTGGCGGGGTCAGCTGCGATGGTGCAGATGCCGCCGCGCTCCGGGACGGGGTCAAACACGCGGTTGCGGCTGTTCTCGCTGCGGCCCATGATAAAATAGCCGATGAACATCTGCCGTCCGTCCGGGGCCTTTGCCACTGCAATGCCGCGGCCGGGGTACTCGTTGGAAGCAAGATATTCGTTCAGGTTGATTTTTTCCATTTCAAATCTCCTATTATGGAAACTCCTTCCGTCATCGCTCACGCGATGCCACCTCCCTCTAGGAGGGAGGCCTTGGCAGTACGATCAGCTTTTCCTCTTCGCCAGAGGCTCCCTCCGTGAGGGAGCTGTCGAGCAAAGCGAGACTGAAGGAGTCATTTTATTGAATTTCTCCGCTGCACACCATGGCCACTGCCTTGGGCAGCAGCTTCCACTCGGCCTGCTCCATCACGCGCTTCTGCAGCACCTCGGGGGTGTCGCCGGGCAGGATGTCCACGGCCTTCTGCAGCAGGATGGGCCCGCCGTCGCACTCCTCGTTGACGAAGTGGACAGTGGCACCGGTCACCTTGCAGCCACGGGCCAGAGCCGCTTCGTGGGGGCGCAGGCCGTACATGCCGGGCCCGCAGAAAGACGGGATCAGTGCCGGGTGCACATTCAGGATGCGGCGGGGATAAGCTTCGATGACGCTGGGGCCCAGCACGGACAGAAAGCCTGCCAGCACCACCAGATCGATCTCGTGTTCTTTCAGCGTTTTCAGCAGCGCAGCGTCAAAATCCTCGCTGCTTGTGTAATCCTTGCGGCGCACCACGCAGCTTTCCACGCCGGCCTTTGCCGCGCGTTCCAGCGCATAGACACCGGGCTTGGATGCCACCACGAGGGTGATCTTTCCGTTCGGGTTTTCGCCGCGGGCTTCGCTGTCCAGCAGGGCCTGCAGGTTGGTGCCGCCGCCGGAGACTAAAACTGCAATGTTCAGCACAGCTCCACGCCCTCACCTTCTGCGATGACGCCCAGACGGTAAGCTTCCGGCTCACCGTTTGCATGGAGAATGTCCAGCGCCTTGTCTGCCTGCTCGGCGGGCACAGTGAGCACCATGCCCACGCCCATGTTGAAGGTGTTGAACATGTCGTGCTCGGAGATGTTGCCGGTCTTCTGCATCAGGTGGAACAGAGCCGGGGTGCGGACGTCTGCCTTGTTGATGCGTGCGCAGCAGCCCTTTTTCAGGCTGCGGGGAATGTTCTCATAGAAGCCGCCGCCGGTGATGTGGGAGATGCCCTTCACGTCCACTTCCTCCAGCACCTTCAGCACGGGCTTGACGTAAATTTTGGTGGGAGCCAGCAGGGCTTCGCCCAGAGTCTTGCCGCCCAGCTCTGCGGGAGCAGTGTGCAGCACGTCGGGGTTGCCGTCGATGTCAAAAATTTTGCGCACCAGCGAGAAGCCGTTGGAGTGCACACCGGTGGAAGGCAGAGCGATGATGACATCGCCGGGCTTCATGGTGTCGTTGTTCAGGATCTTTTCCTTGTCCACGACGCCCACGGTGAAGCCGGCCAGATCGTACTCATCCTCCGGCATCATGCCCGGGTGCTCAGCGGTCTCGCCGCCCACCAGAGAGCAGTCAGCCTGCACGCAGCCCTCAGCCACGCCCTTGACGATCTCGGCGATCTTCTCGGGAATGTTGCGGCCGCATGCGATGTAGTCGAGGAAGACCAGCGGCTTTGCACCGGCGCAGATGACGTCATTGACGCACATGGCCACGCAGTCGATGCCGATAGTATCATGTTTGTCCATGATCATGGCGATCTTCAGCTTGGTGCCCACGCCGTCGGTGCCGGAGATCAGCACCGGGTGCTTGTAGCCAGTGCAGTCCAGCTCGAACAGACCACCGAAGCCGCCCAGGCCGCCGATGCAGTGCTCGTTCATGGTGCGGGCCACATACTGCTTCATGAGTTCAACGGAGCGGTAACCGGCAGTGATGTCCACACCGGCAGCTGCATAGCTTTCAGAATAGCTCTTTTCCATGGTCTTACTCTCCTAACTTTTTCTCGTCCTTGGGACGGTCGTTCAGGTGGCGTTCGTGAATATCGGTGGAAAGCACCTCGTCCGGCTTCACGGCATATTCGCCGGTGAAGCAGGCGGTGCAGAATCCGCATTTTGCGTTCTTGGCCAGCTGCACCACATGCTCCGTGGACAGATAGCCCAGCGTGTCGGCCCCGATGATCTCATTGATCTGGTCAACAGTGCGTCCGGTGGCCACCAGCATCTTCTGATCCGGGATGTCGGTGCCGAAGTAGCAGGGATACTTGAACGGGGGCGCAGACACCATGAAGTGCACTTCCGTCGCACCGGCGTCCCGCAGCAGCTTGATGATGCGGGCGGAGGTGGTGCCGCGCACGATGGAGTCGTCCACCAGCACCACGCGCTTGCCCTTGACCGTGCTGGAAATGACGTTCAGCTTGATGCGCACGCTGTTCTCGCGCTGCTTCTGGCTGCCCTGAATGAAGGTGCGGCCAATGTACTTATTCTTAATGAAACCGATGCCGTAGGGGATGCCGCTCTCCTGCGAGTAGCCGAGGGCTGCGTCCAGACCGGAATCCGGCACACCGATGACCACATCGGCCTCCACAGGGTGCTCCTGCGCCAGGAACCGGCCCGCCTGCTTGCGGGCTTCATGCACCGAACAGCCCTCAATGACGCTGTCCGGGCGGGAGAAATAGATGAACTCGAACACACACATCTGAGTGTCCGGGCGTCCGCAGTGGTCTTTGATGCTGCGCAGTTCGCCGGTCTTGGTGTCAGCGACTACGGTCTCGCCGGGCTCCACATCCCGCAGCAGGGTGGCACCGGCGGCGTCCAGTGCACAGCTCTCGCTGGCGAAGACGTAGCCGCCGCCGGGCAGGGTGCCGATGCACAGCGGGCGGTAGCCGCGGGGGTCACGCACTGCAATGAGCTTTGTGGCCGACATGACCACCAGACTGTAAGCGCCTTCCAGCACATCCATGGTCTTGCTGATGGCGATCTCGATGCTGCCCATGCGCAGGCGGTTGCGGGTGATGAGGTAGCAGATGACTTCGGTGTCCGAGGAGCCGTGGAAGATGGCACCCTCGTTTTCCAGCTGACGGCGCAGCTCGATGGCGTTGGTCAGGTTGCCGTTGTGGCACAGGGCCATGGTGCCGCGGCCATGGCGGACAATCATGGGCTGCGCGTTGGCACGCACGCGGCTGCCCGCCGTGGCGTAGCGCACATGGCCGGTGGCCATATGTGCCGTGGGCTTGGAAAGGCTGCCCAGAACTTCCGGGGTGAACACCTCGTTCACAAGGCCGAGATCCCGGTGGCCGTTGATGACGCCGTCGTCGTTGACAGCGATGCCGCAGCTCTCCTGACCACGGTGCTGCAGAGCATACAAGGCCGAGTAAGCAGCAGCGGCCACATCCTCGGTGCCGGCACGGTCATAGATGCCGAAAACGCCGCATTCTTCGTGCAGCGGATATGCAAAATCAGACATTGGTTCTCCTTTTGACTTTAACGCGGCTCGCCCTCTCCGTCACGGCATTCGCCGTGCCACCTCTCCCAGAGGGAGAGGCAAGAGCTTCACCTTCACGTTCTTGGCTCTCCCTTTTGGGAGAGCTGGCGCGAAAGCGCCTGAGAGGGCGATTACAGCTCCGCGATCTCTGCCTGTAATTTTTCCTCTTTGGCGGCGATCTGTGCGGCCATGGCGGTGCGTTCTGCAGCCAGCTTTTCGGCCAGAGCATCGTCGCTCAGGGCCAGAATTTCTGCAGCCAGCCATGCAGCGTTCTTGGCACCGTTCAGGGCCACCGTCGCCACCGGGATGCCGCTGGGCATCTGGACAGTCGCCAGCAGGGCGTCCAGACCGTCCATTGCACCGCCCTTCATGGGGATGCCGATCACCGGCAGAGTGGTGTTGGCCGCAAAGGCACCAGCCAGATGGGCTGCCATGCCTGCCGCGCAGAGGATAACACCGAAACCGTTGGCGCGGGCGTTCTTTGCGAACTCCGCCGCTTCGGCGGGGGTGCGGTGAGCCGACAGGATGTGGGCCTCAAAGGGGATGCCCAGCGCTTTCAGCTGGGCGCAGGCACCCTTCACCACCGGCCAATCGCTGTCCGAACCCATGATCACAGCAACTTTACGAATCATTTTTCAAACCCTCTCTTTCCATGTCCAACAGGGCAAACAAAAAAGGCTGTGGTACACCCGCACCACGGCCTTTAGTTCTGCGTATACTTTCCCGGAGTTCCGCTCAAAGCTGCACGATGCCCCTGACATGCCCGAATGTGATTTCGACTCATGAGACCCGGCAGCATCTTCTTCATTGAAGTTTCCCTCCGCAGTATCGTTTCTGTGTGCATTTTCAGACGGCGGCAGCACCCATTTTTTGGGGGCCGTCTCTGTGCTACATACAGTTTACGGCAAAAGAAACGCTTTGCAAAGAGCGTTTGCGCAAATTCTCCCTTGTGTTCTCATGCCGCCAAAAAACTTTCGAAAGTTTTGTGCAGTTTCGACATCGTTTTTCTTTTTAAGTATGACTTATGGTTTGAGTATATTTTCGGTAAAATAGCTTGTGCGAACTTTTGTGAAATAGACGGACTTTTGTCCTATCCGTCATGCAGGAAGTTTCTGGTATGTCCGTAGGGAGCGGATTCATCCGCTCCGCAGGGAAGGAGCCATCTGCCGGGAAGCGAACGGAACGCATGAATGCGTTCCCTACAGCAACGCCGACAAGTCTCCATCCCGCCAAGAGCCCGCTTATCTCAGAAGATGATCTTCGCCGTCGTGGCCCGTGCAGCGCGGATGAGGTCGGCCGGGGCGCAGCACACCTGTGTGCCGATGCGTCCGCCGGAAACATAGACCTTTTCCTGTGCCAGCACGCTCTCGTCAAAGACAGTCTTATACTGCTTTTTCATGCCCACCGGGCTGCATCCGCCGCGCACATAGCCGGTGACCTTGTTGATATCGGCCACATGGATCATGGCCACACTCTTTTCGCCCACGCTGCGGGCGGCGGCTTTCAGGTCCAGCTCCGCCGCCACCGGAATGACGAACACAAAGTAGTTTTTGCTGTTTCCCTGCGTCACCAGCGTCTTATACACGCAGGCCGGGTCTTCCCCCATGCTGCCGGCCACATCCACGCCTGCCACGGCTACGCCCTCTTCATGGGGGTACTCATGGGCCGTGTAGGGCACCTTTTCCCGTTCCAGAATGCGCATTGCATTGGTTTTTGCTTCTTTTCCCATATCTGAATCTCCTTCTCTATAAGCCTTCCCCCAAGGGGGGAAGGCCTCTCGCCCCCATTTTACCACTTTCCCGTTTTAAAAAACAGTCTTTTCGGCAAAAAGCATCAAGGCCCGGCGGCATTCCCGCCAACATGCCCAATTTTCAGGAATTTTAAAAATTTGCAAATTTCTCTTGACTTCAGTTTCCTGAAGTGATATCATAGCGTCACACACTTCAGAACCCTGAAGTTTGACACTGCAAGCTGCGGCAAAGGAGCCGGTCTCCCTCGCCGTTCACACGATAAGGAAAAGGCAAAGGAGACAAAACACTATGATCATCGTATTGAAACAGGACGCCCCCGAAGTACAGGTCCGCGAGTTCTGCCACGAGCTGCAGGATATGGGGCTGCAGATCAACGACTCCAAGGGCAGTGAAAGCCACATTCTTGGCC
Organism: Oxalobacter sp.; assembly: GCA_963615785.1. Taxonomy (GTDB): domain Bacteria; phylum Bacillota; class Clostridia; order Oscillospirales; family Ruminococcaceae; genus Faecalibacterium. Next base: position 284,102 of record CAVEID010000002.1, on the reverse strand, counting down.
TGATCGGCGACACCAAGGCCGTGGCCGAGAGCTGGGTTCTGGCAAACCCGGTGGTCGAGACCTGCCGCCGCGTCACTGAGCCTTACAAAAAGGCAAACCGCAAGTTCCACCCGGACGACAGCGTCATTGATGTGAACGGCGTGAAGATCGGCGGCGGCAATTTCGCCGTCATCGCCGGCCCCTGCAGCATTGAGAGCGAAGAACAGATCACTTACTGTGCGCAGCGTGTGAAGGCCGCCGGCGCTTCCCTGCTGCGCGGCGGCGCGTTCAAGCCCCGCACTTCTCCGTACTCCTTCCAGGGCATGCGCAGCGAGGGCCTTGACCTGCTCAAGCTGGCCCGCCGTGCCACCGGTGCACCCATCGTCACCGAGATCATGAACACTGAGCACCTGCCCCTGTTCGAGAACGTAGACCTCATTCAGGTGGGTGCCCGCAACATGCAGAACTTCGAGCTGCTCAAGGCGGTGGGCCGTCAGAAGAAGCCGGTTCTGCTCAAGCGCGGCCTGGCCAACACACTGGAAGAGTTCGTCATGAGCGCCGAATACATTATGGCCGAAGGCAATGAGAACGTCATCCTCTGCGAGCGCGGCATCCGCACCTTCGAGACCAGCATGCGCAACACCCTTGACCTTGCCGGCGTGGTCATGCTGCACAAAATGACCCACCTGCCTGTTGTGGTCGACCCCAGCCACGCCTGCGGCCACGCATGGATGGTGCCGGAGCTGGCAAAGGCTGCTGTCGCCGCCGGTGCCGACGGCCTGATGATCGAGGTGCACAACAACCCCGCCAAGGCCAAGTGCGACGGCGCCCAGAGCCTGACCCCGGATCAGTTCGACGAACTGATGCAGTTCATCGGCAAGGAAGTGGAGTTCTTCGGCAAGAAGATGAACTGATTCATTTTTAATGTTTCAAACTCCTTCAGTCTGCTGCGCAGACAGCTCCCTCAGGGAGGGAGCCTCTGGCGAAAAGGAAAGCTTTCCGGTTCTGCCAAGGGCCCCATCTCCGAGGGGGCTGTCATCGCACAGCGATGACTGGGGGAGTTTTTTATTTTCTTTTGCATGTTTTTGTGTTATACTATAGTGTATTTTGAATTTATCCTTCAAAAAGAGGTATCATTATGAAAGCACATATTGCACGCAATCAGAACGCCGGTGTGCCGCTGATCCTGGGCTGGAACCTCTCCGCCGCCGACCGCGGCAAGCTGGAGGGCATGGCCCCCGCTTTTGGCATGAAGATCCTGCCCGTTGCCCCTGCCGATGCCGGCAAGACCGTGGCTCAGCTGCTGGGCGAAGTTGAGACCAAGGCCCCCCGCACGCTGGTGCTGGAGCCGGGTGCCTATCCCTCTGCCGTGGTTCTGGCAAACTTCAAGGAACGGGATCTGGACACCCTGCTGGACCTGATGAAGCAGGCACAGGTGACCATTCCGCTCAAGGCTGTGGCCACTCCGGCCAACCGCAGCTGGGTGTTCGGCGATCTGCTGGCCCACCTGCAGGAGGAACACACCGCCTTTACTGCCGCAAAGGAGAACCAGACTGTATGAAACTGACCCGCGCAAAACGTCTTGTTTCCGCCCTGCTGGCCGGTGTGCTCTGCCTGAGCCTGCTGGCGGGCTGCAAGGCCAAACAGCAGCAGAAAGAGCTGACCCGCTATTCCACCGTCTTCTACGATGTCTTTGACACGGTGACGCAGGTCATTGCCTACTGCGAGGATGAAGACGAATTCAACACGCAGATGAGCGCTCTTCATGCCGATCTCATCGCCTACAACCAGCTCTATGACATTTACAACGACTACCCCGGCGTGGCCAACATCAAGACCATCAACGACAATGCGGGCAAGGCTCCGGTGGAAGTGGATGACCGCATCCTCTCCATGCTGGAGCTGGCCGACCAGATGTATCAGACCACGAACGGCAAGCTGAACATCGCCATGGGCAGCGTGCTGAACATCTGGCACAACTACCGCGAAGCTGCTGCCGAGACCGAAACGGACGCCGACAACAAGCTGCCCACCACGGAGGAGCTGGAAACCGCCGCCCAGCACTGCGACATCAACAACGTCATCATTGACGAGGACGCCAAGACAGTCTATTTGGCCGACCCGGACATGTCGCTGGACGTGGGCAGCGTGGGCAAGGGCTACGCCGTGGAGATGGTGTGTCAGGCAGCGGAAGCCCGTGGCCTGACCAGCGCTCTGGTGAGTGTGGGCGGCAACCTGCGTGCCATCGGTGTAAAACCAGACGGCAGCCAGTGGACCGGCGGCGTGGAGAACCCGTGGAACTCTTCGGACGTCTACACCTCGGATTCCATGCTGGGTGACCCCATCAACATGAGTGACATGGCCCTCGTGACCAGCGGCGACTATCAGCGCTATTATGTGGTGGACGGCCAGCGTTACCACCACCTCATCGACCCGGACACCCTGTTCCCTGCCGCCTACTTCAACGGCGTCACCGTGCTGTGCAATGATTCCGGCCTTGCGGACTGCCTGACCACCGGCCTGTTCTGCCAGTCTTTGGAGGATGGCCAGAAGATCGTGGAATCCCTGGACGGCGTGGAAGCCATGTGGTGCACCCCCGACCAGCAGATCATCACCTCCAGCGGCTGGGACAGCCATTTGAAGAAATAATAATATAGACCCAGCCAGTGGGCGGGCCGGTAGTTTCTTCGAAGACCGTCCGCTGGAGTGGGACCCTGTTGCCCGCAGGGCAATAGGGCGGGCGATGGAATGGCCCGAATCGTGTCTGAGGAGAAAGCTGCCGGAACGCCAATTTCCCCCGATTTATGCAAAAAGAAAAGCACTGCATATGCAGTGCTTTTCTTTTTGCATCTTAAAATCCCGTCGGGGGCACATAGTAGCTGGGAATGCCGCTGGGCTGCTTCGCGCCTGCCGCCTGCTGACGCAGGGCGGAGCGGGTGACCTCTGCCCAGGAATACTGGGTCATATACTCTCCGCGATAAGAGTTGATGGCCGAACGGTCGCCGCGCAGGAAGTTGTAATAATCGCAGTCTACCTTGCTGGTGTCGATGGCCAGCGTACTGCGGCCGCGCACCAACAGGCCGGTGACGCCTGCATCTTCCAGCGCATGGTTCAAGTCAAAGATCAGATTGCGCAGATGGCTGTGGAGCGAAGCCGTGTCGGGCTTGTCCTCCCAGAGGATAGCCAGCATCTCGCCGTTGGTGCAGGTGGCACCGTTGCGATCCACCAGATAGGCCAGAAGCTCTTTGCTCTTGCTGCGCTTGAATGCCAGCGGGCGTCCGCCCACAAAGATCTCAAAGTTGCCGAAGCACTGGATCTTGATGCCCGCGGGAGCATCCTCCGGCGGATAGCGCAGATTTTCCAGCACGCTGCGCACGTCTGCCTCATTGGCAGGCTTGAGCAAAAAGCCGCTGACAAAGATCTGCAGCGCTTCCAGCGCATACTCCGGGTGTTCTGTCACCACGATCAGGTTGCAGCGCGGCTGCAGCTTCTGGATCATGCGCGCCAGCGCAAGCCCGTTCATTCCCGGCATTTCCAGGTTCAGAAACGCCGCATCCATCGGCCCCTGCCGCATCCAGCTCAGCGCATCCTCGGTCGTCATTGCGCTGATATAATCGCAATCGGGCGCAACGCGGCACAGGATGCGAATCAGCGAATTGATCGCAAGCTGTCCATCATCGACGACCAGTATTTTCATTGATATACCCCCGCAATCCCAAACAAACCATTTTTTAATTAGTTTATCACTCAGGGCGGGGATTCGCAAGTCTATTTCGTGAAAAAAGCCTCCCGTGACAATTTGTTCACAAATTTGTCCATCTTCTGCCATCAATTCAGCACATTTGCACCGTCCCGCCCAGTGAGATGCGCCGCAGCATCCTCACCCACACGGGCGCAGAGCCACTCGCAGGCCTGCGTCATCCGGGTGGGCCGGGACGAGCAGTTGTGGGCATCCGACGAGATCGCGTCCACCCATCCGGCTTTCAGCCAGCGCTCCAGCTTCCGGCGCTGCCAGAAGCCGCTGCTCAGCAGGGTGGAGCAGTTGACCTGACAGCGCACGCCGTACCGCTGGCGCATCTGAGGCAGCATCCCGCCTTTCGCAAGGGCGGGATAGCGCTCAATGTGGGCCAGCAGGATGCGATAGCCCGCCGCCGCAATGTCGCTCAGAGCCGTTTCCAGCTCCCGCGCCGTCACATCCGGCACGAACTCCAGCAGCACCCAGTCGGTGTCACCCAGAGTGATAAGTTCCCGCTGGGAAGCCGCATATCCCGCTGCCGGGGTATACAGCAGCTCCGAGCCGCTTTCCAGCGTCAGGGCATATCCCTTTTCCCTGCAGTAATCCCGGGCAAAGGCGAGATGGCGGTCGTAGATCTCCTGCGGGAAAGGTTCCATGCCCGGTGTGCTGTGCGAAGTGGCATACAGATGGCTCACGCCGTCCGCTGCCGCCGCATCCAGCATGGCGTACATATCTTCCCGTGTCCGGGCTCCATCGTCCACTCCATACACGAAATGGGCATGATAATCTGTAAATCCGCTCATTTCTTCTCCGCAGCGTGATCCCGCTTGTAATATCCGTACTTGCTGTATTTGGATTTGCTGTAATACTTGCGGCCCATATAGCTGTCGTAGTCCACCTGATTGAGCACGGTGCCCAGAATGGGACAGCCGCTCTGCTCAAGCTGCTGCTTCACATCCAGCAGCTCCTGACGGCGCACATCATTGTAATGCACTGCGATCAGGGTGCCGTCACAGGACTTTGCGATCTCCGCCGCATCAATGACCATGCCCACCGGAGCAGCGTCCACGATCACATAATCCACCATTTTTGCCAGCGCATCCAGCAGCTCCGCCATGTGCTTGTTGGTGAGGAGCACCAGAGGGTTGGGCACATCGCGGCCCACCGGAACCATCCACATGTTGGGGATGTCGGTCTCATAGACCACCTCATCAATGCCGACCATGCCGGCCAGGAAATGGGACAGACCGTTCCCGCTGGTCTTGTTGTCCTCAAAGCGGATGCCGTAATTGGGATTGATCATGCTGCGGCGCAGGTCAGCGTCCACCACCACGACTTTTTTGCCGCGCTGGGCAAGGGTGCGTGCAAGGTTCATGCTCAGATAGCTTTTGCCCTCCGAGGCATGGCAGCTGGTGATCATGATCTTTTTGACGTTCTCACCGGCAAAGGACAGGTTGGTGCTCAGCGTGTTGAACGCTTCGCTGCCTGCATAATCCAGCGCCGGAAACTTTGTGATTTTCAGCTGTTTCATGCTTTCCTCCCGGAGCGGCCGCCCGTGCGGCGGCGGATATCTTTGATAAATCGCCGGATACGGCGCTTGAGGCCGCTGCCTTCCTGCTGCTGCTCACCGCCTGCCAGCGGGACCGAGGCCAGCACCACCATGCCGGTATACTTGCGGATGTCGTCCGCCGACTTATAGGTGTCATCCAGCAGGACACGCAGCACCACCACACCGCAGGACACCACAAAGCCCATCAGGAACCCCATCAGGATATTCTTGGTCTTGTTGGGGCTGCAGGGGTTGACCGGCACGCGTGCGCTGGACATGGTCGTGGGTTTTTCGGTCTTCATCTTTTCCGAGATGTACTGAGCGCCTACCTCTGCGTACTTATTGGCGATGGCCGCCGCTTCTTCCGGGTCCTTGTCGGTGACTGTGATGTCCAGCATACGGGTGTCGCTGGTGTTGGTCACCGACAGCATATTCGCCATTTCCGTATAAGTGTAATCCAGATCCAGCGCGCTGATGACCTTTTCATGCACTTCCCACATCTCAAAGACCTTGATATAATCGCTGGTCAGTGCGCTTCCGATCTGGATATCTGCCATGTTGATCACCGAATCATTGCGGCTGACCACATAGATCGTGGCCGTGGCCTTGTACATCGGTGTCACAAGAAAGAATGTATACAGCGCCGCCAGAACTGCAGCCACCACAGCCGTGAGCGCAATGAGCTTCCAATGGGCCAGCAGACCCACGAGCAGCTCCAGAAGATCGATCTCTTCTTCCTGCTGGGGGTTCATCTGCATTGCAGAAGTGTCCTGCTCCTGCTGTAAGGTATGCTGCTGCAAAATGTTGCTCCTTTGTTGTTTTTCCATTGTTCGAGGTTTCCTTCCGGGCTCAGGTCATGCTTCGGCTGTCCGTGCCCGGTGCCGGACGGGCCTTAAAAAAGCGATGCTTCCCGGCAGTGGGGAAGCACCGCTTTTTCGTTTTTTTGATTACTTCGTGGTAACAGCCGTGATGTAAGCGGTGTTGCCCTGAATGTTCAGCATCGTGGCGGCATCCAGAACGATCTCAACCTTGCGTGCGCCGGTTGCAGACTCTTCCACGACCACGCCGTCCACAGGCACATTTGCCACGCTGCCGTCTGCATAGATGATGTGCAGCACAACGGCCACGCGGGTGCCTGCCTTCGGCAGAGCAGCAAAGGGAACGCGCAGGGTCACACTGCCCATCTCTGCGCTGTAGCCCTTGACGATCACCTGCTTGATGCCATTGGCCGTCTCGCCCTGCTTGGTGGTGCCCAGGATCTCGGCTGCGCGGTCTGCAGCAGCGGTGCCCAGATAGCCTTCCAGGCCCTGATTCTTCAGCTTTGCCTCTTCCTCTGCAGAGCTGTCGGTGATCTCGATCTCAACAGTCATGCCGTCGCTGCTTGCCGGGCCGCTGACCGTGACATCCGACTTGCCTGCATCGGCATCGGTGCCGGTCTTGCTGGGAGTGGAACCCACAGCGAAGGCGGTTGCAGCAGTCATGCTCACCAGCAGAGCTGCAGAGACTGCGATGCTAACGATTTTTTTCATTTTCATAACAATACCCCTTTCAGACTTTCCCTCTCTTTTTGAGAGCGTCCTTTATATAAATGTGCAGGATGCGCATTTATTCAACTTTTTCGTAGAACAGCTGCAGCACAGCCTGCTGCAGGCTCCCAGCGTCCGGATAGAACTCCATGAAACCGTCGTCGCCCACCTGATGTGTGCCCTCCGGCCTGATGGTTTCCAGCCGCTGATAATCCTTTGCCGCCCACGCTTCATTGGCCAGCTGGCCCTTGGGAATGTTGGTGTAAAGATACGGTTCCATAGCATCATAGGCTGTCAGAGCAAAATTCCCATCCTCGTGCATTTTTGTGTCCAGCAGGGTGGAAAGCTGCTGGATGTACTGCTCCTGCCGGGCCATGCGGGCTTCGTTGGTGCCCACACCGATGCTGCGGCGGGTGCGGACGAAGATCTCCGCCTGATCGCCGTGCAGCGTCAGGGTGGTGCCCTTGGTCATGGACGGGTCAATGGCTGAAAAATCATCTTCCAGCGTCACGGTGACGCCGCCCACCAGATCGTTCAAGGTAGAAATGCCGTCCAGCCCCAGTGAGAGATACTGGTCGATCTTCTGGCCTCCCAGCAGATTTTCCACAGCTTCCACAGTGACCTCGCAGCTGGACTGCCGGCCGTCGCCGAAAGCATAGCCAAGGCTGATCTGCTGGTTCACCGGGTCATACCGGTCACCCAGAATGCCCAGCACCGTCACCGGCGTGATGGTGTCGCGGTCGATCTGCAGCTGCTGCACGGTCTTGTTTTCGCCGTCCAGCACGATCAGCCGCAGAAAATCCGCCTGACCCGCCTGCCGGTAATCGTACTCGTCCTGTGTTTCATGGTCGATGCCCATGGCAAGGAGCACGGTCAGGTCGTCCTTTTTGCGGTAGGTCGTCCCATCCACTTCCACGGTCTCCTGATCTCCCTGCGGCAGCTCGGTGCGGGTCTCCGGCTTCTGCGCACGCTTTTCCAGCCAGCTTCCGCCGACAAACAGCAGAACCGCAGCCAGAACCACCGCTGCCAGCGCCGCTGCCAGCGCCGCTGCAGCGTGAAATGCAGTCTTATTTTTATGTTCTTTTGTGCTCAATGAGGTTCTTTGCTCCTTGCTTGGGTTTCAACGCTTTTGATACGGAAGTGTTACACTTATTTAGTCTACGTCACAAATGTGCAACTGTCAATAGTTTTTTCCCTTTTTTCACCTTCTTTTTTCTACTGTCCGTCACACAAATGCAACCAGCCCCGGACGTGGAACATCTGTCCTCACATCCGGGGCCGATTTGTACTTTTATTTCAGATCCAGTTCCGGCGGAACATCGATCTCGTCGGAGACATATTTGCCGTTCTTCTTGCGCTGGCGCACGCACTCGGTGAGCAGATATTCGATCTGCCCGTTCACCGAGCGGAAGTCATCCTCCGCCCAGGCGGCAAGGGCGTCGTAAAGCTTCGCGTTCAGGCGCAGGGGCACCTGCTTTTTGGGCTCTGCCATCAGTACAGGCTGCCGCTGTTCACAACGGGCTGTGCATCACGATTGCCGCACAGCACCACCAGCAGATTGGACACCATTGCCGCCTTGCGCTCGTCGTCCAGGTCCACCACATTGTTCTCATTCAGGCGGTCAAGCGCCATTTCCACCATGCCCACAGCACCGTCCACGATCATCTTGCGGGCGTCGATGATGGCGCTGGCCTGCTGACGCTGCAGCATGACCGCTGCAATTTCCGGCGCATAGGCCAGATAGGTGATGCGTGCTTCCACGACCTCGATGCCGGCCTCGGCCACATTCTTCTGGATCTCGTCCCGGATGCGGGCGGCCACCACCTCGGAGGAGCCGCGCAGGCTGCCCTCGTCGGCCACGCCGTCGCCGGTGGTGTCCACATTGGGGGCCACGTCGTAGGGATAGACCCGCACCACGTTGCGCAGGGCGCTGTCACACTGCAGGGAGAGATATTCCTTATAGTTATCCACGTTGAACACGGCCTTTGCCGTGTCCGTCACACGCCAGATAACTGCGATGCCGATCTCCACCGGGTTGCCCAGACAGTCATTAATCTTCTGGCGGGAGTTGTTCAGGGTCATCATTTTCAGGGAAATTTTCTTGCTGGTCAGCTCAGCAGTCTGGGTGCCGCTTCCATTGCCAGCCTTGAGCAGTGCAGCCATGCCGCCTTCGCCGCTGTTCACATCGCCGCTCTGGCTCAGCCTGGTGCCCGCAGCGGGGTTGACCGCGGTGCAGAAGGGATTGACCCAGTAAAAGCCCTGCCCTTTCAGGGTGCCGATGTAGTCGCCGAAAAGGGTGAGCACCAGTGCTTCCTGCGGCTTGAGCACCTTCAGGCCGCAGAACAGGAAAATGCCCGCAACGGCGTAAACAATGGACACGATCATCAGCAGGATGCCCGGAAACAGGTTGGCGTCCAGCCGGATGATGCTGTACACGAACAGTGCCACGGCGGCCACATAGCCCAGCAGGGTGAGCAGCAGAACGGCCATGCCGTTCTTTTTGGTCTGCAGAATCTTCTCTTCCATAACAAGTCCCTCCTTATCAGGGTTCGGAAGCGTTTCTTTGTGATATCAAAACCATATCACTTTGAGAGGGAGTTGTCAAGGGTTTTCGGGAAGCATCCTCGCCCTCTCAGTCACCTTCGGTGACAGCTCTCCCAGAGGGAGAGCCAAGAACGTAACCGTTAGGCTCTTAAAGTAAGGGCCGGAAACGTAATGGCTAGGCTCTTGCCTCTCCCCTTGGGAGAGGTGGCATTGCGCAAGCAATGACGGAAAGGGCGAGCGCACTGCCCGAAAAAGCAAAAAACACCCGTCTCCCCGGAAACTCCGGGAAAATCGGGTGTTTTCGTTTTACGGAAGAAAATTTTCTCAGTGCCGATACTTTGCCGAGGTCTGCAAACGCTGCATTGCACGGCTCAAAGCGATCTTGCTCTGGTAATATTCGTGCATGCTCTGCTGATGCTGCAGGCGCTCTTCCGCACGGATGCGGGCGGCTTCGGCGCGGTTCTTGTCGATGTCCTCCGGGCGCTCGGCACTGTCCACCAGCACCATCACATAAGCGGGGGTCACTTCGGCAATGCCGTCGCCCACCAGCACATCGCGGGCTTCGCCGTCAACCACAAAGTGCAGGATGCCCATGTGCAGGGCCACCAGCACCGGGCTGTGTCCAGCCTGAACACCATACACGCCGTCACCGGTGGGCAGGGTCAGGTCTTCGCAGTAGCCCTGATAAAACTCGCCGCTGGATGCGGTGATGTTCAGGATGAACTTGTTCATCAGACGGCACCGCCCTTTTCCTCAGCCAGCTTCTCAGCAGCCTTCTGGCGTGCATCTTCCAGCGTGCCAACGTTGAAGAATGCCCACTCGGGCAGGTCGTCGGCCTCGCCGTCCACAATGGCGGCAAAGCTGCGCACGGTGTCCTTCAGCGGCACATACTTGCCCTGCAGGCCGGTGAAGTTCTCGGCCACAGCAAAGGGCTGGGACAGGAACTTCTGCAGCTTACGGGCGCGGGCGACGGTGAGCTTGTCGTTGTCGTCCAGCTCGTCCATGCCCAGAATGGCGATGATGTCCTGCAGTTCCTGATAGCGCTGCAGAATGGACTGCACCTTGCGGGCCACGCGGTAGTGCTCCTCACCGACGATGTCCGCTTCCAGAATACGGGAAGTGGATGCCAGCGGGTCAACAGCGGGGTAAATGCCCTGCTCCACGATCTTACGGGACAGAACGGTGGTTGCGTCCAGATGTGCGAAGGTGGTGGCGGGGGCCGGGTCGGTCAGGTCATCTGCGGGGACGTAGACGGCCTGAACGGAGGTGATGGAGCCTTCCTTGGTGGAGGTGATGCGCTCCTGCAGAGCGCCCAGCTCGTTGGCCAGTGTGGGCTGGTAGCCGACGGCGGAAGGCATACGGCCCATCAGAGCCGAAACCTCAGAACCTGCCTGCACGAAACGGAAGATGTTGTCGATGAACAGCAGCACGTCCTTGTGAGTCTCCTCACGGAAGTACTCTGCCATGGTCAGGCCGGTTTCAGCGACACGCATACGAGCTCCTGGGGGCTCGTTCATCTGGCCAAAGACCAGAGCGGTCTTGTTCAGAACACCGGACTCGTTCATCTCGCCCCACAGGTCGCAGCCCTCACGGGAGCGCTCGCCGACGCCGGTGAAGATGGAGTAGCCGCCGTGCTCGGTGGCCACATTGTGGATCAGTTCCTGGATCAGAACGGTCTTGCCGACGCCTGCGCCGCCGAACAGACCGATCTTGCCGCCCTTTGCGTAAGGAGCCAGCAGGTCGATGACCTTGATGCCGGTCTCCAGAATTTCCGTTGCGGGCTTCTGCTCTGCAAAGCTGGGGGCCTTGCGGTGGATGGGCCAGTGCGGCACATCATCCACAGAGCCCTTGCCGTCGATGGGACGGCCCAGCGGGTCGAACATGCGGCCCAGCGTGCCCTCGCCCACCGGCGCGGTCAGGCCGTGGCCGGTGGCCTGCACGGCCATGCCCTTTCCAAGACCCTCGCTGGCGGAAAGCATGATGCAGCGCACAGTCGTCTCGTTGACGTGCTGCGTCACTTCCATCGTGCGCTCAGTGCCCTCAGCGGTCACGACGAGCGCCTCCTGCAGGGCAGGCAGCTTGCCGGCGGTGAACTGCACATCCACCACGGGGCCCGCTACGCGAATAATAGTTCCCTGTATCATACGATTGCCTCTTAAAATCATTTTCAAGGCTTCCCCCTTGGGGGAAGCTGTCTGCGAAGCAGACTGATGAGGGGCAGTTATCTTCTGAAGCCGCTCTATTAGAACGGAATCTAGCCGCTGCTTCCCCTCATCCGCTTCACTTCGTTCAGCACCTGTCCCCCTCTTTGTCGCTTACGCGACATCTCTCCCCGATCGGGGAGAGTCTTTCCCAAGGGGGAAGGCTATTATTCCGCCCGGTTCTGCACCGCAGCCGCACCGCCGATGATCTCGGTGATCTCCTGTGTGATGGAGCCCTGACGGGTGCGGTTGTATTCCAGCTGCAGTTCCCGGATCATGTCGTTGGCGCTCTTGGTGGCGGAGTCCATGGCGGTCATACGGGCGCTCTGCTCGGCGCAGTAGCTCTCGGTCATGGCGCCAAAGATCATGCCGTGCATATAGATGGGCGCAGTCTGCTCGAACACCGTCCATGCGTCCGGGAACAGCTCCACTTCGCCCTTCGGGTCGCCCAGACCCTTGGGAGCGGGCTGCAGATGGTCACGGTCCAGCGGCAGCAGACGCACCATGGTGGGCTCGCTGGTCAGCGCGTTCTCGATCTTGGTGTAGATGAGATAGATCTCATCCAGCGCACCGGACTTGAAGTCGTCAATGGCGTCCACCGTGATGTCACGGGCACGCTGCAGCGTGGGGGCGGTTGCGCCGTAGTGGAAATCCTCCACCAGACGCGGGTCCTTGTGGTACAGAGCACGGTAGCCGGTCTGACCGATCACATAGAACCGGGCATTGTCGTCACCCTGTGCCTGTTCCTTCAGGAACTTGATGATGTTCTGGTTGTAAGCGCCTGCCATGCCTTTGTCTGCGGTCAGCACGATGTAGGCCCGCTTGGGTTTTTCTGCATTGCGCTCGTGGAAGAACGGATGCACCGGCTCTTCCGGCAGATGGGGCACCACGCGGGAGATGGTGTCGCGCATACGGTTGAAGTAAGGCGACACATTCTGGTAGTTCTTGCGCGCCTTGCGCAGCTTGGACGAGGAGATCAGATACATGGCGTTCGTGATCTTCATGGTATCCTGAATGCTCTCAATGCGCTCCTTCAGCAGCTTACTGGACGGCATGGCTGTCGCCTCCCGCATAAGCTTTCCAGGCGTTCAGGATGGCATCGACCATATCAGGTTCGAGCTTGCCGGTCGCGGTGATCTTATCCATCGTGCCGGACACATCCGCGCGGAACTGACGCACAAATGCGGAAGTCTTGCTGCGCAGCTCGGCAGTGGGCAGCTCGTCGAGCACACCGTGGGAAGCCAGCACCAGAGTGACCACCTGCTCGGCGTCGGACTTGGGCTGGTACAACGGCTGCTTAAGCATTTCCATCAGAGCCTTGCCGTGGTCGAGCTGGCGGCGGGTCTCAGCGTCCAGATCGGAGCTGAACTGTGCAAAGGACTCCATGTCCTTGTACTGGGCCAGTTCGATACGCAGGTTTGCGTTGGCCTTCTTCATAGCCTTGGTCTGGGCAGCGCCGCCGACACGGGACACCGACAGGCCGACGTTGACGGCCGGACGGTTGCCGGCGTTGAACAGTGCGCTCTCCAGGAAGATCTGACCATCGGTGATGGAAATGACGTTGGTCGGGATGTAAGCGGAAACATCGCCCGCCTGCGTCTCAACGATGGGCAGTGCGGTGATGGAACCGCCGCCCAGATCGTCGCGCATACGGCAGGAGCGCTCCAGCAGACGGGAGTGCAGATAGAAGACGTCGCCGGGGTAAGCCTCACGGCCCGGAGAGCGGCGCAGCAGCAGAGAGATGGCACGATAGGCCACTGCATGCTTGGACAGATCGTCGTAAACGATCAGAACACTCTTGCCCTGAGACATGAAATACTCTGCCAGAGCTGTGCCGGCATAGGGTGCGATGTACTGCAGAGGAGCAGAATCCGAAGCGGTAGCCGCCACGATGGTGGTGTAGCTCATGGCACCGTGCTTCTGCAGGTCGCCAGCCACGCGGGCGATGGAGGAAGCCTTCTGGCCGATGGCCACATAAATGCACAGCACGCCGGTATCCTTCTGGTTCAGGATGGCGTCAGTAGCGATAGAGGTCTTGCCGGTCTGGCGGTCACCGATGATCAGCTCACGCTGGCCGCGGCCGATGGGGAACATGGAGTCGATGGCAAGGATGCCGGTGTGAAGCGGGGTGTCCACGCTCTGACGCTCCAGAATGCCGGGGGCCTGCTTCTCGATGGGGTTGTAGCCCACGGACTCGATGGGGCCCTTGCCGTCGATGGGCTCGCCCAGAGGGCTGATAACACGGCCAAGGAAGCCGTCGCCCACCGGGATGCCTGCGCGCTTGCCGCTGCGGGTCACGAGGGTGCCCACACCGACTTTTTCGATATCATCGAACAGCATGATGCCCAGATGGTCGGGCTCTACGCTCTCCACCATGCCCTTTGCGCCGGTGTCAAAGGTGACGATCTCGCCGTAAACAGCCTTGTCCATGCCCTTGACTTCCACAACGCCGTCGGCGGCAGAGATGACCGTGCCGCCCTCAGAAGCCTCAGCAGCGGGCTTGTAGTCCTCTGCACGGGTCTGCATGGTGGCAAGATCGGGGGTGCCTGCGGTGATGGTCTCCAGCATGTGCTTTGCGGAGTTGTCGATCACCTGGTCGCCAACCTGCAGCACATAGCCGGAGATCAGCTCCGGCTCGACGCTGACGGTCAGCTCAATGTCTGCGCCGTACTGCTTTTTCAGCTGAGCACGGATGCGCTCCAGTGCTTCCTCAGCGGGCGTGCGGGCACAGTGCAGATATGCCTTCAAAGTTTCAGCTGCGCTTGCCATTGCTGTCCCCCGCTTTCTGCAGCAGGTCGTCCAGCAAACGGGCGTCGTCCTGCTGCGTCAGGTTGCGTTCCAGCACCTTGGCGCACACGGTACGGGTCAGGTCAGCGATCTGAGCATCGGCCTGACGCAGCTTGCTGGCACGCTCTGCCTCGGCAGCTGCCTTGCCCTCGGCCACGATGGCATCAGCCTGACGCTGTGCGTCAGCCAGCAGCTGTTCTTTCTGTTTTTCAGCCAGCTGCTCACTGGCCTCGCGGCGGGCGGCAGCCTCAACATCAACATTGTGCAGCTTATCTTCTGCTGCATTCAAGGCAGCCTGTGCCTTGTTCTTTGCGTCCTGCGCATCGGCCAGGCTTGCGTCCACCATCTGCTGGCGCTTTGCGATCACGTCCTGAACAGGCTTGAACAGGAACTTGCGCAGCAGTGCATACATGATGAGGACGTTCACGACAGTCCACAGCAGGTTAATATCCAACTTCAGCATTCGTACGCGCCTCCGTTACTGACCCAGGAACAGGATGATCAGCAGTGCAACGACGAAACCGAAAATTGCAGTACCTTCTGCCAGAGCAGCGCCCAGCAGCAGGTTCGTCTGGATCTTGCTGGAAGCTTCCGGCTGACGGCTGATAGCCTCAGCTGCCTTGCCAGTTGCAATACCAATGCCAATACCACCGCCAATGCCGGTCAGCGCTGCAATGCCAGCGCCCAGAGCAACCAATCCGCTCATAGTTAAATCTCCTTTTTTAATCAATTATAATTGGCTTCCCCCCTCGGGGGAAGCTGTCGCGTCAGCGACTGATGAGGGGAAGTTATCTTTTGATGCCGTTTTTTCAGCTGCATCTCACGCAGCTACCCCTCATCCGCTTCACTTCGTTCAGCACCTTCCCCCAAGGGGGAAGGCTTTTCTTATTCCTCTTCGTCGCCAATGGTCTCTTTCATGAACAGCGAGGTCAGGAACACGAACACATAGGTCTGGATCAGACCATCGAACAGGTCAAAGTACAGGCTGAACACCGCCGGGACGAACACAGGCACCACGAGCTTGATCAGCTCCATGATGACGAATGCACCCAGAACGTTGCCGAACAGTCGCATGCAAAGGCTGGTCGGGCGGATGGCGATCTCGAGGATGTTCATGGGGGTCATGATCGCAGTGGGGGCGGCCAGGCTCTTGAGGAAGCCGACGCCGCCGCGGGCACGGATGCCGGCACCTTCAATGAGCACGATGCTCATCAGGGCCAGTGCTGCGGTCACGTCCAGATCCTTCGTGGGGGGCTTGACGCCGAACACACCGATCAGGTTGCAGAAGGCGATGTAGATGGCTACGGTCATCAGGTAAGGCACATAGCGCTTGCCTTTTTCGCCCAGCAGACCTTCAAAGAAATTGGTTCCTGCGGTGTAGGCCATTTCCAGCACAGCCTGACGCTTGCTGATGTGGTCCACCTTCAGGTTACGGGTAAGCAGGATAGAACCGATGACGACGATGGCCATGATCACCCAGCTGATGACCACGGACTCCGGGATCTGCAGCGGGCCGACCTTGACATACTCGACCGTGAGTTCTTCCATCAATGCTTTGGTCAGATTGCTCAATTTATTTTTCCTCCTTCCTGAAGAATGGGGTTTTGGGGTATCGGGCAGCAGCACTGTGCGGTGCCGCACCTTCTTATCGCTCGAAGAAAAGGCTCAGCTTCGTGAAAAAAGCAAGGAAGGCGTCCGGTTTTTCCGGTCTCGCCCTCCTTCCTGCACTGCTCACTTCGTCTTTTTTCGTTGTGTATGATAGTACGATTGCCGACAGTTGGCAAGGGGCTTTGTGCACATTCTCCATTTTAGTTGGTTAAACTCCACTGATATATCAAAAATGTTGTGCATCTTGTCCAACAAAGCGAGTCAAATGCATACTTTTTTCACAAATTTCTTAGCTATTTCTTAGTTTTTCGGAGCTTCAAACCGCCTTTCTGGAATATATTCCCAGCAAAAATGCCATATTGTATATGCTTCATATGCCGGGTATATCAAAATCATATAGGTGTCCTGTCAGGTATTCACATGGGCTTTATACATATTTATTATAAGTCCATATCGAAAAGCTATCAGTCTGCCTTGTCCTCACCCCGGCGGAACACAGCCCGGAACAGCCTGCGGGCAATGGGCCCGGCCACCAGCAGCTGCAGCGGCAGCGCCATCCGGAAGTTGCGGCAGTAAGCAGCGATATAGTCCGGCACGAACTGCACCGTGAAGCCATTGCCATGCCACACAGCCAGAATGCTGGCCAGCGCCACCTGACACACCACCGTGAACACCTGAATGGTCAGGATGATGGCGATGGGCCGGTCACCGGGGCGCACCACACGGAATGCCAGCTTCTTGGCGATGGGGCTGGAGATGAAATAAGCGCACAGGAAAATGATAACATATTCCAGCCACATTTCCTTGAGCGACAGCAGAAAGCTGATGTTCGTGAAGCTGCCCATTATCAGCACCAGATTATACAGGGTCATTCCGTAGACCATGATCCACGCCGTGACGGCTGTGAAAATGACCGATTCCGTTTTTGTTTTCGGCACAGAAACCATCCTTTCTCTTTTGCAAAACAAAAAAGGGACAGCCCGGCAAGCATTCAACGCCTGCCAGGCTGTCCCAACGCCGCTTATTTTAACGCCGAATTTTCAGGCCGTCAAGAGCCTTTCCTCCCCGCCGGGCAAAGTTTGGCAGATTTGGCGCAGAGATTTTCCACAAAAGAAGCGAGAGGTTGGTCAGACCGCGCAGGAAATGACATTTTGCACGTTTTATCTGCCATTTTCACAGTTATTTTCAAGATTTGCACAATTTTATATTTATATGATTGTACACTCTGCGAATAGACAAATCGATCAAAGATATGTATAATAAAGCCAGAAACCAGAGAAGTACAGCAGAAGCTCAAGTGAGAGCTACTCCCGCTGACTTGAAGCAGAAAGGAGCGAGACCGATGGTCGATATGGAACCCGCACAGCAGGGACAGGCTGTCGGGGTTCGCTGAGAAGCAAAACAGAGGCTCACCACAAACGGGATGTTTCCCCCGTATAAAAACACAACGATAATGAGCCAGTCTTGAGCATCAAAAATGCGATAACACGACAACCTGTCGATAAACTAAAATCCCCTGGCAATTCAAATAGATCCGCCGGAGATGGTTCTTATGAAAGTACCTGTAATACGGAGAAGCTTATTTGAATAACCAAAAAGGAGTTCTACCAATGTACTAAGCAGTTTGTCCCTGGCAAATCTAACTCGAAAGAATGTGGTAATATGAAATTCATCTTCATGAACCGTATGCCGCAGTCCATCAGTTAAGAGAAGGGTCAATCCAATGTACTAAGTAATCAGTCCCCTTGAAATAGATCTTCAGTTTCCAGTAGTTTCTAAGGAGAGTCACCCTATGAAACGCTTACTCCGAAAATGAGGAAACCCAAGGAGAAGAGGCTTATGACTCCGAAGAAGTAAGTATCCAGCCGGACGAGGGCTTGCAACCGCCTCGTCCGGCTGGTTTTTTGTTTGCAACTCCCCCAGTCAAACCCTGCGGGTTTGCCAGCCCCCTCGGAGATGGGGCTTCTGACGAAACCAAAATGTTATCTGTTCCAGACCAAACTTTACCGTACTGTCAAGAGCGCCCTCATCGAGGGAGCTGTCGAGCGTATGCGAGACTGAAGGAGTTTTCACCGCTAAAATCCCGTCCTTGAGTTTTCTCCTTCCTATGTTATAATTGTGGAAAAAGATGGGAGGTGTATTTTATGCAGCTGGCTTTTCGTTGGAGCAACCTTTTGGAGATCATCACCGCCGTTTTCTTTTTCATTTCTGGCGTGCGCGATTTCCAAGGCAAAGACCCGCTCATCAACCTGCCGTTCAATCAATATAACCGTGACCCGGAATACCGCGCCTTCTGGCAGAAGAAAAACGGCATCCTGTATATGTTCAACAGCATCGTCTGCATCCTCGCTTTATTCTTCTCCGCTGCGCAGCCTATTGGCAGCTGGCTGTTGAATATCGCCATCGTTGTGGACATCATCTATCTGATTGCCTACGAGATCTGGGAGCACAGTGCGGACTGAGCCGCAGAAAGGACGCCTTATGAACTGGAATCTTTCGGGCTGGGACTGGCTGGGCGTTCTGTGCGGCGTGCTGTTCTTTCCACAATCCTGATACTTGCCCCTTGCGAATCTTTCCGCCTCCTGCTACAATGGGAAAAAACGCAGGAGGTATTTTTATATGGTCAAGCACGTTATCCTCTGGCAGCTCAAGGACGAGCTGTCCGACGCCGAAAAAGCCGCCGTGAAGGCTGGCATCAAGGAAGGACTGGAAGGTCTGGCGGGCAAGATTCCCGGCCTTGTGGAAGTACACGTCAACATCAACGGTCTCCCCTCTTCCACCGCCGACCTGATGCTGGACACCACCTTTGAGAGCGCCGAAGCACTCAAGGGCTACTCTGTCCACCCGGCCCATGTGGCTGTGGCCGACGGCAAGGTGCGGCCCTATACCAAGGCCCGGTTCTGTCTGGATTACGAGATTTAAGCCTTCCCCCTCGGGGGAAGGTGGCACGAAGTGCCGGATGAGGGGTAGCCGTGTAAAATGCCGTTTTCCCGAACGGAATTTGGCCGCTCTTTCCCCTCATCAGTCATGCCGCTTCGCGTCCTGACAGCTTCCCCCGAGGGGGAAGCCTTTTTCTCGCATCTTTTTATTGACAAACCCCACTTTTTTGCGTATTATAAAGAAAGATATGGAGTCTGTCCGCCTTGTGCGGTCAGGCCCGCAATCGGTTCAAATTGGCTGTGAAGAGAAGAGTATGCCTTGTCTGCGCCTGACAGAAAGCCCGAAGGATGGAACCGGGCAGGCCGCGCAAAGCAGAAGATGGTCTCGGAGCCGCGCAGGCGAACGATGAGCCTGCGACGGGTGCGCCCGTTACTGCGCTGTGCCGGTGTTGTGTCCGGCAAAAGGCTGTGCCCGCAAGGGTGCGGCGAAACAAGGTGGTACCACGGAAGTTCCAAACTCTCGTCCTTGTCCGGCTCAAACCGGCAGGGCGGGAGTTTTTTCGTTGCACCGTCAAATCAGGAAAGGAAGAGTATCAACCCATGAGTGAGCACAAGACATTCTACATCACCACTCCCATTTACTACCCCAGCGACAAGCTGCACATCGGCCACAGCTACACCACCGTGGCCTGCGACGCACTGGCACGCTTCAAGCGGATGCAGGGCTACGATGTCATGTTCCTGACCGGCACCGACGAGCACGGCCAGAAGATCCAGGACAAGGCCGCCGACGCAGGCGTGACCCCCAAGGAGTATGTGGACAAGATCGTCGCCACCGTCAAGGATCTGTGGAAGCTGCTGGACGTCAGCTATGACCGCTTCATCCGCACCACCGACGACTACCACATGGAGTCCTGCCAGAAAATTTTCACCAAGCTGTATGAGCAGGGCGACATCTACAAGGGCGAGTACATCGGCCACTACTGCAAGCCCTGCGAGAGCTTCTGGACCGACAGCCAGCTGGTGGACGGCAAGTGCCCCGACTGCGGCCGTGAGGTCTACGACGCCCACGAGGAAGCTTACTTCTTCAAGACCAGCAAGTATGCTGACCGCCTGCTGAAGCTCTACGAGGAAAACCCCCAGTTCATCCAGCCCGAGAGCCGCAAGAACGAGATGATTGCCTTCATCAAGCAGGGTCTGCAGGACACCTGTGTGTCCCGCACCTCCGTGAAGTGGGGCATCCCCGTTCCCTTCGACCCCAAGCACACCATGTATGTCTGGGTGGATGCTCTGAGCAACTATATCACCGCTCTGGGCTACGGCAACGAAAAATACAACGACTACGACAAGTTCTGGCCCGCTGACCTGCACATGGTGGGCAAGGAGATCCTGCGCTTCCACACCATTCTGTGGCCCGCCATGCTGATGGCTCTGGATATCCCCCTGCCCAAGCGCGTGTTCGGCCACGGCTGGCTGCTGATGAACGGCGGCAAGATGTCCAAGTCTGTGGGCAACGTGGTCGACCCCGTCATCCTGTGCGACCGCTACGGCGTGGACGCCATCCGCTACTTCCTGCTGCGTGAGATCCCCTTCGGCAACGACGGCATGTTCACCAACGAAGCCCTCATCACCCGCATCAACAGCGATCTGGCCAACGACCTGGGCAACCTGCTCAGCCGCACCGTCGCAATGTGCGAGAAGTACTTCGGCGGCACCGTGCACAACGTGGCCGGCACCGAAGCCATTGACGCTGAGCTGGAGACCATGGTCAACGAGCTGACCGCAAAGGTCACTGCCGACATGGACAGCCTGACCATCCCGCAGGCTCTGATGGAAATTTTTGCCGTCATCCAGCGCGCCAACAAGTATATCGACGAAACTGCTCCCTGGGCTCTGGCCAAGGATGAAGCCAACAAGGCTCGCCTCGAGAGCGTGCTGTATCACCTGTGCGAAGCTCTGCGCGTGTGCGGCATCCTGCTGAACGCATATCTGCCCACCACTGCCCCCAAGATGATGGACCAGCTGGGTCTGGACGCTTCCGCTCTGGACCTGACCAAGACCACCTACGGCGCACAGGAGACCTACACCGTGCACAAGGGCGACGCCCTGTTCCCCCGCATCGACGTGGCCAAGGAGATCGCACACCTGAAGGAAGAGGACGAGAAACGCAAGGCCGCTGCCGAAGCTGCCAACAAGGCCAAGGCAGAAGCCGAAAAGAAAGCCGCTGCACCCGCTGAGGAGAGCAGCGTGGACTTCACCCACGAAGAAGAGATCGACTTCGACACCTTCTGCAAGGTGGAGCTACGCGTGGCCGAAGTGCGCGCCTGCGAGAACCTGAAGGAGAGCAAGAAGCTGCTGCACCTGACCGTGTTCGACGGCGAGCGCGAGCGCTGCATCCTGTCCGGCATTGCAAAGTGGTTCAAGCCGGAAGACCTGATCGGCAAGAAGATCGGTATCGTGTGCAACCTGGCACCCCGCCCGATGATGAAGGGCAAGTACGTCAGCGAGGGCATGATCTTCGCCGCCGACACCGCCGACGGCGGCTGCTCCATCGCCTTCTACGGCGACGACACCCCGGTCGGCAGCCGCATCCACTAAGCCGCCATGGGAAACAACGATACGACCCTTTCCCGCTCCGAAAAGCTGGATAAAATTTTCGGCACGCCGGTGTTCGCCGTGCTGCTGGCCATTTTCTGCAACGTGCTGTGGGGCTCAGCTTTCCCGTTCATCAAGATGGGCTACCGGCTGTTCTCCATTGATTCCAGCAACACAGCGTCCATTTTCTGCTTTGCCGGTGTGCGGTTCACGCTGGGCAGTTTTCTGGTCCTGCTAGGCAGCGCCCTGCTGCAGAACCGTCTGCCCAAGCTTCCCCGCGGCAAAGTGGCAGCGGAGTGCTGCGCACTGGGCCTGTGGCAGACCACGACCCAATATGCATTCTACTACATTGCAGTCGCCATGCTCACCGGCGCATTCGGCGGCATCCTGAACAGCACCCAGAGCTTTCTGGGCGTCATCTTCGCCCACTTCATCTACGGCAATGCGGACCGCATGACCCCCACTAAGACCTTGGGCTGTGCCGTTGGCTTCGCCGGTGTGCTCATCGGCACCATCGGCAACCATGGCAGCGGCAGCGGCTGGGGCGTGTTCTGCATGATGGCGGCTACCATCATCTTCACCCTGTCCGGCCCGTGGAACAAGTCCGTGACCAAAAAGGCAGACAGCTTCGCCGTCTGCTTCATCAACCTGTTCGTAGGCGGTGTGGCATTGTTTATGCTGGGCACCGTCATGGGCGGCAGGCTCCATGTGCAGAGTGCACTGGGCGTGGTGGTCATGCTGTATCTGGCCTTCATCTGCGGCGCAGGCTATGTGCTGTGGGCCCTGCTGATGAAGAACAACCCGGTCAGCCGCATTGCCATCTTCGGCTTTGTGAACCCGGTGGTCAACGTGCTGCTCAGTGCCGTGCTCAACGGCGAACCGCTGTTCCGCTGGCAGTATCTGGCCGCGCTGGTGTTCGTCTGCGTGGGCATCTGGCTTGTGAACAAGGCTCCCGCCAAAAAGGAGACAAAATGACCAGCCCGATTTTTGACACCCACGCGCACTACAGCGCCCGCGCCTTTGATGCCGACCGCTATGCCCTGCTGGACAGCCTGCCCGGCAAAGGCGTGGTGGGCGTGTGCGAACAGGCCACCCACTCCGGGGACGCCCCCCGGGTGATGGAGCTGGCGCATCGTTATCCGTGGGTGTATGCCGCCATTGGCATCCATCCGGAAAGCCTGCTGGCCCCGGAGGACTGCGGCGAGGATGGCCCCGCGCCGACCGTGTCGGTCTACGGCGGCGACTGGGCCGCAGAGATGCGCGCCCTTGCCCCGTACTACGATGACCCAAAGGTGGTGGCCGTGGGCGAATGCGGGCTGGACTACCACTGGCCGGTGCCGAAAGACGCCCAGCAGGCCATGTTCGAAGCACACATCCGGCTGGCGCTGGAGCTGGACAAGCCCATCATCGTGCATGACCGCAACGCCCACGCCGACATTTACGCCCTGCTGAAAAAGTACCAGCCGAAGGGCATCGTGCACTGCTATTCCGGCAGTGCGGATGACGCTGTGTGGCTGGCAAAGCAGGGGCTGTTCATTGGCTTTGGCGGGGCCTGCACCTTCAAGGGTGCCAAGCGGGCGGCAAAGGCCATTGCGGCCCTGCCGCTGGAGAGCATCGTGCTGGAGACCGACTGCCCCTACATGGCACCGGAACCCGTGCGCGGCACCCGCTGCGACAGCAGTCTCATCCGCTATGTGGGCGAGTACATCGCTCAAGTGAAAGACATCTCTGCCGAAGAGGTGTTCCGCACCACAGCCGAAAACGCCCACCGGGTGTACGGGCTGTAAATTCTTTTCGCAAGTTGCACAGGTTTTTGCCCGTGCTTCTGTATAAATCAACAATCAAAATCCAAACTGTTATAAAGGAGATTTCACCATGAAAGCACGCATTCCTAAGCACCGCGAGTTCATCATTAACTTCCCCGACAGCATCGACCAGAACAAGGCCAACGAGGGCTGGGCAAAGCTGCAGCAGATCGTTGAGGACTACAAGAAGGCTCACAACGGCGCTTCCGTCTACGCTCCCACCTTCATCGAGGACTGCGAGCCCGAGGTCAAGAAGCTGCAGGAAGAGTACGGCTTCGAGTATACTGTTGAGTACGTTCAGTAATTTCTGGCGTTAAAAATCCCCTCTGTGCAGATGCACGGAGGGGATTTTGTTTTGCCTGTAATTTTTACTGTTCCACCTTGCTCAGCAGGATGCGGTCATTGTCCAGGTTCTTGCCGGCATTCTCACGGAACTTCTCCAGCAGATCATCCACAGTCATCTTGCTGCGCTCCTCGCCCTTCACGTCAAAAACGATGCGGCCGGAGTCCATCATCAGGGTGCGGTTGCCCAGCTCAAGGGCCTGATGCATGTTATGAGTGACCATCAGGCAGGTGATCTTCTTTTCCGCCACGATGCTCTTGGTCAGTTCCAGCACCTTTTCGGCGGTGGCGGGGTCAAGGGCGGCGGTGTGCTCATCCAGAAGCAGCAGTTTGGGCGTGACCAGCGTGGCCATGAGCAGGGTCAGCGCCTGACGCTGACCGCCGGAAAGCAGGCCCACAGGCTGCTTCATGCGGTCTTCCAGGCCCATATCCAGCAGAGCCAGCTTCTCGCGGAATACTTCCTTATCCTTGCGGGAGATGCGGGAGAAGATGGCATGCGGGGCCGTGCCTGCACGCAGGTAGGCCAGCGCGAGGTTTTCCTCAATGGTCATATTGGGGGCAGTGCCCTTCAGCGGATCCTGAAACAGGTGGCCGATGACCTTGCTGCGCTGGTGCTCCGGCTCAAAGGTGATGTCCTGCCCGCCCAGAACGATGCTGCCCTCGTCGGCAATGAAGCCGCCGGTGATGGCATTGAACAGGGTGGATTTGCCCGCGCCGTTGGAGCCCACGATGGTGGCAAAGTCGCCTGCTTCCATGTGCAGGCTGACCCCATTCAGGGCCACTTTTTCGTTGACTGTGCCGGGATTGAAGGTCTTGTGCAGATCGTTCAGCTGAAGCATTTCCATCTTACTTTCCCTCCTTGCCGGTGGTCACGCGGCGGCTGCGGGCTCCGCGCTTGCGCTGTTCAAAGGCGACCTTTTCCTTGATGGCAGGCATTGAAATTGCGATGGCCACGATGATGGCGGACACCAGCTTCATGGCAGCGGCAGGCACATTGAAACGCAGGGCCACGGCCACGATGAAGCGGTACAGGCAGCTGCCGAACACCACGCCGATGATGCGGCGCAGCATGGTGCGCTTGCCAAGCAGGGTCTCACCGATGATGAGGGAAGCCAGGGCAATGGTCACCATGCCGGTGCCGACGTTGATGTCGCAGCTCTTCTGGTACTGGGCCAGCAGACCTCCGGACAACGCACACAGTGCGCCGGAAACGCACAGACCCACCGTGATGGTGAAAGCCGGGTTGATGCTGGAAGCACGCACCATTGCTGCATTATCACCGGTGGCGCGGATCGACAGGCCCAGACGGGTGCCAAGGAAGCCCAGCATCGCCGCACCTGCAATGACGATGATAACCAGCGCAATTGCCAGCTTATACCAGCCGCCGAGGAAGCTCAGCGGGCCTTTTGCCAGCGAGAAGATGGTGTCGGTCTTGACCAGCGACATGGTGGACGAAAAGCCCATCACCGCCAGATTGATGGTGTACAGACCGGTGTTGACGATGATGCCGGCCATGATGCTTTCCACGCCAAGGCGGGTCTGCAAAAATGCCGTAACAAAA
This sequence comes from Oxalobacter sp., assembly GCA_963615785.1. GTDB lineage: Bacteria > Bacillota > Clostridia > Oscillospirales > Ruminococcaceae > Faecalibacterium. The sequence goes on along the minus strand of CAVEID010000002.1, from coordinate 258,990 downwards.
CCGGAGCACACGCCCGCCGCCATGGCTGCGAACAGAGCCAGAATGGGGTGGCCGGTCAGGGCCACCTGACAGGCCACGGCACAGCCCAGGGTAAAGCAGCCGTCCGTGGACAGATCCGCAATGTTCAGGATGGAATAGCTCAAGAACAGCGCCAGCGCCACGAGGGCATAAATACAGCCCAGTTCCAGCGCCGTCTGCAGTACGTTGAGCGAAAAGATACTCGCCAGCATGTGTGTGCTCCTTTAAAACAGGTATTTTTTACACGGGCTCGCCCTCTCAGCCATTGCTGCGCAATGTCAGCTCCCCCAAAGGGGGAGCCCTTGGCAAAACCGGAAACTTTACCGGACTGCCAAAGCCTCTCCCTTTGGGAGAGGTGGCGCGGCGTCAGCCGTGACGGAGAGGGCGAGGCACCTATAAAATCAAAAATTCTTTAAGAGAAGTTTTCCGCCGTGGTCACTTCCACGATCTCGGTGCAGTAGGGCTTGAAAGCTTCCTTCACGGTATCGAGGTCAAGGCCCAGAGCCTCACAGGTCTCGGTGTTGATGGTGACAATGCCGTTGTCGAAGGTCTGATAGGGCAGGTCTGCGGTGGTCTTGCCGTCGCAGAGGATCTCGACCACCATGTCGGCAGTGGCTTCACCCAGCTGGACGTAATCGACGCCGTAGCCCACGAATGCGCCATTCAGAGCGAAACTGTCGGCACCGGTGTAGTGCTGGACGCCTGCTTCGGTGAAGGTCTCGTAGATGGACAGCTCTGCCGTCATGACGGTGTTGTCGGTGGGGGTGAACACGGCCTTGACGCCGGAAGCGATCAGAGCCTCGGCAGCCATCTGGACTTCAGCGGTGGTGGTGCCGTTCTTCTCAATGTACTTGATGCCGTTGGCGTCGCAGAAAGCCTTTGCATCTGCAATGGCCTGCGTGGAGGAATCCTGACTCAGGTCGTACAGCAGACCGATGGTGTCAATGTCCGGGTTGACGGCGGTGATCAGGTTCATGATGGCGTCGGTGTTCAGCGCATCGGAAGTGCCGGTGATGTTCTCTTCTCCGTCAAAGCCTGCGGCAGCGGGGTCGGTGACAGCGGAGTAAACGACCGGGATATCGGTGTCTTCCACAGCGGCCAGCATGGTTGCTGCGGTGGGGGTAGCCACAGCCACGATCACGTCCACATCGTCGCCCACGAGGTCAGCGCCGATCTGATTCAGGTTGGACTGGTCAGCCTGTGCGTTTGCGTAGTAGTCGGCATAATCAAAGGTGACTCCCTTCTCCTTGCCGATCTCATCCAGACGGCTCTCAACGGACTCAACGATCTGGTTCAGAGAAGCATGGTCAACATAGTTGACGATGCCAACCTTGAAGGTCTGGCCGCCCTCGGCTGCGGCGGAAGCGGCAGCGGAAGAAGCGGTGGAGGATGCAGCAGTGCTGGAAGCGGAGCCGCCGCAGCCGGTCAGAGCCAGTGCGGAAACGGCGGAAGCTGCCATAGCGGCCTTCAGGAAGCTGCGGCGGGAGATCATGGTAACGTTTTTCATAATGGTAAACTCCTTTCCCGGAGCGGGCGGCAAAAGTAAAAGACCCGCTCCCTTTGCGGGACGGGTCTTAACAAATAAAAACGACCCCGTCCCTGTGTGTTCATCCACAAGGACAGGATCGGTAAAATTTCGATTCTGCGGTGCCACCTTGCTTGCCCTGCTTTCAAAGCGCAGAGCCTCTCACGGAGAGCCAACACTCCCCTGCCCTGTAACGGAGGCTTCCGTCCCAAGCTACTAAGGCACTGCCCGTTTGCCCGGCCCTCGGCGGCCCACGAATCTCTGCCCCGCTCTCGCCCGTTTTCACTGTCCGGGCTCACTGAAGATGCGCTGTGCAGGTTCTCTTCCGCCTCATCGGTTTGATTGCATTATACACTTTATCCGCATAAAGTCAAGAGGCAATTTCAAATTTTTATTTTTTCTCCGGTGCAAAGTCATTCTTCCGGCGCTTGCGCCAGACGAAATATGCCGTGTACATCAGCCACACCGGGATGGCCGCAAGGGTCAGCGGGCGGCTCAGCTGGATGCCGTCGGGCTCATACACAAAGTCGATGCTGTTCTCCCCCGCCGGGCAGAGCACTGCCATCAGGCCCTCGTCCACCTCTACGATGTCCGTTTCCTCGCCGTTGACATAGGCCGTGAAGCCGTCGTCATAAGGCACCGAGAAGAACACCAGATTTTCTCTGCTCAGCGTGATCTCGGCGTGGAAGCCGGAATTATTCATCTCAAACACGCTGGCGGCAGTGGCACGGCGGTCATTGCAGTCGTCCACATATCTCTCATAATAGAGGTCATTGAGCTTATCCTCCGGCAGATGGGTCAGATACCCGCTGTAGGCCTCCGCACCCTCATCGGAAAGCACCAGTGCCCGCATCAGCAGGTTGGAGCGGGTCGTCTTGACCGTCTCCTCATACTCGCTCTCGGTGAGGTAGTAGTCATAGGTGAAGCCCATGGGCACATAGTTTTCGTTGCGGTAGAGCACATAGCCATCCCTGGCAAAGGCATAAGACCAGCCGTCATCGGCTTCCGCCTCAAAAGCGCCCTGCTTTTCCGGCGTAGTGATGAGGTATTCCACGCTCAGCAGGCCCCGCAGCGCATAATTGGAAAGCTCCGGCTCGCTGCGCACATCGCGCTTCACGCCCAGCGCCGGGTAGAAGCTCAGGATGCTGGGCGCAGCGGTGCTGCCGAAATACTGCAGGCAGCTCTTGTCCAGCCACATGCCAATGTTGTCATGGATCTCATAGGTGTCCACGCGGTAGTCCCCTTCGGGCAGGGCTGCTTTCAGCTTCACGGCGTTGGTGTCCTGCTCCACGAGGTCGCTGTCGGTGTACCACTGGCCAAATTTGCCGATGCCGATGTGCACCACGCTGAACAGAAATGCAAACGCCAGCACAGCCGCCGTCATGCGCTGGGCAAAGCGGCTGTCCGCCCGCCATCTGCGGCAGATGAAGCTGTAGAGGATCAGGCCCAGAAGACCGAAGCCCAGCACCGCGCAATACTGGCCGGGATTTTTCAGCACACCGAACGACCAGCTGCCGGTTTCGCTGTCCTGCACGGGCACGATTGCAAACGCCACAGTGGTGATCATGAGCCAGCTGATGCCCCGGGCAGGCGCTTCCAGATCTGTATTGTGATCTTCCAGCGCGTTGACTGTCATGGCCGCAAGGATCAGCACCGGCATATAGTACCAGCGCGCATAATAGCTGGAATTCAGGGCGTAGAAGGCGCTGTTCAGGATGGGCACCAGTGCAAAGACGGCGCAGGTGCCCACGATGCGCTTTTTGCTGTCGCCCCGGCGGGCACGCCAGTAAGCCACTGCTCCGGCCAGACTGCACAGGGGCAAGTAAGCAGACATGCTCGTCCACTTGATGACCCCCTCCGACCAGATGGAGGTGAGGTAGGGCGAGTCCGGCGGCATGATCCAGCTGACCAGAATGGCCAGATACTGCTGCACCTTGCTGTAGGTCAAAAAGCCCCAGCCGGAGGAAAGGTCGATGGTGCGCGGGTTCTGCAGAAGAGACAGCACTGCCGGCACCAGCAGCAGGCTGCCCATGGCCACGCCCAGCAGGCTTTCGAAGGCCAGCAGGCCAAACTTTTTCGCGGTCAGGCGGAAGTCCTTCGTGCTGAGCTTGCAGATAAAGTAGATGACAAGGAACACCACCTGCCCAATGAAGAAGAAGTAGTTATTGAGCAGGTTCACCGCCACCCAGAAAGCAAAAAGGCCATGGCGCTTTTCATACAGCGCTTCATCCAGCGCCCACAGCAGATAGGGGAACAGCGCCACCACATCCACAAAGTGGTTAAAGAAGACGTTGTATACTGTGAAGCCGGAGAAGGTGTACAGGCAGGCACCCAGCACCGCATAGTCAATATTTTTGACGTAGCGGCGCAGATAGAGATACGCGCCGCCGCCCGCCACCGCAAACTTGAGGACGAGCAAAGGCACCATCAGATAGGGCAGCCATTTCTGCGGGAAGATCAGCGAGAACCAGAAGAACGGCGAACCGTACAGATAGAACGAATAGGCGTTCATAACGCCGCTGCCAAGGTCGGTGGCCCAGGAGAAGGTGTTGCGCACCGAGGTGAACGCGCTGTCCGGGTAGCCGCTGCCCTTGATAAAGCCATTCATATAGCGGTAAAAACTGATCTGCTGGCTGTTGAAATCACCGGCATAGTGGAAGAATCCGCCGTCGATGATATAAAACGGCAAAAAGAACAGCGCTGCCGTGAGAGCGCACAGCCCCACTGTGAGCCAGAACTTATCTTTCTTTTGTCCCAGCAGCCGCGGCTGCCGGGCAGTACCAGACCATTCCATGGGTTCCTCTTTTCTCTGCCGACAGGGCAGAAGATTTACTTTTCTATATAGTATAGCACGGACACCGGGCAGAAAAAAGAGCTTGACAACTTCCCTCCGGGCAGGTATGGTGAAGAAAAAGGAGGAAACCATCCATGCTCTATCCATTCAGTGCCCTGCTGGCCCGCATGAAGTACATCACCCGCTGGAGTCTGATGCACTCCACCCGGGCCGAATCCCTCAGCGAACACACCTGCGACACCGCGCTTCTGGCCCACATGCTGTGCCTGATCGCACGGCGGTATACCGGCACTCCCTGCCGCCCCAAGACTGTGGCGGTGGCGGCGCTGTATCACGATGCCCCGGAGATCATCACCGGCGACATGCCTACCCCGGTCAAGTACCGGAACAGCGCCCTGCGGGACGCTTACAAAGCGCTGGAACGGGAAAGTGTGTGCAGCATGACCGGCCTTTTGCCGGAAGAGCTGGGCGAAGAAATCTTCCCTTTCATCTCCGGTGAGCTGCTGACTGCCGAGGAAAAGCGCCTGCTGAAAGCCGCCGACCGGCTCAGCGCCCTCATCAAGTGCATGGAAGAGCAGCGCAGCGGAAACCACGAGTTTGACGCAGCCCTCACCCAGCAGAAAACAGCGCTGGAAGAGATGCACTGCCCGGAGGCCGACTGGTTCATGGAGCACTGCCTGCCCTGCTACACCCAGAATCTGGATGAGCTGACTCAACCTGTTCTGTAAAAATCTCTTGAAAGAACTCCCCCAGTCATCGCTGCGCGATGCCAGCCCCCTCGATGATGGGGCCCTTGGCAAAATTGGAAACTTCATCTTCTCGCCAGAGGCTCCCTCTCAGAGGGAGCTGGCTGCGAACGCAGTGAGTAGACTGAAGGAGTCGTTTCCCATTACGGGAACGGCACCTCGCGCACATCGTCCGGGTCAAGGCCAGCCTTGCGCTGCTCTTCAAACACAGCGTCGATCAGCTCGTCCAAATCTTCCAGATGGCTCAGGGTGCAGCAGCAGCGGCGCAGGCTGGCCGCGCCTTTCAGGCCCTTCATATAGTGCATGGTCTGGGCGCGGGCCTGCGGCATGGCCACGAACTCGCCTTTCTGCTCCACCATTTCTTCCACCTGACGGCGCAGGGCGTTCATGCGGGCCTGCAGGTTGGGCTCCTTGGGTGCGGGCAGGCCCTCGATGGCGGCGTTGACCCGCTCAAAGAGCCACGGGTCGCCCAGAGCTGCCCGGGCGATCATGACACCGTCGCAGCCGGTGTCCCGCATCATTTTCACCGCGTCCTCTGCCGTGTGGATATCGCCGTTGCCCAGCACGGGCACCTTCACGGCGTCCTTCACCCGGGCGATGATCTCCGGGTCGATGCCCGGGGTGTACATCTGCTCCCGGGTGCGGGCGTGAACTGCGATAAGAGCCGCGCCCGCCTGCTCGCAGGCTTTGGCGCACTCTACGGCGGTGATGTGGTCGGCGTCCCAGCCCTTGCGCATTTTGACAGTGACAGGCCGCTTTGTGTGGGACACTACCTGCTCCACGATGCGGCCGCAGCGGTCGGGGTCCAGCATCAGCTTGCTGCCTGCGCCGCCGGAGACGATTTTGGGGGCCGGGCAGCCCATGTTGATATCTACAAAGTCGAACTCATACTGCTCGATGGCGGCAGCGGCTTCGCCCATGATCTCGGGCACCTCGCCGAAGATCTGCACGCCGTAAGGCGCGCCGTTGGGCTCCGCTTTGAGCAGGCTGACCGTCTTGTGGTCGCCGTAGACCAGTGCCCGGCTGGACACCATTTCGCTGACCGTGAAGCCCGCGCCGTGCTGGGCCATCAGACGGCGGCAGGGTGCATCCGTAAAGCCCGCCATGGGGCCGAACACCGCCCGGTGCGGCAGGACGATATTGCCGATTTTTAAAGGTTCCATAGTTTTCCTCGCTGTTATCGAAAAAAGCTCCCCCGCAGGGGAGCTGGATAAGCCTTCCCCCAAGGGGGAAGCCTTTTTCTTTTTTACATCTTCTCCGGCACGTTGATCTTGAACATGGTCAGCACGTTGAAGATGACATTCTTCACGCCGATGCACAGAGCCAGACGGGCCTGCTGCACAGCGGGGTCTGCGCCCTGAATGCGGCAGTTGCCGTAGAAGCGGTGGAAGGCGCTGGCCAGATCAATGACGAAGCGGTTGATGCGGCTGGGGTCGTACTTCTCCGCAGCCATGACGATCTCCTGCGGGAAAGCGGCCAGCATGCGGATCAGGTCCATCTCGCTGGGCTCAGTGAGCAGGGTGGCATCCACCTTCTCGGCACCGGCGAACTCCACGCCCTCGCTTTCCATCTTCTTCAGGATGGAGCAGATGCGGGCATGAGCGTACTGGACGTAATACACAGGGTTGTCGTTGTCGGTCTTGACGGCCTGGTCGAGGTCAAAGTCGATGCCGCTGCCTGCATCGTGCATGTTGAACAGGAAGCGTGCACTGTCGATGGGCACCTCTTCCAGCAGGTCGGTCAGGGTGATGGCATTGCCGGTGCGCTTGGACATACGCACAGGCTGGCCGTCGCGCATCAGGTTGACCATCTGCATCAGCACGACATCCAGATCCTCGCCGTGCAGGCCGATGGCGTCCATGGCACCCTTCATGCGGGCCACATGGCCGTGATGGTCAGCGCCCCAGACGTCGATGGCCTTGGCAAAGCCGCGGGTGGCCAGCTTGTTATAATGGTAAGCGATATCGGCGGCAAAGTAAGTGGGGATGCCGTTGGCACGTACCAGCACCTCGTCCTTGGCTTCCTCTTCGGTGCCGTCTTCGGTCTTCTTCTTGTTGACAGTGCCATACTTGGCAGCGTACTGTGCGCTGCGGTACATGATGGCACCGTCCTCCGCCTTATAGCATGCGCCCAGTTCCAGCAGCTTATCCACCACGGCCATGACCGCGCCGGACTCGTGCAGGGTGCTCTCATGGAACCACACATCGTAATCAATGCGGTACTTGCCCAGATCGCGCTTCAGAGCTGCGATGTTCTTGGGCAGAGCATAGGCCACCAGAGCGTCCTTCAACTCGGCAAATGCATCGCTCTCGAACAGAGCTTCCTCGCTCAGGCCCTTGCAGGCTGCAACGTACTTGTCACCGTTGATGTCGGCGAACTCACCGGCCAGCACCTTGATGTCGCCGCCCTGATAGCACTCCGCCGGCAGGGGGTAAGCTTCCTCGCCGCAGTACTTCTGCAGGTAGCGCACAGCCAGGCTCTTGCCGAACTTCTGGATCTGGTTGCCGGCGTCGTTGATATAGAACTCGCGGGTCACATCGTAGCCGGACCAGTCCAGCACAGCGGCCAGGCAGTCGCCCAGAGCGCCGCCGCGGGCGTTGCCCATGTGCATGGGGCCGGTGGGGTTGGCGGAAACGAACTCCACATTGTACTTTGCACCCTTGCCGTGATCCGTGCGGCCATACTCCTTGTTGGAGCAGGCACCCAGCACCACACCAGCCCAGAAGGACGGAGCCAGGAACAGGTTGATGAAGCCGGGGCCGGCCACTTCCACCTTGGAGAACACGCTGTTCTCAATGGAGGGCAGATGTGCCAGCAGGGCGTCGGCGATCATCTTAGGAGCTTTGCGCCAGGTGCGGGCACCGGCCATGGCGATGTTGGAAGCAATATCGCCGTTCTTGGTGTCGGCCGGGATCTCCACGATGAAGGCGGGCAGGTCAGCTTCGGGCAGAGCTCCGTCAGCCATGGCGGCCTTGGCGGCGGCAGTCAGCAGAGCCCGTGCCTCGTCCAGCGCAGCCTGACGGGGGTTGTAGTTCTGGTAGGTCTTTTCAAATTCAGTCATTGGTCTGGTTCCTTTCACAGTCTGGGATATCTCAATTCACATGTGTCACGGTCACTTCAAGGCGGTTTCGGCTCACGAGGTCGGCGCTGTTGGCGTCCAGCAGATAGCCGAACTTTGCCGTGCCGCCCTTTTCGGTCAGGCCGCAGACGATCTCATCTGCGGTCACACCCAGCGTCATGGAGCCGTAGCCGGTCTCATAATGGCAGAGATTGCGCTTGCCTTTTTCGATCAGCAGCTGGGTGCCGGCTCCGCCGCCCTTACCGAACCGCAGCATCGCCACACGGCTGCCGTCGGCGGCAATTTTCAGGGTGGTGGTGCAGCCCTCGTAGCCGGTGGTCTCGGTCTCTTTATAGGTAATATAATAGCTGCCGCCCTTCAGCACGAACTGCCCCCGGGTCATCAGCTCCACGAATTCTTCCTTTTCTTCCTCCGCAGTCGGTTCGTCCATGTGCTGTTCAATGCGGCTCTTGATGCGGATGATATAGTCTTCCTTCAGCGGTTTGCTCACGTTTTATTCCCTTATCAATATTTATCAATGGCGATCTGATCCACCGGGCCGCCCTTGTATTCGCCCAGGAACAGGTCTGCCGTCTGCACAAAGCTGTCCGGCACATCACTGACGTAGAAGTGTGCCTGGCCCTCGTGTTCCTGCGCGGCTTTCAATCCGCGTTCCGAAAGCATCCGTTCCAGATGATGGGCAGCAGTCTTGGCCGGGTCCACCAGCGTCACCTTCTGGCCCATGAACTCGCCGATCATGGTTTTGAGCAGCGGATAGTGGGTGCAGCCCAGGATCAGAGTGTCCACCCCGGCTTCCCGCACCTCAGTGAGGTACTGGGCAATGACCAGCTTCGTCACCTGCTGCCGGGTCTCCTCGCTGTGATCCACATAACCGGCTTCCACCAGCGGAACGAACAGCGGACATGCCTGAGCAGTGATCTCCACGCCAGGCACCAGCTGACGCAGCAGCTTTTCATAGCTGCGGGAGCGGATGGTCGCTGCTGTGCCAATGACGCCGATGCGGCGGTTGCGGGTGGCAAAAGCTGCTTCCCGGGCAGCGGCATCCACCACGCCGAGGTACGGCACCGGCAGCTGGGCCGCTTCTGCAGCCGGGTAAGTGCTGGACACCGTGCCGCAGGCCGCCATGATGCACTTTACATTTTTAGAAAGCAGGAACGCAATGTCCTGACGGGCATACTGTAAAATCGTCTCCGGGCTGCGGCTGCCGTAGGGCACACGGCCGGTATCGCCGAAATAGATGATTTCCTCGTGGGGCAGGCGCTTGCGCAGCTCACGCACGCCGGTCAGCCCTCCCAGACCGCTGTCAAAAACGCCGATGGGGCGATTATCCATGCTGCTTTTCCGTCCTTTCCAGAGCCAGCTCGATCAGGCGATCGATCAGAGCCGGCACAGGCAGGCCCTCGTGCTCCATCAGTTTGGGGTACATGCTGATGGCGGTGAAACCGGGGAAGGTGTTGATCTCATTGATCAGCACCCGGCCGGTGCCCTTCTCCACAAAGAAGTCGCAGCGGGCCAGACCTTCGCAGTTCAAAGCCGTGTAGGCCATGGCAGCATAGGTCTTCACCTCATCCAGCTTTGCCTCCGGCAGGTGGGCCGGGATGACGGTCTGGCTGACGCCATTCTTGTACTTGTCATCATAGGTGTAGAACTCGGCGCCGGCGAGGATCTCGCCCGGGCGGGTGGCCACGGCGGGGTCAGAGCCGATGACGGCGCACTCCACTTCCTGACCGTCCACAAAGGCCTCAAACACCACCTTGCGGTCGTTTTCCAGTGCCAGAGCGATGGCCTTTTTCAGCTCGTCACGGTCGTGGGCTTTGGAAATGCCCACGCTGGAACCGGCGTTGGCGGGCTTGACGAACACGGGCCAGCCCAGCTTCTTCTCCACGCCCTCGCACACGCCGTCAAGGTCGGACTCGATCTCCCAGCGGTTCGCGGCCAGCCACTTGGTGTGGGGCACGCCGTTGGCTTCGAACAAGGCGTTGGCCACAGCCTTATCCATGCACACAGCGCTTGCCAGCACGCCGCAGCCCACATACGGGATGCCGGCCAGTTCCAGCAGGCCCTGCACAGTGCCGTCCTCGCCCCACAGGCCGTGGAGCACGGGGATGACAACATCGATGTGCAGCTTTTCCACATGGCCTTCCGGGGTGAACAGGATCATGCCGTGGTCGGCGCGGTCCGGGCTGAGAACGCAGGGCATGTTGCCTGCCAGCTCTTCCCAGCTGCCGTCGGCCATCTGGGCAGCGGTGGCCTCAGTGTAGAGCCAGCGGCCCTCTTTGGTGATGCCCACGGTGAGCACCTCATATTTTTCACGGTCAATGTTGTTGACAAAATTGCCCACCGAGACACGGCTGACTTCGTGCTCGCTGGACATGCCGCCGAACAGCAGCGCCACGCACATTTTTTCAGACTGCATGATAACTCTCTCCTATTTATAAAGCCCTTTGATAAGGCAGGATTCAAACCGGTAAAATGCCGTTCTGGCTTATTATACAATATCTATGCGCGTGATGCAAGCAGAATGCGGAAAACCGCGCCCTGCGGCAAAAGAGATATTTTTCAAAAAAACTTTCCGAAAATCGCATTTTTCCGCTTGACGGATGGAAAAGTGCGTGGTACAATGATATTACCTCTTTTGCGGGGTTATTAAGTGCGCCTGTTTTACGGGTACCACCCGCAACCCGAGGGAGGTTCAAAACAACCGTTATAATGGAGGTGTCAACAAATGACCGTTAAAATCACTCTGGCCTGCACCGAGTGCAAGCAGCGCAACTACAACACCACGAAGAACAAGAAGAACAACCCCGATCGTCTCGAGATGAAGAAGTATTGCCGTTTCTGCAAGAAGCACACCGTTCATCGCGAAACCAAGTAAGAAAGGCGGACGCATCATGGCAGACAAAACCGAGAAAAAGCCGGGCTTTGTGGCCAGAGCAAAGGCCGCTGTGAAAAACTTTGGCACCCGCGTGTCCAAGTTTTTCCGCGACACCAAGAGCGAGCTGAAGAAGGTGGTTTGGCCCTCGAAAGAGGACACCAAGCAGAACACCGTCGTCGTGCTCGTGACCGTCGCCATCGCAGCGGTCGTGATGATCCTGCTGGATACTGTCTTCGGCGGCATCCTCGGCCTGATCATCGGCGCCTGAGAATCATCTTGAAACGGAGGGTCAACCAAAATGGAAGAATCAACCAAGCTGGTAGATGAGTCCACTGAGGCTCTTTGGTATGTTGTGCATACCTATTCCGGTTATGAGAACAAGGTCGCGACCGACCTGCAGACCATGGTGGAGAACCGCCACCTGCAGGATCTGATCTGCGATATCAAGGTTCCCGTCGAGATGGTTCCCGAAATTGACAAGAACGGCAAGCAGAAGATGGTAGAGCACAAGCTCTTCCCCGGCTACGTTCTGGTCAAGATGGTGATGAATGACGACACCTGGTATGTCGTGCGCAACACGCGCGGCTGCACCGGTTTCGTCGGCCCCGCTTCCAAGCCCGTTCCCCTCTCCCCTGAAGAAGTGGAGAAGATGGGTGTGGAGAAGGCTGCTCCGCTGACCGTCGACTTTGCCGTCGGCGACACCGTGCAGATCACCGCCGGTCCTCTGGAAGGCTTCATGGGCCTTGTGGAGGCCATCGATACCGAGAACTTCAAAGTGAAGCTCAAGGTCAACATGTTCGGCCGCGAAACTCCCGCAGAAGTGGAGATCGGCCAGGTCGAGCTGCCGTAATCAACCGGCAAGGAACGTTTACCAAGGTAAGACCGCAGTGCGGTTCTTATAGAGCGTGTGCAGCGTGCATGCGCTCGTGGGAGGCGCGGAAACACCGCGCCGCAACTCACCACAGATTTTTGGAGGTGCATTTATTATGGCACAGAAAGTTACTGGCTACATTAAGCTGCAGATCGAGGCCGGCAAGGCAACTCCGGCTCCCCCTGTTGGCCCTGCTCTGGGTCAGAAGGGTGTCAACATCATGGCATTCACCAAGGAGTTCAACGAGCGTACCAAGAACCAGATGGGCTACGTTATCCCCGTCGTCATCACTGTCTACGCTGACCGCTCCTTCAGCTTCATCACCAAGACTCCTCCGGCAGCCGTTCTGATCAAGAAGGCAGCTGGCATCAACACCGCTTCCGGCAAGCCCAACAAGGAGAAGGTCGCTACTCTGACCGCCGCTCAGGTGGAAGAGATCGCAAAGACCAAGATGCCCGACCTGAACGCTGCTTCTCTGGAAGCTGCATGCAGCATGGTTCGTGGCACCTGCCGCTCCATGGGCGTCACCGTCGAGGGCTGAGACATAAACAGTGGGAGGGCATAAAACTGCCCGCATGACCACACAGGAGGATATACAATGAAACATGGCAAGCACTATGTCGACGCTGCAAAGCTGGTCGATTCTACTAAGGCATATGATGTGAACGAGGCTCTGGAGCTGGCTTGCAAGACCGCTTCTGCCAAGTTCGACGAGACCGTCGAGTTGCACGTCCGTCTGGGCGTTGATGGCCGTCACGCTGACCAGCAGGTCCGCGGCGCTGTCGTTCTGCCCAACGGCACCGGTAAGACCGTCCGCGTCTGCGCTATCGCTAAGGGCCCCGCTGCTGCTGCTGCTGAGGCTGCTGGCGCTGATATCGTCGGTGATGACGAGCTGATCGCAAAGATCGCCGGCGGCTTCATGGATTTCGACGTCGTCGTGACCACCCCCGATATGATGGGCCGCGTTGGCCGTCTCGGTAAGGTCCTGGGCCCCCGCGGCCTGATGCCGAACCCCAAGGCTGGCACCGTTGCTCCCGACCTGGGCAAGGCTGTTTCCGAGGCCAAGGCTGGTAAGATCGAGTACCGTCTGGACAAGCAGAACATCATCCATGTTCCCGTTGGCAAGGCTTCTTTCGGTGCAGAGAAGCTGTACACCAACCTGGACACTGTGATGGAGGCTATTGCCAAGGCAAAGCCCGCTGCTGCAAAGGGTACCTACTTCAAGAGCGCTACCATCGCCACCACCATGGGCCCTGGCATCCGTCTGAACACCCTGAAGTACGGTGTCTAATTTGAAGTTCTGATCGTTTTTCTGCTGCCTTTCGGGGCGGCAGAAAAATTTTGTCAGAAATTTTCAAAAAAGACTTGACAACTCCGCATGTTTGCGGTAAAATAATTATGCTGTTTTTGAGACAGCAGGTGCTGGAGTCCAGCGTAAGGCTATGCCGCCTGCCGAGAAACGTGCGTAAAGTTGTTTTATGCCTCTTTCTCGACCAAGTGCGGGAAAGAGGCTTTTTTGATGCCGACTCCGGTTTTCGATACAAGTTTTTGAAACGAGGTGAAACCGAATGCCCAGTGCAAAGATTCTTTCTGAAAAGCAGGCTTATGTCGCTGATCTGAAGGCAAAGTTTGAGAGTGCGGTTTCCGGCTGCGTCGTCGCTTATGGCGGCATTAACGTCGAGAACGACACCAAGCTCCGTAAGGAGCTGCGTGAGGCAGGCGTCGATTACATGGTCGTGAAGAACACCATGCTGCGTCTGGCTGTTAAGGGTACCTCTCTGGAGGGCCTGGCTGAGCAGTTCAAGGGCGATACCGCTATCGCTTTTGCTCACGAAGAGGATCCCATGTCCGCTGCCCGCATCCTGTGCAAGTATCAGGATGGCGATAAGTCCAAGAAGTTCGTCGTGAAGGCTGGCTTCATGGAAGGCAAGGTCATGGACGCTGCCGAGACCAACGCAATCGCAAAGCTGCCCAACCGCGAAGGCATGCTGTCCATGTTCGCAGGTGCCCTCACCAGCACTCTGTCTGGTCTGGCCGTTGCAATGCAGGCTTATGCCGACAAGCAGGAGGAGCCCGCTGCCTAATCGCTGCGTGACTGCTGCTTAAACAAACAAGAAATCAACAAACAAAACCATTTATATTGGAGGGTTATTACCATGGCTTCTGAGAAGATTACTGCCATCATCGACTCCGTCAAGGAGCTGTCCGTTCTGGAGCTGAAGGAACTGATCGACGCTTACTGCGAAGAGTTCGGCGTTTCCGCTGTTGCTGCTGCTGCTCCCGCTGCTGCTGGTGCTGCTGCTGCCGCTGAGGAAGAGAAGACCGAGTTCGACGTCATCCTGGCTGAGGCTGGCGCTACCAAGATGCAGGTCATCAAGCTGGTGAAGGAGATCACTGGTCTGGGCCTGAAGGAAGCTAAGGCTATCGTCGACGGCGCTCCCAAGGCTATCAAGGAGAAGGTCTCCAAGGCTGAGGCTGAGGACATCCAGAAGAAGCTGACCGAGGCTGGCGCTAAGGTCGAGGTTAAGTAATTTAATCTCTTCTGAGAGTCGTTCATTCTTGAACAATGAGGTGCTCGTACCGAAAGGTGCGGGCACCTTTTTGTTTGATATCATTTAGAATGCCCTCCGCTTCGCTCTGGACATAAACAGCGGAAATAATATTTTTATATATTTGCAGCTCCGAAACGACTGCGGTCGTTTCGGAGCTGCTTTTTTACCAATGGAGTTATAACCATCAAATGCATTTTCCTGCCGCACAGATACTCCCACAGGGAGCCAGCGCAGGCAGCTGCTGCCCTTCTTTACTCCCCTTCCGTGAAAAAGCAATCCAGAAACACCCGCATGTGTTTCTGGATTGCAAATATAAAAATAATTTTCCTCTAATATTGTCAGAGCAAAGCGGAGACCATTCTAAACCGTTTTGCCTTTTACGGATTACGCAAATATGTTATACTTACCTTAACAGGAGGAGCAGCAGAGCTTTTGTCCCTCTGCCGCAAAGAGAGAGCTATGGAATACCGCAATTGGAGCAAAAACAACATCCGCACTTCCCTTTTGGGCTATGGCTGTATGCGCTTTCCCACCAAAGCCGACGGCACCATCGACGAGCCCCGGGCCGAAGCCCTGCTGAACACCGCCAAAGCTGCCGGTGTGAACTACTTCGACACTGCCTATCCCTACCACAACGGCCAGAGTGAATCCTTCGTGGGCCGGGTCATTGCCAAATGGGACCGCAGCAGCTTCTATCTTGCTACCAAAATGCCGCTGTGGCAGTGCAAGACTCTGGATGACGCCAAGCGCATTTTTGAAGAGCAGTTCCAGCGGCTGGGCGTGGACTACATTGATTTTTACCTGCTGCACTCCCTGCACAAGGCCCGGTACGAGCAGGCCAAGGCCATGGGCATCGTAGACTGGCTCTGGGAACAGAAAGCCGCCGGGCGCATCCGCAATTTCGGCTTTTCCTGCCACGACAACTCGGACGGCTTCGAGTTCATTCTGCGGGATCAGCCGTGGGATTTCTGCCAGCTGCAGTACAATTACCTCGACCGTGACGACCGCGCCGAAGAGATCAGCGGCGACAGGGGCTATCAGCTGACCGAAGAATGCGGCGTCCCCCTCATCATCATGGAGCCTATCAAGGGCGGCACGCTGGCTTCCCTGCCCGCAAACGCCGCCGCACCATTGCACACCTTGCGCCCGGACGCCACCGACGCTTCGTGGGCATTGCGCTGGGTGGGCAGCCACAAGAATGTGCACGTCATCCTCTCCGGCATGAGCGCCGAGGACCAGCTCACCGACAATCTGGCAACCTTTGACCATTTTGAGCTCCTCTCCCCCGCCGAGAACACTGCCGTGGAGGGCGTGGCCGATGAACTGCACCGCCGCATCAAGATCGGCTGCACCGGCTGCCGGTACTGTATGCCCTGCCCCATGGGTGTAGACATCCCGGACAATTTCAGCATCTGGAACAAGCTGGGCATGTTCGGCCAGAAAGACGCCATCAAGACTCAGTGGACGACCCGCTTCCCGGACAGCGAAAAGGCCCTGCACTGTGTGCGCTGCGGCAAGTGTGAAGCCGCCTGCCCGCAGCATCTGCCCATCCGCGACTCGCTGGCACAGCTGCAGAGGGAGCTGGATAACCTGTAAACATACAAAAAAACCCTCCCGTATTCTGCATCACGGGAGGGTTTTCTTCAAAATAAATTTACCACAGGCGGATGACCTTAATCACGCCTTCCGCCTTATCGCGGGCCAGTTCCAGATGGTGCTGGAGGGAATCTGCGGCGCGGTCCCAGTCGTCAGCCAGAGCAGCATCCAGAATTTCCAGATGCTCGTCGCAGGTCTGCTCCTGATTGATCATGCTCACCTTGCCAGTCATGATGCGGAACCGGGTGTTCAGGCCGGTGATGCGGTCGTAGGCCGAGCGCAGATACTTGTTGGGCAGGGTGCTCATCAGCAGCTCGTGGAAGTCATCGTCCGACTCGCAGAAATCCGAAATCTGATCCGGGTGATGCATCAGCTCCGCGTAGGCCTCCAGCTGTTCGCGGGGGATGCTGCTGCCGTAAGTACGCAGGGCATAGGGCTCCACCAGCAGGCGCATCTCGAACATGCTGTGCACGTCCTCCTCCGTGATGCCGGACACCATCAGGCCCTTTTTGGGCAGAATGGTGATGAGCCCTTCCTGCTCCAGACGGCCCAGCGCATCCCGCATGGGGGTGCGGCTGATGTTGCCCATCTCTGCACAAAGTTTCTGCTCGTTCAGGAACTCATTGGGCCGGTACTCGCAGTTCAGGATCTTGGTTTTCAGATACTGATACGCCTGCAGCTTCAGGCTGGGTTTCGACTGCGTCTCCATTTCTTTCATGCTCTTACAACTCCTATTCCCTCTTCCGTTCCGACGGAAAAGGATTCTTCTCCTAATTACTCTGGGGCGCATGCTTTCTTCTTCAAAGCATTCTTGTATTCTTGCTGCAATCCAAGTAATATTCCAGTTCTATTATTTCATAATAGGACAATTATTACAAGAGTTTTTCATGAACTTTGGCGCGTTTTCCGTTTTGTCTAAATTTTATGCCGCATTTTTGCCAAATCTGACAAGGATTTTTGTGCTTGTAGCCAATTTTTGTTCTTTCACTCCAACCTTTTGCATCCAAGATAAAAATATGCTACAATGAAGAAAACAATGAAAAGGATGTGTTGCTTTCTCATGGCTCGAAGCGACGGCTACAACACCAAAACACGCCAGCTGATCCTGGATTATCTCATCAACAACCGCCAGCACGCGGTGAGCGCTTCCAACATTCTGGAACACCTCGAAGAGCAGGGTGCCAGCCCCAACCCCACCACAGTGTACCGCTATCTGGACAAGCTGGCCGGGGAGCAGCGCATCATGAAATATGTGGCCGACAAGGGCGAAAAGGCGGTGTTCCAGTATGTGGATGAGAGCCGCCACTGCCGGGAACATCTGCACCTGAAATGTGTGCAGTGTGGGCGCATCTATCACCTGGACTGCCACTTCATGGACGAGGTTCGTGCCCACCTGATGGCAGAGCACGGCTTCACCCTGCAGTGCGAAGGCAGCGTACTTTACGGGCTGTGCCGTCACTGTGCCCAGAATGCAGAACCGGCAGAACAGTCCGACTCTGCTGAACAAAACGCACAAAAATGCGCCTGCTGTGTTGACACAGGCAAAAAGCCGTGATACAATGCAGGCAAGAAAAAGCGTTGACCGGGAAAAGTAAGGCTTCAATGTTCTTTTGCAGAGAGCGCGGGATGGTGAAAACCGCGCAGAGAGCGAAACCCGAACGAACACCCGTGAGCTTCCCCCTGAACCCGCCGGGCGGCAGTAGGGGCAGACGTGCGCCGCTCGTTATCGCGGCAGTGCTTTCAACGGGGAGAGCGCACAAAAGTGACTGGCATGGGTTTTCGTGCCGGTAATTTAGGTGGCACCACGGATACGGCAGCATATTCGTCCTAGCGATTGGGATGAATGCGCTGCCGTATTTTTTATTGAAAAAGAGGGGTAAGAAATATGTGTTGTGTTATGGGTTACACGGGGCACGACCTGAGTGCCGCCAAATTCAAGGAATATCTGCTGCGCACCGTGATGCGCGGCCCGGACGACCAGCGCGTGGTGGAGGGGCCCTTCGGCCTGATGGGCTTTGGCCGCTTGGCCATCATGGGCCTGACGCCGGAGGGCATGCAGCCGTTCTACCGCGGCGCTGACTGCGTGGTGTGCAACGGCGAGCTGTACGGTTTCCGCTTTGAAAAGGAGATTTTGAAGCGCCGGGGCTACAAGTTCCAGTCCGACTGCGACTGTGAGATCCTGCTGCCGCTGTACTACGAATACGGTCTGGACATGTTCCGCCACATGGACTCCGAGTTCGCCCTTATCATGTACGATTCCCGCAAGGATCGTCTGATCGCTGCCCGCGACCCCATCGGCATCCGGCCGCTGTTCTACGGCTATTCCAAGTCCAGCCACCAGATCGCATTCGCATCCGAAATGCAGAACCTCATCGGCTGGTGCGACGACATCCGTCCCTTCCCCATTGGCAGCTACTACTGCGACGGTCGGTTCGTCCGCTACGAGGACATTGCCGATGTGCCCGCCCCCATGGAAGACGACATGGACACCGTGCTCAAGAACATCCGCGAAAAGCTGATCGCGGGCGTGGAAAAGCGTCTGGACGCAGACGCACCGGTGGGCTTCCTGCTTTCCGGCGGTCTGGATTCCTCGCTGGTGTGCTCCATCGCTTCCAAGAAGCTGGGCAAGCCCATCCGCACCTTTGCCATCGGCATGGACACCGACGCCATCGACTTAAAATATGCGCGCCAGACCGCTGAATATCTGGGCAGCGAGCACCACGAGATCATCATCAACCGGGATATGGTCATCCAGAGTCTGGAAGAGGTCATCCGCCTGCTGGGCACTTGGGACATCACCACCATCCGTGCCAGCATGGGTATGTACCTTCTGTGCAAGGCCATCCACGAGCAGACCGACGTACGCGTGCTGCTGACCGGCGAAATCTCTGATGAGCTGTTCGGCTACAAGTACACCGACTACGCCCCCACCGCCGACGCATTCCAGCAGGAGAGCCAGAAGCGCATCCGTGAGCTGTACATGTACGATGTACTCCGCGCCGACCGCTGCATCTCCGCCAACAGCATCGAAGCACGCGTGCCTTTCGGCGATCTGGATTTCGTGCGCTACGTCATGGCCATCGACCCGGAGAAGAAGCTGAACAGCTACGGCAAGGGCAAGTACCTTCTGCGCAAGGCCTTTGAGGGCGACTGGCTGCCGCCGGAGATCCTGTGGCGCGAAAAGGCCGCTTTTTCGGATGCCGTGGGCCACAGCATGGTGGACGACATCAAGGAGTATGCCGAGAGCCTTTACACCGACGAGGAGTTTCAGCTGCGCCGGGCAAACTATTCCGCCCATTGTATGCCCTTTACCAAAGAGAGCCTTTACTACCGCGAGATCTTCGAGAAGTATTACCACGACCAGAGCCGCACCATCGTGGGCTTCTGGATGCCCAACAAGGCATGGCCCAACTGCAACGTCAACGACCCGTCGGCCCGTGTGCTGGCAAACTACGGTGCTTCGGGTGTGTAACTGATTTTAAATGGCCTCCGCTACGCTCTGGCCATTTTCAGCGGAAAAATATTTTTATAATTTGCAGTACAGCAAAGCCTGCGGGCTTTGCTGTACTGCTTTTTCACAGAAGGAGTCCGAAAGGCAAACTGCATTTTCTGCACCTGTTCCCTGCGGGAACATTTGCGCAAAAGAAAAGATGCCGCCCCAGTTACAGCCCTTTCGGTGAAAAAGCAAACAAGCCAGACCCGCAGGTCTGGCTTGTTTGCAATATAAAAAATTTTCCGCTATTCATGCCCAAAGCGAACGCAGCGGGCATTCTAAATTGTTTTTTACATCCTGATCCTCTGTGCCGCTCTTGCAATGGACGCCAGCAGGGTAACAAGACGCTTTTCATCCATCTGGCCGCAGTAGTTGCAGAAGGTATAGTAGCAGCCCTGCACGCAGAAGGAAAGCACGATCTTTCGCACCACATCGTTTTCAAACGACGGGTCACTGGATGAGATACACCTGCTCAGTGCCGCTTCCACTCGGTTGATGAACAGCCCTTGTCTGGAATCCGAAAAAACGATGTTCACCGCTTTCTGATTTTGGGCAAATGCGCGGAACAGCTCCCTTGTGAGCCACTCGGTGCGCTCGCTCACATCGCTGGCGGTCAGCTGAGGCAGGCTTGCCACCACTGCTTCCACCAGTTCTTCCTCTATGGCCGTTGCCAATGCGTAGATATCCTGATAGTGGGCATAAAAGGTGGACTTGTTGATGCAGGCCAGGTCGCACAGTTCCTTGACCTTGATCTTTTCCAGCGGCTTCTGCGCCCGCAGCTCCATGAAGGCCTGCTTGATGGCGCGCTCGGTTTTTTCAATGCGAATATCCAAAAGACCCACCTCTTTTGCTTTTTGGTCGATTATCCAACCATTTTCCGGTTTTGTGGATAGACAAGCCCCACAGCGTTTTTTATACTGGTTTCAGGGCACTTTTTCTCACTCTTTGCGGTACAGGATGCCCTTTTCGTCCAATGCCTTTTTAATTCGCTGGAAGCTCCCGGCGTCCGGGCAGTGCAGTGTGTGCAGATGCACACCGCCGGTCATACGGCTCAGAAGGCTCTCCGGCGTGTTCTTGGCCTGCTGGATGAAGTTGTCCACGTCATATCGGCTGGCAAGGTTCAGGTTGCCCCGCAGCTCACCGTAAAGGCTGTTTTCCACGGCCACATCCACGACCACACCGCCCTGATCCACCACGGTGTAC
Source organism: Oxalobacter sp. (assembly GCA_963615785.1). Lineage (GTDB taxonomy): Bacteria > Bacillota > Clostridia > Oscillospirales > Ruminococcaceae > Faecalibacterium. The sequence goes on along the minus strand of CAVEID010000002.1, from coordinate 238,238 downwards.
AGTTCGGTGCGCATCTCGTCCTCGGTGCTGTGGACACAGGCAAGGATGCCCGTATAGCCTTTTTCCGCCGGGTGCAGCTGATAGCCCCGGGGCGTGGCGTCGATCTGTGCGCCGCCGGCACGCAGAAGTGCCACATCCCCCACCACGATCTGGCGCGAGACCCCAAGCTGTGCCGCCAGTGCACTGGCGCTGACCGGTGTTTCTGCTCCGCTGAGCCGTTCCAGAATGGCTTCTCTGCGCTGCGCTGCGTTCATAAACTTCAGGCTTCCTTTCCGACTTCCGGTGTTTTTCAATTCTAATTGTAGCAAAAGAGAGCGGATTGTGCAAGGAGCCCTTTACTTTTCCAGCTGCAGAATGGTAGCATAGTTGGAGGGCAGCTGCACTTTCATGCGGCCCCACTCGATGTTCACCATCACGTCCTCGCCGCCCACGGTGTCAGCCAGCAGGTCGACGGCCTTGGAAGCTTCCACCGGCAGCTGGAACTCCAGCTGAGCGGGGCTGTCGCCATTGTTCATCACGACGACCACGGCCTTGCCGTCCAGCACCCGGGCAAAGGCATAGCACTGGGTGGTGAGCTGCAGCTCCTTCACCTCGCCCCAGGTCAGCTCCGGCAGTTCGGCCTTGAGTTTGCCCAGCGCGGCGTACACACTTGTGACGGGGTTGGTGGTCAACGCATCCTTGAAGTCCTCCAGCTCCAGGCAGGGACGCAGCGGCCAGTCGCTTCCCCACTCTTTTTTGCCTTCAATCCCAAATTCTGAGCCGTAATAGATGGACGGAATGCCCCAAAGCGTATATACTAGAATAGCAATGTGGCGGATGTGGGCTTTGTTGCGCAGCTTGTTGGGCAGACGCTCCACATCGTGGTTGTCCGAGAAGAGATACAGCCGGGTGTCATGGCACAGGCCCTGCAGGCGGCGCATGGTGTGGGCGATCTCGAAATAGTTGTGGTCGTTGTGGCCGCTCCACAGTCCTTTGTGCAGCTCATAGTTGGTCACCGAGTGCAGCATCTCGGGGTTGGCCCAGCGGCTGTAGTCGCCGTGGATGACCTCGCCCATGAGCCAGAACTCGGGCTTGACCTCGTTGGCCAGACGGCGCAGGCCCCGCATGAAGTCAAAGTCCAGCACGTCCGCTGCGTCCAGACGGATGCCGTCGATGTCGAACTCGTCCACCCAGAAGCGGATGGTATCATAGTGGTAGTTCTGCACCTCAGGGTTGCGCTGGTTCAGCTTGACCAGCAGGTTGAAGCCGCCCCAGTTGCCGTAGGAAAAGCCGTCGTTGTATTCGTTGTTGCCCCAGAAGTTCACATCGCAGAACCAGTCCTTGTAGCGGGCGTTCTCGCGGTTGGCCTTCAGGTCCTGGAACGCGAAGAAATCGCGGCCCACATGGTTGAACACGCCGTCCACGATGACGCGCTGGCCCCGGGCGTGGCAGTTGGCCACGAACTGCTTGAACTCAGCGTTGGTGCCGATGCGGCGGTCTACCAGCCGATAATCGATGGTGTCGTAGCCGTGGGAGCCGCTCTCAAACAGCGGGCCGATATAAATGGCCGTGCAGCCGATTTCAGCCGCATGCTGCGCCCAGTCGTTGAGCTTTTGGAACGCACCGGGCACCGCCTGCCCGTCGTTTTCATGTGCGCAGCCGCACAGGCCCAGAGGATAGATGTGATAAAATACCGCGTTGTCATACCAAGCCATTGTTTATACCGCTCCCGTCTTATTCTGATACTGAAAAATCCACCGCTGTCCATTGCGGTGACAAGGATAGTATAGCACAAAATCTGTAAAATATGTTAATTTTTACCGATTTTTGTCAAGAATCGCCAAGAATACCGGCCAGTGTGCCCTGTTCCGTCACGATTTCATTGGATATATTGCCGAAAAAATTCTGTCAAATGCGGCGCTGCTGAGCGCCGACTATCATAGAACGTAAGGAGATCTTTGCATGAATTACCCCGCCATTCCCCGTGAATTCTTCAATGGAGACTGCTTTGACGCCTACCGCTTCCTCGGTGCGCACCCCTGCGCCGACGGCTGGCATTTTGCGGTCTGGGCACCCGGCGCAACTGCCGTTGAGGTCTGCGGCGGCTTCGACGGCTGGGGCGCAGGCGTTTCCATGGAGCGTGCCGACACCGGCGTGTGGAGCGCCTTTGTCCCCGGCCTTGCGGAGGGCGACCTTTATAAATACCGCGTCCATGGGGCCGACGGCAGCGTGGTGATGCGCAGCGACCCCTACGCCTTTTCTGCCGAGCTGCGCCCCGGCACGGCCAGCAAACTGGCAAAACTTGATTTTCACTTTGACGACCACGCATGGATGGAGCGCCGCGACAAGTGCCGCAACCGTCCGCTGAACATCTACGAGATGCACGCCGGCAGCTGGAAGCACAAGCCCGGCAGCAAAGAGGCTGACGGCTCGGACGGCTGGTACAACTATGAAGAGCTGGCCAAGGAGCTGATCCCCTGGCTGCTGGATCATCACTTCACCCATGTGGAGCTGCTGCCGCTGGCCGAACACCCCTTTGACGGCAGCTGGGGCTACCAGACCACCGGATACTTCTCCGTCACCAGCCGCTACGGTTCCCCGGCCCAGTTTGCCAGCTTCGTGAACGCCTGCCACCGCATGGGCATCGGAGTCATCATGGACTTTGTGCCGGTGCACTTTGCGGCCAACGCCGACGCACTGGCCAAGTTTGACGGCACTCATCTGTATGAGTACGACAGCGATGTGGGCCAGAGTGAGTGGGGCACCTGCAACTTCAACTACTACCGCCACGAAGTGTGCAGCTTTTTGAACAGCGCCGCCGCCATGTGGATGGATGTCTACCACTGCGACGGCATCCGCATGGACGCCATCTCCCGGGCCCTCTACTGGCAGGGTGACCCAAACCGCGGCGTGAATGAAGGTGCGGTGAACTTCCTGCGCAGCCTGAACCACGGCCTGAACAAGCGCTGGCCCACCGGCATCTACATGGCCGAAGACTCCACCAACTTCCTCAAGGTGACAGCTCCCACCCGCTACGACGGCGTGGGCTTCGACTATAAGTGGGACATGGGCTGGATGCACGACACGCTGGACTATTTTGCCACCCCCTTTGGCGAGCGCCCCAACGCTTACGGCAAGATCATTTTCAGTATGCACTACTTCTACAACGAGCTGTATCTGCTGGCGCTGAGCCATGACGAAGTGGTGCACGGCAAAAAGACCATCATCGATAAGCTCTGGGGCAGCTACGCCGAAAAATGCGCCCAGCTGCGCACCCTCTATTTTTATATGTACATGCACCCGGGCAAGAAGCTGAACTTCATGGGCAACGAGCTGGGCCACTTCCGCGAGTGGGACGAAAAGCGTGAGCTGGACTGGGATCTGCTCAAGTATCCCTTCCACGATGCGTTCCAGAAATATTTTGCCCACCTGAGCCGAGTGTATTCCACCGAGCCTGCCCTGTATGACGGCGAATACAATCCGGACTGCTTCGAGTGGGTGGCCTGCGAGAGCCGCGATGAGGGCGTGTACGCCTGGCTGCGCAAGGGTCAGGGCCAGATCCTGCTGTGCATCATGAACACACAGGATCACGCCCACAAAAAGTTCCCACTCTACCTCAAGTTCCCCTGCGGGGCCGAAGAAGTGCTGAACACCGAAGCCTCCGAGTGGGGCGGCGCACTCAAGGGCCGCCACAAGACCCAGCTACACACCACCGATGGCGGCGTTTTTGGCCGGGATTACACCCTCACAGTGGATCTGCCCGCCATGGGCAGCTGCCTGCTGCGGCTGACACCGGAGGCTCCGAACCCGGACGCTGCCCGCATCAGCGCCAACAAGGCCATGGCCCAGAAGCGCAAAGCCACCCGTACCGCAAAGGCCGCATTTAATTCCAAAAAGTAATATTCATTCCAAAATGTCCCATCTGCTTTGAATGCGATGGGGCATTTTGCATTTTCCAGCCGTCTTTGGCTGGACAGTGCAGGTTTTGATTGCTATACTGTAGCTGTGATATTATCTGTAAGAGAGGAATTTCCTGGGATGAGTGGAATCGTTTCCCGTCTGTCAGCTCTGAGCAAAGCCGGGCTCGGCCTTGCTGCCGGAGCGCTGGCGCTTGTGATCTTGAATATCGTGCTGCCGGGCAGCAGCCTGTTTTTCCCGCTGGTGAGCCTGTGGCTTGACCTTGCACTGTTCGTGCTTGCACTGGCAGTGCTTCGTGTGGCCGGTGTGGAGCTGGATCTGTTCCACCGGGCCGTTCTGGTGGGCGTCTGGGCGGCGGCGCTGCTCTACGCGTTCTGGACGCTGAACAGCCGCACCTTTATTTACCACTGGGATTACGTCAACTACATTTTAAAACAATACAACGCCGAAGCCGCTTTTCTGGAAGGGGCTGGGGCAGGCTTCAGGTTCATCCTTGATTCCATCACCGAAGATTACACCAACTTTATCACCCTGTTCACCGAGTTCCCGTTCTGCCTGAGCGGCAAGACCGGCGATGACTACGCATTCTGTCAGGTGTTCAGTGTTCTGCCCACCCTGCTGATGCTGCTGGCGGGTCTGGTGGTCAAGGCCGGGCAGATGCTGCAGGTGAAGAACCGCTTCTGGTATTTTCTCATGGGCCTTGGCTGGTGCGTCACCTTCCCTTTCCTGCGCATGTCGGCCATGCTGGGCCAGCCGGACTGGTTTGGCATGATTTTCGCCTTCATGCTCATGCTGCTGACCCTGAGCTACCGCTTCGATCACATTGACATTCCCCGCTATCTGCTGATCTTCGCCGCCACGGCGGGCGTCATCCTGACCCGGCGGTGGTACTTATATTTTGTGGTGGGCTACTGTTTTGCTTACGTCCTTCTGCTGGCAGTGTCCAGTGTCCGATTGGCGAAGGACGGCCAACAGCGCCGGGCTGTGCGCCGCATGGTGCGGCTGGCGGTGTTCGGCCTGTGTGCCGCCGGGGCCATGGTGCTGCTGCTGCTGCCCATGGTGCGCAAGATTCTGGGCTTTGATTATGCCGGACGCTATTCTTATTACAACTTCGGCGGCATCACGCTGGAGCTGGCCGCGCAGGCCCTGCGCATCGGCCTGCTGAATTTCATCCTCATCGGGCTGGGGCTGTGGTTTGCCGCAAAGCGCCGCCTGCCTGCCCTGCCCTGCCTTGCCGGGTGCGAACTTCTGGTCAGCCTTGTGCTCTTCACCCGGGTGCAGAACACCGGTTCCCACCAGATGCTGCTGTTCGTTCCGGGGTGGTTCCTGCTGTTCCTCGTGGGTGCTGCCGCGCTGGCTGAAAGCATCCGGAAACACCGGAACCTCAAGCTTGGCTGCTGGCTGTTCACCATGGTGTTTGCCCTGTCGGTGCGGTGCTCTCCGCTGACCACTGTGGCCCTGCCGGGCTTCGTCGTGGATCATTTTCCCATCAAAGCCGTGTCGGAGTTCGTCCGGCTGGATAAGCTCACCTATGACCGCACCGACGCCGACGCCATTCAGGCACTGGATGACTGGATCGATGTTCACTGCGCGGAGGGCGAGTTTGCCTACATGATCCCCCACGACATGCTGTACAATTCCGACATGTTCCAGTATGTCTCTCTGCCAGACATCCAGTTGAGCGGCAAACTGGCCGCAGGCATCTCTATCCCGGGCACTCATGAATTCCCGGTGCGGTTTTTTGAGGCCAAGTATGTCATCACGGCAGAGCCCTTCCCCCAGACCTTTGTCAGCGGCGGGGAGCTTTCCGGCCGATGGAACGCCCTTTTCTGTGCCGCCCGGGATGACCACTTCACCCAGGCCGCCAGCTTTGACATGGGCAACGGCACCATTTTCACCGTATGGGAGCGCACCGATCCTGCTGACCGGGCCGAGGTGGAGTATTATCTCAACGCCTTTGCGCAGGAGGACGCGCTTTACCCCGAGATGTTCTCGCAGGTGGCCGAGACCTGGCTCACAAATCGTGGATTGTAATAAACAGCGAATGCTTTGGATATAAAAGGAGTATTTCCCATGGAACAGACTGCAAACAACCTGCCCAAGGTCACGTTGGGCCAGTACAAGGGGCTGGATTTCACCCGCCGGGTGCGCCCGGTGTCGGAAAAAGCCGTGGAGCAGCAGGCAGCAAATCTCGCCCGCATCCACGCCCCCTTCGTGCCGGTGGAAAAGCCCGCCGCCCGCGGGATGAGGGTCACACTGGATTTTGAGGGCTTCATGGACGGTGAGCCCATCCCGGACAGCCGCATGGAGAAGGTCACAGTGCTGCTGGGCACCGGCCAGCTGATGCCCGCCGCCGAGAACGCCGTCTACGGCCACAAGGCCGGCGAGACCTTCCGGTTTGATTTCACCTATCCCGAAGAGTTCCGCGTGAAAGAACTTTCCGGCAAAACGGCACAGTTCGAGATCACTCTGCACACGGTGGAGCAGAAGCAGACCCCCGCCGTGGATGACACGTTTGCAAAAACGCTGGGCTATGCCTCACTGGAGGCCCTGAAGGAGAGCATCCGGGAAAAGAAGCGCGCTTCCCACGAGGCCAATGCCGACCGCATTGCCGGAGCTGCCCTGCTGGACATGGCTGGAGCCAACCTGACTGCAGAGCTGCCCGGCGATGTGCTGGACCAGAACGCAGACCGCGACATGAAGCAGCTGGACCTGCGGCTCACCCGCAGCAAAATGAGCATGGAGCTCTACTGCAGGGCCGGCAATACCACGCCGGAACAGGTGCGCGCCGCTTTCCGACGGGATGCCGAGCGCAAAATGCGCAGCATTCTGGCTGTGCGTGCCATTGCCGAGGCGGAGCAGATCACGGTGTCCAACGCTGAAGTGGACGCCGAGTACGCCCGCCTTGCAAAGCTGCACGACACCCCCGAAGCCGAGATCCGCAAGGTGCTGAGCCGGGACGCAGTGGCCTCTGCCGTCACCAGCCAGAAAGTGCAGCGCTTTCTGATCGATCACGCAAACATCACTTCTGTTGTGGAGGGGGAGTAAACGATGGGCTTTTTTACAAGAACCGCGATGGACATGCTGATGAAGACCTCTCACCCGGAGATCTGCCGCCGCCAGTGCTGGAACCTGCACCCCCACCGCAAACCCTGCACCGAGTGCAAGGATATCTGCCCCTACGGTGACCAGATCTTCACCCGCCCGAACCTCGTGAAGGACTGGGACCCCTGCACCGACTGCGGCCTGTGCGTGTCTGCCTGCCGCAGCGGCTGCATCTCGCCCTCTCAGGAGCAGGTGCAGCGGGACACTTCTGCTGCTGACACTGACAATGACACCATCTGGATCGGCTGCGAAAAGTCCACCCGCAAAAACAGCATGGTGCGCAGCTGCATCTGCGCCCTTTCCTGGGAGACGCTGGCCTATCTTGCCCTGAACAAAAAGATCGTGCTGGATCTGACCCCCTGCGGCGAATGCGAAAACGACATCTGTGCCGCTCAGCTGCGCAAAGAGCTGGCCCGGCTGGTGGATTTCTTCGGCGAGTCCATGTTCGAAGCCCGCTTCACGCTGGCCTATGAAGAGGACGATGCTCCTTATCATGTCAAGGAGATCAGCCGCCGCGAGATGTTCGAGCAGGTGAGCCACGGCTCCAAGAGCGGCACCAAAAAGCTGCTGCAGATGCTGCCCGGCCTGCGCAGCGCCGATGACAGCGGCGTGGACTTCCGCCTGCTGCTGCATCAGCGCACCCGCCAGCTGAAAGGCGCCATGGAGACCCCGCTGAAATACGGCTACTACCTGCCCAACTTCACGGACAAGTGCTTTGCCTGCGGCAAATGTGAAAAAGCCTGCCGCGCCGGCGCTTTGAAGCTGGAAGACCAGCCCGACGGCACCACCCGCATGGTCATCACCCCGTGGAAGTGCAGCGAGTGCGAAGTGTGCCTTGCCGCCTGCTCCAACCACGGCTTTGACGGCATGAAGCTGCGTCAGCTCACCACGCTGGGCCCGGTGGTCATCCACAAGTGCCAAAAGACCCTGTGCAAGGAATGCGGCAAGCCCATTGCGCCGGACAGCGCCGAAGGCATCTGTTCGGTGTGCCGCATCAAAGCCCGCACCAAGAAACGGCAGGAAGAAGCCGCCGCCCGCGCCAAAAAGCTGCGGGAAGAGCGTGAAGCCAAAAAGGCAGCCGAAGAAGCCGCAAAGGCAGCTGCCGAAACGGGTGCAGCAGCTGTGGCAGAAACCGCTGCCGCCCCCGCAGCACCTGCAGCCGCCGCTTCGGTGATCACCGCACTGACCCCGGACAAGCCCGCCCCCGTTGTGGATGCCGCCGAAACCGCTTCCGACACGCCGAAAAACGATTGACGGCGCACGGATTCAATGCTATACTGACCGTAAGACCGTTCTGTGCGGCCTTAGACTGTTACAAGGGGGTAACGGAGCTTGTTTCCGTTGCCCTTTTATTATCCAGACAGAAAACACACGAACCCAATTTACAAGAAAGAGGGATCACTTTATGAAACATTCCATCTCCCGCCGTCAGTTCCTGAAGGGCAGCGGCGCAGCCGTTCTTTCCACGGCAGCGGCCGGCCTGCTGAGCAGCTGCGGCGGCGGTTCTTCCGCTTCCAATGGCGGCAGCGCTGCCAGCGGCGACAGCTCCACCTACACTGTGCTGTATTCCCGCCAGCCTGCCACCCTGAATTATCTGGTCTGCTCGGCTGACCCGGACCTCTACCACGGCACCCAGTGCATCGACACGCTGGTGGAGTACGACAACCGCGGCAAGATCCGCGAGGGCCTGGCCACCACCTGGGAGTGGGACGCCGACACCCTGACCTGGACTTTCAACCTGCGGGATGAGAACTGGGTGGACAGCACCGGTTCCGTCATCGGCCCCGTGACCGCACAGGACTTCGTGGACGCTCTGGCCTATGTGCTGAACCCGGACTATGCTTCCGCCACCGCAAGCCTTGTCACCCCCTATGTGGCCGGTGCAGATGATTACTATAATTACTGCGTCTACCGCAACAACGCCAACAACGGCACCGTAGCCGAGGACGGCACCACCTACGCCATCGATGCTTCCGGCACCGTCACTGCCACCGCTGCAGACGGCACCACCACCGAATATCCCGCTGTGGACTTCGACGCTGTGGGCGTCAAGGCTGTGGACGAGCACACCCTGACCTATACGCTGAACTTCGACTTCCCCGGCTTCCTCAGCCTGCTGAGCTATGCCCCCTATGAGCCTGCCTACGGCCCCCTGCTGGAGGAGTTTGCCGATCAGTTCTGCACCAGCGCTGAGACGGCCTGCAGCTGCGGCGCATTCTATCTGGCCGAGTACACCCCGCTGGAGAGCTGGGTGATGAAGAAAAACCCCGAGAACTACGACGCCGACAGCGTTTACATTGACACTGTGCGCTATATCTACAACCAGGAAGAACTCATCAGCGGCCCCGAGATGGTCAAGCGCGGCGAGATCGATCAGGCAACCATCAGCTCCGACATTCTGGACAGCTGGCTGTCCGACGACACCACCAAAGATATGGTGTCCATGGAGCGCCCCGAGACCGGCAAGAGCTACTTCTACATCTTCAACTTCTGCCCCTACAAGCATGAGTTCACCAACTGGACCGTCTCCGGCGTGGACGCTGAGTATGAGCCGGACAACTGGGCCAAGGCCATCAACTCCACAAGCTTCCGCAAAGCCTTCCTCTACGCCATCAATCCGTCTGTGACGCTGGCCGTCACCGCGCCCGAGGGCTATGACAACTACAAGCTGCACACCATCACCCCGCCGTCTTTCTGCGCCAACAGCCAGGGTGTGGATTACACCGAGTGCGGCGGTCTGGCAGGCCTGTCCGACTTCTTCGACGAGGCCAAAGCCAAAGAGTATCGCGACGCTGCCGTAGAAGAGCTGACTGCTGCCGGCGTCACCTTCCCCATCAAGATCCAGTATCCCTATAACCCCGCTGTGGTGGACTGGGACAAACAGTGTCAGGTGTTCAAGCAGCAGGTGGAGGGCGTGCTGAATGACGGTTTCGACTTCATCAACATCATCATCACCCAGGGCCCCTCGGACAACTTCCTGAACTCTGTGCGCCGTGTGGGTGCCTATGAGCTGATGTCCTACTACTGGGGCGCGGACTACTCCGACCCCGAGACCGAGGTCTACCCCTTCTATCAGGAAGCAGGTGACCGCGGCACCTGCTACAGCTTCCTGCGCACCGGCGTGGAAGACGGCATCGTCACCGGCGAAACTGCCGATCTGGTCATGCAGTATATGTCCATGGTGGAGAATGCCAAGACCATCACCGAGGATCTGGACGCCCGTTATGACGCTTTTGCCGATGCAGAAGCCTTCCTCATCGAGAACGCTCTGGTCATCCCGCTGGGCATGCCTGTTCCGCCGTACATCGCAACCCGCCTGAACCTGTGGGAAGGCCAGTATGCCCCCACCGGTCTGTCCACCAACCGCCTGAAGGGCGTGCACATTCTGGATCATTACGTTTCCATGGATGAGTACAACAAGAACCGAGATGCACGGTAAATCTGAATAAGGGAACTCCTTCAGCCTCACTTCGTTCGGCAGCTCCCTCTAAGAGGGAGCCTTTGGCAAAACCAGAAGCTTTTCTTACAAGGGATGTGCTTTTCCGTACTGCCAAGGGCCTCATCTCCGAGGGGGCTGGCATCGCGCAGCGATGACTGGAGGAGTTTTATCAAAGCATCTGCAGCGCACTTGCGGCAGGTGCTTTTAATTTTTTATTACAAATTCCTTGCAAATCACTTTCCAAAAGTAAATTTTTGCGGTATTCTATATCTATCTGTATTCATAAAGAAAAGAGAGGTGCACAAGCATGGTGCAATATCTCGCAAAACGCATCGGGCGCTCGATTTTGACCCTGTTCATCATCGTGACGCTGGTGTTCTGCCTGCTGCGGCTCATGCCCATTGAAGGCTATTTTGCCAACTACGAAAAAATGACCGAAGCCCAGATCCAGGCAGGCCTGCAGTCCATGGGCCTGCTGGACCCGCTGCCGGTGCAGATCGGCCGGTTCTGGGTGGATGCCCTGCACGGTGACCTTGGCGTGAGCCACATCTACAAGCTCAACGCCCCTGTGACCCAGATCTTGGCCCAGAAGCTGCCCATTTCCATTGAGATGGGCGTGCTGGCCATGCTGCTCAGCCTGATCTTCGGCATCCCGCTGGGCCTCGCGATGGGCCGTTATAAGGGCCGCTGGCCGGATAAGCTGGGCACAGCCCTCATCGTGCTCATTCAGGCTGTACCCGCTGCGGTCTACTTCCTCTATATCCAGATGTATGGCACCACCGCCATGGGTGTGGGCCTTTTGTTCGATGCCTCCAACTGGCGCTATTGGGTGCTGCCGGTGTGCAGCATGAGCCTGGCGAACCTTGCCTTTTATGCCATGTGGCTGCGCCGCTACATGGTGGATGAAAGCAACAAGGACTATGTCAAGCTGGCCCGTGCCAAAGGCGTGAGCGAAAGCAATATCGCCCTGCACCATGTGTTCCGCAACGCCATGGTGCCGCTGGTGCAGTACATTCCTTCGGCGTTTTTGAACACAGTGGTGGGCTCCATTTACATCGAGAGCCTGTACAGCATCCCCGGCATGGGCGGCCTGCTGGTCACCTGTGTGCAGCGCCACGACAACACCATGGTGCAGGGCATCGTGCTGCTATACGCCTGCGTGGGCATCATCGGCCTGATCCTGGGCGATGTGCTCATGGTGCTCATTGACCCCCGCATCAACTTTGGCAAGAAAGAAGGTGGACGCTGATGCTGTCTTTTCTGAAACGCGAAAAATCCCGTCAGCTGGAAGACAAGCTGAACGAAGCTCAGTCACAGCGTCTCACCGGCTGGGAAAACCTGCCCGAGGACGAGTTGTTCACCCCCGCCGGGTTCAGCGAAGAGCAGGCCGAAGCCACCGCCAGCTCCAACTACAGCTATTGGGGCAGCACCTTCCGTGCATTTTTTAAGAACAAGTTCGCCGTGGCCCTGCTAATCGCACTGGTGGCCGTGGTGGCCTTTGCATTCATCCAGCCCCATCTGCCCGGGCAGGCAGACCCCAACCTCTGCGCTGTGGACCCCCTCACCGGCATCCAGTACCGCAACATCGCACCCGGGCAGGATGGCTTTATCTGGGGCTCCAACTCCATCGGTCAGGATCTGTGGGCCCGCATCTGGGCTGGTGCCCGCACCAGCCTGACCATCGCGTTCTTCGTAGCCCTCATTGAGGCCGTGGTGGGCATCACTGCCGGTGTGCTGTGGGGTTATGTGCGCGGGCTGGACTTCGTGTTCACCGAGCTCTACAACATCTTCGACAATATCCCCACCGCCATCGTGCTGATTCTGATCTCCTATGTTGCCACCCCCAGCATCTGGACCATGATCTTAGGCATGGCCATCAAGGGCTGGATCGAGATGGCACGTTTCATCCGCAACCAGATTTTGATCATCCGCGACCGGGACTATAATGTGGCGTCCCGCTGCATCGGCACTCCCACCTATCGTATCGTGCTGCGCAACCTGCTGCCCTATCTGGTGTCGGTCATCATGCTTCGCATGGCCCTGACCATTCCCGAAGCCATCGGCAATGAAGTGTTCATCACTTACATCGGCCTTGGTCTGTCGGTGGAGACGCCCTCGCTGGGCAATCTCGTCAACGACGGCCGCAAGGTGATGATGCAGGCCGGCCTGCGCTATCAGCTGCTGTACCCCACCATCATCCTGAGCTTTGTCACCATTGCGTTCTATCTGATTGGCAACGCCTTCTCGGACGCTGCTGACCCGAAGAACCATCTGCAGTAAGGAGGGAATTTTATGGAACACAACCAGCTCATTCTCTCCGCAAAAAACGTCAACATCAAGTTCAACCTGCGTGGAAAAGTGCTCCATGCCATCCGCGGCATCGACCTTGACCTCCATCAGGGTGAGGTCCTCGCCATCGTGGGCGAAAGCGGCTCCGGCAAGAGCGTGTTCACCAAAAGCTTCATGGGCCTGCTGGACGCCAACGGCTCCATCACAGACGGCACCATTGACTATTACGGCACTGCCGACGGCAGCCCGGTGCGCCTTTCTGACCTGAAGACCGAAAAGGACTGGCTGAACATCCGGGGCCGGGAGATTGCCATGATCATGCAGGACCCCATGACCAGCCTGAACCCGCTGAAGACCATCGGCGACCAGATCATGGAAGCCGTGACCCTGCATCAGGGCCTGAAGGGTGCCGCCGCAAAGGAAAAAACGCTGGAATACCTGCGGGACGTGGGCATCTCTGACCCGGAAAAACGGTTCAGGCAGTATCCCCACGAGTTCTCCGGCGGTATGCGCCAGCGCGTGGTCATTGCTATTGCGGTGGCCTGCAGCCCGAAGATCCTGATCTGCGACGAGCCCACCACGGCCCTGGATGTGACCATTCAGGCGCAAATTTTGCAGCTGCTCAAGGAGATGCGGGTCAAGTATGACCTGACCATCGTGATGATCACCCACGACCTCGGCGTCGTGGCCAACATTGCTGACCGCGTGGCGGTCATGTACGCGGGCGACATCGTGGAGATCGGCACCGCCGACGACATCTATTATGACCCCCGCCACCCCTACACCTGGGCACTGCTGTCCAGCATGCCTCAGATGGGCGTGAAGGGCGAGGACCTGTTCAACATCGTGGGCACCCCGCCGAACCTCTTTGCCGAGATTCGCGGCGACGCCTTTGCCCCCCGCAACCCGCAGGCGCTGAAGATCGATTTTGTCAAGCGTCCTCCTTGCTTTGAGGTGTCTCCCACCCACAAAGCCAAGACCTGGCTGCTGGACCCCCGGGCCCCCAAGATCGAACCGCCGGCTGCGGTGAAAATGCTGCGAGAGGAGGGGCTGTAAGATGGCAGAAAATGAGAAACAGGTCCTTGTGGAAGTGAACCACCTGGACGTGACCTACGGCTCCGGCAAAAAGGCCTATAAGGCCGTGCAGGACGCAAACTTCAAAATCTACAAAGGCGAGACGTTCGGCCTTGTGGGCGAAAGCGGCTCCGGCAAGACCACCATTGGCCGCGCCATCATGCGCATCCTGCCCACTTCCGGCGGCGATATCCTTTATAAGGGTGAAAAGATCAACGGCAAAATCTCCCGCCAGCTGGACAAACAGGTCATCAAAGAGATCCAGATGATTTTCCAGGACCCGCAGGCATCCCTGAACGAGCGTGCCAAGGTGAGTTACATCGTGGGCGAGGGCCTGCAGAATGTCCGCCCCGAACTGACCGCCGCGCAGCGGGAAGTGAAAGTGCGCGAAGCTCTGCTGGATGTGGGCCTTCTGCCGGAATTTGCATCCCGCTTCCCCCATGAATTTTCCGGCGGTCAGCGTCAGCGCATCGGCATCGCCCGGGCGCTCATCGTGGATCCGGAGTTCATCATCGCGGACGAACCTATCAGTGCGCTGGATATGTCCATCCGCGCTCAGGTGCTCAACCTGCTGCGCCGCCTGCAGAAGGAACGAGGCATCACCTATCTGTTCATCGCCCATGACCTCTCGGTGATGCGCTATATTTCTGACCGCATTGCCGTCATCCACAAGGGCCGCATCGTGGAGCTGGCCGAGGCGGAGGAGCTTGTGGCCCACGCCATTCACCCCTACACCCGCAGCCTGCTGTCCGCCATCCCCATGCCGGACCCCCGCCGGGAACGGGAGAAAAAGCTGCTGGTCTATGACCCTTCCATGCACGATTACAGCAGGGAAGCCCCCCAGTGGCGTGAGCTGCGCCCGGAGCATTTTGTGCTGTGCAGCGAAGCAGAAGCCGGGCAGTGGATGCGGGAGTGACTTTTTCCTATCTTTTACGCAAGTTTCATGGTTTATTCATTGACATTTTCCCGCCGCTCCACTACAATGGAACGGTGCAGGATTCTGCAAATTCAGGCAAATTGTTCGGCAGCTTTCGATCCTTCGCAAAGCTGCCGTTTTTTCAAGGCAAAAAAGAAGAAAAACGAAGAATCGAAAAAGAGAGAGGACCTGACCCTATGACGACTGAACAGCGTGAACCGGTTTACGCTTCCGCCGCAAGACCCTGGCTGAAATACTACGATCAGAAGTTCATTGAGCAGACACCGCCCGAGTGCAGCGCGTTCGAGTATGTCTGCCGCCAGAACAAAAACCACCTGACCGAAACCGCCATCACCTACTATGGCCGCAAGATCACCTACGCTGACCTCATCGTCAACGTGAAAAAGACTGCCGCCGCTTTCCGTGCCCTCGGCATGAAGAAGGGCGACATTGCCACCGTGGTCAGCGTGATGACCCCGGAAGTCATCTATGCATTCTACGCCGCCGACATGATCGGCGCATCCCTGAATCTGGTTGACCCGCGCTACAGTGCTGAGGGCATCCATGACTACATTGAGGAGGTGGATTCCCGCCTGCTCATCTGCCTGAATGTCACCTACGAGCGCTGCCGTCAGGCTGCAAAGCGCACCAATGTGGAGCGCGTGCTGGTCCTCAGCCCGGCCGACTCCCTGCCGATTCACCTGGCCATCGGCTACCGGATGACCAACCCCGACAAGAACCGCTACAAGTCCAACGTCATCCGCTGGAAGGACTTTATTGCACAGGGCCAGAACCAGACCATGAATGCGGAGCCCTATGACCCGCAGCACACCTGCGTTGTGGTGCACACCGGCGGCACCACCGGTTCCCCCAAGGGCGTCATGCTGACCGATGTGGATTTCAACTCCATCGCACAGCAGTTCGGCGCTTACGACCGGCTGTTCTGCCGCGGCCAGAAGCTGATGAACATCATGCCCCCGTTCATCGCTTACGGCTACGCCTGCGGTGTGCACCTGCCGCTGACTCTTGGCCTGACCGTGGTCATCATCCCGAATCTGGACCCTGCAAAGCTGGGTGCTCTGGTGTGGAAGTACAAGCCTGAGCACATGTTCGGCGTGCCTGCTCATTATCAGCAGTTGGCCTCTTCTCCCCTGCTGAAGAACAAAGACCTTTCCTTCATCCGCAACTACGCTGCCGGCGGCGACGCCATCACTGTGGGCGCAGAGCAGACTGTGAACGATTTCCTGGCTGCGCACGGCGTGGAGTTCGCCCTTGCAAAGGGCTACGGCATGACCGAAGTGTCCTCTGCCGCCACCGCCGCTTCCGGCATCGCCAACAAGGTGGGCAGCGTGGGCATCCCGCTGGTGAACACCATTGTGTCCGTGTTTGAGCCGGGCACCGAGACGGAGCTGCCCATCGGCGAGCGCGGTGAGATCTGCATCTCCGGTCCTGCCATCATGAAGGGCTATTACAACAAGCCCGAAGAGACCGACATCCTGCTGCGCCGCCATGCAGACGGCCGGCTGTGGGCACACACCGGCGACATCGGCTACATGGATGAGGACGGCTTCGTGTTCCTGGATTCCCGCATCAAGCGGCTGATCATCCGTCACGACGGCTTCAAGGTGTTCCCCTCCATGATCGAAAATGTCATCAGCCGCCACCCCGCCGTGCATCAGTGCTCGGTGGTGGGCTGCACGGATAAGGACCATGTGCAGGGCCGTCTGCCCTTTGTCTATGTGGTGCTGGACCCGGCCTGCGACAAGAAGAAGCGCCAGATCGTCAAGGAGCTGCGGCAGCTCTGTCAGGAGGAACTGCCGGAATATGTCCAGCCCGTGGGCTACAAGTTCATCTCCGAGATGCCCTTCACCCCCATCGGCAAAGTGGACTACCGTAAGCTGGAGGAAGAGATCACCTCCCGCGATTATTGATCTTCCAACCGAAATAAGCTTTTCATCTGCAAAGGGAGCAGCCTGCAGGCTGCTCCCTTTTTATATTTTCACACCGTGAAAACGCCCGGCATCAAAACAAAATAAAAACCAGTAATTTTGTCAGTTGACAATTTTTACTTTCCAATTTATCATAGAAGCAGAAGCTGCGCCGCCCCGGTGCAGCCCGCATGGAAAGAAGGAAGCGCTTATGCTGAAACAGAAATTCACCGCCCTGCTGGCCACCGCTGCCGCGCTGGCACTGCTGGCTGTGCCGGCTTTTGCAGAGGATGCCCAGCCCGCTGATGCCGAAGGTTCCGACGCCGCCGTGCAGAGCATGGAGACCACCCTGCCCGCCGACATTCCGGTGCCCGGCGACCCGGAACAGCAGATCACCTATGTGGCGCTGGGCGACAGCATCACCGCCGGTGTCGGTCTGGCTGACATGAAGTACAACGTCGCCCCCATCGGCTTTGACCTGAAACCGAACTTTGAGGGCTATTCTTCCCAAAGCTATGTTGCCCTCGTGGGCAAAGAGCTTGGGCTGGACCGCCAGCACGCCATTGATCTGGGTCTGCCCGGCCTGATGAGCGCCGACATGGTGGATATGGTGAACACCGGTGCCATGCCCAAGATGAATCAGGCCTCCGGCGCTTACTACGTCTACCCGGAGTATCAGGAATATCTGCGCAAGGCAGATGTCATCTCCATCCAGATCGGCTCCAACGACGCTCTGGTGCCCTGCATCGTGGGCTTGGGTGAAGCCACCAACTGGAAGAGCGAACAGCTGGCCAATCTGATGGTCAGCGGCTCTCTGCGGGACTTCAACTTTGAAAAGATGGGCATCTTTATCAAAGCGCTGAACCGCATGTGGCTGACCTTTGACGAGACCAGCGCCACCAATCGGCTGCTGTTCCGCGGCATGGAAGAGATCTGCAGCGAAGCCTACACCAATGTGACCTTCAACCTGCCGCAGGTGGTGGCCGGCATCCGCGCCCTGAACCCGGACGCAAAGATCGTTCTTCTGGGCTACACCAATCCCGTGCCTCTGCTGCCCGCATGGAACAGCTATTTCAACAAGCTGAACAGCTTTGCCAAAAATCTTGCTGAGCAGGAGGGTCTGATTTATGTGTCGATCCCCCGCACCCAGACCGCTGCAGACGGCCACCCCACGACCAAAGGCCACCAGTACA
This sequence comes from Oxalobacter sp., assembly GCA_963615785.1. GTDB lineage: Bacteria > Bacillota > Clostridia > Oscillospirales > Ruminococcaceae > Faecalibacterium. The sequence continues at coordinate 220,397 of CAVEID010000002.1, read as the reverse complement.
TTGCAAAGCAGATCCTGAACGCCCTCAAGTGATCTTCACATCATCACACAGCAAAAGCAGCCTGTCTCTGAAAAGAGACAGGCTGCTTTTATTTATCTGTTTCAGCTCAGGCGGCCGCTCTCCACCGAGAAGCTGACGTCTGCCGCTGCCATGGTGGACTTGCGGTGAGACACCAGCAGAACGGTCTTGTCACTGCACTCTTCCCGCACAGCCTTGAGGATGACGCCCTCGTTCAGGCTGTCGAGGTTGGAGGTGGGCTCATCCAGCAGCAGGAACGGTGCATCGTGCAGAAAGGCCCGGGCCACGCCGATGCGCTGGCGTTCGCCGCCGGAAAGTGCCCCGCCCAGCTCGCCCACCGGGGTCTCATACCCCTTGGGCAGGCTGCGGATGAAGCCGTCCAGCGCCGCCTTTTTGCAGGCCGCTTCCACTTCCTCGTGAGTGGCATCCTGCTTGGCGATGCGGATGTTGTTCTCAATGGTGTCGTCGAACAGCTCCGTCTCCTGGGTGACAAGGCTCTCCTGCGTGCGCAGGGCTGCGGTGTTCACGCGGCGGATATCCTGTTCGCCGAACCGGATGCTGCCGCTCGACACATCCCAGAACCGCATCAGCAGCCGCAGGAAGGTGGACTTGCCGCTGCCGGAGCGGCCCGTGATGCCCACGATCTTCTTTTCCGGGATGGTCAGGCTCAAATCGTGCAGCACCTCTTCGTCCGCATAGGAGAAGCTGACGTGCTGCGCTTCCACGCCCGCAAAGGCAGCGTCAGCACCGTCGGTAACATCTGCCGTGACGGGCTCTTCGTCCAGCAGGTCGAGCACACGGTCAGCACTGGCAAAAACCTGTGTCAGGCTGGCGCCGAGGTTCGCCAGCGCCACCACCGGGCCGAAGGAGCTGAGGGCCGACAGGGTGCACACCAGCACGCCCTCTGCGCCCAGTTCACCCTTCTGGAACAGGCTCAGGCTGACCCCCAGCACAGCCAGCACCGTGAGCAGGATCAAGGTGTTGGTGATGGCCACAGTGAGGCCCTCGCGGTACTTGAGTGCTTTCTGCTTCTCGCCCAAGGCTTCGCTGTGCGCTGTGATGCCCTCGGCACGGGATGCGGAATCCTGATACTGCAGGGTGTCCTTCAATCCGCGCAGGCTTTCCAGCACATAGCTGTTGGTGTCAGCCAGTGCCTGACGGTATTCCCGAGCCACCCGGTCGCCGCGCTTTGCGCTCCACACCGGCAGGGCCACGCCCACCAGCAGGTAGCCCGCCAGCAGCACCAGCGCGGGCAGAACGTGGTAGCTTGCCACGAAGCCGGTCATGCCGATGACGCAGATGAACGCGATGCAGATGGGCGAAATGGTGTGGGCGTAGAACACCTCCAGCGCCTCGATATCCGCGGTGATGAGGGAGATCAGGTCGCCGCGGTCGCGGCCCTCCAGCTTTGCCGGGGTCAGGCGGCGCAGAGCACCGAAGACCTTATCACGAATGAGGGCCAGCAGCTTGAAGGCGATATAGTGGTTGGAAGCCTGCTCTGCGTAGCGCAGGACGCCGCGGAGCAAAGCAAAGATCAGGATGCAGACAAAGGCAGTGCCCACGGTCTTCACCGGGCTGGCAAGGCCCAGCGCACGCAGGATGCCAAAGCCGCCGAAGATGGTGATAAAGGTAGCGCAGAAATGGCCCGCCACGCCCATGACGATGGCCGCCAGCATAATGGGCAGCATGGGCTTCACCAGCACGATGAGCCGCCCCACGATGGCAAAGGGGCTGCGGTGATTGGTCTTGTTCATGATCAGGCATCCTCCTTTCCCAGCGTTTCCAGCTCTTTCTGAGCCATATACAGGCGGCTGTAGGCCCCCTGCTTTGCCAGCAGTTCGGCGTGGGTGCCCTGCTCGGCAATGAGGCCCTTATCCATCACATAGATGCAGTCACTGTCCACAACGTTGGCCAGACGGTGCGAAATGAGGATGACCGTCTTCTTTCCTGCAAGGTTGTGGATGGCCTGCATGATGTCGTTTTCGCTCTCTGCGTCCACGTTGGAAGTGGCTTCGTCGAAGAGGTAGATGGGCGTATCGTGCAGCAGGGCGCGGGCCATGGCGAGGCGCTGGCGCTGACCGCCCGAAAGGTTCGAGCCGCCCTCATGCAGCGCCGTCTGCAGGCCGTTCTGGCTGCGGCAGAAGTCCGCCAGATTCACCTCTTCCAGCGCGGCCCACAGCTCCGTTTCAGAAGCATCGGGCTTTGCCATGCGCAGGTTGCTTTCCACGGTGCCCTTGAAAATGGTGGCGTTGTGGGGCACGAGGGTCAAAGTGCGCAGGCGCTGTTCCTGCTGCAGTTCTTCCACGGGCACGCCGCCCAGTGTCACGCTGCCGGTGTAGCCGGTGCGGCTGCCGGACAGCAGCGCCGCAATGGTGCTTTTGCCGCAGCCGGACTCACCCACCAGCGAAACGAAGCTGCCCTGCGGGATTGCGAAGGAAACATCGTTCAGGATAGTGCGTTCTTTCTCATAGCCGAAGGTCACATGCTCCAGACGGAGAGCGGTGTCCTCGCCGGGCACACGGTCGCCGTCGGCGGGCTCTTCCGCAGCCAGCAGCTTGAAAATCTTCTCCGCCGAAGCTGCGCCGTTCATGGCAATGTGGAAGTAGCTGCCCAGCAGCCGCAGCGGCAGGAAGAAGTCTGCCGCCAGCAGCACGATGGTCAGAGTGGCGCGCAGGGTCAGCTGGCCCGCTGCAAAGGCAGACACTGCACTGATGATGCCCAGGCCCGCGCCGCCGTAGGCCATCAGGTCCATCAGCGTCACCGAATTCAGCTGCATGGTCAGCACCTTCATGGTGATCTTGCGGAAGCGCTCAGCCTGTGTGTTCATCTGCTCGTGCTTCCAGCCGTCGGCCTGATAAATTTTCAGGGTGGTCAGGCCCTGAATGTTCTCAAGGAAGCTGTCGCCGAGGGTGGTGTACTCGCCCCAATACTTGTTCAGCAGCTTCTTGGCGAACTTCTGCACCGCCACAATGGACATGGGGATCAGCGGCACACAGCACAGCAGGATGATGGCCGACCGTGCATGCACGCCCACCAGCAGCACAAACAGGGTGATGGGGGCCAGCAGGCTGTAGAACAGCTGGGGCAGATATTTCGCAAAATAGGTGTCGATCTGCTCCACGCCCTCGCTGGCCAGCATGACCACCTCGCTGGTGGCCACGGTCTCGGTGTAGTTGGGACCAAGGCGGGTGAGCTTTGCATAGATATTGCTGCGCAGGGTGCGCTTGACGTCCTTGGACGCCTTGTCGCTCATGCCGGAAGCCAGCATGGTGCAGGCAAAACGCAAAGGCACCGTGCACAGACAGAGCAGAATATTCATCCGCAGCAGTTCCGCGTCCAGACTGCCCGCAAACGCGGCCCCCACCAGAAGGGCAATGCTCTTGACGAACACCACGTTGCACAGCATCCCGAACCACTGGAACAGCACGTTCAGCCCCACATAACGCAGGGCCCCGCGGTCAAAGGACAGCAATTTCTTGTTGATCACTGGGCTTTCTCCGTTTCTGTATCATCCGCCGTGCCAAACAGGCGGTCGTATTCGCCGGTGAAGGCCCGGTCGGGCAGGGCAGCGGTGAGGGCAAGGGCCGCCGAGAACTTTTCCTCCTCGGTCAGGTCGATCTTCACCGGCGGAAAATGGGCCAGCACCTCGTTCAGCTGGGCGTTGACCGCCTTGGCGACGTAGATGCCCCGGTCGGTCAGGTAGATTTTGCCGTAGTGCTCCTTGACGATCATGCCGCGCTCCATGAGCAGGTTCATGATGCGCACCACCGAGGGCTTGGTGACACCCAGCTTTTCGGCGATGCTGCGGGAGCTGATGTCCAGATGGGTCTGCGAGACCTCATAAATGGCCAGCAGATAGCGCAGATGTGCCGAGGTCAGTTCCATCCCGATCACTCTCTTTCGTTTCAGATTTTTCCAATGTTACCCAAAGCTAACTTTTCTTTTTTGAAAAAAGGGCGCGAGCCGAAACCTCCAGCCCGCGCCCTTTGCGGTTTACGTTTTAGTGACAGCCACCGCAGCCGCCGCAATCACCATTGCAGCCGCCGCCTTCTCCGCAGCCGCCACAGCCGCCGCCATGCTTGTGGGAGTGCCATGTGATCCAGCCCACACCGCCAAACACGATAGCACCCACGATGATCGTCGGCAGATTAAAGTTCGCGGCGAGAAATTCCATCATACAAAACACACCCTTTCAGAATGCAAAGCGTTTTTTACTTGATCTTGGAGACGTCGATCTTGACTTCGTTGTCGCCAACGTACTTGTTGGGACGGACCAGCAGGTAAATGAAGCCGACCAGCACAGCAGCAGCCACGACAGTGAAGAAGTTGAAGCCGACCTCGCCGGTGATCAGGCCGCCGATCTGGTACACGACCAGAGCGGAGCAGTAAGCCAGAGCGCACATATAGCCGATGGCGATAGCAGTCCACTTGCCGTTGTTCATCTCGCGCTTGATAGCACCCATAGCAGCGAAGCAGGGAGCGCACAGCAGGTTGAAGATCATGAATGCGTAAGCAGACAGAGCGGTGTAATCCTGAGCGATCAGGCTCCAGATCTCGTCGCCCTCCTCAGACAGCTCGCCGCCGAAGTGATACAGAACACCGAAGGTACCAACAACGTTCTCCTTTGCGATCAGGCCGGTGACGGAAGCGACGGTTGCCTTCCAGTTGCCGAAGCCCAGAGGAGCGAAGATCCAAGCGATCTTGGTAGCAACGATAGCCAGCACGGAGTTGTCCTGCTCTTCGACCATGCCGAAGACGCCGTTCTCAAAGCCGAAGCCCTGCAGGAACCACAGGATAACGGTGGAAGCCAGAATGACGGAACCAGCACGCTTGATGAAGGACCAGCCGCGCTCCCAGGTTGCACGGAAGACGTTGCCCCATGCAGGCACATGGTAAGCGGGCAGCTCCATAACGAAGGGAGCAGGGTCGCCAGCGAAGATCTTGGTCTTCTTCAGGATGATGCCGGAGCAGATGATGGCAGCCATGCCGATGAAGTAAGCAGAAACTGCAACCACAGAAGAGCCGCCGAACAGAGCACCTGCGATCAGGCCGATGATGGGCATCTTAGCGCCGCAGGGGATGAAGCAGGTGGTCATGATGGTCATACGGCGGTCGCGCTCGTTCTCGATGGTACGGGAAGCCATGACGCCCGGGACGCCGCAGCCGGTGCCGACCAGCACGGGGATGAAGCTCTTACCGGACAAGCCGAACTTGCGGAAGATACGGTCCATGATGAAGGCGACACGGGACATGTAGCCGATGTCCTCCAGGATGGACAGCAGGAAGAACAGAACCAGCATCTGGGGAACGAAGCCCAGAACTGCGCCGACGCCGGCGACGATGCCGTCCATGATCAGGCCGTACAGCCAGCCTGCCACACCGATGCTCTCCAGGAAGCCGCCCAGAGCGTTGGGCACGATCTCACCGAACAGGACATCGTTGGTCCAGTCCGTAGCAAAAGAACCGATGGACCAGCCGCCGTCTGCAATGGAAGTGCCCATGGACAGGGAGTACATCAGGAACATGACCACTGCAAAGATGGGCAGAGCCAGGATGCGGTTGGTGACGATCTGGTCGATCTTATCGGAAACGGTCAGGTGCTCGACGCGGGCCTTCTTCTTGACAGCCTTGCCGACCACAGTGTTGATGTAAGCATAACGCTGGTTGGTGATGATGCTCTCGGCGTCATCGTCCATCTCAGCTTCGCAGTCCTTGATGTGCTGATCGATGTGATCCAGCAGAGCTTTGTCGAGCTTCAGCTCGTCCATGACCTTGTCGTCGCGCTCGAACAGCTTGACAGCGTACCAACGCAGGAAGCGGTCATCGACCTTGCCCTGAATGGACTCTTCGATGTGAGCGATGGCGTGCTCGACACTGCCGGTGAAGACATGGGGCAGCTCAGCGGCTTTGGTGGCCTTGGCAGCAGCCACAGCAGCCTTTGCAGCGGCCTCGGTGCCCTCGCCCTTCAGAGCGCTGATCTCAACGGCCTGGCAGCCCAGCTCTGCGCTCAGCTTCTTCAGGTCGATCTTATCGCCGTTCTTGCGGACCAGGTCGATCATGTTGACAGCCATGACCACAGGGATGCCCAGCTCGATCAGCTGGGTGGTCAGGTACAGGTTACGCTCAATGTTGGTGCCGTCGATGATGTTCAGGATGGCATCGGGCTTCTCCTTGACCAGATAGGTACGGGAGACGACCTCTTCCAGAGTGTACGGAGACAGAGAATAAATACCAGGCAGGTCCTGAATGATAACATCCTTATCACTCTTCAGCTTGCCTTCCTTCTTTTCCACAGTAACGCCGGGCCAGTTGCCAACGTACTGATTGGAGCCGGTCAGATTATTGAACAGGGTCGTTTTACCGCAGTTCGGGTTACCGGCAAGTGCAATCTTAATGCTCATTGCGTGTTCCTTTCCTCCCTTTGGAATCAGACGATTTCGATCATTTCTGCGTCGGCCTTGCGCACGCTCAGCTCGTAGTTGCGCACGGTCAGCTCCATGGGGTCACCCAGGGGAGCCACCTTGCGGACATAGATCTCAACACCCTTGGTGATGCCCATGTCCATGATGCGGCGCTTCACAGGGCCCTCACCATGGAGCTTTGCCACGGTGACGGTTTCGCCAACCTTGGCGTCTTTCAGAGTCTTCATTGTAAATCCTCCTCTACTTGTCTTTATTGGAGACGATTCCAGTTTCAGAGTGTCTCCCAAACAGTGCTGTGCACTGTTCAGCCAAATTCAGCCGATCATAATACGGTTTGCCATAGTCTTGTCCAGAGCAATGCGGCTCTCCTTGACCTGAATGATCAGGTTGCCCGCGATCTCGTTGACGACGGTCACCTCACTGTCCACCACAAAACCCAGCTCTGCCAGATGCAGCCGGACTTCATCTTTGCCGGTGATCTTTTTGATGGTGACAGTTTCACCTGCTTTTGCCATTGTCAAAGGCATCATAATTCCGCTTCCCTTCTTCTGTATTGGCCGCGGCAGTTAGTCAGCCGCAACTATCAGCATGGATAGTTTATACTTACTAACCTTTCTTGTCAACAATTTTTTCATATTTAAAAGTTAGTTCATATGAACAAACAAAATTTATGCCCGATTTTTCCTGAATTTTTATCACAATCAACAATGACTAACTCAGGTTTTTGAGCCATTTAATTCAATTTCATTCATCTTTTTCTTGTCGCATTTTCACATAAAGAAAAGTTTTCTGCTGTCTGTTTGCAACATTTCCCCTAAAAATGACACAGCCGCGTGGCGCAGTGGTCAGATCTGCGTCACGCGGCCGCGTGTCAAAAGGAGGATTTCTTCCCGTCGGTGCGTGGACACCGGCGGGCGCCAGGATAAAAAGAGAGTATTTGAAAAGAGAATGACAAGTTAAGCCGCCACAGCAAGGCGGAGAATAGGCGTTCCGCTGTGGAACAGCCGCAGATACACAGCCGTGCACTTGCTCAGCTGAGCAAAGTACTTCTGTGCAGCAACAGGATCTCCGTAGGCCTTCCAGCAGCCGCAGCAGGTAAAATTCTGGCCGTGGTTCTCAATGAAGCCCACCACATCTTTCAGCGGGTAGCCAAGAAAGACTCCGATCTCATGCGGAAACTCCGCAGAGCAGCACAGGCGGCGCGAGAGCTGGGTCAGCAGGCCATTGATCTCCGGCGCACCAGTCTCGGGCAGGCTGTAGCCCTCCTGACGGAGGAAACTCTGCACCTTCTCGTCCGCCAGCACGGCGGCGAGCTTGCTTTCCCGATAGACATACACGAGATAGCGGTGAGTGTGCACGCAGCCTTTCAGGACGCGGACGCGCAGGCCCTTGGGGTTCAGCTGAGCGTTCCAGCTTTTCACACGCTGAGCAAGGTCGGCGCAGTCCCGCGTTTCATAGCGGAACAGACCCGCCGGTTTCAGGCCTGCCAGCACCGGAGCACATTGCTCCACCATGACAGTTTCAAAATTACGCTCCATGGCGGTGTCCTCCCTGCGCTGCTTTTTCCTGGACAGTATGTCCCAAAAGCATTTGCTTTATCAGTTAGATCATTCTAACCTCAAATTCAAAAAAGAAGCGGCTCTGTGTATATTCATACTGAAAACAACATTGAAATACTCCAGCCGGTCTTATTCTTTTCAGTTAGTTATCTCTAACGTGACTGTATCTTACCACAGGCAGGGCCATCTGTCAACACTTTTTTCGAAAAAAGTTATTCATAACAAACCGCATTTTCCTTTGGCCCTCTTTTTGTGCATTCTACCGTTTTTAGGGATGGTGTGGTATAATGGAGAAAACTCCCCCAGTCTGCTGCGCAGCCAGCCCCCTCGGAGATGGGGCTGGCCCATACGAGAAAGCCTCCCTCCTTGAGAAAGACTTCCCCCGGTCGGGAAGGATTCTCCCCGCGCCGGGGAGAAATGTCGCCGTAGGCGACAAAGTAGGGAGCAGATGTCGCGTAAGCGACAAAAAGGGGCGCAGCTGTCATGGCGAAAGCCGAGACTGAAGGAGTAATTCCCTATTTATAAGGAGCATTTCGCCCATGGCACAGAGCATCACACAGGAAAATCTGACCCTGATCCTTTCCGCCGCGCTGGCCCAGCAGCCCACAAAGCCGCTGGTTCTGGCGCTGGATGGCCGCTGCGGCAGCGGAAAGACCACCCTTGCCAGCCAGTTGGCCCGGCAGTTCCCGGCCTGCGTCCTGCATACCGACGACTTTTATCTTTCTCCGGCCCAGCGGGTGCACGGCTGGGAGAAAAAGCCCTGCGCCAACATGGACCTTGTCCGCCTGCGGGACGAAGCCCTGCGCCCAGCCTACAACGGTCTGCCGGTGCCTTACCGGGCTTATTCCTGCCGGGAGGGTGCTTACCAGCCCGTGCAGGAGCTGCCTGCCCGGCCCCTGGTGATCCTGGAGGGCAGCTACAGCCACCATCCCCTGCTGGCCGGCTATGAAACACTGCGGATATTCATCACCTGCTCAAAAGAAGAGCAGACTCACCGCCTGCGGGCACGGGAGGGCGAACGCTACGAAAATTTTGCCGCCCGATGGATCCCGCTGGAAGAAGGGTATTTTGCAGAGTATCAGATTGAAGAAAAAGCGGATTTTGTGGTGGATACCACCAACTGAAACCATTTGAAATGCCCTCCGCTGCGCTCTGGGCATATTTAGTGGAATTTTGTTTTTTATTTCGCGTTTGTCGCGGCCTGCGGGCCGCTCCAAACGCATTTTCACCCATTAGGGTCGTAACGGAAAACGTCATAAAACACCAAAAGCCATCGCACAATAGGTTGTGCGATGGCTTTTATTTTACAGTAGGTTACTTATTCTTATACATGTCCTGATAGTAGTTCTGGTAATCGCCGCTGGTGACGTGGTTCATCCACTCTTCGTGGTTCAGATACCAGTCGATGGTCAGGACGATGCCCTTCTCAAACGGGGTCTCGGGGTACCAGCCCAGATCGTTCTTGATCTTGGTGGGGTCGATGCCGTAGCGGCGGTCATGGCCCAGACGGTCAGCCACATGCTTGATGAGGTCTTCACTGATGCCCTCGTCCTGCAGGCGGTCATGCAGCTGGCTGATGATGGTCTTGACGATGAAGATGTTGGGGCGCTCGTTGTGGCCGCCCACGTTGTACACCTCGCCGATCTTGCCGCCGTTGGCCACCATGTCGATGGCCTTGCAGTGATCCTCAACGTACAGCCAGTCGCGGATCTGCATACCGTCGCCATAGACGGGCAGCTGCTTGTGGTGCTTGACATTGTTGATCATCAGGGGGATCAGCTTCTCCGGGAACTGATAGGGACCATAATTGTTGGAGCAGCGGGTGATGTTCACGGGCATACCATAGGTATCATGGAATGCCATGACAAACATATCGGCGCTGGCCTTGGAGGAAGAATAGGGGCTGTGGGGGCACAGCGGCGTGGTCTCCATGAAGAAGCCCTCGGCACCCAGAGCACCGTAGACCTCATCGGTAGAGACCTGCAGGTACTTCTTGCCTTCCTTCCAGGTCTTGGCGTCAGCATCGTACCATGCTTCCTTGGCGCGCTGCAGCAGGTTGACAGTGCCCATCACGTTGCTCTGGACAAAAATCTCCGGGTTCTTAATGGAGCGGTCCACATGGCTCTCTGCGGCAAAGTTGATGACGTAATCGAAATCATACTTCTGGAACAGGCTCTCCACCAGCTCCTTGTCGCAGATGTCGCCCTGCACGAAGACATGGCGGGGGTCACTCTCCACATCCTTCAGGTTCTCGAGGTTGCCGGCATAGGTCAGCTTATCAAGGTTGACCAGCAGAATTTCCGGGTACTTCTTGAGCATATAATGCACAAAGTTGGAGCCAATAAAACCGGCACAGCCGGTGATAAGATAGGTTTTCATAATAATAAAGTCCTCATTTCTGGCTTCCCCCTCGGGGGAAGCTGTCACCGCAGGTGACTGATGAGGGGAAGCAATCTTCAGATATCGTTTATCAAAACGGAATCTGGTCACAGCTCCCCCCTCATCCGTCATTGCTTCGCAATGCCACCTTCCCCCAAGGGGGAAGGCTTATCTCAATTTAATCTTTCATGCCGTTGTCGCCGTCCCAGTGGGCAAAGAAGCAGGCCAGAGCTTCCTTCCAGCCGCGGACGTCGTTGCCAACGGTGCAGCGCAGCATCCGGTTGTCCAGTGCGCTCCACTTGGGGCGGTCGGCGCTTTCCGGGTGCTTCGCCTTATATTCCTCGCTGGTGCAGGGGGCCACGGTGGCGTCCACGCCGGACAGGCGGATGATCTCGGAAGCGAAATCATACCAGGAGCAGATGCCCTCGCCGGTGCAGTGGTACAGGCCGTACTCGTGGGTCACGCACAGCTGCAGGATCTCATGAGCCAGATCCACCGCGTTGGTGGGGTTGCCGCACTGGTCGTTGACCACTTCCAGCTTGCCGAACTTTTTGCCGGCATTCACGATGGTCTTGACGAAGTTTTTGCCGTAATAGCTGTAGAGCCATGCCGTACGCACGATGAAGTGGCGGTGGCAGAACTGTTCCACATATTTCTCGCCCATGAGCTTGGTGGAGCCGTAGGCGCTGATGGGGCCGGGAATGGTGGCCTCGTCCTGAGCAATGCCGCCGTTCTCACGGCCGGAGAACACATAGTCCGTGGAAACATGCACCAGACGGGCACCGGTCTTTTCGGCAGCCTGGGCCAGATTGCGGGGGCCGAGGGCGTTTGCTTTGAACGCGGCGTCGTGGTTCACCTCGCAGCCGTCAACATTCGTATAGGCAGCGCAGTTGATGATGACATCCGGGCGGTTGCGGCGGATGAACTCATCCACCATCTTATAGTTGGAGATGTCCAGATCCGGCAGATCCACAGCAATGACCGTGGCGCTCTGCAGTTTTTCAGGGATGGGGCCGATCTCGCTGCGGCCTTCCCGCAGCTGCTTGAGGATCTCGGTGCCCAGCTGACCCTTGCAGCCGGTAACAATGATTTTCATATGGGTGTGCCTTCCTTCTGCTTAGTAGCGCAGCTTGCCGTCTGCAACATTCTTCAAATGCTGGCCGTAGGGGCTCTTGCCGTAGCGCTCAGCACTGGCCAGCAGGGTGTCGCGGTCGATCCAGCCATACTTGAATGCGATCTCTTCCGGGGCGCTGATCTTGATGCCCTGACGCTTTTCGATCATGCGCACGAAGTCGGCAGCATCCACCAGGCTGTCCATCGTGCCGGTGTCCAGCCAGGCAAAGCCGCGGCCCAGCAGCTGAACATCCAGCTCGTCCTTTTTCAGGTACATGTCGTTCAGGGTGGTGATCTCCAGCTCACCGCGGGCGGAAGGTTTGACCTGCTTTGCCATCTTCACGACTTCCTTGTTGTAGAAGTACAGGCCGGTGATGGCGTAGTTGCTCTTGGGATGCTGGGGCTTCTCCTCCACGCTCAGCACCTTGCCGTCCTTGTCGAACTCCACGATGCCGAAGCGCTCGGGGTCGGAGACATAATAGCCGAACACGGTGCAGCGGCCCTTGTTTTCGGCATTGGAAGCGGCGGTCTTTAAAATCTTGGAGAAGCCGTTGCCGTAGAAAATGTTATCGCCCAGGATCATGGCGCAGCAGTCGTCGCCAATGAACTCTTCGCCCAGAATGAAAGCCTGTGCCAGACCGTCCGGGGAAGGCTGAACTTTATACTGCAGATGGATGCCGTACTGGCTGCCATCGCCCAGCAGCGCCTCAAAACGGGGCGTGTCTGTGGGGGTCGAGATGATCAGGATGTCCTGAATGCCTGCCAGCATCAGCGTGGACAGGGGGTAATAGATCATCGGCTTGTCGTAGACCGGCAGCAGCTGTTTGCTGGTGACCATGGTCAACGGGTAAAGCCGGGTGCCGGCGCCGCCGGCGAGAATGATGCCTTTCATATTGTGCACTCCTTTAAAATAGATTGAAAAGTTGTGCAGCTGTACGCCGTCCGGACGGTTTTCCGGCCGGACGACGTATGGATTCAAAGCGGAGCTGCGTCCGCTGTAAACAATTTTGGGGCTGCTTTCCCGGCCCGAAATGGCAAAATGGGATAGCAGTTCACTTTATTTTACTATCAATTCACATAAAAAGCAAGAAAGAACGGCTCTTGCAGAGAAATTCTTTGCAAAAGCCGTTCCAAACTCCTTCAGTCGCCTAACGGCGAGAGCTCCCTCAAAGAGGGAGCTCTTGACATTATGGGAAGGTTTCTCTTAGAAAACCAAGTTTTCAGTCCCGCCAGAGGCCTCATCCCCGAGGGGGATGGCAAACCCGTAAGGGTTTGAATGGGGAGTTACCACGCAAAGCCCCACTTGGAGAAATAGCGCATCAGGCTGCGCAGCTGCCACAGGAAAGGCTTCAGGCTGCGGTGTGCTGCCCGGTGCCATGCATGGATGGCAGTATACTGGGGCACCAGATACGCCTTGCCCTGGGTGAGCATCTTCTGGGTGAGGTCAGCGTCCTCCACATACATGAAGTAGTCCTCGTCGAAGCCGCCCACAGCCTTGAACGCCGCCGTGTCCACCGCCGAAAAGCTGCCGGTGCAGAATTCGATCTCGGTGGGCCGGGTCAGATCCTTGTCCGCCATCAGATAGCGCTCGTTGCACTTTGCCCAGAATTTCAGGCAAGGCAGCTGGCGGTAGACCATTGCCCGCACACTGCACCGGCGCAGCGGCAGGCGCTGAGGCCTGCCGTCCGGGAAAATCAGGCTTGGACGGGCCATGACCACACCAGAGTGCTGAGCCATCCAGTCCGCCAGATCACTGAGGGTGTCCTCGGTCAGCTGGATGTCCGGGTTCAGGATGAAATGCACCCGGCTGTGCAGCAGGGACAGCACCGTATTGTGGCCCGTGCCGAAGCCGCCGTTCTCCATGCGGCAGAGCACCTCCACCTTCTGGTCTTCGCGGATGCGCAGAGTGCCGTCCTTTGCCGCTTTGGCAATGCGGTCACCGCTGCCGTCCGGGCTGGCGTTGTCCACCAGATACAAAGTCAGCAGGTGGCGGCGGGTGCAGTCCAGAACGGTCTGCGCCGCCTTGAGCGCTTCCTCCGCGCCGTTATAAACTACGATACAAGCTGAAAGCTCCACCGGGGTTCCTCCATTTCAACTTTTAAAGCCTTCCCCCTCGGGGGAAGGTGGCACGAAGTGCCGGATGAGGGGCAGCTGTGTCCAGATGCTTTTTCAAAAACGAAATCTAAAGATACCTTCCCCTCATCAGTCTCCTACGGCGACAGCTTCCCCCAAGGGGGAAGCCTTATTCTAATGGCTTGATATCAAAGCTGAAGTCCTCTTTCATCAGGTCGAAGTTGGGGTTCATGCAGGGGTCGCCTGCAGCCAGCTGCTTGGCCCACCGCTTCTGGAAGCGCTCCACCTCCGAAAGGAAGCGTTTGCGCTTGACCGGGTTCTCGTCCAGACCGCGGCTCTTGCTCTCATAGTGATAGAGCTGAGCGAAGGGAGTGAAGATATTGGTGTAGCCTGCTTCCCGCACACGGACGCAGAAATCCACATCATTGAAAGCCACAGCGAAGCTCTCGTCCAGACCATTCACTTCGTCATAGATCTCCTTGCGCACCATCAGGCAGGCAGCCGTGACCGCATAGACATCCTGTGCATACATCAGGCGGCCCATATATCCGGGGTGGCCCACCGGGAAATTCTTGTGCATGTGTGCCGCCAGCGTCAGGAAGCCGAACCCAATGCCGGCGTGCTGGATGGTGTTGTCCGGGTAAAGCAGCTTCACGCCCACACAGCCCACGCGCTTTTGCTGGGCATACATGACCATCTCCTCGAGCCAGCGCGGAGAAATGACCTCGGTGTCGTTGTTCAGCAGCAGCAGATATTCACCGGTGGCTTCCTTTGCGCCGAAGTTGTTCAGGGCGCTGTAGTTGAAGCCGGTTCCCTTCCAGGTGAGCACTTTCAGGTTCTTGTGCTCCCTCTGCAGCTGTTCATAGCAGCGGAAGGTGGCCGGTTCCTTGCTGTTGTTCTCGATGATGATAATCTCGAAGTCCTCGTAAGTGGTCTTGCGGTAGATGGACTCCACGCAGGTGCGCAGGTCGCTTGAGTGATCACAGCTGGGGATCAGGATGCTGACCCGCCCGGGCTTGGTGATCGTATAGTCAGTCTTATAGAAGCCCGGCGTGCCCGGGATCATGCTCACGGCGTCCACCGGGATGCCCGCACGCTCATAGTGGGCATACAACGCCTTGACAGCCGCTTCCAGACAGTAAGTCTTGGCGGAAATGTTGCTTGCCACGCTGGTGGGGCTGGAACGCCAGTAGTAGAGCAGGTGCGGGATATGCACGATTTTGTGTGCCTTTTCGGTCAGGCGCAGGTAGAGGTCGTAGTCCTGACTGCCGTTGAACTCTGCACGCTCGTCGCCGCCCACAGCAGCCAGCAGCTTTGCGCTGAACACGCTCAGGTGGCAGATATAGTTGTTGGAGCGCAGATTATCGATCATATAATCCGGCTTGAAGTGGTAGACGGTCAGGTGGTCAATGTCACCCTCAAAGGTCACCTCGTCGGTATACACGAAATCTGCGCCCTGCTCGGCAATGGCCTGCGCCACATACCACAGTGCACAGGGGTGCAGAATGTCGTCGTGGTCCAGCAGCGCGATGAACTCTCCCTTTGCCAGTGCAAAGCCCTGATTGGTGTTGCCCGCGATGCCTTCGTTTTTGTCCAGCTTCTGATAGCGGATGCGGGGGTCGGAAGCCGCACGGGCCTTCACAGTCTGGCCCACGCTCTCGTCCTGACCGGCATCCACAAGGCAGAGCTCCCAGTTCTGGTAGGTCTGGTTCTGCACCGAGTCCAGCAGCTCCACAAGGAACTGCTGCGGGGTGTTGTACAGCGGCACCACAATGCTGATGAGGGGTGCGGCAGGCTGGTTTGCGGCCTGCTTCACCAGCAGCTCTGCGCTGGCGAAACGGTCGGCCCGCATGACCTTGCCCGGGAAAAGCTTTTCGTATTCTTTTTTGGCTTTTGCCTGTGCCCGCATCCCGGAGACGCCCACCCGGCGCAGCTCGGCCAGAAAGACCAGCGGAGGGAAGGTGTGCACCAGGCTGCGGCCTTTGCTGACCACATAGCGCATGGGCCAGGTCATCTTCCAGAAACGGGAATTCACCACGCTGTTCAGTGTTTTTTCCAGATCCTGCTCGTGGCTCCGGCTCAGGGAAAGGTCGCTGCGCAAACGCTCCAGCTGGGCGGTCTGCTCAGCCTCGGTGCGCTCTGCCAGCATCATCCGCTCCCGCAGCTCGTCCAGCGTCATCTCATAGCCCGCCATGAGTTCCGCCGGCTCCTGTGCCGCCGGGGTGCGGCGGAACAAGGCCGTCTGCTGGGCTTTGCCCCGGGTGCGCCACTCAAAATCGCGGTACAGCCCCTGCTCTGCCAGCTGTCTGGCGCAGTCGGCCATGGCCGATGCCGTGCCGCACACCAGCAGGACCTGATCGCATTCCAGCTTCGGCAGCTGAGCCCACTCCGGGTCGTTCACCACCAGCAGCATCTTTTCTTCTGCTGTGGACACCACTTTGGTGCCGGTCTTTTCCAGCGCTTTTTCCAGTGCACCGCTGCCGCCCAGCACCTGCACGCCCGCCGGCGTCAGCTCCCGCACGATGCGCTGCGCCAGCTCGCGGCTGCGCTCTGTTTCCTGTCTGGTTTCCTTATCCTGATCCATTCCGATCTCTACTCCTATGGAAATTCCTTTTTCTGCCATGATTCCTCATAAAAAATCACAAACAGTTTATAGTATACCAAATCAAAGCCCGTTTGAGAAGGTTTTGCCAGCAATTCTTTGCCGCCAGGCACTTCTTACCAGTGGAACAGGCTGTGCAGCCAGCCGAAGAGCCCGCCGCCGGAGCCGCTGGTGGAGATGGATGCACCGGGGTAATAGTGGCGCAGGATCTGCTTGTAGCTCATGCCTTTTTCCTGCGCATAGCCCACTGCGCCGCACTGGCTCATGCCCACGCCGTGGCCGTAGCCATAGTAAGTCATGCAGGGCGTACCGCTGGCGTCCGCGCCGAAGTCGAAGCAATAGCGGGAAGAAACGAACTGGCTGATGTAGCGGTAGCTGCGCCCATTGGAGACAAAGGTGTTGTACTGCACAAAGCCGCCCAGGCTCTTGTGGGACGTGTCGGCGCTGACATAGGGTTCACCCGTGCGGCTGTCGTTGTACTCCACATAGGTATAGTCTTTGCCGATGGAACGGCGCAGCTTGTTGTGATACATCTCCTCATAAGGGCTTTCCACGCTCTGCAGATAAGGCACATCCGTGCCCCAGGCATCCCGGCTGGCGCATGTGCCGTAAACGCCGGTCTGGGTGTTATAGCCCGCGCTGGCCGACCACACTGCGTCGCAGGCGCTGCCGTTGTAGGTCAGGATCTCATTCTTCACCGGCTCCACTGCCTTACGGATCGCTTCCCGGGCCGAAGACGGGATCTGATCCACCGGGGTGTAGATGAGCGCATTGGCCGAAGAGCCGTACTGCTTGTGGTATTCCAGATAAGAGTGGATGGCCACGGCCTGAGCCTTCCATGCCTGCTGCGCCGCGCTGGCGCTGACATAGCTGCCGATGGAGCCCAGCTCCGTGTAGGTGATGCCCACCAGGCAGTCCACAAGGTTCAGAGTGACATTGCGGCACAGGCCCTTGCCCTTGATGTTCAGGTAGGGCATGGTGATGGTGTCGCTGGAACCGAAAAGCCAGCCCAGACAGTTTTCCTCTTCTGCCGGGATGAGGGTGGTGTCCGCTCCGCCCATGGTCGTGGCCGCAGAAGCCGCCGGGGCCAGCAGACAGACACAGAGGGCCAGTGCCATCACAAGCGCCGCCGTGCGGCGTGCAAACCGATGCAGATGTTTCAAGGGTGGGTTCCTCCTGTTTCTTACACGACCTGCGTGCAGTTTTTCTTTAGTGTAGCACAGCCCGGGCCTGCGGGCAAGGACTGGACTTCTGTTTTCACATCCCGGCAGACAAAAAACAGAGAGCCGCCGTGCGGGCAGCCCTCTGCATCAATTTCTTTATTTTATAATGTACCAGCTGTTTCTTTCCGCCGGCGGAGAGTCTCTTTCAGTTCCGGCCCGGCTTCCTGCAGGCATTCCAGCAGCAGCGGATTGAAAGCCCCTGCCTCTCCGCTGCGCAGCAGCTGCAAAGCTTCTTCATGCGGTAACGGCAGCTGCCCGTCACTCCCGCAGCGCAGAGTCTCATAGGCATCCGCCAGTCCCACCACCTGCGCCGCAACGGGGATTTGTTCCCCGGCCAAGCCGTCCGGGTAGCCGGAGCCGTCATAGCGTTCATGATGCCAGCGGCAGATCTGACACGCCACATGGACAAATTCCTCATCCCGATAGGCTTCCAGCTCTTCCAGCATCTTTGCGCCCAGCACTGTGTGCTGCCGCATCTGCTCCGGCCCCTCCGTGTTTTCCAGTTCCACTCTGCCAATGTCATGGAGCACCGACGCCATGCCAATGGTTCGGCGCGTTTCCTGCGTGAGCGGATAGTCGTCCGTCTTCTGCACCAGATGGGACAGAAGCAGTTCGGTCAGGATGCGCATCTGCCGCATCCGCTCCCGGCTCTCGCCGCTGTGCCGCCCCACCACCTGGCTCAGAATGCTCACCATCATCTGGCTGCGCCGCTCTGTCTCATAGACCTGATCCGCCACCATGGCGCTCAGGCGGCGCTGCTTGACATACAGGCGGATGGTGTTGGAAATGCGCTGATACACCACCTTGGCGTCAAAGGGGCGGCTGATGTAATCCGATGCACCCAGATCAAAGGCCCGCCGCACCGAATCCGCTGTGTCCTCGCTGGAGATCATGATCACCGGGGTCTCTTCCAGCATGTGGCGCTGACTCATGGCTTCCAGCACAGCAAAGCCGTCGATGCCTGCCATGTGGATGTCCAGCAGCACGATGGAGATGCCCGTGGGGTTCTGCTCCAGCAGGCGCAGACATTCCTCGCCGCTGGCTGCTTCTGCAGTGTCGAACTGACTGCCCAGCATCTGGCTGAGAATGGTGCGGTTCACCGCCGAATCATCCACGATCAGCACGCTCTGGCGGCAGTGAGGCAGAGCCGCAGCATTTGCCGCAGGCTGACGCTCGGTGACCACGGTGTTTTTCTGGATGCGGGCGTAGTGCATCAGCCGCTCGGCGTGCTCCACAGCATCGTCCAGATAGGCATCTTCCACCCACACGCCGCCGATGCTGGCAGACATCCGGATGCGGGAATATCCCGGCACGCTGGTGGTGCGAAGCTGCAGGCGGATCTGTTCCAGCTTCTGGTTGAAGCGCTCCTGCCCCACATCCGGCAGCAGAAGCAGCAGCTCATCACTGTCGTAGCGGATCAGCCGGTCTTTTTCTTCCAGACTGCGCCGGATGACATTGGCAGCGGTCTCCGTCACGCTGTCCCCGGCGTAGCAGCCGTAGACGTCATTGGAGAGCTTGATGTCGTCCAGCCCCAGCATCGCCACACCCGCCGTCATGCTCCGGCCATGATAGTTTTCATCATAATAGCGCCGGTTATAGGCACCCGTCAACGGGTCTCGATAAATTTTCTCCCGTTCTTCGGTGATCGAGTTGATCAGTCGTTCGCTGCCCTCCGGGTCCAGCAGGATGCCGCGGTCCATCTTCCGCGAGAGTTCCAGCACATAGGGCTTGCCGTCCACCAGAAGAAACCGAGCGGATACCTCGTACAGGTTCTTGCCCAGATATTCCAGCTTGCTCTTGCGCGCCCTGTCTTCCAGCGCACACCGGCCCACACAGTTTTCGCATGGGCGGTCCCGCTTCCAATGCGCATAGCAGGGCCTGCGGCCATGATCGTTCTGGATATCCCCCGCCGCGATCAGCCGCACCGAACTGAACACCTTGCGCAGCTGCCGTATTTCCTCGGTGATCTCTTCCCGGGTCACGCTTTCTTCTTTCGCCATTCCGTCTCTTCTGCCCCCCTGAGCAATGTTTCTTTACCAATAATTATACTATTTTTGTCATGAATGCGTCAATCTTTGTGTTTTTCTCCCGGGCAGCGCTTCTTTCTCCGGTCACACACGCAAAATCCACGCTGCCACTTTGTTTTTCCCATTTCTCCGTGCCAGTCTTTGAAAATGCGTCGCTTTCCGACGTAAAAAAACGCAAAATGCGGAGTGTATTTTGCAGTGATAAAATCGTTTTCCCGTGCGGGATAGCACCCTCTGAAAATCCGCACTTGATTTTGGCATAGAATTCCTGTATAATAATCATTGTTCTATTGGCCGGTGTGTCGGAATGGCAGACGAGGGGGACTCAAAATCCCTTGTGCTAATAACACGTGTGGGTTCGACCCCCACCACCGGCATAAAGAAAAAAGAGCTCCAGCACAGGCTGGGGCTCTTTTTCTTTGCCAGGCTCAAACACAACTCCTCGAAAAACTCCCTTTTCCCTTGAAAGCTTCAGTGCCCTGTGGTAAGCTTAGACTAATCAAAGACAGGGAGGAATTTTCAATGGCTCTTACACTGATATTGGAAGGCGTGATCATGGGACTGATCCTGATAGCTGTCTGCGCGGTCGGCATCAAGGATGGCGCAGTCGGAGCGCTTCAGCTCTACCATCCTGAGGTTCAGGAACGCTGCGTGCAGCTGGGGCTGACGACTCACGAAAAGATCAAAAAGAGAGCCCTCATGTTCCGGGCAGTGGCTCTGCCCATCTATATTTCCTATGTGCTGATCTGTGTCTACGCCGTCAACGGTGCCCGCGGCTTCCGCGAGGGCTTTCTGCAGCTTTACATCATTCTTCTGATCCTCACAACCTGATCGACCGGTTCGTCATCGACTGGCTGTGGGTGGAAAAGACCAGTGCATGGGTCATTCCCGGCACAGAAGACCTGATGCCCTACATCACCAGAAAAGATAAAGTAGTGAAATGGACATTCGGTCTTCTGGGCTCTGCCGTCATTGCTGCGGCGCTTGCGGCAGTCATGAGCCTTATCGTAAAGTGATCTTTTCAAAAAACAAAAGGTGCTGTATGTTTTTTCATACAGCACCTTTTGCTTAATTCTGATAGTCGCTTTGCAGTTCGCTGCGCAGCTCTCCCTGAATGTCGCTGAGGCATTTCAGCAGCAGCGGATTGAAGCTGCCGCATTCGCCGCCCAGGATCATCTCCATTGCCTTTTCATGCGTAAAGGCTTTCTTATAGCAGCGCTCACTGGTCAGTGCATCATACACATCCGCAATGGAAACGACCTGTGCGCTGATGGGGATCTCGTCGCCCTTCAGGCCGTCAGGATAGCCCCGTCCGTCCCAGCGCTCATGGTGCCAGCGGGCGATGTGGCAGGCGGTCTGCAGCAGCGGCTCCGTCTCAAAGTTTTCCAGCTTGTGCAGCATCTCTGCACCCTGGGTGGTGTGGGTCTTGATGATTTCGAACTCCTCCGGCGTCAGCCTGCCGGGCTTGTTGAGGATCTTTTCGTCGATGGCGATCTTGCCGATATCATGCAGAGCCGAAGCCAGCGGGATGTTGTCCTGCTCCTCCGGGCTGATGACATAATGGGTGTTCTGCTCCATCAGGCGGCCAAGGAGCTTTTCTGTAATGACCCGGATATGCCGCACATGAGAGCCGCTTTCGCCGTTGCGGAACTCCACGATCTGGCTCAGCACGCTCACCAGCATGGTGGTGTTGCGCTCCTGCTTGCGGATCTGATCCGACACCATCTGCACCAGACGGCGCTGCTTGGCGTACAGCTTGATGGTGTTCAGCACCCGGCGGTAGACCACCTTGGCGTCAAAGGGGCGGCTGATGTAGTCCGAAGCACCAAGCTCATAGACGCGGCGGATCGCAGCCTCCGAATCATCGCTGGAGATCATGATCACCGGCACATCCTCGATGGAATGGCTGCGGTTCATGGCCTGCAGCACCTCAAAACCGTTCATCACCGGCATGTTGATGTCCAGCAGCACCAGTGAGACTTCACCCACATATTCGTGCATCATCTCAAGGCATTCCCTGCCGTCTGCCGCCTCAAGGATATGATAATCCGCGCTCAGGATCTCCGTGAGGATCGCACGGTTCAGCGGTGAATCATCCACGATCAGGATCTTCTGTTTGGCCCGTTCCTGCTCTGCTGTTTCCTGCGCAGTGAGCGGCACATCGCCGCTGTGGCTTTCCACCATCACCGCGTTTTTGCGCTCTTTGGCGTGGTACATCAGCTTGTCCGCACGGCGCACCACCGCCTCCATGGGGTCTGTGATGCTCTGCATCACACCGCCAATGCTCAGCGACAGGTGCAGATGCGAGTAGCCCGGAATCGAGGTGGCCTGCACCTTGGCACGGATCTGCTCCAGCTTCACCTTCAGATAATCGCCGGGGATGCCCGGCAGGATCAGCAGAAACTCATCGCCGCCGTAGCGGATGAGGATATCGCTCTGGCGGATGCAGGCACGCACCGCTCCCGCCGCAGCCTCCAGCGCCACATCACCCGCATGATGGCCGTAGGTATCATTGTAAATTTTAAAGTCATCCAGATCCATCACCGCGATGCCCGCCGGGCCGATCTTGCTGCGCACGACCTCCTCATAATAGCGGCGGTTGTAGGCCCCGGTCAAAGCATCATGATAGAGTTTGACCTTATAATCCGAGGCCTCGCTCATCAGGCTTTCGCCGTCCTCGGTATCCAGCATGGCCCGCCCGGGTGTGCGCTGGATCAGTTCCAGCACGCAGGGTCTGCCATCCACTTCATAATAGCAGGCCGTGATGTGGGCAATGTCTGACCCCAGCTTTTCCATGCGGCACTGACGGCTCCGGGTTGCCAGCGCCATTTTGGCTGCACACCGGCTGGTCATCCGCTTTTTGTAGCGGCTGGCATAGCAAAGCTCTTCGTCCAGGGGTTCCACCCGGACATTTTCCTGGATCTTCCCGATCGTGTCCGCATCCAGCAGCCGCACATCCGTATAAAGCTCGCGCAGCATTTCAATGCGGGCCTGCATCTCTTTCATGGTCATCGACTGTTTTTCTTTCAATGTGTTTCCTTCCTACTTACCCGCAAGCGGGACTTCACCCCATTATAGATAGACTCATTTTAACATTTTCGGCACACAATAGCAAGCGTCTGACAATTGGCTCCTCATTCCCCGCATTTGTGCCAAATCCGCTGGTGATTCCTTGTGGAAGATGATAGAAAACAGGCCGGAGCGCACAGTGCCCCGGCCTGCAGATCTCTCATAGCAATTTCACAGCCAATGCTTCGCTGGTGCGGTCCTGCGCCTCGTTAGCGTTTTTCGGGTCATCCAGCATATAGCGCAGCACCAGAACCTCCGCCACATACAGCACCGCCACTTTAATAGGAATGCTGCCGGAGTCCAGCGGGCTTTCCTGCGCGCCGCACAGCAGCACGATATCCGCCAGCTTTGCGCCCGGAGAATCCTCATAATGGGTCAGAAGAATGATCTTTGCGCCCGCCGATTTGGCTGCGCGCAGCGTTTCCAGCATATCCCGGGTGGCACCGGAGTAGGAGACGAACAGCACCACGTCCTCCGGGGTCATCAGGCTGGCAGCGATCAGCTGCATGTGGCTGTCCCCTGCGGTGCGGAACTTGGTGGTGATGCCGGCAAAGCGGGCGCAGATGTCGTTGGCGATCAGCATACTGCCGCCCTGCCCCAGGCAGAACACCTGCCGCGCCTTGTGCAGCAAAGCAGCGGCTTCATCCACCGCATCCGGCGAAAGCGCGTTCTGCGTGCCGTTGATGGCCGTCATGAACAAAGCACTGGCGTGTTCGCACAGGGTCGACGTGGACGCATCCGGGTCCGGTTCTTTCTGATTGACCAGCGCACCGGTGGCGTTGGCCTGCGCCAGCGCGATGCGCATTTCATGATACCCCTCAAACCCCAGCGCCCGGCAGAACCGGAACACCGTTGCTTCGGCCACACGGCATTCCCGTGCAAGCGAGGAGATGGACAGATACTGCGCTTCTGCCGGATGCTGCAGAAGATAATCCGCCACGGTGCGGCCCGATTTTGTCAGGTCGCTCTGATGCTGCTGCAGCAGCTCCCAAAAATTTGATGCCATTTTCCCTTACTCCTTGATCCGGCAGCCCGAAAAATCAGCCGCCGTTCGTTTCATTACACCTTCTGTATAAAAGTATAAAAGAATCGTTTCCGCTGTGCAAGAGACGCATTGACCACATTTTGGCCTTTTGTTCTGTGCAGAGCACACAGTTTTGGCAGAAAAAACGGTCATTTTGTGAAAATGTCTTTCAATTTTACATTTCCATTTGGAAAAACATTTTCACTATCGTTTTGGTGGGTTTGTACCATTTTGTAACATTTTCAGAAGTCTTTCCTATGTTTTTCTTTGCATTTCAACATATATCCCAGCGTTTTGTGCACATTGCATAGTGTCATTCTGAAAATTTATGAAACCCGCAAATAGACAAAATGAAAATATTTTTCTATAATAGAGCCATCAAGAGCGGCTGCTGGCACGGCAGGCCGCCACAACGTGAAGCATTGAATGCGAAGGAGAAAACCATTATGAAAAACTGCATTTCCCGCCGTTCGTTCCTGAAGGCCGCTGGCGTTCTGGGCGCAGCCGGTGCTCTGGCTGCCTGCGGTGGTTCTTCCGCTTCCACCTCTACCGCCGCTTCCACTCCTGCAAGCTCCGCTGCAGCTTCCACTGCAGCCGGCACTTCCACCAGCATCAAGCTGTGGACATACCCCATCGGCGGCTGGGGCAATGACGACACCGTTCAGGGCATCGTTGCAAACTTCAACGCAAAGTATCCTGATATCAAGGTCACCGTCGAGTATCTGGACTACACCAACGGCGACGATCAGGTCAACACCGCCATCGAGGGCGGCAGCGCACCTGATCTGGTCATGGAAGGTCCCGAGCGTCTGGTTGCAAACTGGGGCGCAAAGGGCGTCATGGCTCCGCTGAACGATCTGTGGACTGACGACGCAAAGAAGGACATCTACGAGTCCGTTGAGTCTGCCTGCAAGAACGACGCCGGCGATTACTATGAGTATCCCCTGTGCATGACCGCACACTGCATGGCTGTGAACTGGACCAAGGTGAAGGAAGTCGGCGCAGACCAGTACATCGACGCTGACAAGCACACCTGGAGCACCGATGGCTTCCTGAAGACTGTTGATGCACTGTACAAGGGCGGCTACGAGAACGTTGCTGCTGTGTACTGCGCAGGCCAGGGCGGCGACCAGGGCACCCGCGCTATCATCAACAACATGTACGGCGGCACCTTCACCGATGCAGCTCACACCAAGTACACCGCTGATTCTCCCGAGAACATCAAGGCTATTCAGGCTCTGTACGATGCTGACGGCATCAACTTCGACGCTTCTATCGCCGGCGGCGACGAGATCACCCTGTTCCGCAACGGCACCCTGCAGATGGCTTTCTGCTGGAACATCGCTCAGCAGCTGAACTCCGACAACAACGACGCCGGCCTGACCAATGACGGCGACGAGATCATGCCCATGGCATTCCCCACCGAGAGCGGCGATCCGAAGCTGTGTGGCGGTATCTGGGGCTTCGGCATCTTCGACAATGGCGATGCAGCCAAGATCGAAGCCGCCAAGACCTTCATCGACTTCATCGCTGCTGACCCCGATCAGGTCGCCGACAGCGTTCTGGCTTCCACTTACTTCCCCGTTCGTTCCAGCGTGGGCGACATCTACGCAGGCAACGAGATCATGAGCGAGTACAGCAAGTTCATGAACTATCTGGGCGACTACTACCAGATCACTCCGGGTTGGGCAACTGCTCGTACCGAGTGGTGGAACATGCTGCAGCGCGTGGGCACCGGCGAGGATGTTGAGACTGCTGTCAAGACCTTCGTTGAGAACGCAAATGCAGCCGCACAGGCATAATCTGAACCACTCTGCCGGGGGCAGATAATTATTGACTCTTCGCCCCTTCCTCGAAGATCCCGACGAGGGAGGGGCATTCTTTTGAAAAAATCCATTGATTGGAAAGGAATGGTGATCCTCTTGGCTGCAAAAACGGCGATCAAAGAGCCTAAGCGCAGCAGTGCGCTGGTCCGGCGCGAGACCTTCGCTTCCTATTGCTTCCTGCTGCCCAGCCTGATCTTCTTTCTGGGCTTCGTCATTTACCCCATGGTCCTGTGCGTGGTGACGAGCTTCTTCGACTCCACCATGAACCGTGCAGACATCTTCGTGGGTCTGGCAAACTACAAGGAACTGTTCACCGACCCCATCTTCCTGGGCGCATTGAAGAACACCTTCATCATCGTGGTGGTTTCTGTGCCTGTGACCTGCGCTTTCTCGCTGTGGGTCTCCTCCGCCATCGTTGACCTGCCCGAGTGGGCAACGAGCCTGTTCCGCTGCGTGTTCTATCTGCCTGTTGTCACCGGTTCCGTGGCCGTCACGGTCGTGTGGAAGTGGATGTACAACAACTACTACGGCATCTTCAACTATCTGGGCAAGACCCTCGGCATCATCGACAAGAACATCAACTGGCTGGGCGATGAGCGGTTCGCGCTGGGATGCATCATCCTGATCCTGCTCACCACCTCTGTGGGCCAGCCCATCGTGCTGTACGTTTCCGCTCTGGGCAATGTGGACCAGTCCATCGTGGAAGCCGCCGAAGTGGACGGCGCAAACGATTTCCAGTGCTTCTGGAAGATCAAATGGCCTGCCATCATGCCCACCACCCTGTACATCCTGGTCATCACCACCATCAACTCCTTCCAGTGCTTTGCGCTGATCCAGCTGCTGACTTCCGGCGGCCCCAACCACAGCACCGATACCATCATGTACTACATCTACTACACCGCATTCAAGCTGTACCGCTACGGCTACGGCAACGCCATGGGCGTTGTGCTGGCGGTCATCATCGCCATTCTGTCGGCTGTCCAGTTCAAACTGGGCAACCAGGATAATTAAAGGAGGTGCCGGGCAATGAGTGCAAATGCTGCAGCTGCTAAAAAGCAAAAACCGTTGAAGCGTCACCCCAGCAAGCTCAAGAAAATGAGCGCCTACATGATCCTGACCATCATCCTCATCAGCATCGTGGCAGTCCTGTTCGCTTTCCCGCTGTACTGGATCATCACCGGTTCCTTCAAGACCGGCGCGGCCATCAACGCCACTACCCCCGAGTGGTGGCCCCATGAATGGGTGCTGACCAACTATCAGAAGCTGTTCGCAGGCAAGAGCGCACCGCTGTGGCAGCTGGCCATCCCCTTCAGCACCAAGTTCAGCGCTGACGGTGAGCCGATCTACTTCTCCGTGGGCCCCACCGCCCCCGCTGCCATCCGCTGGATGATCAACACCGTGTTCATGGCTGTCATGTCCATGATCCTCACCTGCATCACTGCCGCCATGGCTGGTTATGCGCTGGCAAAGAAGCGTTTCGTGGGCCGCAAGCTGCTGTTCACCCTCATCGTGTGTGCAATGGCTCTGCCCAAGCAGGTCATCCTGATCCCCCTGCTGCGTGAAATGAGCAGCCTGAACCTCTACAACACCATCTGGGCTGTCATCTTCCCCATCGTGGGCTGGCCCTTCGGCGTGTTCCTGATGAAGCAGTTCAGCGAGGGCATCCCCACTGAGATGCTGGAAGCCGCCCGCATCGACGGCGCAAGCGAGGCCCGCACCTTTGTCAAGATCGTGCTGCCCATGGTCAAGCCGGGTATCGGTGCACTGGCCATCTTCACCTTCATCAACAGCTGGAACGACTACTTCATGCAGTTGATCATGCTGTCCAGCACCAGCAACCTGACCATTTCTCTGGGCATTGCAAAGCTGCAGGCTGAGAACAGCACCGACTTCGGCCTGATCATGGCCGGTGCCGCACTGGCCGCTGTGCCTATCATCATCATCTTCCTCATTTTCCAGAAGTACTTCACTAAGGGCATCGCAATGGGTGCTGTTAAAGGCTAAAATCCCGACCGCCGCCTGCGGCGGAAACAGGGAGGGATTTTTGGCGCCGTGGCCTGCAAGACGCGAGTGCCGCCCAAGGCACGAAGCGGATGCAGGGAGCCACAAGAGGGCGCTGATGCTGTTACCCGAACCACAAGCGTATGGAGCTTGATGAATAGGGAGCAACTTTTGGCGCAGCGGTCAGCAGGACACAAGGCCCGCCCAAGGGCCGAAGTGGACGCTGGGCACCGCAAGAGGGCGCTGATGCAGCTGCCCGAACGTAAAACCTGCGAAGCTTGATGCAAACCAACTTATATCGAATAGAAGGAGTTTGGAATCATGAAAGACATCACCAAATATCAGGGCGTTATTCCGGCTTTCTACGCCTGCTACGACGCAGAGGGCAACATTTCCACCGAGGGTGTCAAGGCTCTCACCCGCCACTTGATCGCCAAGGGCGTCAAGGGCGTGTATGTGGGCGGTTCTTCCGGCGAGTGCATCTATCAGCATGTGGATGAGCGCAAGGCCGTTCTGGAAGCTGTCATGAGCGAAGCAAAAGGCAAACTGACTGTCATCGCACACGTCGGCTGCAACAACACCGCCGACAGCGTAGAGCTGGCCCGCCATGCTGAGAGCGTGGGCGTGGATGCCATCGCATCCATTCCCCCCATCTACTTCCACCTGCCCGAGTATGCTATCGCCAAGTATTGGAACGATATGTCCGCCGCTGCTCCCAACACCGAGTTCGTCATCTACAACATTCCCCAGCTGGCAGGCACCGGCCTGACCATGAGCCTGCTGAAGGAGATGCTGAAGAACCCCAATGTGGTGGCCGTCAAGAACAGCTCCATGCCCACCCAGGACATCCAGATGTTCAAGGATGCCGGCATCGCCGCCCGCGGCGAGGGCAACTTCGTGGTGTTCAACGGCCCCGATGAGCAGTTCGTTTCCGGCCGTGTGATCGGCGCAGACGGCGGCATCGGCGGCACTTACGCTGTCATGCCTGAGCTGTATCTGGCCATGAATGACCACATCAACAAGGGCGAGATCAAGCAGGCTCAGGAGATCCAGTACGACGCTGACCGCATCATCTACAAGATGTGCGAAGCACACGGCAACCTGTACGCTGTGCAGAAGGAAATTCTGCGCCGGATGTACGGTCTGGAGCTGGGCGGCGTGCGTGAGCCCATGCCCGGCCTGATCCCCGAGGATGAGTCCATCATTGCCGAAGCACAGGCCATGATCGAGGCCGCTATCGCAAAACTGTAATTCAACTGAACAGCGCCCCCTCTCCGTCTCTTTTCAGAGGGGAGGCGGGCGCTTCTTTTTGACGGAGGAAATCCAACGATGATCTGCGATTCTCTGGAACATCTGGGGCGGTACAAGGGCCTGAGCCCGAATCTCGACACCGCCATTGATTACTTACAGACCCACGACATCTCCACCCTGCCAAACGGCCGCACCGAAGTGGACGGCGACAATGTGTTCATCAACATGATGGACGCCACCCTCCACTCCGACCACGGCTACCACCCCGAATACCACAAAACCTATGCCGATTTACAAATCGACATCACCGGCGGCGAGGGCTGGGGCTACACCAACAAGCCCGGCCCGGAGATCGGCGATTTTACCGGCGACTGCGGTTTTCAGGACAGCGCCAGCGTCGTGACCGGCGCTTTGGGCGAGGGACGGTTCGTGCTGTTCTTCCCCACCGAGCTTCACAAACCCGGCCTTGTACAGCACGGCTGTGTGAGCGTGCGCAAGGCTGTTGTCAAAATCAAAATGGAGGGCTGAAAGATGGATAAGGAAAAGCTGTTTGCTCAGATCAAGGGCGGTCTGATCGTCTCCTGTCAGGCACTGGAGCACGAGCCGCTGTACACCAAGGAGGGCGGCGTGATGCCCCTGATGGCCAAGGCTGCCGCCATGAGCGGTGCCGTGGGCATCCGCGCCAATACCGTGCGCGACATTACCCAGATCAAGCAGGTGGTCGACCTGCCGGTCATTGGCATCATCAAGAAGGACTACCCCGGCACCCCCATGTACATCACCGTCACCATGAAGGAAGTGGACGAGCTGGTGGAGTGCGGCGTGGACATCCTCGCCGTGCAGGGCACCGGTGCACTGCGCCCGGACGGCTCCACCTCCGCTGAGTTCATCCGTGCCATCAAGGCAAAGTACCCCGACCAGCTGCTCATGGCCGACTGCGACAACTTTGAAAACGCCATGGCCTGCGCTGAAGCCGGTGCCGACTTTGTGGGCACCACCATGCGCGGCTACACCCCCGAGACGCAGGGCATCGACGACATCGACTTCGAGTTCGTCCACAAGCTGGCCGCCGAGTGCCCGGCAAAGATCATCGCCGAAGGCCACATCCACTACCCTGAGCAGGCTGTCAAGGCGCTGGAAGCCGGTGCATTTGCTCTGGTGGTGGGCGGCGCCATCACCCGCCCTGCAGAGATCACGGCCCGCTTCACCGGTGCCATCAACGCCATGAACAAGTAAACGGAGACGCCGCATGAAACAGTATTTTGGCATCGACATTGGCGGCACTTCCGTCAAGATGGGCATCGTGGATGAGACCGGCAAAGTTCTGGTGAAAGGCGAACAGAGCGTCAGCTTTGACGGCTACCAGACACCGGTGCTCACCACCGTGCGCAAGGCCGCAAAAGAGTTTCTCACTGCACAGAATATCTCTGTGGAAAGCCTGACCGGCGTGGGCGTTTCTGCCACCGGCCAGATCGACAGCCGCAAAGGCATCGTGGCCGGAACCTGCGGCAACTTCCCGAACTACATCGGCTCCCCCATCAAGGCCTCTCTGGAAGAAGATCTCGGTCTGCCCGTCACCGTGGCCAACGACGCCAACTGCATGACTCTTGGTGAGGTGTGGGTCGGCGGCGCACAGGGCTATACGGACGTCATCGGCGTGACCCTCGGCACCGGCGTAGGCGGCGGCATCCTGACCGGAGGCCGCCTGCTGGAAGGCGCCCGGGGCCTTGGTGGTGAGCTGGGCCACTACCGCACCCACGCACTGGACGGCGTGCCCTGCACCTGCGGGGCCACCGGCTGCTGGGAGCGCTACGCCGCCACCACCGCCCTTGTGCGTGCCGCACAGGAAAAGAACCCCGACTGGAAAGATGGCCGCGCCATTTTTGCCGCCGCAGAAGCGGGCAATGAAACCGTGCTGGCCCTGCTGGACGCCTGGACGGACGAGATCGCACAGGGCCTTGCAGGCATGGTGCACATCTTCAACCCGCAGCTGATTTTGATCGGCGGCGGCGTGAGCGCACAGCAGAAGCTGCTCATCGACCCCATTGCTGCAAAGGTGAAAGCATCCGTTATGCCTGCCTTTGCCGAAGGCCTTGAGATCCGCGCCGCACAGCTGCACAACGATGCCGGCATGGTGGGCGCTGTTTACTACTTCCGTCAGACTTATGAAAAGGAGTAATGTCTTATGAAAACTCATATCCTCTGCCTGGGTGATTCCAACACCCACGGCTATTGTGCCGACCCCAACGACTGTGCCGATCACGGCATCCGCTTCAACGAAGATGAGCGCTGGACCTGCCGCCTGCAAAAGGCGCTGGGCGACAAATACCTCGTCACCGAAGAGGGCCTTTCCGGCCGCACCACCGTGTTCGTGGACCCCATCCATGAATCCATGGACGCCCTGAGCGTGATCTATTCCCTGCTCAAGAGCCACGAAGTTATTGACCTGCTCATCATCATGCTGGGCACCAACGACGTAAAGGAGCGCTTCGGTGCCAACGCTGCCTGCATTGCTGTGGGCATGGAGCGTCTCATCATGAAGGCCAAGAGCGTGGACTGCTGGGGCACCAAGCAGCCCAACATTCTGGTGGTGGCTCCCCCTCCCATCGGCGCAGGCTTCCATGACGCTGTGATGGGCGACGGTTGTGTGGAGAAATCTGCCGGTGTGGCTGAGCAGTTCCGCATCATCTGCGAGCGTCAGGGCGTGCACTTCCTGGATGCCAAGGACTGCGAGTTCAATAAGGTGGACTTCATGCACCTGACCCGCAAGGGCCATGCACAGCTGGCGGAAATGCTGGCAAAAGAGGTTCCCGAGCTGATTTGATTTTGGCGGAATAATTATTTATTGGGGGTTCCAAAAGCCTGCGGACTTTTGGAACCCCCTTTTTCACGGGATAGGGCCGCAGCTTTAAACAGCATTAAACACCCAGACCGCAGCATCTTACATTTTGGGCACCCGGTTATATTCATCTTGTAAACCACGTCAAAATCGGCTATACTTTCCCCAGAAACTCTGCGGCCTTTTGCGCCGTTTTTCGTATCGAAAGGAAATATCATGGCTGAACTTTTCAAAGCCCCTGTGACCCCTGCAGAACGGGTGAGAGACGAGCTTCTCGGTGCTCTTGTGGGCCTCGCCCGAGCTGCCACCAGCGAACCCAAGACCGAAGACACCGATGATGTGCTCAACGCCGGGCTGCGGCTTGCCGCGCAGGCAGATGCACCCGAAGAAAAGCTGCAGCGAATGCTTGCCATCGTCCGCACGGAAAAGCACCGTGTGGCCCCCAACTGTGCCACCTGCGCCATGCCCTGCGGCAACACCGCCGACTATGACTTTGCCCGCCTGTGGAACGCACCGGAGCACATCCGGGAACTGAAACTGCAGATGCTTTCCGCCGCCGTCGCACTGGCGCAGGGGCATCCTTCCGGCGACGCCCGGACTGCGGTTTATCAGGTGCTGTTCACGCTGGCCGAGGACTGGGACGAAACGCTTCTTCTGCCAGTGGTGCAGAACGCACAAAAGCTTTGCACAGGGTAAATCCATCCCCGGAAAAGCCGTCTTTTACCCGCCGGAGTTTGTCCCGCTGCCCGGCCCGGAATTCCTCCGAAAAAGCCCGGTTTTTCCGGGAGACAGCCCCAGATGCAGCGGCCCGTGCACATCATTCGGAGCATTCTTTCATTGATGCTTTCATTTCTGACCGTTTTTCGAAAGTTTTTTCGAAAAAAGACTTTACAAATGTCCCTCAAAAAACTATTATATAGATAATCGGACTTTCATGGAGCCGTTTTTGTGCAGTCCGCTGCACAGCCTAGAAAATGAAGGAGGGTTTGAACCATGCCCGAAAAGAAAAAGACCGCTGCGGCAGCTCCCGCAGTGGAGACCCCCGCAGCTGCTTCTGAGGAAGCAAAAGAAACCAAGACCCGCAAATCCGCCAAGGCACCCGCACGCCGCGGCCGTCCCCCTCTGGCACCGGAGCTGTACGTTGAGTTCAGCGGCAAGCAGTATAATGTCACCGACATCATCGACCGCGCCAAGGCTGACTACCGCACCACCCACAAGGTCGGCGTGCAGTCCTGCAAGGTCTATGTCAAGCCCGAAGAGGGTGCAGCTTACTATGTGATCAACAAGGTCTCCGGTAAACTGGAGCTGTGATGCTTTTCTGATCTTTCGCCCGTTTTTCTGCCGCCTCGCATCGGCTGAAAAACGGTTCTGTCCGTTCCCACACAAAGGCTCCATTTCATGGCTAAAAAGCTCCGCCCTGCAGAATGTTTCTGGGGGGCGGAGCTTCTGTTTTTACGGGGTTATAAATTGAGCCACTTTTTCCAGAACGGTCTGCGGCTGATGTCGGGGTCGGGGTCCGGGATCTCGAACACATAGCGCTCCGTTGCATTGATCACCGTGGTGCCGCCGCGGGTGCAGACCCGGGGCAGTTTGGCATCATAGTTCAGGTGAACATGCCCGTGCACGAACCACTGCGGCTCATATTCATCCAGCAGTTCGTTGAAGCACTCAAAGCCCTTATGGGCGTGGTCGGTGCTGTCGTTCAGGCCCGCTGCCGGAGAATGGGTCAGCAGCAGGTCAATGCCGCCCACCTGATGGGCCTTGCCGCGCAGTTTCCGCACACGGCGCCGCATTTCCTTCTCGGTATACTGAAAGCTGTCCTCTTTCAAATTGTAGCGGATGCTCCCGCCCAGGCCCATAATGCGCAGCCCTTTCCACACATAGATGCTGTCGTCCACGCAGATGCAGCCGCCGGGCTCGTTGTCGCGGTAGCTTCCGTCGTGGTTGCCATGGACATACAGGATGGGTGCCGCAGTAAAATTGGTCAGATACTCCAGATATTTCTGGGGCAGATCTCCGCAGGAAAGGATCAGGTCGATCCCTTCCAGATGCTCACGGGTGCCATAGTCCCACAGAGCTTTGGAGGGAACATCCGAAATCGCAAGAATCTTCACGTCAGTTTTGCTCCGTTCTCTCGGCCTTGGCCGGTTATTTCGTGAGTCCTTTCAGGTTGTCCAGACCATTGATCGCCATCAGGGTGTGGGTCTTGACGTCCAGCTCATCATAATGCGGCAGAGCACCCTCCACGCATTCGTCCAGCCAGTCCATCTCCATCAGTTCCTTGGGGCTGTAGGCTGCTGCCGCCGGAGAGTGCAGCTCATGGCCCTGAGCATAGACATCCTCCGGGAAGATGCGCAGATCATCTTCACTGAGCAGCTTTTCCATCAGGTCCAGCAGCTGCAGTGTGCCGGCCGGCAGTGTAGGATCGTATCCAATCTCTTCCGCGCCGCTGCGCATTCCCCACCAGTAGTTCACCGCGCGGGCACCAGAAGCGCTGCTGTCCCACGCACCGTCGAAGATGGAGCGGATGATCTCCACATAGAAGGTGTCCCACCTCCACACCGGCAGGCCCAGCGGGTGCAGCGTGCCGTCCGGCAGGCGTCGGCACAAGCCGTAGTCGCGGTGGGTCCCGGCGGGTTCCCGATTATCACGGGCATAGAAGATGTCCACATCCGGCCGGTCGGAGAAATCCAGCGGATGCTTTTCGTCCGGCAGGCAGGCCCAGCGCAGCACGATCTTCGCGTCCGGGCGCACCGTCTTCAGGCCCTGCGCGAAGGCGTTCACCGCTGCCGGAATACCATAGACGGGGTTTGCCGCCACATA
This sequence comes from Oxalobacter sp., assembly GCA_963615785.1. GTDB lineage: Bacteria > Bacillota > Clostridia > Oscillospirales > Ruminococcaceae > Faecalibacterium. The sequence goes on along the minus strand of CAVEID010000002.1, from coordinate 186,148 downwards.
GCCCACGCGGTCGGTCTTGGCCAGCACACCGGCCAGAAGGCCCAGCAGATAGGTCACCTCATAGGTGCGGGGATAATAGGTGCGCACCAGCGGGTGCGGCGCGTTCAGCGAGCAGTTCAGGATGCGGGTCTTGGGGTGCTGCGCCGCCACCTTCAGGCAGGCGGTGTGCATCCGGGCACTGGTGGTGAACACCACATCCGCGTTGTCGTGAGCCACCTCTTCCAGCACCTGTTCCGCATCCACCTCAGGCTCAACATTCTCCCTGCAGGTGATGAACAGCCGGTCCGGGAAAGCCTGTGCCAGTGCCTCGCGGCCCCGGTCGTGGGCACGCACCCAGGCGCTGCTCTGGGCGTTGTGCTCGTGCAGGAACACCACCCGCAGTTCGCTGGGCTTGGTGAAGATGTTCAGCTTGGACAGCAGCGGTTCTCCCGGGCCCTGCTTTGGCTCCAGCGAGAGTTCCACAGCCTGCGGCTCGGTGAGCACCTTGACCTCATTCCAGAGTTTTTCCAGGTTCTTCTTCACCTGGCTGGGGGTGGAGTCGCAGGCGTCCGCATAGCGGTAGACCGACAGATACACCAGCAGAGCGTCACCGGCTGTCAGGCCAAGCTTTTCACCGCCCAGCGCATTGAACTGCTGATAGAACATGGTGTAGAAAGAAGAAAAGTTCAGCCGGTCGTCATCCGTCCAGCTTTCGCCCGATGCCTTGCACACCAGCGTCTGCAGCTTGGCATAGCCGCCCAGCCTGGAAAAATGGACATAGTTGATCTTTGCCAGCTTATAGAAATCCAGAAATTCATAATAGATCTGATTTTCCAGGCTGTCATTCCGCTCCGGGATCAGGCGGGTGACGGTGCCCGCGATCTTGACTGCCTCATAATATTTGAGCACCGAGACGCGCTTGTTGCCCTCCTGCACATAGAACTTGTTCAGGAACTCGAAGGCGATGATGGGCGTGTGGATGCCTTCTTCCAGATGGGCATCGCACAGGTTCGACCACTTGGCGGCGAACTCGGTGTCCGGCTCCAGCAGCGGCATGAAGTTGGGCGCAAAGGCCGTGTGCCGCCCGCTGGTCTTGGTGCCGACGATGCTCTCCGCCGGGATCTCCACCAGCCCCAGCGGCTCCTGCGCAACGATGTTGACATTGACAAGGATATCGTCCAGCACCGCAAGATACGGCGACTGTCCGCGCGCCACACAGGCACGGTAAGCGCGCTGGCCCGCGCGCAGAGCGCTCTTGTAATCTTCCAGCATAGTTACTCCTTTTTCGTAAGACCCAATGCAGGGTGAGCCCCTGCCGCATCGTACAGTTCAGTATACCATGAAATTTGCATTTATGGGAAGTTTTTCGCAGAAAAAGAGTTGATTTATCCTTCAGATTCGGGTACGATAAAAGAAACAAATCAATGATCGGAGCCAAGAATCATGCAGACCGAACAGTTACCCCGTCTGGAAGCCGGCGAATATCCCGGCGGCATCTGGTATTATGAGCCCCATACTTATCAGCCCTATCGCTTTGTGCTGGGCCGTGTCGGCCGCCGCCCGCTGGTGTGCATTGGCATCAATCCCAGCACTGCTCAGCCCGGCGCACTGGACCCCACTTTAAAGAGCGTGGAGCGTCTGGCCGCAGCCAACGGCTTTGACAGCTGGATCATGTTCAATGTTTATCCTCAGCGCGCCACCGACCCCAATGATATGGACCGCGTGCCGGACCGCGCCCTCTGCGACGAGAACCTGCGCTGGCTGAAGGCTGTTCTGGCTGAGACCGAGCCCACCATGTGGGCAGCGTGGGGCACCCTGATTGAAAAGCGGGACTACCTGCCCGGCCTGATGCGGGAGATGGTGGCTCTGACCCGGGAACGGGATATCCCCTGGGTGACCTTTGGCAAACGCAGCAAAAAAGGCCATCCCCATCACCCGTTATATCTGCGCAAGGACTCCACTCCGGAGCCCTTTGATGTGGAAAACTATCTGGACACCTGCTTTTAATAAATGAAGCAGGATCTGTCCTGATGCGGAGGGATTTTTTTTGACCGCAGAACACTATCGCATCCTGCACAGCTGGTTTGATGCGCATCCCGCAGCCAAGCACTGCGTGACGGCGCTGGATCGCTGGCTGCCGCTGGTTCCATTTGTATGTTACCCCGTCCTGCTCTGCCTGCTGAACGTGCACCTGTTCCGGCTGTTTCTGGTCTGGAAGCATGCCGCGCTGGATTTTTCCATAGAGATTGTTCGGTCGGTCTTTGTGCCGGGGCTCACGTTCTGGGGCGGCACCCTGCTGCGGGACAGGCTGAACCGTCCCCGTCCCTATGAGCAGCCCGGCTTTGAGCCGCTGGTGCACAAGGAAACCCACGGGCATTCGTTCCCGTCGCGCCATGCCCTGAGCTCCGCTGTGCTCTCCATGGTGTGGATGTATTTTTATCCCGCAGTCGGCTGGGTCATGGTGGGCATCACCGTTCTCATCTGCATTGGCCGCGTGCTGACCGGCGTGCACCATGCGCGGGATGTGGTCTGCGGGGCTGCATTGGGTTTTGCCTTGGGCTTTGCCGGAATGTGGCTTTTGTAAATTTTCGCACCTTCGCGTTTTTTCAAAATATTTAAAAAAAGCAAAATAAATTTCGATTTTTTCCTTGACAGAACCGGGGCCTTATGGTATTATACTTCTCGCAGCGTGTTCCGACACACAGCTGCCGCCATAAAGGAACCCAATGGGATAACAACGTGCGCCCGTAGCTCAGGTGGATAGAGCAACTGCCTTCTAAGCAGTGGGCCGGGGGTTCGAGTCCCTTCGGGCGCATCTATGTGGTGCCCATAGCGTAGTCGGTTAACGCGCCAGATTGTGGATCTGGAGACCGTGGGTTCGAGTCCCACTGGGCACCCCACTAAAAAGTCCGCTGTTTTTCAACAGCGGACTTTTTTTGTGCGGGTGCCCAGTGGGCTCGAACAGGGCGGCGGCGCGCAGCGACGCAACCAAAGCCATAGCATGGCTTTGGTTAGCCTGCGGGTCCCAACGCCCAGGAATGTCTACTGTGGCAGCAAAACTTGCTGATGCTTTGCATCGGCGGATTTTTTGTGCGGGTGCCCAGTGGGACTCGAACAGCACGGCACTGCCGCAGGCAGGGCCGCCAACAGTCCAGTGGGACGTCCGTTCTCTCAAAATATCAAGGCAGGGGTCCTGTCCGGCTTGAACCGGACAGGACCCCTGCTTTCGTTTACTTCATCTGCTTCAGGATCTGTGCGATCTCTGCGCTGGAATAGCCTTCTTTCTGCAGCGCATTGGCAATGCTGCTGTTGCTTCTGCCCTGGCTGCGCATCACCATGGCAGTGTAGGGCACCACCACATTTCTGCCGCTGCTGCCCAGGGTGCCGGCCTGTCCGCTGGTGCGGCCGGCGGTGCTGCCCGAGCCGGACGTGCTGCCGGAAGAACCGGAGCCGCTTCCCGCTGCAGCGCCGCTGCTGGCACGGCTGGCTTTCTGCGCCGCATTGGAGCGTTTCAGGTTCCACTCGCCCAGCGCAATGTTCAGTTTCTGATTGGTGACATCGTTGTTGAACTTCTGCTGGTTGAGCTTATCCTGATATTCCCGCTCACTGCGTTCGTTCTCATACAGCTGCTGGTTCTGTTTGTCCTGATACTGCTTTTCCTGCAGCTGCTGGCTCCACTGCGCATCCGCACGGTCAGCCTCATACTGACGGTTGCCGGAGTAGATGTTGTAGCCCGCATTCAGCAGCCCGCTCATCATGGAGCCAAAGCCCGTGGTGCCGGTCAGCACGATCTGCACGATATCCCCCAGGAAGCCCAGCACACTCATGAAGTTGTTGAAGCCCTGCTGGCGCTGCGCCGCCTGCTGCTGTTCCTGCGCACTGTAATAATCGTGCAGGGTGCCCAGCTGGCTCAGATAATCCTGATACTGGCCGTAGTCCTTTGCATAGGCATTGTTATAGTCACTGCCCTTCTGCTCCAGCTGAGTGTAGTAATCCGACAGCTGGTTATTGTAAAGGTTCTGCGCGTCCTGTTCGCTGTTGTTCAGCTGATCCAGCTGGGTCACCAGCTCGTTGCCGCCGCTTTCGTAGGTGTCCAGCGCCAGACTGTACAGCGTGGGGATCGCGCTGTTCAGTGCGCCGATCTGCTGCTGATAGGCCTGCTGGGCCGCGCTGGTGGCATAACTGGAGCCATAGCCTCCGGTCAGCGCTGCTGCCTGTGCCGCTGCATCCGCGCTGGCATTGTGAGCGTTCTGCAGATAGAGCTGCTCATACTGACGGTAGAGCGGGTCCTGCGTGTAGCTGTACTGAAAGCTCTGGCGCTGCAGCAGCTGTTGCAGAAGCGCGTCGATCTTGCCCTGATAGCTGCTCTCATAGTCCTTGGGGCGGTTCGCCTGCCATTCTTTCAGAGCCGCTTCCGCATCGGTCACGCTCTGGCCGGGCTGATAGCTGGAATTCGCCAGTGCGTTTTCCACATCCTGACGGTTGTTCAGGCCTGCCGTGGAATAACCGCTCTGCGCGGCGGGCTGTGCGCCGATTTCGGTCAGTTCCTGCACAGCGGCAAGAGCTTCATCTTCTTTCTTTTTGTTTGCCATAAACGTTCCTTTCTTGTCTTATAAGGTCTGCAGCTTTGTGCGCAGCTCATCCGAGAGGTTTTCGGTGTCCAGATTGGTCAGCACATACTGCAGCTGTTCCTGCATCTGGTACAGATAGCTGCGCAGCGCCCGTGCGTCCTCCGGATCCATGTTCTCACTGAGCTTCGGCAGGCCGATCTTGTTGATGCCCATCACACTTGCCATGTGTCATACCTCCTGTCCTGTAAGTCCGCCTTTTGCGGCGGCCAGCGTTTTTGCAATGCTGCGCAGGGTGACCTGTCCGGTCCCCTTCAGCCGGAGCCGCAGGGTGCCGTGCCGCCGTGGCACAAAAGGCAGGTCATAACTGCGGCGCTGGTTCAATGCAGTGACATCTGCCACTGTCTCCCATGGGCCTCCGTCGTAGCTGGCCGACACTTCCACCGTGCTGCAGCAGCCGGCATCCAGCCGCAGAGTCAGCCGGGAAAGATAGCGGTCTTCTGTGCCGTCCATGCCAATGTCACCGGTGACCAGCTCAAAATGGAGTTTTTCCTCCACGCCGTCGGTGTTCTGCCAGTCCGGTTCCCGGCTGGGGTCTGCAGCCCACAGAGCCTGCCCATCCCAGAGATAAAGCTGTCCGCCGGTGCTGGCCATGTCGTAAGAACACACATCCTCCTCGCTCCACAGGCTGCGCTCCGTGTCATAGACCAGCAGCCGGGCCTGTCCGCTGCCTTCCCGGGAGACGTGCAGATAGTACCGCCCATCCAGTGCCCCGCCCACAGCACTCTGCACATGGGCCAGGCCGCTGGCGTCCAGCGCACCAGACACTTTGGTGGGGATGCTGCCATCCCAGGCCATGACTCCGTCCGGCGAGAGATAATACAGTGTCTCGTTCAGCACACACAGGCTGCGGGCCGCATTCTTTGCCACACCCCGGCAGCGCAGGGAGGTGAGCTGAAAGTCTGCGGGCTTTGAGCCATAGAGCTTGTGGAGCGTGTTTTCCTTGAAAAACAGCGCATAGCCCATGCAGGTGGCCGCGCCGGTGAATGCTCCGTCGCTGCCCACGGTGACGGCGTAGCTGTCCGCCGCAATCCCCCGGTAAGAAAACCAGTTGGTGGGGTCGCCCAGCTTGCAGGCATAGATAATGTTCTCCCTGCTGCTGCAGCCCCACACCCGGTTGTCACACTCGGTGATGTAGTCCAAGTCCGGCACCCGGCGCTCCAGGCTCACCGTCTCACCCACCGAAATGCGGCGGGTCTCTTTGCCGTCCATGCTGATCCACTGTGCGCTGTCCGCGCCCTGCACCAGCGTGCCGTAAAAACATTCGCCTTCCGGTGTCACCCGCACTCGCAGGCCGTTTTCCACCACATCATAGACAACAAGGTCGCTGTCCAGCTCTTTCCACATGCCCGCCTGCTCCGCGGCGGTGCCCTGCACTGTCACGGTGTCCCACTGGGAAAACAGTTTCTCCGCCCCTGCCGCCGTGATGCGGCAGTATTCCAGCGGCACCGCCGACCAGTTACCGGAATTGGCACTGTACACTTCCAGTGTGCCGGTGCTGCTCCATGGGTGTGCCTCGTCCTCGATCTTCAGGAAAAGCTGTCCATCCGCCGGCTTCTCCGGTTCTTCTTTGCCAAAGCTGCTCACCGCATAGGTTTTGCCGGAAGCATCGCAGGGCGCAAACTGCACGCTCTTTCCTTCTGACTGCCAGCAGGCTCCCAGCGGGCTGACGCTGCCGTCGGCAGTGTCAAAGGCGATCTTGTCCGGGAAGATCAGGATCTTCGTGCCGATACCCACCAGCGCTTTCCGGCCGTCTGTGACTGCATTCGTGCAGGTCACAGATGCAGTCTCCGCGTCGTCCGGCGTGTAAACGATGTTTTTTCCGCAGACAGTCAGCAGGCCGTTCAGGTGGTACATGCCGTTCAGTCCTTCCAGTTCCCGCAGCTTCCGCCGGGGCTTGCGGGTGCTCAGCGCCGGGAAATCCCGGGCCGAGAAGTTCACGCCCTCGCTGTATTCTGCCTCCGAGCAGGCGTAAGTCTCATTCAATCCGCCGAACACCCGCACAAGACTGCGGCTGTTTGCGGTCTTTGTCCGGTTCGCCAGAACCATCGTCCCACCTCCTTACCACCGCCACTGGCTTCCCGCCCGGGACGGATAACTGCGCCGCAGCCATGCCGCCAGATCAGCCAGAAGACTGTTGTACTGGGCCTGTTCCCCGGCGTAACGGTCGGTCTCACCCAGCGCTGCGTCGGTCATGGCACACAGATAGTGCGGGTACAGCGCATCAAAGGGGGCCGGAACCAGCAGCACATCCTCGTCCTGCAGGCTGTCATCCCACGCAAGGTCGGCCCCCACATCGTCGTAGGCGTCTGTGATGCTGTTTTTGAAAAAGCGCTCCCGCAGCATGGCGTCCGCTTCCTTCAGCCACGCCTGCCGGGTGGCCAGCGGAATGCGGCTGCCGGGGCGCAGCCCTTCGGCGCGTTCCAGCGCCTGTCCTACAGTCATAAAAGTTCACTCTCCTTTTTATAGAAAAGCCCGGCCGGGCAGGCTCCCCAGCCGGGCTTCCGGTTGACGTTCGTTTTACTGCGCAGCGTTTTCCGCCGCTGCAATGCGGGCAGCGGTCAGCTCGTCCTGCATCTGGCTGTGTTCCAGCACTTCCGCCACTTCGGGCGGCACTTCCACCTCCACGCCGCGGCGGATCTTATAGTTCACGCCGTTGACGCTGACGAACAGGTCGCCCTTGTAGCGGCTGTTGTCCTTGAACAGCCGGATGCGCACATTCTTCTTTTCAGCCATTTTTACTCCTTCCTTGATTCACGGCTCATTGAGCGGATCAGTTTGCGGCCGCAGTGGCGGAGTAGCTGGAAGCACTCTCAATGCGCACCATATACTGCTCCACCAGACGCTCTGCCGCACGCATCCCCTTCCAGCCCACAGAAGCACGCTGGTTCAGCGGGTCATCACCGTAGCCCAGCTGCTTGACGATGTGTTCCAGGCCGCCGCCTTCCAGCTCGGTGACACCGTAAGCGTGGGCACCCAGCACCAGCGTGCCGAACACTGCCAGACCGGCAGGGCAGGTTTCATCCTTCCAGATCTTGGCTTCGCTGGTCTCGATGAAGCGGATGTTGCCCAGCTTGCCGATCTCACCGCGGAACATGGTCTCCGGATCGGCGTACTTGTGCACCTCAATGAACTCCTTGCTGGTCTTGAGGTCGTAAGCGGCATAAGGATGGATGATGGCGATGTAGCTGTCGCCGATGGGGTCCGCATTCATCGCGCCCAGCTGTGCTGCAGCCTGAAAGAACAGCTTCGGGGTCAGGGTGCAGGTCTTGTCCAGGCTCTTGCGGCTGGTCACAGCGGTCTCGGTGCCGTCGGTGCCGATCTTGGGAGCATAAATGACGTTGGTGCCGCCTGCCAGCACATCGCGGGTGATGCTGTCCATGGTGCGGCCTGCCTGGCTTGCCAGCACGCGGGTGGCCTGCACCACGTTGTTGTCGATGGCAGTCATCTGCAGCACATCAGTCAGCGGGGTCCAGCCGCCGTACTGGTGCAGGTCGCTGGTGATGGTGGTCACGTTCAGGGTCTGGCCGTTGGGGGTCACGCCCTCGGTCAGCGGGGTGGACGCCTTGGGCAGGCTGTCATACTTGCGGAACTCAATGGTCTTGCCGCCGTTCTGGGGCACGGGGTAGTAGTCCGCAAACTGGTCGTGCACCAGGCGGGGCTCGGCCTGATCGATGAGGCGCTTCTCGTAGAAAGTCTTCATCTCGGGCGACATGGTGGCCGTAGTGTTCAGGTTTTCGGCGAACAGCTGGATGTTGAAGTTCTTGCTCATAGTTGTTTTTCCTTTCTTTTTTATAAAATCAAATCACAATACGATCTGTGCCCCATGGAGTACGCGGCGTTCCAGCGCTTCTCGCTGGGCGCGGGTCATGCTGGCCACATCCGGGCGGACGGTGGCCGCGCCGCCGGGGCGGATGCCGTTTTCGGTGGGGCGTGCTGCCCGCTGCTGGATGCGCTCCACCACGCCCTGCTCCACAGTCTGGGCCGTGCTGCGCAGGTTCTCGTCGTAGTGGGCCAGCCGGTAAGCGTCCTGCACCCTCATGCCGGGCAGCTGCATCAGGCGGCGCATCTCCGGGTCGCGCAGTTCCTTTTGCAGGTTGAACTCCGGCTGGCTGCGGCGCATGGCAGCTTCCTCTGCCGCCCACCGGGCGTGCAGGCCCTGCACCGTGGTCTGGGCCATCCGCGGCAGCGGCAGATTCAGATCCGGACGCTGTGCGGGCGGCTCAGGCCGGGGTTCCGGTTCCGGCTGGGGTGCCGCGGGTACGGCCGGGGCAGCTTCTGCCTCGCCGGGTTTCATGGTGCCGGATGCCACCGCCTGCCGGGCCTGTGCCTCGCTCAGGGCCGGAGCCGGGGAAACGGCATCGCCGCCCTCGCTGGAAAACAACTGTAAATCCATCATGCTCTCTTCACCCCGGCGGCTCACATCCGCAAAGCGGACGTTCTCCGGGTAGCGCTCTGCCAGCAGCACAAAGCAGGCTTTCGCCAGCTCAAAAGCTCCGCGCACCCAGTCTTCACAGGGCGCATCGGCGCTCACAGCCACACGGGGCCCGTCCGGCTCGTCAAAGGCTTCACTGCGGGCATTCTCTTCCCCAGCCATCAGGTAGACAAGGCCCTGCATCACGGTGCTGGCACCGGCGCACACAATGTCCTGCCCGGCGGGGGCGTACCCCGCGTGTCCGGCGGCTTCCAGCCGACAGCTCAGCCCGGCGGGGGTGTCCATCTCACTGTAAACAACTTTCATCATAAAATTCACCTCCTTTTCAGTTCAGATCCATGGCGCGGGCGGCAGCGGTGGTGGGCAGGGCGTCGCCAAGGCCGGAAAGCTTCACCGGGGCATTTTTCCCGCTCTTCTGCGCAAACGCGCTGCTCACGCTGCGGGTCAGGCCCCCGGCATCTTTCTCGCTGCCGCTCTGCATCTCGATGACCGCCGCCATCCGCACCATCTGGTCCTGCATCTGGGCCAGCTGCTGGGCGAGGGTGCCGTTCTGCTGCACCCGCTGGCGCACTTTTTCGATGCCCTCAAAGTCCATCATGTCCAGCGCCGCGAGGGCCGCGTCGGCGTTCTTGGGGTCAAAGAATCCCAGCTGATAGCATTCCTTCGCCGTCTCGTTCTGGGAAAGGCGGCTGAAGGTGCTCTTCTTGGCCGCGCTGACCACGATGTCAAAGATGGGCTCCCGGCTTCCCAGCTCCACGCCGCCCACGCTGCCGCCGGGCACAGCCCGCAGTGCCTGCGCGGAGAAAGGCACAAACCGGTTCTCGCCGCCCGCGCCCACGATGCGGAACACCCTCTGCTCATCGTAGAACTGGCGCATCAGCTCAATGATGAGGTAGCACTGCTTTGCAAAGGCCCGGTAGGCGCTCTTGAGCATGTCACGGGAAAGCTTTGAGCCCGCTTCCTGCAAGGCCGCAATGGCGCTGGCCGCGGTCACACCGCCGGTGGTGCCGCCCTGGGTCATGTCGCGGTTGCCGCTGATCTCTTTCAGTTCTTCGATCCGGCTCTGACGGTAGCTCAGGCTGTTGCCCTGCAGGCCCGCCGTCTGCAGCGGGCGGAAGCTGTCGTCGTTCAGGCGGCCCACCACATGCACGATGTCCCGGCTGAAATCCGCCAGTTCTTCCTCGTTGACGCCCGCCGTGTCGCTGAGCACATACCGCTGCTTTGCGGAGAGCAGCACATTCTCGTCCATGGCGTGGTTCATCTTGTCGATGGCAGTCTGGCAGTCCTTCATCACATCGATGTAGCCAAAGCCCGCCGGGCTGTCCTCTTCCACAAACAGTGCATCGAACACGAAGGGATACTGTCCGTGGTCGTACAGGCCCCGGCTTGCCAGCGCCGGGTCGTTCTGGCTGGCATAGAGAACCACGCCATTGCAGAACTTGCAGTAGTGCAGCACCATGCGCCCTGTTTCGTCCGGGCGCTTGTAGTACCAGTCCACCACAACGCTCTTGGAGCTGGTGTCCTGCCCCTCGTCGTGGATGTACCGGGGCACATCCAGCACGCTGGCGGTGCGGCCCTTCAGCTGCGGGTACTGCACCGTCAGCTGGGCAGTGTCTTCCAGGCTCAGGCTGAAAAAGTCCGGCGAAGCCTGAATGTCCTCCACGCCCGGCTCCCAGTAAAGCATCAGCAGGTTCACACTGCGCACGGCGATGTCGCCCATGCCGCCGCGCATCGTGGGGTCCCAGAAGATGCCGGTCACGCCGGTGCCGGTCTTCAGCTTGCGCCACCAGCAGTCGCTGTACACCTGCTCGTAATCCGCCTGTTCCAGCACCACCGGCAGCACGCTGGAAAGCGCCCGTGCCGTTTCCTCATCGTCTGCCGCACGGGGCAGAATGTTGGGTTCGGGGTAATTGTCCATGGCATCGGCGTGCTTGTTGGCAATGCTGTTGAACAGCCATCCGCTGGAAGGCTGCGCCTTGCCCGCCATCATGGGGTTCTGGCAGTTCTTCCAGTGGCCCATGCGGAACCACAGTTCATTGTCCACGATGCGCTTGTCCAGCGCCGCCTTGCCCGCCTTGTAGCGCTGCAAGGTCTGCATGGCTTGTGCCACCTGGGCTTCGCCCACCGGCAAAGCTTCGTTCATCATTTCGTCCATCGCGTTTCTCCTTTAGATCCTGTAAAATCTTGCCTGGCGGTGCAGCTCCAGCGGGTCGTCCTGCATGGGCGGCGCAGCGCAGCGGCACGGCGGGCTGATGGGGTTTTCCATCAGCACATAGCGGCATTCGTCGTAGATGTGGTCTTCCTGCCGGGTGTCGATGTCCTCCACGTTGCTCTCGTCATACACGAGGTTCGGGATGGTTCGGATAAAATGCCTGCAGGTGTTGAAAACCTGAAACATCGGCCTGCCGTCTCCATCGAAGCTGAGCCGGTAATGGAACTGCATCTTTCCCGCAAGGCGGGTGTGGTCACCGGGGGCCCAGTGCAGAAAGTTTGGGGCCCGCTCCATCATGGCCGCAATGCTCTCGCCCCGGCTCTCGTCGAAAATAGCCGGGTCGGCGATGCCATGGATCACCCGGCCCCGCAGCACGGGGTCGTTCTGCTCTGCCTCCCGGATGCGACGCGCCTGTTCCACCGGGTCGATGCGCAGTCCCTCGTTGGGCCGACCGGTACAGCCGTACAGCTCCTTGATGCGGTAGAGCCTGCCCTCTTCGTCCGCCGCGTACCACCCCACCGAGAAGGGCTTTGAGAAGCCAAAGTCGAACCCCCGGTAGATCTGCCAGTGCTTCGGGATGGCAAACGGTGCGATGACGTGGGTCCACCGCTGATCCTGATAGTGGGCCGGGTCATTGCGCCACTCGGTGAACACCTGCCCGGAAAAGCTGTCCCAGCTGCCGTAGAGCAGGGCCTGCTTTTCGGCTTCCGGCAGGCTGGCAAGGCTGGCCAGATATCCCGGGTCGTTGGCCAGCAGGGCAGGGTTGTCGAAGATGCTGGACGGAATGAACACCCGCGCCCGCTGCAGCTTCTGCTCGGTGCCGTCCGGCAGCTTCACAGTGTATTCCTCAGTGATGGGGGTGCCGGGCGGTGCCGGCGTAATGAACCGTGCCTTCACCCAGCCATGGCCGATGCCGCCGGGGTTTGTGGTGGCCCGCATGTACACCCGGGTGCCCGGGCCGGTGGGGCGGTTGCGGCTCATCATGTAGCTGTACTCTTCCCACTCGAAGTGGGTCAGTTCGTCGAATCCAATGAAGTCGTAGGCTTTGCCCTGATAGTTCGTCCGGTCTTTCGTGAACTGCATGGAGCCGAACCAGATCTTCGCCCCGCTGGGGAAGGTCCACACATGAGATGTGGCGTTGTACTGCGCCCCGGGAAATGCCCGGCGGTAATACATCTGGCTCTTGTCCACCAGATCAGACAGCTGCGGGTAGGTCTTGCGCAGGATCAGCGCCCGGTAGTGCGGGATATCCACCTGACGCAGCGCTTCAATGATGAGTGCGTCGCTCTTGCCGCCGCCCGCTGCGCCGCCGTACAGGGCTTCCGGCTCCGGTCGGCTCATGAACTCCAGCTGCCGGGGCTGGGGCCGCCAGACCACTGGCGCTCTGCATTCTTCTGTGCTCATTGCATCTCCTCCACTCTGGGCAGCAGCACCACGCCGCATTCCGCGCCCTCAGTCTGGGTTCCCTGCTCGTTCAGGGTCCTGGCCACAGCGGCCAGATCCTTGAGCACAGCCGTAGCTTCCTTGAGGCCCTTCATGGTGCCCGGGTCGGTGATCCCGTCCTTTCGCGCCGCTTTCTGGCGAGCGTTCAGCTCTTTCACCTGCTGGGCCAGAAGAGTGCTCAGTGTGTCGGTGGCACGGCTCAGGCTTTCCAGCCCTTTGGCCTGTTTTGTCTGCCCCATCGTGCTCGTGTCAGCTCCTTTCGTTTTTTGTCTTGCTTGGCATGGCAAAAGGATACCACCCTTTTCCGCTTTCCAACAGGGCGCACTTTTTCAGAGCCTCAAAGTATTTTCATTAGTCTTTTATTCAGTTTGTATATTTTTCAGTTCGTTTTTATTTCGTACTATCGTCATTCTTTAAAAAGTGTTGATTTTTTCAAAGAAAAAGACGTGCAGTAATTCCGCCCGCCGGGCCAAAATTTCCGCACGCCGTCAAAGTCATACTCATTTGACAAATTTGGATAAAAAATGAAAAAAGTGTGTTTATTCCGTGGACAAACCCCTCCCAAAAATGCTACAATAGGTGCCGTTCCTTCCCGCTGTTCCCACTGGCGGGATATTTTGTTTTAGATCAGGAGGTTCTTCATGTTAGAAAACATCTTTCATCTGAAAGAAAACCACACCGATGCAAAGACCGAGATCATGGCGGGCATCACCACCTTCATGACCATGGCCTACATCCTTGCGGTCAACCCCAACATCCTGTCCGCTTCCGGCATGGATTCTGAGGCTGTTCTGATTGCCACCGCACTGGCTTCCTTCATTGGCACGGCTTTGATGGCGCTGCTTGCCAACTATCCCTTTGCTCTGGCTCCCGGCATGGGCCTGAACGCTTACTTCTCCTACACGGTCGTTCTGACCATGGGCTACAGCTGGCAGCTGGCCCTGATGGCCGTCTTTGTGGAAGGCATCATCTTCATCGTGCTGTCCCTGACCAACGTCCGTGAAGGCATCTTCAACGCCATCCCCATGACCCTGAAGAGTGCCGTCAGCGTGGGCATCGGCCTGTTCGTCGCTTTCGTCGGCCTGCAGAACGCCAAGCTGATCGTCAACAGCGATTCCACCCTCGTCACCTATCAGCACTTCAAGGGCGACACCTTCTCCAGCGTGGGCGTGGGCGCCATTCTGGCCTTGATCGGTATTGTCATCACCGCCATCCTGCTGGTCAAAAAGGTCAAGGGCGGCATCCTGTACGGCATCCTCATCACCTGGGTGCTGGGCATCCTCTGCGAGGTGGCCGGCATCTATGTGCCCAACCCTGACGCAGGCATGTACTCCGTCATCCCCACCGCCTTTGTCAGCTTTGACTTCTCCGCTCTGGGCAAGACCTTCGGCCAGGTGTTCAAGACCGACTTCTCCGGCGTGGGCATCCTGAACTTCTTCGCTGTCATGTTCTCCTTCCTGTTCGTTGACCTGTTCGACACGCTGGGCACCCTGATCGGCGTGGCTTCCAAGGCCGACATGCTGGATGAGGACGGCAAGCTGCCCCACATCAAAGGCGCACTGATGGCCGACTCCATCGCCACCTGCGCCGGCGCTGTGCTGGGCACTTCCACCACCACCACCTTCGTCGAAAGTGCTTCCGGCGTCACCGAGGGCGGCCGCACCGGTCTGACTGCTATGACCACCGGCATCCTGTTCCTGCTGGCCACCATCTTCAGCCCGCTGTTCCTCACCATCCCGTCCTTTGCAACGGCTCCGGCCCTGATCATCGTGGGCTTCTACATGATGGGTTCCGCCGTCAAGATCGACTTCAACGATCCCAGTGAGGGCATCCCCGCCTTCCTGACCATTCTGGCAATGCCCACTGCCTACAGCATCTCTGAGGGCATCGCCATCGGCGTCATCTCCTGGACCATCATCAATGTGGTCACCGGCAAGGCCAAGGAGAAGAAGATCAGCCCCCTGATGTATGTGCTGACCGTGCTGTTCATCCTGAAGTACGTCTTCCTTTAATTTTGCTTTGCAGGCATCAATTCTCCATTCAGCAGAACCTTCCGTTTAGAGACGGAAGGTTCTGTTTTTTCTGGAAGGATACACTTCTTGCCCACCGGAAAAGGAATTTTGCTGCTGGTTTGATTTTCTCTCCGGATACATGAAGATAAATCACTTGACCCCCCCCGATTGCGCCATTATAATTATAATTGGTTAGGATTGTCACGCAGTCATTGGCCGCGCTTTGGGCCATGCTGTGCGATGGGATGCATGCTTTTTTCGCGTGCATCTGCCTGTGCCCGGAAGATTTCAGGAGGAGAAAGCATGGATAGGATCAGGAAACGTTTGTACAGGTGCAGCTGCTTTTTGCTGTGTCTCGTTCTGCTTGCTGCCCTGTTCCCGGTGTCTGCTCTGGCTGCAGAGCCGGAGCACAAGGTCGTCCGGGTAGGCTGGTATGAGGATGCTTACAACATCGCCGGCGAGAACGGCGAGCGGAGCGGCTATGGCTACGAGTTTGAGCAGTCTGTTGCGGCCTATACGGGCTGGACTTATGAATACGTCAAGGGCGGCTGGTCTGAGCTGCTGGAAATGATGACCAACGGCGAGATCGACCTGATGGGCGGCATCTCCTACACGGATGAACGTGCCGAGAAGATGCTGTTTTCCGAGCTTCCCATGGGGCAGGAGAAATACTATCTGTATGCCGATCTGAAACATACGGACATCTCCGCCTCCGACCTTTCCACCCTGAACGGCAAGCGCATTGCCCTGATGCGCACCAGCGTGCAGGCCACCCAGTTCTACAAATGGGAAGCCGAGCACAACCTGCATCTGCAATATGTGGACGCCAACAGCTTTGAACAGGGCAAACAGCAGGCCGAAAACCGTGAGATCGACTGTGTGATCTCCACTGAAACGCCTGCATGGGTGGAATTTGGCATGTCCGCCATCGCCACCACCGGCGGCTCGGATATCTATTTTGCCATCAATAAAAATCGTCCCGACCTCAAAGAAGAGCTGGACGCCGCCATGCGTAAAATGGAGTACGACAAGCCCTTCTATTCGGACGAGCTTTACCAGAAGTATCTTTCCGCTGTCTATACGCCTGTTCTTTCCACCGAAGAACAAAACTGGGTGACCCAGCACGGCCATATCCGGATCGGCTTTCTGAAGGACGACTCAGGCATCAGCAATTATGATCCCGCAACCGGCGCACTGTCCGGCGTCGTCAATGACTATGTAAAAATCGCCTCCACCGCTCTGGACAACCAGCCGCTGGAATTTGAGCTTGTGGGCTTTGACACCATCGACGAAGAGATGCAGGCCCTGAAAGACGACCAGATTGATCTGATATTCCACTTCACACAGAACCCCTACATTGCAGAGCTCAACGACTTTGTTCTGTCCAACACGGTGCTCTCCTTCAACATGGCTGCTGTCACCGCACAGAACTATTTCAACGAGACTTCCGGGAACAGCGTCGCCATCGCAAAAAATGACCTTCTGGTCAAGTGGTATGTCTCCTATAATTATCCCGACTGGAACATTGTCGAATGCGACACTCAGAAGGCGGTCGAAAAGGCCGTAGAAAACGGTCTGGCAGATTGCTTTCTTGCCGAGTCTGGCGAACTGAGCCGCTACAGCGACAGCAAAAAGCTGCACAATGTGTTCCTGATGCAGCCGGGCAACACCTCCTTTGCCGTCCGCCGGGGCAATTCGATGCTGATGTCTATCCTGAACAAGACCTTGCGCACCATCCCCTCCTCCATGCTGACCGGTGCCTTGTCCACCTATGAGATATCCGCCCAGAAGGTCACTCTTGCGGATTTCATCAAGGACAATCTGCTGGTCGTCACCATCGGCTTCAGCTCTGCATTTCTGGTCATCCTGCTGGTCGTTCTCCGCTTTTTGCGGAAGTCGCAGCGTGCCGAAGCCAGGGCCCGGCAGGCCGCTGCCCAGTCTCAGGAGCTGAACAAAAAGCTTCAGGACAGCCAGCGTGAGCTCCAGGCCGCACTGCTGGCCGCCGAAACAGCAAGCAAGGCCAAAACAGACTTCCTCTCCAACATGAGCCACGACATCCGCACCCCCATGAACGCGATCATCGGCCTGACCAGCCTGATGGAAAATGACCTGAACGACCCTGCCAGACTGCAGGAATATCTCGACAAACTCAAAGCCTCCAGCAGCCACCTGCTGAACCTCATCAACGAGATCCTGGACATGAACAAGATCGAGAGCGGCAAAGCCACCCTCAATGTGGCACCGTTCAGCATTGCTGATCAGGTCGCCCAGATCGACAGCGTGATCCGTCCGCAGGCCCGGGCACGCAGCCAGCAGTTCACCATTCAGACCCACAACATCCGCCACGAAAATGTGGAGGGCGACGCCACCCGCCTGCGGCAGGTCCTGCTCAACATCCTGTCCAATGCGGTCAAATATACCGACCACGGCGGACACATTGAGCTTGATATCGAAGAGCTTCCCCGTGACGATCACTATGCCCGCTATAAGTTCACAGTCGCCGACGACGGCATGGGCATGACAGAGGAGTTCCAGAAGCACATCTATGAGTCCTTCACCCGCGCCGAAAGCTCTGTCACCAACAAAGTTCAGGGCACAGGCCTTGGCATGGCCATCACCAAGAGCATCGTAAATATGATGGGCGGTGCCATTTCGCTGACCAGTGAGCTGAACAAGGGTTCCACCTTTGAAGTCATTCTGGAGTTCAAGATCGACCAGAACGCCGACAATGCGGTCAAGCAGATGAACCTGCTGGTTCTGCGCTGCGACGACGACACCTTTGCCCGCATTCAGGATGCAACGGAAAACCACCCCATCATCCTCTGCCGCACCGCCAGCCCGGAAGAAACAAAACGTCAGCTTGAGACCACTCACTATGATGTGATCCTCATCCCGTATCTTGTTTATGGCAGCACTCTGCAGGCCGCCGTGCAGCGGGTGCGGAAGCTGGCCGGCAGCGAGACCATTCTGCTGGGCATTGCCGCCGCTCCGCGCGATGAAGCGCTGGACGCCCTTGCGGGCAGCGGTCTGGACGGTTTTCTCCCGCTACCGTTCTTCCTCTCCAATCTGGAAGCAGAGGTCGGCAGCATCCGGGAACGCCAAAGCCTGGGTGAACCGCAGCAAAAGCAGTCGCTTCTGGTGGGTATGAAGTTCCTCTGCGCAGAGGACAATCAGCTGAACGCCGAGATCCTGAAAGCAATGCTGGAGATGCAGGGTGCCTCCTGCACCATCTGCCGCAACGGCAGGGAGATCGTGGAAATGTTCAAGACTGTCCATCCCGGCGACTATGACGCCATCCTGATGGATGTTCAGATGCCCGTCATGGACGGTCACGAAGCCGCCCGCGCCATCCGCAGCGGCGAAAACCCTCTGGGCAAAACCATCCCCATCATCGCCATGACAGCCAACGCCTTCGCCGAAGATGTGCAGAAAAGCTTTGAGGCCGGCATGGATTCACACCTGTCCAAGCCCATTGACATGACCTTGCTGGAACAGACCCTGCGGAAATTCCGCCGCATCTGAAAACCGATCTTCTGCAGTGAAAAAAGGCATCTGGAACACTCCGTGTGCGTTTCCAGATGCCTTTTCTGCTGCAAAATTTCACTTATGTCTCGGGTGAATATGGATCTCGGGGATGGCCACGTTCTCGTAGTGGATGGGCTTGTCCGCCGCCGGTGTCCCGTCCGCATCGTGATGATGGGCCACCTTGCCGGTGTGCACCTCCGGCACAGCCACAGTTTCTTCCTCGTGGTCATGCCCGGATTTTTTCCAGAGCTTTTTCTGGAACCACATCTTCAGATGGTGATGAAACGACATTGCACGTCTCCTTTCCCGGTGCGGAGTGCCCGCCCGAATTTCCAAAACCGCTTTCTCAGATAAAATTGATGAACACCGTGATCACCAGGCTGTTGAGGAAGTCCGCAAACAGACTGCCCACCAGAGGGATCAGCAGATACGCCTTGACCGAAGGCGAATACCGGTCGCAGATGGCCTGCATGTTTGCCATGGCATTGGGGGTAGCACCCATGCCGAAGCCGCAGGTGCCGGACACGATGACTGCCGCGTCGTAGTCCCGGCCCATGACGTTGAACACCACCAGCACCACATACAGCACCATGAACAGGGTCTGGCCCGCCAGCAGAACGATCAGCGGCAGAGCCAGCTCTGCCAGCTGCCACAGCTTCAGGGTGATCATTGCCATGCCCAGGAACAGCGACAGGCAGATGCCGCCGATATCATTGATCTCACCCATGTAGACCGTGTAGCTTCCGCTGTATTCGCCCACATTGCGGATGATCGCCGCCGCGATCATGGCGCCGATGTAGATGGGGAAGGTCATGCCGGTCAGGCTCAGCACCTTGGACAGCACCGTGCCGATGCCCATGGCAATGATCAGCTGGAAGCTTGCCGCCGGATACATCGTGGTGTGTCGCTCGTGCTTCATTTCTTCTTCCACCAGCAGGCTGTCGTCCTCAGGGACCACCGTTGCCAGCAGGTTGTGGCGCTCGATCAGCATTTTGCCAATGGGGCCGCCCATCATGCTGCCCGCGATCAGGCCGTAGGTGGCCGCAGCCGTGCACAGGGTCGTCGCTCCCTGAATGCCGAAGTCTTCCAGCACCGGGCCGAACGCGCCTGCCGTGCCGTGGCCGCCCACCATGGGGATGGAACCGGTGCACAGGCCCACAAGGGCATCCACACCCAGCAGCTTTGCCAGCCCCACCGCAATAAAGTTCTGCCCGACGATCAGCACAATGACCACGCCCAAAAACACGATCATGGCCCTGCCGCCGCTTTTCAGCACCTTGAGGTTCGCCTGAAAGCCCACCGAGGTGAAGAACATCACCATGCAGACTTCTTTTAATGTGTCGTCAAACGCAAATTCTGCCACACCGGTCACATAGCAGATGCAGGTGAAAATGGCGAACAGCACGCCGCCGATGACCGGGGCCGGGATGCAGAACCGCTCCAGCAGCTGCACCCGCTCCCGCAGGAATTTGCCCAGCATCAGCACCAGCACAGCGACGGCCAGCGTCTGATACATATCCAGTTCAATTTTCATATCTTTCCCTCAGTTCCCGGCCCCTCACTTGACCGTAATTCCTGCCGCCTGATAATAAGCGGCCGCCCCCGCATGGAACGGGATCCCGACGCCCTCTACTGCGTCCTGCTCTGCATCCAGCGGGATGCCCAGCTGCTCTTCCAGCCCTTCCCGGCTGGAGAACAGCAGCTCGGTCAGTTTCTGCACCTGCTTTGCAGGCAGCTCATCGCTGGCCAGCAGCACGGCTTTCACGCCCACTGTCTGCACCTCTTCGGTCTGGCCGGGATAGGTGCCCACCGGCAGCGTGACCGCGCTGTAGGCGCTGTAAGCGCTCATCAGGCGCTGAGCCGCTGCACCGTCCACGTTCAGCAGACGAATGCCGCACTCCCCTGCCAGCTCAGTCAGCACCGGGCTGGGTGCGCCCACCGTCATGAAGATAGCGTCGATTTTCCCGGCTTTCAGCTGGGCGGCGGCATCCTCATAGTTCAGGTTCACCATGCTCACCAGCTTGTCGTTCAGCCCATAAGCCGACAAGATCTGCTGTGCGTTCTGCTCCGAGCCGGATTCCTCCGCGCCGATGCTCACGGTCTTGCCCTGCAGGTCTTCGATGCTCCGGATGTCAGAATCTGCCCGCACCACCACCTGGCAGGTCTCGGTATACAGTGCCGCCACAGCCCCGAAGCCGCGAGTCTCTTCTTCATTCTCAAAGATGCCGGTCTGGTTATAGGCATCCTGCACAAGGTCGGCCTGTGCAATGGCCAGCTGCAGATACTCACCGGTCAGCAGCCGCAGGTTCGCCGCCGAACCGGCGGTGGCCTTCAGCTCCACCGTGCCGTTGTCTGTTTCGTTTTCCAGTGCGGCAAACAGCTCACCGAATTCCCGGTAAACACCGCCCTCACCGGCCACACCAAAGCGCAGCCGCTTGACAGTCTCATCTGATGAGCAGCCGCTCAGCAGCACTGCCGCCAGCAGGATACCCGCCAGCGCCGCTGCGATCCATTTCTTTTTCAAATTATCCACTCCTCTTCCTGCCGCCGCAGTGCGGCAGAGTTTTCATGATAAATTATACGCATATTGCAGATGAAATGCAATCACTTTTGTAAGAGCCAGTGGCAAAGAATAGCATAAAAAGAAAAGCATCCGCAAGAATTTTTCCCAACAAGTTCATTGGAGATATCCCTGCAAATGCTTTTTCCAGCGTGCTCGCCCTCTCCGTCCACTCACTTCGTTCGTGTCCACCTCGTTCCCCTTTTTGTCGCTTACGCGACATCTTCCCCCGACCGGGGGAAGTCTTTCAAAGTGAGAGGCCTTGGCAGTACGGCAAAGTTTCTGGTTTTGCCAAAGGCTCTCCCTTTGGGAGAGCTGTCAGACCCCAAAGGGCTGACTGAGAGGGCGAGCTTGTTTACCTTTTTGCTGTTTCACCCTCCAAACAGCCCGAAAAAGCTGGTGTGGGTCACGCCCAGCACGAGGAACAGGGCGATCAGCGCAAACAGCACCCCGATGATGATATCCATCTGATGCACCGTCAGCGGGAATTTATCATACATTTTCTCTTTCGCGTTCACAAAGTTCTTGTCGCCGTTATTGAGCAGGGACTTTTTCCCTTCCTCAAAATCCGCTTTCTGCCCCGCAAGCTCTGCCTGCTCCTGTGCCAGCTGCGCTTCCCGGGCAGCAAGGGCTGCTTCGCGCCGGGCCAGCTCGGCTTCGCGCTGCTCCTTCGTTCGATTTTCCTGTGCCATAACGCACCTCCTGATGCTCCGTTTTTTCTTATGATACCACACAAATATAAACAAATAAACCAAAAAGCGGGCTGCCCGCCCAAAAGCAGACAGCCCGCCCAAAAGAGATCTTATTTCTTTGCCAGATACTTGCGGATATCGATAGCCACAGCCACGATAATGACAAGGCCCTGAACAATGTAGGTGTAAGAGGAGTTGACGTTCATGAACTGCAGAGCGACCTTCATCAGCTCAAAGACCAGAACGCCGACCAGAACACCGGGCACGGTGCCGACGCCGCCGGTGGTGGAGACACCGCCGATGGTGCAGGCCGCGATAGCATCCAGCTCATAGCCCTGTGCAGTGTTGACGGATGCGCCGCCGGACTTTGCAGCCAGCAGGCAGCCTGCCAGACCGAACATGCAGGAAGCCAGAATGTAAATGCGGATCTTGGTGGCTGCGACATTGACGCCGGCCACCTCAGCAGCAGCTTCGTTGCCGCCGATGGCGTACATATACTTGCCGTGGCGGGTCTTGTTGTACAGGAACCAGAAGCACACAGCCACCACCAGAGCGATCCAGATCAGCACAGGCACACCGATGATGGTGTTGGATGCCAGAGAGGTGAAGTTCTTGTTCAGAGAACCGATGGGGGTACCGCCGGTGTACACCAGGCAGATACCATAGACCACCTGCTGCATGCCCAGAGTTGCAATGAAGGGCTGCACTTTCAGGTAGCTGACCACCAGACCGTTGCACAGGCCCACGATGGCGCAGATGGCGATGACCAGAAGGAACACCACAGGGGTGGGCAGAGTGGGCATGTTGGCATAGAACTTGCCGGAAGCGCCCTCGGTCTGCGCAAAGATGCAGGCCAGGCAGGCAGCAAAACCAGCCAGACGGCCTGCGGACAGGTCGTTGCCGGTGGTGATCAGACAGCCGGAGATGCCCAGCGCAATGATGTAGCGGATGGACACGTTCTTGAACAGGTTGATGAGGTTCGTGCCGGAGAAGAAGTTGGGATGCATGATGCCCACGACCAGCGAAACGGCCAGCATCATCACGATAATGGCGTTGTTGCTGAGCCACTTGCCCACAGCCTTGCCATTCAATTTTTTGGTAGCTTCCACAATAGACAGCCTCCTTATTTACTGATTTGCCGCAGCTGCGTCAGGTGCGGTTTCAAACTGGGTAGCCAGTGCCATGATGTTTTCCTGCGTGGCGTCCTTGCCGTCGATGAAGCCGGTGATGCGGCCATCGCACATGACCATGACGCGGTTGGACATACCAATGATCTCGCTCATTTCAGAAGAGATCATGATGATGCTCTTGCCCTGCTTTGCCAGGTCGGCAATGATGCAGTAGATCTCATACTTTGCACCAACGTCGATGCCTCGGGTGGGCTCGTCCAAAATCAGCACATCAGGGTTGTTGGCCAGCCAGCGGGCGATCAGCACCTTCTGCTGGTTGCCGCCGGAAAGGCTCTTGATCTGGGTCTTGGGGCTGGGCACCTTGATGGCCATTTTCTCTTTGTTGGTGGCCACCAGATCCAGAATCTTCTTGTTGTCCAGCATGATGGGGCCCTTGCGCAGAGCGTCCAGCGATGCAATGGAGATGTTGTCGGCCACGCTCAGCACGCCCATGATGCCGGTGGCACGGCGGTCTTCGGTCAGCAGGGCCACGCTCTTCTGGATGGCATCGCGGGGCTGCTTGATGTTGACCTCTTCACCCTTGATCCACACCTTGCCGGAGGTGTGGGCACGCAGGCCGAAGATGCCTTCCATCAGCTCGGTGCGCTGTGCGCCCACCAGACCGGCCACGCCCAAAATCTCGCCCTTGTGGATCTCAAAGCTGCAGTGACGGAAGGAACGCGGGTGGATGGAGGTGAAATCTTCCACCTTCATCATGACCTCGTCCGAGGGATAGTTCTCCAGCGGGGGATACAGGTTCGACAGCTCACGGCCGACCATCTTGGCGATGATCTGCTCCTTGGTCATCTCGGCCACATCCCACTTGCCAATGTACTTGCCGTCGCGCATGATGGTGACTTCGTCGGCGATGACCTTGATCTCATCCATCTTGTGGCTGATGTAGACTAGTGCCACGCCCAAGGCCTTCAGCTCGCGCATGATGCGGAACAGCGACTCGACCTCGTTTGCGGTCAGCGAGGATGTGGGCTCGTCCAGGATCAGCACCTTGCAGTTTGCAGAAACAGCCTTTGCAATTTCCACCATCTGCATCTGTGCAATGCTCAGGGAACCCAGCTTCGCATGGGGGTCGATGTCCAGCTTCAGTTTTTTCAGCAGTTCCTCGGTTTCCTTATACATTTTGGGGTGATCCACCACCGTGACGGGGCCGTACTTTTTGGTAGGGTAGCGTCCCAGCCAGATGTTCTCGGCCACCGTGCGTGCGGGGATGGGCTGCAGCTCCTGATGCACCATGGCGATGCCTCGGTTCAGCGCATCCAGCGGGGTGGGGATGTTCACCTTTTCGCCTTCGTATTCAATTTCGCCCTCGTCCATCTTATAGATGCCGAACATGCATTTCATCAATGTGGACTTGCCGGCGCCGTTCTCACCCATCAGCGCCATGACCTTGCCGGGGCGAAGCTCCAACTGGGCGTGATCCAGCGCTTTGACGCCGGGGAAGGTCTTGACCACGCCTTTCATTACCAGACGGTATTCTGACATTCCGCAGAGCCTCCTTATCTTTCTTATTCGGGGCTTTGCGCAAACGATCCTTTTTCAAAACAAGGCGCGTGCGTGGAGAAGCAGTTTCTCGCACGCACGCGCTTTTAAGCTTTTATCAAGCCGTCAGGATCAACTGCGCACCTTGCAATTGTTGAAAACTTCGGACTTACTTCACATACTCAGAAGCGTTGTCCTTGGTGACCTTGACATAGTCGACCCAGTAGTACTGCTCGACCTTGGAGCCCTCGACGTACAGCTTGGTAGCCTCAGCAGCTGCGGTAGCCTGACCCACGTCATCGTTCAGAACGGTACCGGTCATGTTGCCGTCCAGAACGTCCTGAACTGCCTCGGCCAGTGCATCGACGCCAACCAGATAGATGTCCTTGCCGACGGTGCGGTTAGCCTGCTGGATGGACTGCAGAGCGCCCAGTGCCATTGCGTCGTTGTTGCAGAAGACGACTTCGATCTTGTCGCCGTACTGAGACAGAGCGTTTGCAACGTCCTGCTGAGCAGTGGTCTGATCCCAGTTGTCCAGGTACTCGTACAGGCACTCAACTTCCTTGCCCGCATCGGTCAAAGCCTTGATGGAATACTCGGTGCGGTACTGAGCATCGATGTTCTCGGGGTCGCCCTTGCACATGATGTAAGTGATCTTGCCGTCGCCGTTGATGTCGCCCTGAGTCTCAGTCTCGAGGATCAGTTCGCCCTGATAAGTACCGGACTGACGTGCATCAGCACCGACGTAGCAGCACTTGTCTGCGTAGGAGTCCAGAACGCTCTTGTCGGGCTCACGGTTGATGAAGACGATGGGAGTGCCGGACGGAGAGATGGTGTCAACGATGGTCTGTGCGGAAGTGGTCTGCACGGGGTTGATGACCAGCACATCCACACCCTGCTGCAGGAAGGTGTTGATCTGCTCGGTCTGGGTGTTCTGGTCGTTCTTGCCGTCCATGATGGTGACGGAGTAGCCCATGTCCTTCAGATACTCTTCCAGATCGGTGCGGTACAGGGTCATGAAGTTATCAGCGAACTGATAGATGCAGACGCCGATGTTTGCAGAGCCGGAAGCAGCTGCAGCGGTGCTGGAAGCAGCTGCAGAAGAAGCTGCGGTGGAGGAAGCAGCAGTAGAAGCGGAAGAACCGCCGCAAGCCGTCATGGCAGCAGTTGCGCCGACGACAGCAGAAGCTTTCAGGAAGTCACGACGAGAAATCATTTTCATAATAGTGTTCTCCTTCAATTCGTATCTCAGCATTTTCACAGGAACAATCTTTCATGCCCCTGCATTTCCTGTTCGTATTATACCCTTGCACCACCCCCTTGTTCAAGAGAACAAGTTCACAAGATTGACGGATTTCTTTTGTGCTGTTTCAACAAATGGTTTCTTCACACTACAATTTCTTTTTTCGATACATCACAATTTTTCATGCTTTTGCAACCTATACACAAATGCGAAAACGAGGTGTCGTTTTTCTTTCAAAAAGATTACAAAATGTTGCATCGTCACTTTCTGCGGTCATTGGTTTGCTTTGTATATCTTGAAAAATATTTTCAGGGATAGTTCATATATCCATTTTACATTGTTTCCGCAAATTCCCGAAACGATCCTCTGTTCCCGGTTCTTTCGCAGCCTTTTTCCTCACAAAAAAGCTCCCGAAAAGTCCATCGACTCTTCGGGAGCTCAAAATACAGCATTTTCGTTTTTACAGATGCAGCAGCACCTTTGCAATGTTGAAGTAGACCAGCAGCGTGGTGGTATCCACGATGGTGGTGATGAGCGGCGATGCCATGACCGCCGGGTCCACATGCAGTTTTTCCGCTGCCACCGGCAGAATGCCGCCAATGAGCTGAGACAGCAGGATGGTGCAGATCAGGGTCAGGCACACCACCAGCGCCACCGGGGCTGCAATGCGGTCAAACAGCAGCATCTTCACAAAGTTGCACACAGCCAGTGTGCCGCCGCACATCAGCGCCACACGGCTTTCACGCCAGAGGATGCGGGGCAGGTCGTGGGGCTTGATGTCACCCACAGCCATGCCGCGGATGATAGTGGATGTGCTCTGGCTGCCTGCATTGCCGCCTGCGTCGGTCAGCATGGGGATGTAGGCGGTCAGCACGGTCACAGCGGCCAGCGCATCTTCATAGCCGCGGATGACCAGGCTGGAGAATGTGGCGCTGATCATCAGGAACAGCAGCCACGGCGCACGGCTTTTGTAGAGGTCCCACATGCTCTGCTTGAAATAGGGCTTGTCGGAGGGGCCGATCGCGTTCATCTTTGCGATATCCTCGCTGGCCTCGTCCTGCAGGATGCTGATTGCATCATCGATGGTCACGATGCCCACCAGCCGGTTCTCCGCGTCCACGACCGGAATGGCCAGGAAGCCGTACTTCTCAAACAGGTTGGACACGTCCTCCTGGTCGGTGGTGGTGCTCACGCTGACCACATTGGAATCCATCAGGTTCCGGATGGGTTCGCCAGTGTCCTTGGCCAGCACCAGTGCCCGCAGGGACACCACACCGATCAGCTTCCGGCTGCCGTCCGTGACGTAGCAGTTGTTGATGGTCTCCTTGTCGAAGCCATTTTTGCGGATGGCTTCCATGGCCTGCGCCACAGTCATGTCGGGCCGCAGCTCCATCAGCTCGGTGGTCATCACGCCGCCGGCGGAGTCCTCGGGGTACTTGAGCAGTTCGTTGATCATCCGGCGGGTGGCGGGGTCAGCCTGCCCCAGAATGCGCTTGACCACATTTGCAGGCATCTCTTCCACCAGGTCGGTGGCATCATCCACGAACAGCTCATCCACAACGGCTTTCAACTCGGTATCGGTCAGGCCGTCAATGAGCTTCTGCTGGGCAGAAGGGGACAGTTCGGTGAACACGTCTGCCGCCAGATCCTTCGGGCACAGGCGGAACAGCACTGGAAGCTTTTCTGCTGGCAGGTCTTCAAACACAGCCGCCAGGTCGGGCGCGGGCAGGGTCTCCATCACATCCCGCAGGCTCTGATACTTCTTGGCGTCATCCAGATTCGCCAGCATGGTCTTGAGGGTATTGATCGAAATTTCAGACATAAAAAAGCTGCCTCCTTTTCAGCGGCAGCTCTCATTTCATGTTTTGGGGAACGCAAACACACACCGTGTGCATTCACACACAGCAATGCCTGCTCAAAGCAGAAACGGCGGCTGCCATCGTATAAGATAATCGGGGAGAAAGACTGCTGCTACTGCCAGCAGGTTCCATGACAAAACCACCTCATTTCCGTGTTGTGAAAAGCATTTCAACTTTTTCCGCCCATTACTTTACCACCGCTTTTGTGCCGCGTCAACCCCGCCGCAAAAATTTTTCCACTTCTTTACAAAAATCAAAAGTGCCCGATGATATTTTTCGTATCATCAGGCACTTTTGGGGGTTATTTACAACGTCTCCACGTTATCAAACAGCTCTTTTGCCGCTTCCACAGCATCCTTGCTGCCAAAGACGACCTTCACGCCATTTGCCATGGCTGCCCCCAGCTCCGCAGCCTGCTCTTTCAGCAGTGCAGCATCCACAGAGCACAGGGCCTTGCGGTCAGCAGCCATCATCTCATCGGTAATGCCGCAGAAGAACCGGCGGTCCAGTTCCCGGGCCTCAGCACGGGGCTTGCGGGGCGTGTCCAGCTTGGCCACAGTGCCCACGATGAAGTCGTTCAGGTCTTTTTCGGTGTACTCCCGCGCAGCCAGCTCTGCCGGGCCCTTGGCAAAGGTGTCATAGCTCTCCTTCACATGGGGGTCACGGTAGGTGTACAGATACTCCACACCGTCCGAAGAGAGCATTCCAGTGCCGTATGCACCGCCCACCTCGCGGATGTTGTGCCACAGATATTCATAGCTCATCACCCGGGCCAGCACCTTGCGGTCGCTGCGGCGCTCCATGGGCCACACCTGCACGTCGTAGCTCACGCCGCCGTCGATGATAAAGGCTTCGTTCACCGGCGGGGTCAGCGGCTCCACATAGGGTTTTGCCGGGGCGCGGTTCTCCGCAGCAAAGCGGCTTTCCGGAAGCAGATCTTTCAGCTGTGCAAAGGCGTTTTCGCTTCCATGCAGACTGATGGTCAGGGCTGCATGCTGCAGCACTTCGGCGCGCAGAGCGTCCAGCTTCTCGCCCAGAGCGGCCCAGTTTCCCCGCTCCTGCACACCGCACAGGAACTTGTAGTAGCTCACGCCGCTGCAGCGCTCGCTGACCGCGCCGTCCACCGAATAGTGGGCGCTGGCGCGGGCGGCCGCGTAGGCATTGCCCTGCTGGATGAACTGCTGCTCCATGTTCAGCTTCTGCTGGCTCAGCACCCGGGCAAAAGCGGCTTCCGCTGCCTCGCCGGTGAGTTTCGTGTCATACAGCCACTCGCCGCCCAGCTCCACGGCTTTTTCCAGACTGCGTTCCAGCAGGCTCAGGCTCATGGTCAGCTTGGCATGACAGGGGGCCCCTTCCTGCCGGCCGGTCCAGATGTCCAGCATCGTGCGGCTGTCGCCCAGCCAGGTGCTGCGCAGGGTGTTCAGCTGCTGGGCGGTGTGCTCAGTGCTGTCCAGTTCGTCCAGCACGTCCGTGAGCAGGTCGAGATACGGCATATCCTCGGGTTTCACATTGCCAAGGTCATAGTAGAAGTTCAGATACAGGCTGCCCGCCGAGGGGTGATGCAGCAGCTGCGCCCCAGCCAGCAGTTCCCGCTCTCCGGGGGCGCTCTTTGCCCCCTCGCCCAGGTCGGCAGCGGTCAGCGGATGTTCCACCACCAGCTTGCCGTCGGTGCGGATGGGCTCCTTTTCCTCATCTTTTTTCGGCAGAGTGGGCACCTGCACCACCTGCACCGGGGCTGGGGCGAACAGCTGGCGCAGCAGCTCGTCAAACCAGCCATCTGCCATCTTCTCCCGCAGGGAGGCGAACAGCTTGTCCGTGTGCAGCAGCAGGGCCGGGTCACCGGTGTGCAGCCAGCCCGTGGAAGCGTTGATGGCGTCCAGCACGCCGTCCGGCAGGCTGCCCGGGCGCTCCAGCGATGCAAACTCTGCACTGTTCAGGGACGCCAGCAGCAGCTCCTGCGGGATGCCCTCTTTCAGCACATCGTCCACAGCTTTGCGCACTGCCGGGGCAAACTTGCGGGCGGATTCCTCAGTGGCACCGCGCAGCACCAGTTCCAGCGTGGGCTGCAGGGTGCTGTCGTCAAAGCCGATGTCAATGTCCGCGCCAAGCTTTTCAGCCAGCAGAGCGGCTTTCAGCGGGGAATTGTTGGTGCCGAGCAGAGCATCCAGCAGGATCTCCACGCCCAGCTGACGTTCCCGGTCGGCAAAGGCGCCGGTGTACCAGGCCAGCGCACACTGCACCTCGTCCGGCTCCGGGTTCTCGGTGTAATAGGGCAGTTCCACGCAGACGCCGGGCTGCTCGTCCTGCACGGTCAGGCGGGGGCGGTTGCCGCTCTTCGGCATTTTGGAAAGATAATTTTTGTCCAGAAGTTCCAGCTTCTCGGCCATATCCATTTTGCCATAGAAGGTGATGCAGCAGTTGTCGGCGCTGTAGTGGCGGTGATACACCCGCTTGTATTTCTCATAGGTCAGGGCCGGGATGCTCTCCGGGTCGCCGCCGGATTCAAAACCATAAGCCGTATCCGGGAACATCGCCCGTTCCAGCGCATCCTGCAGCTGAGCGTCCGGCGCAGCCAGAGCGCCCTGCATCTCGTTGTACACCACGCCGCTGACCTTGCCGTCTGCATCCCGGTGCCAGCCCTCCTGCTCAAACACAGCCTTGTCCACCATAGCCAGCGGGCAGAACACCGCATTCAGGTAAACGTCCATCAGGTTGCGGAAGTCGACCTCGTTGGGCGTGGCGAAGGGGTACACCGTCTTGTCCGGGAAGGTCATGGCGTTCAAAAAGGACGCCATGCTGCTCTTGAGCAGCTGCAGAAACGGCGAAGTGACCGGGTATTTCTCGCTTCCGGCCAGCACAGAATGCTCCAGAATGTGGAATACTCCGGTGTCGTCGGACGGGAAGGTGCCGAAACCAATGCCAAACGCCTTGTTGACGTCCTCATTTTCCACCAGCAGGATCGTGGCTCCGCTGACATCATGAGTCAGCACGGTCAGGGTGCCGTGCTGTTCGGGGCAGTCCTCGGTGCGCACGAGGGTATATCCGGGAAATCGTTCCATTGCGTTTTCTCCTTTGCGGTTTTGAAATCATTTGACACTATTGTATCATTCAAAGCACAAAAAGACAATTGCTGGTTTGTTAATTATAACCACAGCGGCGATTTCGCTGAAACTCCTTCAGTCAAAGCCTTACGGCTTTGCCAGCTCCCTCACTGAGGGAGCCTTTGGCAGTGCGGTAAAGTTTCCGGTTTTGCCAAGGGCCTCCTCCATGAGGAGTCTGTCACCGAAGGTGACTGGAGGAGTCTGGTCAGATGCCACTTTTCTTAACGCCCCCTCCTGTGAAAAAGCAAACAAGCCAGACCCGCAGGTCTGGCTTGTTTGCAAATATCAAAAATAATATTACCTTAAATATTGTCAGAGCGAAGCGGAGACAATTTCAAATCGTGCTTTTACACCTGCTTTGCGTTCTCCGTCCGGCAGGACACACCGAACAGCACAAAGCCGACCACGAACAGCACTGCCAGCAGGCTCACACCCACATTGGCATTGCCGGTGAGCTGGCTGCCCACGCTGACGATCATGGTGCCAAGGAAGGATGCACCCTTGCCGCAGATGTCGAACAGACCGAAATATTCGCCGGATTTTTCCGCCGGGATGATCTTGGCAAAGTGGCTGCGGCTCAGTGCCTGCACGCCGCCTTGGAACATGCCCACCACCACGGCCAGCACCCAGAACTGCCACTGCTGGGTCAGGAAGAACGCAAAGATCGCAATGCCGGTGTAGGCCGCGATGCAAACAGGAATGAGCTGGCTGGAAGGGTATTTCGTGCTCAGCCGCCCGAAGATCAGTGCGGATGGGAAAGCCACGATCTGCGTCACCAACAGCGCCAGCAGCAAGCCCGTAGTGTCCAGCCCCAGCGCTGTGCCGTAGGCCGTAGCCATATCGATGATGGTATACACGCCGTCGATGTAGCAGAAGAACGCCAGCAGGAACCAGAACACCTGCTTGTCCTCATACAGGTGCTTCAGCGTGTGGCCAATACGCACGAAGCTCTGGCGGATGGCGTGCTGCTCCACTTCCACATAGTTGATCTGTTTGTAGCGCTTCAACAGCGGCAAGGTGGTCACAAGCCACCACACTGCCGTGATGAGCAGCGCAATCGTCAGTGCCGTCATCTGGCTCAGTCCGATCGCCCCACTTCCCAGCACCAGCGCCAGGCACGCCACAAAAGGCACACAGCTGCCGATGTAGCCCCAGGCATAACCGCGGGAGGATACGATATCCATGCGCTCCGGAGTGGTCACATCGCCCAACATAGAGTCATAGAACACCAGACTGCCTGAGAAGCCGATCTTCGCAATGATGAAGATGACCAGAAAAGGCAGCCATGTGGTGGCAAAACCCATCGCGCAGCATCCGATGACGCCCACGAACAGGCAGAGCATGAAGATAGGTTTCTTAAAGCCCTTGGTGTCGGCTAGCGTGCCGAGGATGGGCCCCAGAATGGCCGTGATCACCGTGACCACCGAGCTGGCATAGCCCCAGTAGGCCAGATAATCCACCGAGCCGATCCCGCCGGCTTCCGCCAGCGCGTTGAAAAAGATGGGCACCAGTGTTGCGATCATCAGCACAAAGGCCGAGTTGCCCACATCATACAGGATCCACGCACGTTCCAGCGGTGTCACCTTGAATTTTTCGTTCTGCATCTTGTTTCCTCTCACACCGCCGGGCGGTGCACTCTCTTTTTAAGCTTCCACTATTTAAAATGGTCTCCGCATTCGCTCTTGCCATATTTAGTGGAAATTTTATTTTTGTTTTCGTTTTTGTCACGCTCGGCAGAGCATGACAAACGCTTTTTTACCGCACGAGATCATCCCCAGCAGGACGGCAGGGAGTTTCCAAAGCAAATGATCCACTGGGGTGGGACCCTGCTGCCGTAGGCAGTAGGGCGGGCGATGGAATGGCCCGAAGCATTTGCGTGGAAAACTCCCTGCTGTCCTGCCACTCGAGCTTAAAATTCCCCGAATGTATGGTCGTAAGCCTTATCCAGCGGTTCATCCGTGTCCAGCTTTTCCACAAACTCTTCGATCAGCCGTTCCGCCAGCGGCAGGGCCTTCGTGTACAGGGCGTCCAGCTGCTTTCCGCTCTCAACGCACTTGGGATTCGGCTTCGGGTTTGCCACCAGACCGTGCAGGCCGTCGTAAGCCCCCACTACCTTCATGCCGGTCAGCACCACCCAGCGCTTCACCGGATTAGAAGCCTGCAGAAGCTTGTGCACCGAGATCATGCCGTTGAGTGCATCCAGCGTCGTTTTCTCCGAAATGCCCTCATAGAACGGAGCAATGACCTTTGCGTTCCGCTCCGAGGGGTGGATGTGGCTGGCTGTGAAGAATTTCAGCGGGTCATAGCCGTCCCGCCGCATCAGCATATTGTCAAACTCCGTCTCGATCTCGCAGTGGGTCACGCCGCTTTCCCGGGTAAAACGCTCCACATAGGGGTGGCAGGTGCTGTCCAGTGCAAAGTGGCACACAAAACCCAGCGCATAGGCCAGTGCCGCCGCACGGTCTTCCTCGCTCTTCACCACGCTGCGGGCACGGTCAAAGAACACACGGCCGGGCCTGTCGTGCATAGCCCCGCCCAGGTTGCTCACGGGGTTGGACTTGACCGCGTGGTAATAAAACAGCAGATCCGGCCCGTGCAGGCCGATGTCATAAAGTTCGCGGTTCTGCTGCAGCTGTGCGCGCAGATCATCCGGCAGATGATCCAGAACATTGGCACCGAAGCGGCGGTGCGCATAGGTTGACGGCATTGCAGATCTCTTCCTTTCCATCCGGCAGACTGTACAAAAAGCGCCTGCCATTTCGTGTTCCGTTTTAGTATAGCAGAATCTTTCCCGACCTTCTACCCTTTTGTGTCTGGTTTTAGTAAAAAGTTTGAATTGTTTTTGTTGTTTTTCCGCCAGCAGATTGGCAGTTTTCAAGCAGTATCTTCCGGTTCCGGCCCTGCTTGTGAAAAAGAGCTCCAGAAAATCCGCAGATTTTCTGGAGCTCCAATCTAAAAATAAGTTTTCCTCTGATCATGGCCAGAGCAGGCGGAGGCCATTTTCAATCGTGATGCCTTAAACCTTTTCGTATCCCTGCGGCATCTCGTTCTTGCGGTTGCGGTCCATCAGGGTGCGCAGCGCATCGCTGGCGCTCATGCCCTCTTTGACAATGGCGTTCACCGTCTGCACGATGGGCATTTCCACGTTGTACTTCGCAGCCAATTCCGTGGCGGCAGGCAGAGCGTTGATGCCTTCCACAACCATGCCCACCTCCTTCACGGCCTGTTCCGGGCTCTCGCCCTTACCGATGAGAATGCCGGCACGGTTGTTGCGGCTGTGCATACTGGTGGCGGTGACGATCAGGTCGCCGATGCCCGCCAGACCCGCAAAGGTGTGGATGTTGCAGCCCATGGCCACACCCAGCCGGGCGATCTCCGCAATGCCGCGGGTAATGAGGGCTGCGCGTGCGTTGTCGCCGTAGCCCAGGCCCGTGGAGATGCCCACGCCCAGCGCAATGACATTTTTCAGTGCGCCGCTGAGCTCCACACCCTTGATGTCAGCATTGGTGTACACACGCATGCAGGTATTGCTGAACACATCCTGCACAAACTCTGCAGCGGCTTCGTCCGGGCAGGCCGAAACAATGGTGGTGGGCAGATCCAGCGCCACCTCCTCAGCGTGAGTGGGGCCGCTCAGAGCCACCAGCTTCACGTTCTTCGGGCCGCCTTCTTTGTTCAGCTCATCCGCCATGACCTCGGTCATGGTATATAAGGTATCCGGCTCCATGCCCTTGGCCACATCCACGATGATCTGGCCGTCCGGGATATAAGGCCGGGCCTTGGCGGTCGTGGAGCGTACAAACACCGACGGCACTGCAAACAGCAGCACGTCCTTGCCGGTGCACACTTCCTCAATGCTCTTGGTGAACTGCAGTTCCTGCGGGATCTTCATGCCCGGCAGGTTGGGGTGCACCCGGGTGGAAGAGAGGTTGTCCACCTCGGCCTCAATGGCCGACCACACCTGCACCTCATTGCCGCTGACAGTCAGCATCCGTGCCAGAGCCATGCCCCAGGTGCCTGCACCCAGAACGCCAATTTTTTTCTTCGTCACGTTCGTGTCCTCCGTGTCTGCACCGCCCTTGGCAAATGCGCCCCGGCGGTGAATTTGCGCTCATGCCGGTGCTTCGCCCGGTGCGCGTTGTTATGTTCATTGTACACGAAAGCAGGTGCGCCGTCAACCGCTTGCCGCATTGCACAAAGTTTACACATGCTTCCGGCCGATTTTGTTCACATCACGCGTTTTGAGCAAATCATTTGCACTCTTTCCAGATTCATGTTATAGTATTTTGGTAGGTTTTGTAGGAATTTGAGCAAAAGTCCTTGACTTCGACCATACTTCAAGTTCTATAATACCTTTATTGTCTGTTTTAAAAGAGTATTTGAATCGTTCTGAGGGAACATTTTCCATGTTTGAAGCTTTTCTTTCCAACCGCATGGTCAGCGTGCTTGTGGAAGCTCTGCCGCGCATCCTGACGGCGGGCCTGACCATGACCATCCCGCTGACTCTTGTTTCCTTCTTTTTCGCCATGATTATCGCCGTGGCGGTGGCGCTGGTGCAGTACGCCAATGTTCCGGTGCTGCGGCAGATCGCCCGGTTCTACATCTGGGTCATCCGCGGCACCCCTCTTCTGGTGCAGCTGTTCATCATCTTCTACGGCCTGCCCAGCGTGGGCATCATGCTGGACGCTTTCCCGGCAGCGGTCATCGCCTTTGCCTTCAACGAAGGCGCCTACTGCGCCGAGACCATGCGCGGCGCACTGGAAAGTGTGCCCCAGGGCCAACTGGAAGCCGGCTATTGCGTAGGCATGAGCTGGTGGCAGATCATGCGCCGCATCGTGCTGCCGCAGGCTCTGCGCACCGCTGTGCCTGCCCTGTCCAACTCACTCATCGGCATGATCAAAGACACCTCGCTGGCGTCCAACATCACCGTGGCAGAGCTGTTCATGGCTGGTCAGCGCGTGGCCGCCCGCACCTACATTTTCCTGCCCATCTACTGTGAAGTGGCCGTGGTGTACCTGCTGTTCTGCACGGTCATCACCAAACTGCAGGCCCTGCTGGAACGTAGGCTGAACGCCCACGGCTTCCAGTAAGAAAGGAGTGTGGGATTTATGGCTATGTTAGAGATCCGCAATGTACACAAAGCGTTCCGCACTTATGCAAAGCCCGGCCTGCAGGCTGGCATTTTCCACCGTCCCGGGGCACGGAAGGTCACCAGTGAGCTGAAAGTGCTGCAGGGCGTGGATCTGACCGTGGAAAAAGGCGACGTCGTGGCCATCCTCGGCCCGTCCGGTTCCGGCAAGACGACCCTGCTGCGGTGCCTGAATTTCCTCGAGACCGCTGATGCAGGCCAGCTGACCTTTGACGGTGAGACGTTTGACCTTGCCAAAGCCAGCCGCACCGACATCGCCCGCCTGCGCAAAAAGACAGCCTTTGTGTTCCAGAATTATAACCTTTTCCGGAACAAGACTGCCCTGCAGAACGTCACTGAGGGTCTGATCGTCGCCCGCAAGATGCCCAAAGAGCAGGCGGACGCCGTCGGCATGAAGATGCTGGAAAAGGTCGGTCTGGCCGACCGGGCCGACTACTACCCCCGCCAGCTCTCCGGCGGTCAGCAGCAGCGCGTGGCCATTGCCCGGGCATTGGCGTCCGACCCGGAGATCATCTACTTCGACGAGCCCACCAGCGCCCTTGACCCGGAGCTGACCGGCGAAGTGCTGGCCGTTATGCGGCAGCTGGCAGAAGAGGGTATGACCATGCTGGTAGTCACCCATGAGATGGGCTTTGCCCGCAATGTCTCCTCCAAGACCGTTTTCATGGAAAACGGCGTGGTGGTGGAGCAGGCACCCTCGCACGAATTCTTCGCCAACCCGAAGGAAGAGCGCACCCGCGAGTTTTTGCGCAAGATTGCACATACTGAGTGAGTCTACCATTTAAAATGGCTTCCGCTTCGCTCTGGCCATATTCAGCGGAAAATTTGTTTTTTATTTTGCATTTGTCGCGTTCTGCGGAGCGCTCCAAATGCGTTTTCACAAAGGGGGTCGCAATAAGCGGCTGCATCTATCCCGGCAGGACGGCGGGGAGTTTCCTAAGCAAATGATCCGGTAGGGTGGGACCCTGTTGCCGCAGGCAATAGGGCGGGCAATGGAATGGCCCGCAACAACAACGACCGCCGCCAGTGGCGGAGGCAGGGAGCTGTTGTTGGGGCAGTGGCCAGCAAGATGCGAGCGACAGCGAAGCAGATGCTGGGTGCCGCAACTCGTTTGCATTTGCGTGGAAAGCTCCCCGATGGCCTGCTTCCAACAATATGAAAGGATATACAACTATGAAACGCAGAACTTTTATTACTCTCATGAGCGTCATGGCCGCTGCCGGAGTGCTGACTCTGGCCGGCTGCTCCAACTCCAGCTCCACCGCTGCTTCCGGCACCGATGCTTCCAAGGCTCCTGCTGCTGGCGACCAGCTGTCCAACATCCAGTCCAGCGGCAAGCTGATCGTTGCACTGGAAGGTGCATGGCAGCCCTGGAGCTACCACGACGAGTCCGACACACTGGTGGGCTACGACGTGGAAGTCTCCCGCGCCATCGCTGAAAAGCTGGGCGTGGAGCCTGAGTACGTCGAGAGTGACTGGGACAGCCTGTTTGCCGGTCTGGACGCTGGCCGTTACGATCTGGTGTGCAACGGCGTGGAAGTCACCGACGAGCGCTCCAAGACCTACGACTTCACCACGCCTTACGGCTATATCCACACTGCCCTCGCCGTCCGCAAGGATAACGACGACATCACCAGCTTCGAGGATCTGAACGGCAAGACCACCGCCAACAGTCTGGCTTCCACCTACATGGAGCTGGCCGAGAGCTACGGCGCTACTGTGCAGGGCATCGACACGCTGGAAGAGACCATCCAGCTGCTGACCGCCGGCCGCATCGACGCCACCCTGAACGCCGATGTCTCCTTCTACGATTACCTGAACGTCCATCCGGACGCAGATTTCAAGATCGTGGCCCAGACTGAGGACGCTTCTCACGTTGCGATTCCCCTGCGCAAGGGTGACACCAGCGCTACCCTGCTGGAGGCCATCAACAGCGCCATCGACGAACTGCGCGCTGACGGCACCCTGAAAGAACTGAGCGAAAAGTATTTCGGTCAGGACATTTCTTCCGAAAACTAATTTTTTTCCAAAATAAGTCCCGGCATTCATGTGATATGTGTTCTTCATTCTGGACAACCAGTATACGGCACATATCAATCATTGAATACCGGGACTTGTTATTTTATTAGTTTAGCTCTTGCCAATACATCGCCTATCCACCCATATTTTAGATATTTCTGATAAAACGGATCATTTTGGGGTGGATCCTTTCCATCTTCTGTATTATATGCATCAACCTCTAAATCATAAAATGAATATAAGATTTCTTCAAATTGTTTTTCGTCAACATCCAGTTCTACTACACATGGCACACTATCTACAAAACCCAATCTCACAAGATTCGAATCTTCTGACATCAGCCGGATTTGTATATTCGGCCAAATATCAGGCAGTAATTCTTTGATTTTCTCATACAATGGTTTTGTCGTTTCTAAACGATACATCGTTCTCACTCCCGATGAAAATAATCGTAAATGATCTGTGCTGTCTGTCTGCCGACACCGGGGGTGTTTTCCAGCTGGTCGGTGGTGGCTTCCTTCACGGCGCCCACGCTCTTGAACTGAGCCATCAGGGCCTTAGCGGTCTTGGGGCCGATGCCGGGAATTTCGGTCAGGGTAGACGAATAACTCTTCTGCTTCATCTGCTGCTTGCGGTAAGCATTGGCGAAGCGGTGGGTCTCATCCTGAATAGCCGTGATAAAGGTAAAGGTTCCCCGGTTCATGTTGATAGCAATTTCCCGCCCGTCGCTGTCCACGATGGCACGGGTGCGGTGGTGGTCATCCTTCACCATGCCGTAAAGCGGCACATCCGCAAGGGCCGTCCCGGCCAGCGCTTCTTTGGCAGCGCTCACCTGCCCGCGTCCGCCGTCCATCAGCAGCAGGTCAGGTTTCTGGCCGAACCAGTTATTGCTGGGCTCACCGTTTTTTGCAAGCTCTGCGTACTTTTCGTACTCCGCCGCCCGCCGGGAGACGGTCTCGGCCAGCGAAGCGTAGTCGTCGGTGCCCGCAACGGTCTTCATCTTGAACTTGCGGTAGCCCGCCTTGTAGGGCTTGCCGTCCTTGAAGGTCACCATGCCGCAGACGCTGGAGCCATCGCCCCAGTTGGAGATATCGTAGCTTTCGATGGCGCGGGGCGGTTTGGAAAGCCCCAGCACCTGCGCTAGTTCGTCCAGCAGCTTTTCTTCCCGGGCGTAGCGGCCGCTCTCGCGGGCCAGCCGCTCCACCGCGTTGGTGTGGGCCATCTCCACCAGATGAGCTTTGTCGCCCCGCTGGGGCACATACAGCTGCACCTCGCTGCCCCGTTTTTCGTTCAGGACCTGCTGCAGAGCGTCTGAGTCCGGCGGCAGCTCGTCCACCGCAATGATCTTCGGGATCTGTTCATCGTCAAGGTAATACCGCGGCAGGAATTCTTCCCGCATGGCAGCGATGTCCGATGTGTCGTGGAACAAAAACTCCCGCTTGTCGGTCAGCCGCCCGTCCCGGAACCGCAGCACCGCTGCGCACACGCTGCTGGGCGTGCCTGCCAGCGCCACCACGTCCATTTCCACGTCCGGGTCTACAATGACCTTCTGCCCGGCGCTCACTTTGGTGATCGCTGCGATCTGGTCACGGATAAGGGCCGCCGTCTCAAATTCCAGCCGCTCAGACGCTTCCATCATCCGCTCGTTCAGGGTCTTGAGGATATCTTTTTTGCCGTAGCGGATCAGGTGTACGGCGCTTTTGACCGCCTGATTGTAATTTTCGCAGCTGATCTTGCCGCTGCACACAGCCATGCATTTGCCGATGTGGGCGTTCAGACAGGGGCGTCCCCTGCCGATCTCCTGCGGAAAGCGCTTATTGCACCGGGGCAGCAGAAAGGCATCCATGGCCGTTTCTGCCATCTGCCGGGCCGCAAAGCTGGAGGTGTACGGACCGATATACTCGGCATCGTCGTCCTCCTTCTGCAGTACGAAAGACAGCCGCGGCCACTGTTCTTTTGTCACCTTGATATAGCTGTAGCCCTTGTCGTCCTTGAGCAGGATGTTGTATTTCGGGGTATGGGCCTTGATCTGGCTGGCTTCCAGCACCAGCGCCTCGAACTCGCTCTGGCAGACAATAACATCAAAGGCGTAGGCGTGGGCGATCATCTGACTGACCTTGTTGTCGTGGGGCACACCCTCGCGGAAATACTGGCTCACCCGGATGCGCAGGCGCTTGGCCTTGCCGATATAGATGATGGTGTCGGTCTTGTCCCGGATGATATACACGCCGGGCAGCAGCGGCAGCATACAGGCTTTGTGATAGAGTTCCGCTTTGGTCATGCGCTCTCTTCCTCAGCCTTGCGGGCATTGAGCTTTTTGCAGCGGCAGATGTTCACCATGCTGTCCAGAATGCCCACGATATTCAGCGCCCAGGCCCACCACTTCATGCGCTGGTCGGTGAACAGCTCCACCAGCGCAGATGCAGCCAGCAGGATGCTGAACATGGCCAGAAACACATACCACGGCTTGCCGGAGTTGCACAGTGCCACGAACTTCTCCATCCGTTCTCTTGTCTTCTCTTTCATGGAAACACCCTCCCTGTTCTTATTATATGCAGATATCAAAAAAGCGGCAGGTCACCCCGCCGCTCCATTTATAGGCACAGATTACTCAGCAAAGCCGGACTCGACCAGCTTGATCAGGCCGTCCACTGCAGCCTGCTCATCAGCGCCGTCAGCGATGATGCGGATGGTGGTGCCGCCCACGATGCCCAGAGACAGAACGCCCAGCAGGCTCTTTGCGTTCACGCGGCGCTCTTCCTTCTCGACCCAGATGGAAGACTTGAACTCGTTAGCCTTCTGGATGAAGAAGGTAGCCGGACGAGCGTGCAGACCAACCTGATTTTCAACGGTAACTTCTTTCACGTACATAGTAAAGCGCTCCTATCTAATATCGTTTTGGGTACAAAATTTGTATAGTGTGCCTGTTGCGTTACACTCATTTTAGCGCAAGTCGAAACGGTTGTACAGCCCCCCGGCGCATTTTTGGCGGATTCTCCAATGAAAGAGGGGGCATTTTTCATTATTTATACAAAGATAATAAAAATATTCCCTCAACGTTAGCGGGTAGATACAAAAGTTTTCAACATTTTTTCGACCGTCGGGCAATTTCTCGCCCGATTTTGTGCGTTTTCTGCACTGTGCGCGTCGATCCGACAGCCCGTTTTCGCCCCGTTTACTGCTGTGCGCCGCCCTCATAGCGCATCCGGACAAGGGCGCATTTCTTCACCACAGCGGGGTACTGTTCGGGTGCAAATTCCAGTTCCATTTCCCCGGTCATTTTCCAGCCCATGCGGGTGTAAAGAGCGATAGCCCGAGTGTTGGTGTTCAGCACGCTGAGAACCGGGTGCCTGTGCTCCGGCAGCTTGCGGCGTGCAAAGTCCAGCATCTTCATGCCGATGCCTTTGCCCCGGGCGCTCTCGGTGACGAACAGGTGCTCAACGTGGCCCACCTTGTGGTTGATGCTGACGATGCCGTCCGGCACATCCTTGGTGGTGTGCATGTAGCACACCCACCCGGCAGCTTTCTCCTGCCGCAGCTGCAGAAGATATTCCTCCTCGCTCAGGCTCCGGCAGTATTCTTCGGTCCAGTTTTCGGCACAGACCGTGCGGCGTCCTTCCGTAAAGATGCGTGCAGCAGCGGCGAACTGCTCGTCGGTCTTGACCAGACGCATGTTTTCGCCCCGCTTCCACTTTGGCAGCTCGGTCACAGGGTGCGTCTCACACCACTGCTCATAGAGCTCCGGGCGGCGCAGGCGGGTGCGCTCCCGGCTCTGTTCCCCGCGCCATGCGTCGATCTTCTGGTGGTCGCCGCCCAGCAGCACCTGCGGCACGGCACGGCCCTCCCACACCTCGGGGCGGGTGTACTGAGGATATTCCAGCAGGCCGTCCCAGTAGCTCTCTTCCTCATAGCCCTTCTGTTCCGCCAGAACGCCGGGCTTCAGGCGCAGCACGCTGTCCGCCACCACAAGGCTGGCCAGCTCGCCGCCGGTGAGGATATAATCGCCGATGGAGATCTCTTCATCCGCAAACGCATCAATGACCCGCTCGTCAATGCCCTCATAGTGGCCGCAGACCAGCGTCAGGTTGTCGTACTGAGCCAGACGCTTTGCGTGCTCTTCGGTGTAGCGCTGACCGCCCGCCGTCAGGAACACGATGTGCGGAGCCGGACGGCCCTGCTCGGCCACTTCCTTCTGCACGGCACGCAGGCAGTCCGCAATGGGCTGAGCATACAGCACCATGCCGCAGCCGCCGCCATAGGGATAATCGTCAGTCTGCTTCTGCTTGTTCAGGGTGTAATCCCGGATCTGATGACAGTGGGTCTCAATGTAGCCGCGCTTTGCCGCCCGGCCGATGATGCTGGCGTCCAGCACCTGCTGGCACATTTCCGGGAACAGGGTCACGATGTCCACACGCATTCCCATGGCTCACTCTTCCTCCCGCTCGCTGTCAAAGTCATCGTCCAGCAGGCCCGGAATGGGCGTGACGAGGATATAGCCTTCCGGCGGGTTGCGCTCTTTCAAAAAGGCGTCCACGCCCGGGAACATATATTCTTTGCCGCTGGGGGATTTGACCGTGTAGATGTCCTGTGCACCGGGATGATCCACGCTGGTCACCACACCATACA
The DNA here is from genome assembly GCA_963615785.1 of Oxalobacter sp. Lineage (GTDB taxonomy): Bacteria > Bacillota > Clostridia > Oscillospirales > Ruminococcaceae > Faecalibacterium. Next base: position 143,999 of record CAVEID010000002.1, on the reverse strand, counting down.
CTTTTCCGGTGTCTGCGTCCCGCACTTCGCACCCGATGAGGTCAGCCACATACCAGCGGCCTGCGGGCAGGGTGGCATCATTGCGGTCAAAGTAGAACACCTGGCCCCGCAGTGCGCGGGCGGCGTCCATGTCGTTGACGCCCTCCAGCTGCAATAAAGCCATCTGACCCTGTGCACGGATGGAGACGATCTTCCACACCTTACCGCCCTGGGCCGATGAATACAGTCTGCCCACCTTTTTCAGAAAGTTGACGCCGTCGCACCAAAGCTCCAGCTTCATTTCGCCGCGCACGCCGTGGGTGGTCACGACCTTGCCTGCTTCCAGATATTGCTGCATTGTTTTCTCCCTATATAACGTCCTCGCCCTCTCAGTCACCTGCGGTGACGGCTCTCCCGGCGGGAGAACTAAGGAACGTTTCGGTCAGGCTCTTGCCTCTCCCTATGGGAGAGGTGGCATTGCATAAGCAATGACGGAGAGGGCGAGCCCGTTAAAAAATCAAAAAGGCCCCTTGCCGCAAGGGCAAAGGGCCTGTAGGGTGCTCAGTCGATCTCAACAAGGACCTTTTCATCGACCCGCACAGCAGCCGCGCGCATCACCACACGAATGGCTTTTGCGATCCGGCCCTGCTTGCCGATGACACGGCCCATATCTCCCTCTGCCACGCTCAGGTGGTAGACGATGGTGCCGTCCTCGCGGGGCTCGTCCACCGTGACCTTGACGGCGTCCTTGTCCTCCACGAGACCGCGGGCAACTGCCAGCAACAGCTCCTGCATGAGTCAGCCCTCCCTACTTACAGAATGTTGGACTTCTTCAGCAGGACGCGGACGGTATCGGTGGGCTGTGCGCCGTTGGCGATCCACTGCTTTGCCTTCTCAGCGTCGATCTTCACCTCAGAGGGCTCCTTATTGGGATCATAAGTGCCGATCTCTTCAATGAAACGGCCGTCGCGGGGGAAGCGGCTGTCAGCAACAACAACACGATAGAAGGGAGCCTTCTTGGCGCCGACGCGGCGCAGACGAATCTTAACTGCCATGGTAAATATCCTCCAAAAATTGTTTTTGTGCGGCCCTTGCGGGCGCATGTTGATTATATTGTACAAACCCGCAAGGGGGTTGTATCCTGTTTAAAAACCGCGGAACGCATTGCGGTTGCCCATCATGCCGCCCAGACGGCGTGCAAAGCCCTTGGGGCTCTTTTTGAACTGCTTCATCATCTTCTGCATCATCTCAAACTGCTTGAGCAGCTTGTTGACGTCTGCCACGGTGGTGCCGCTGCCTGCAGCAATGCGGCGCTTGCGCTTGGGGTTGATGATGGAAGGCTTTTCGCGCTCTTCCTTGGTCATGGAATAGATCATGGCCTCAATGCGGTCGAACGCTTTTTCGTCGATCTGGCTGGCGTCGATGCCGCTGCCGCCGGGCAGCATGCTCAGCATCGCGCCTGCGCCGCCCATCTTGCGGATCTGTGCGAACTGGTCCAGCATGTCGTTCATGTCGAACTTGTTCTCCAGCATCCGCTTTGCGGTCTCTTCAGCCTGCTTTTCATCCGCCGTCTCCTGCGCACGTTCGATCAGGCTCAGCACATCGCCCATGCCCAGAATGCGGCTTGCCATGCGGTCAGGATGGAACACATCCAAATCATCCAGCTTTTCGCCGGTGCCCTGGAACTTGATGGGCTTGCCGGTGACAGCCAGCACAGAGAGCGCTGCACCTCCGCGGGTGTCGCCGTCGGTCTTGGTCAGGATGATGCCGTCCACACCCACCGTCTCATTGAAGGTCTTGGCGACGTTGACTGCGTCCTGACCCGCCATGGCGTCCACCACCAGCAGTGTCTCGTCCACAGGCACGGCTTCCTTGATGTCCACCAGCTCCTGCATGAGCACTTCGTCAATCTGCAGACGGCCGGCGGTATCCAGGATCACGATGTCGTTGCCGTAATCCTTGGCGTGTGCCAGCGCCTTTTTCGCAATTTCCGGCGGCTTTGCGCCCAGCAGAGTGAACACCGGTGCACCCGCCTGCTTGCCCACCACCTGCAGCTGATCAATAGCCGCAGGGCGGTAAATGTCACAGGCCACCAGCATGGGGCGGCGGCCCTGTTTGATATAGTATTTTGCCAGCTTTGCGGCGTGGGTGGTTTTGCCGTTGCCCTGCAGGCCGCAGAGCATAATGATCGTCTGGCCCTTGTTCTTGATGTTCAGACGGGCCGCTTCGCTGCCGCCCATCAGAGCGATCAGCTCTTCGTTGACGATCTTGACCACCTGCTGGGCGGGAGTCAGGCTCTCCATGACCTCCTGGCCCATGGCACGCTCGGACACCTTTGCACAGAAGTCCTTGGCCACCTTGTAGTTGACGTCGGCTTCCAGCAGGGCCATGCGCACCTCGCGCATGGCAGCCTTGATATCTGCTTCGGTCAGTTTGCCATGGCCGCGCAGCTTTTTGAACACACCGGCAAGGCGGTCGCTCAGAGATTCAAATGCCATTGTGCGGTGCTCCTTTCAAATATCAGCTCTCATTTGCTTCGTCGATGGAACGGATCAGCTCCAGCATCTTTGTCAGCTGCCGGGCATACTCGGTGGTGGTCAGCCCTCCCGGGCCGGTGCACTCGAACCGTGCATCAATGACCATCTGTTCCAGCTCTTCCAGCTTCTGCTGCACGCGGCGGTAGCGCGCTGCAAAGCCGACCTTCTCCTCCAGCTCCCGCAGTGCGTTCTCACCATGCTTGATGGTATCCCGCGCACCCTGCCGGGTGATGCCAAAGTTCTCGCCGATCTCGCTCAGTGAGAGGTCATCGTTGTAATACTGGCGCAGCATCTCACGCTGCTTTTCGGTCAGTGCTTCACCGTAAAAGTCGAGCAGATAGCCCATTTCCAGATCTTTTGCCATCCTCTGACCCCCGGTGTTCCGCCTTCGCTTTCGAGAAGTGATGTAAAGGTTTTTTGCTTTACGGATGAAGTATAGCAGAAGCATGGCCAGCTGTCAAGAGCCTTTCGGAGATTTTTCCAGAAAATCCGGCAAAAATTCGCTGTTTTTGCCAAAACGCATCTTGACGCAAAGGGGGCTTCTGCGTTAGGATAATATTGTTGTATCCAATGAAAGGGGGCTTTCCGTGCCGATCTACCCGAATTTTTATCAGACACTCACCGCCTGCCCCATCGTGGAGCTGCGGGGCTATGCCGCAGCCTGCGGGGTGAAAGGGCGGCTTTACGCCTATCTGGACTTTTCCGGCCCCACCGGCACGGCCCGCGACGGCCTTGCCGAAGGGATGCTTGCCCTCGCCATTGAGAAAAAGAAACTTCTGCCTGGCCAGCCCATCATTGAAGCGGCATCCGGGCCCTTTGCTGCCGCGCTGACGCTGGCGGGCCTGACCGCCGGACATCCGGTGGTGCTGGTGATGCCGGAGGACGCCCCGGCCCTGCGGCAGGAAACACTGCTGCGGCTGGGCGCTCAAATCCAGCACAGCCCCGCCCGCAGCGGTGCCGCCGGTGCGCGCCGCCTCGCCGCCCAGACTGCCGCTGCTAACCACTGGTATAACATGAACTGGCTTGCCAACGACGACAATCCGGAATATCACCGCCGGGTCACCGGCCCTGCCATCGTGCAGGCCATCGCCCGGGAGGGCAAAAGTGCCGTAGACGCCATCGTCATCGGCGTGGGCAGCGGCGGCACAGTCACCGGCGTGGGCGAGACCATCAAAGCGTGGACGAACGATGTCCGCATCGCTGCGGTGGAGCCTTATGAGTCTCAGGCGCTGGGCGGCGGGCTCACCGGCCCCCACGGCATCAGCGACATGGGCTATGGCTTCGTGCCGGACAATTTCAACGCCTATGTGGTGGACAATGTGGTCGCCGTAAACACCACGGACGCTCAGCGTGCAGCCCAGAAAGTCCTGCGCACTGATGCTATCCCGGCCTCGGTGGCATCGGGCGCGGTGCTGCAGGCAGCAGTCCAGCTCATCAACGTGGGTGCCAGCCGCTCGGCCCTCGCTATTCTGCCCGGGCGGCAGTTCATCAATACATTATGATACGGGACGCCCTGGCACCAGCTGCTCCGTCCTGCTGACGCTCGCCAGACCTCCAGCGTGGGTCAGCCCTCGCACTCCCCGAAGGAAACCATCGTCGATTATAATACCAGCCCAACCTTCAGACATGGTGTCGCGTCATCCTGCCGGAGCAGCCGGTGCCGGGGCAAATTCAGCTTTCCCGGACACTACTTTATAAAGAAAGGATTCTTCGAAACTCCCATGACAAAAGACATGACCACAGGAGCCATCACACCGCTCCTGATCAAATTCACTGTTCCTCTGGTGCTGGGCAACCTGTTCCAGCTCACCTACAACGCCGCTGACAGCATTATTGTGGGCAAATTCGTGGGCGAAGAAGCCCTTGCCGCTGTCGGCACCGCCAATCCTCTGATGACGCTGGCCATCCTGTTCATCAATGGCATGTGCCTGGGTGCCGGCATTCTGGTCAGCACCGCCTTCGGTGCAGGCGATACCAAGCTGGTGGAGCGTCAGGTCTCCACCACCGCCATTGCAGGCACCGTGTTCTCTCTGGCATTTTCCGCTGTCTGCGTGCTGCTGGCAAATCCCCTGCTGCGCCTGCTGCAGGTCCCCGTCGATATCCTGCCCATGGCCGTCAGCTACCTGCGCATCGTGTTTGCGGGTCTGATCTTCACCTTCTTCTACAACTTCCTCGCCGCCACCATGCGTGCTTTGGGCGACAGCAAAAGCGCCCTGTATTTCCTGATGATCTCCGCCGTGCTGAACATCGGCGGCGACCTGTTCTTCGTGCAGGCGTTGGGCTGGGGCAGCGAGGGCTGCGCCCTGTCCACCGTGCTCAGCGAGGCCATGTGCTGCGTGCTGTGCATCCTATACATCCGCTGGAAAGTTCCCGTGCTGCAGCTGGGCAAGCGCTGGCTGGTGTTCGATGCCTCCCTGCTGCGCAAAACCGTTAGCTACGGCTGGGCCAGCGCCATGCAGCAGGCCACCGTGCAGGCCGGCAAGATCGTGGTTCAGGCCATCGTGAACACCATGGGTGTCAGCGCCATGGCCGCTTTTGCGGCGGCTTCCCGCATCGACGACTTCGCCTACACCCCGCAGCAGAACATTGCCCACGCCATGACCACCCTGATGGCTCAGAACCGAGGTGCCGGCAAAAAAGACCGCGTGAAGCAGGGCTTCCTCTGCGGCCTGCGCATCGAGCTGGTGTACGGCGTGTTCATTGCCGTGGTGTGCTACGCCTTCGCCACTCCGATCATGAAGATGTTTGCCACAGAGCCGGAGGTCATCCGGCTGGGCGTGCGCTTCCTGCGCACCGTGTCTCTGTTCTACCTGATGCCCGCCGCCACCAACGCCATTCAGGGTTTCTTCCGCGGCATCGGCGACCTGAAAGTCACACTGGTCAGCAGCACCTTGAGCATGCTGGGCCGCATCCCTGCTGCTGCTCTGTTCGTGCTGGTGATGAAAATGGAGATCGAAGCTCTGCCCTACAGCTACGGCGTGGGCTGGCTGTTCATGCTGATCTATGAGCTGCCCATGTTGGTGCGGTATCTGCGCAGCGACGAAAACGAGCTGTAATGCCATTTTAATGCTCTCCGCTTCGTTCTGAGCAACTTCAGAGGAAAATTGATTTTGATATTGCCAATCCCGGCAGACTGCGGTCTGCCGGGATTGGCTTTTCACAGGAGAGACGCAACGTGAAATGACAACAGCATTTTATGATTCATCTTCCGATACGGGCCTTTTCTGTAAAATCAAATTAAGATAAAATTTTCTACTATTTATACCCAGAGCGAAGTGGAGGGCATTTCCAATCGTTGCTGTTCTCCATGAGTGTTTTCTACAAAAAAGCCGCTGTATCGAATGATACAGCGGCTTTCGCTTTGCTTTGGTTTACTTGCGGTTTGCCAGCAGATTCTCGATCTTCTTCAGAGGATCAATGATGCTGGAAACAGACATGTCATGGTTCAGGGCCACCACAAAGTATGCAGCGTACTTGGACACATCGACGTCAACATACCAGTCACGGGTCAGCAGCTCAGGCATACGATAGGTCAGGTTGGTGCCGACCACATAGGTCAGCTTGCCCTCAGCCACAGCCTTGTCGAACTTCTCCAGGCCGCTGGTGAACAGCGGGAAGGTAGCGTTGGCAATGATGCGGCCTGCACCGCGCTCTTTCAGGTTGCTTGCAACTTCCAGCATGCTCTCACCGGAAGCGATGATGTCGTCCGCGATGAAGACAGTCTTGCCTTCCACGCTCTCACCCAGATATTCATGAGCAACGATGGGGTTGCGGCCATTGACCACGCGGGTGTAATCGCGGCGCTTATAGAACATGCCCAGGTTGCAGCCCAGCACGCTGGAGAAGTACATATTGCGGTTCATAGCGCCTTCGTCCGGGCTGACCACGGTGAACTTGCTCTTGTCGAAGGAGATGTCGGGATCCTTCTTCAGCAGGCTCTTCAGCACCTGATAGGTGGGCATTGCGTTGTCGAAGCTCATCAGGGGCACTGCGTTCTGCACGCGGGGATCGTGAGCATCGAAGGTGATGATGTTCTTCACGCCCATGGTCTGCAGCTCCTGCAGGGCCACAGCGCAGTCCAGGCTCTCGCGGACCACGCGGCGGTGCTGACGGCCGCCGTACAGGCTGGGCATGATGACAGACACGCGGTGTGCCTTGCCAGCCACAGCCTGGATCAGGCGCTTCAGATTGGCAAAGTGATCGTCCGGGGACATGTGGTTCTCATAGTTGAACAGCTTGTAGGTCACGCTGTAGTTGCCGGGATCGACCACGATGAAGATATCGTCGCCGCGCACAGACTCCTTCACCAGACCCTTTGCGTCACCGCTCTGGAAACGGGGGCAGTCGCAGGGGATGATAAAGGTATCCTTCTCGATGCCGGCATCCTTGGCCCAGCGGGTCAGGTGCTTGTCGATCAGGCCGGTGAGTTCCTCAGCACCGGGGCATGCGATGAGGCGCATATCGGCCACGCTGGGCTGCTGGAAGAACGACTTCGGGGAAATTTCAATGGACATAATCACAACTCCTTATTGCTGCTTTACCAATCCAATCCGATTCGCACAAAACGTGCATATCCATCTTTATTTTATCACAATTTGACATTTGCGCCATATCAATTTGTTTCACCTAACGATTTTCTGCGCCTTGCACATCTGTTTTGCTTTTTTCAAAAAGAGACTGTGTGTTTTCGACAAAAAGACAGCCAATTCTTTACCATTTCTCAATTTTCGTCTGATTTTCGATAAAAAGTAGGACTTTTATTATACTATCGTTTCTGAATTTCCCTATAAAACAGGAACGGGGAACGGCATCTGAACCGTTCCCCATCGATTGGCATTTGGCGGGTGTGCCCTCTCCCGCATTTCTTTTGACCCATTGGGTGTGTAGCAGCACGATCTCTACTTCAAATACCACTCTTATCCTACTCTTATTATAGCAAATTTATTCGTATGTGTAAAGCAGCCGATTTTTCTCTAATAGTTTTTTCAGATTTCTTTCTCGGATACGGTAAAACGTCATAACAGAATTTTTCAAATCCGGATCATCCGTTTCCAGCACAAGCCGCAGAACAACATTCAGATTTGTCTCCGGCAATTTTTTCACCGCGAAAACCGTTCCTGTATGCTTACTATCCTGTATCAGCAGGTCAGGTGAAAGAACAGTCTCACAGCCATACGCCTCAAATAAACAATAGTCTTCCGGGTGTCTTTCCTTGATATGCGCTATTCTTTCATCCGTCACAACAACTTCTGTCGTTTGAAGTTTTCCAAATATCGGTTCGAGCGGAGTGGGATCAAGATTTCCCAAAAAGGTCATTTCGATTGTTTCCACACTCCTGTCATCGTCTATGTACTTTAGTATAACATCTTCGCTCAGCCATGTAAAGGCGCTTCTTTCCTGCAAAAAGTCCCCCTGCCTTTTCAGGCAGAGGGACTTCTCTTCACTTACCTTCTATCAGAAGGGAAACGCTTTTTCAGCTGAGCTTACAGGGCAGCCACAGCAGCCTTCAGCTCGTCCACGCGGTCGGTGTTCTCCCACTTCACACCCAGATCCTCGCGGCCCATGTGGCCGTAAGCGGCCAGCTTGCGGTAGATGGGCTTGCGCAGGTCGAGGTCGCGGATGATGGCTGCGGGGGTCAGGTCGAACACCTTTTCCACAGCCTGCTCGATCTTCTCATCGGAGACCACGCCGGTGCCGAAGGTGTCCACCATGATAGACACGGGCTTTGCCACGCCGATGGCATAAGCCACCTGAACTTCGCACTTCTTGGCCAGACCGGCAGCCACGATGTTCTTGGCCACCCAGCGGGTAGCGTATGCAGCACTGCGGTCCACCTTGCTGGGGTCCTTGCCGGAGAATGCGCCGCCGCCGTGGCGTGCATAACCGCCGTAGGTGTCCACGATGATCTTGCGGCCGGTCAGGCCGGAGTCACCCTGAGGGCCGCCCACGACAAAGCGGCCGGTGGGATTGATATAATACTTGGTGTTCTCGTCCAGCAGCTCGGCGGGAATGGTGGCCTTGATGACCTTTTCCATCACGTCAGCACGCAGCTTTTCCATATCAACGGTCTCGCTGTGCTGGCTGGAGATGACCACAGCGTCCACGCGCACGGGCTTGTTGTTCTCATCGTACTCGACAGTGACCTGGCTCTTGCCATCCGGGCGCAGATAGTCCATCTCGCCGTTCTTGCGCACCTCGGTCAGGCGCTTTGCCAGCTTGTGAGCCAGGCTGATGGGCATGGGCATCAGCTCGGGGGTCTCATCGCAGGCATAGCCGAACATCATGCCCTGATCGCCTGCGCCGCCCACCTGGTCGTTGGTGCCAAGGGCGATGTCGGGGCTCTGACCGTCCACATTGGAGATGACAGCGCAGGTGTCAGCATCGAAACCGTACTTTGCGCGGGTGTAGCCGATGTCAGCCACGACCTCGCGGACGATCTTCTGGAAATCGACATAGCAGTTGGTGGTGATCTCACCCATGATATGCACCAGACCGGTGGATGCGCAGGTCTCGCAGGCCACACGGGCGTCGGGGTCGTGGGTCAGGATTTCGTCCAGAATGGCATCCGAGATCTGGTCGCAGATCTTGTCGGGATGTCCTTCGGTGACGGACTCAGAAGTAAACAGGTGTCTTGCCATTTGTTTTGCCTCCTAAACATTTTTACTTGCAGGGTGTGTATTTCTTGCTCCAACATTCCGTTCAAGCTTTTGTGCGCGAAAAATAAAAGCGCCCAGAGCCGAAAGCTCTGAGCGTTGCACTCTTATCTCTCGGTTTCCCGCAGGATTTGGCACCTTGCGTTTTCACGCAGGTTGTCGGGCTTCACAGGGCCTGTCCCCTCAGCCGCTCTTGATAAGTCGGTATTCAGTTGGTACGTTCAGTATTCTATCATTGCTTCGTCAGATTGTCAAGAAGAGTATCACTCTTTTTAGACAAGATTCTGAAATTGATGCAAGACCTCGATGCTTTCCCGCTTGACATCATCTCATTCATTGTTTCTTCGCCTGATGGTATGCCTGTTTGGCTTCATACATCCTGCGGTCCAGATTTGCCAGAAACTCCTCAGTGCTGCCGCCATGATATCCGGCCGTGCCCACGGAAAATGACAGCTGAAACGGTGCATCCGTTGTTCGGTTGAACTGCCGCAGATTCATGTCAATTGCCTGCTTGAGCTCTGCCAGCTTTTCTTCCGTTCCTCTATTGAGGAGCACAATGAACTCATCCCCTGCCATCCGCATGGCAATTGCGCCTTCCGTCAGAGATGCAGAAAGAATCTGCCCGATTTCATGAATCGCACGGTCTCCCATCAAATGCCCGAACTTGTCGTTGATTTTTTTGAAGTCGTTTACATCCAGCATGAGACCATACACGCCGGGCTCCTTGGTCTTGTGGATTTTTTCCAGATAATAGTTGAGATATTTTCGATTGAACAGGCCAGACAGTTCGTCCAAATAAGTGTTGAAGTTCTGCAGCTGGATATGCACAAACACGAACGCCACCGACACTGCCAGCCAGCCCACGGCAATGCCATAAAACACACCCTGCAGCAGCGTGCCCAGAATGCACGGGATGACAAAATAGTACACCGGAAAGAAAATCACGGACATTCCGCTCCGTTTGGAGTTGTACACCTGCCAGATGCTCTCGCAAAAATAGAACAGCAGCAACACATAGAGCAGGAAGTTCATCGCACCGCGGGTGTAGACATTCTGCTCCGAAATGCGGAAAATCGGCCCTGTGCCAAACAGGTTGAGAACCAGAAGCAGAAGAATCACCGCGAGCGGAACGCCCAGCGTCCTGGCTTTTTTCTTCAGGCGCGGGATGCTGCGGTAGAGTCGGAAATCCACAAACAAGCACCACAAAAATCCCACAAGCACCGTCGAGCCGGTGCAGAGCGTATTGGTGAGATACAATAGGAACCGGCAGCCCGGAAACCGCCCACCATCCAGAAGAAAGCTGGCCGTTTCCGTAATTTCTGCAAGCAGAGTCACTGCAAGCATCCCATCATAGAGCCCCGCACCGATCTGCTTTGTTTCGCTGTTCTGCACCCGCAGCAAAAACAGAAAGACCATCATGACCGCGCCAAATCCGTTTGCCACAAGAATTTCCGGGATATTCATTGTATCTTTCTCCTCATTGCGCCGCTTTTACATGCACCGTTTCTCTCCTTTCTCATTATACCAGCCGTGTCTTTCCCACACAAGCACAAAAAGGGGCACAGCCAGCGCTGTGCCCCTTTTTGTGAGATTTTTTACTTAGTAGCCCTTTGCCTGCTCGCCGTTCAGAATTTTGACAGCGCGGGAGGTGCCCAGACGGTCAGCGCCCAGAGCCAGGAATTTCTCCATATCGTCCACGGTGGAGATGCCGCCTGCAGCCTTAACCTTGCAGCGGCCAGCCACACCCTTGACCATCAGCTCCACATCGTGGAAGTTTGCGCCTGCGGTGGAGAAGCCGGTGCTGGTCTTGATGTAGTCCGCGCCTGCTTCGCAGACGATATCGCACATCTTTTCCTTCTCCTCGTCGGTCAGCAGGCAAGTCTCAATGATGACCTTCAGGATCTTATCGCCCACAGCCTGCTTCACGGCACGGATGTCCTCGCGGACAGCATCGTACTCCTTGTTCTTCAGGCGGCCGATGTTGATGACCATGTCCACCTCGGCGGCGCCGTTCTCAATGGCAGTCTTGGCCTCAAAAGCCTTGCTGGCAGTATCCATGGCACCCAGAGGGAAACCGACCACGCAGCACACGGGGATGCGGCCCGCCATATACTCCACAGCCTGCTTGACATAGCAGGTGTTGATGCAGACGGATGCGGTGTGGTTTGCGATGGCTTCGTCACACAGGGTCTGGATCTGGGGCCAGGTGGCCTCCGGCTTCAGCAGAGTGTGATCGACATGGGACAGGATCTCTTCACGATTCATCTTGTTGTCCTCCTCAGTTCTTGTTGGCACGGCGCACCTTTGCCATGCCAACGGCGCTCAGGGCAATTGCAGTTGCAGAAACCGTTGCACCGATGATGCCCAGCACCAGACCAGAGACCAGGAATGCAAAACCTTTCAGACCACGCTTCATAAAACCGTACCTCCTAAAATAAAATTATTTTTTCTTAAAGATGATAAGCTTACTGAACACATAGTTCAGCACGACCACCACCACATTGGAAAAGACCTTGACGCACAGGCCCCACAGGCTCTGCGCGGCACCTGCTGCCACGAAAACGGCTGTGGGGCCGTCTGCGCCGCCGATGATGGCTACCGATGCTCCCGTCGCTGTGGAACTTGCCGAAGTCGCAGCAATGCCCATCAACGTTTCCGGGTGCAAGTGGGTAAACACACCTGTCAGCAGGCTTTCCATCAGCGTTGCTCCCTGCGCCGCCAGCAGGTTGCCGCCCACCATCATGATGACGGCATCCAACACCAGTGTGCCCAGGCGGCAGGTGACGAATGCGCCAAATTCCTTCGCCATGGCCCTGCCCTGCGTTTTGCTGCGGAAGACGAACGCCCGGTTGGTAGCATAGGCAAACAGGATGCACAGGACGTTATCCAGCACATTGCCCCAGCTGTTGGCCGCGGTGTAACCGAACAGCCTGTTGAACAGCGCATAGAGCACGATGTTCAGCAGGGTGGTCAGCACGCCGAAGATCAGATAGCTCAGCACTTCCCAGTGTTTTTTGAAGAATTTTATCATTTTCCTATAGAAACAGCCCCGCCGCCGTTTTCCCGGCAACGGGGCTGTTGATCGCATTGTGTCAGAAGTTTTTCTTCCGAACGAAAGGCTGATTACTCAGCGTCGTTCAGCAGAGCCTTCATGGACAGGCTGATGCGCTTCTTATCGAAGTCGACATCCAGCAGCTTCACGTCGACCATATCGCCGACCTTCAGCACGTCAGAGACCTTCTCAACGCGGTCATTGCTGATCTCGCTGATGTGGACCAGACCGTCAACACCCGGCAGGATGCGGACGAATGCGCCGAACTTGGTCAGGGAGACGACCGGAGCATGGAAGGTGCTGCCGATGGGGTAGTTGTTCTTCAGCTGCTCCCAGGGGTTGTCCTCGGCCTTCTTGTAGCCCAAAGAAACCTTGTGGTTCTCGGTGTCGATGTCCTTCACATACACTTCGATGGTGTCGCCAACGGAGACAACCTCGGAAGGATGCTTGATGCGGTTCCAGCTCAGCTCGCTGATGTGGCACAGGCCGTCCACACCGCCGATATCGACAAATGCACCGTAAGAAGTCAGGCTCTTGACAACGCCGGTGTAGGTCTTGCCGACCTCGACGTTTGCCCAGAACTCTTCACGCTTTGCCTTGTTCTGCTCAGCGGTGACCTTGTTGATGCTGCCGACGATCTTGCGGCCGGAGCACTCGGTAACCACCAGCTGGACATGCTGGCCAACCAGAGCGGTGTAGTCCTCATCACGGCGCATAGTAGCCTGAGAACGGGGAACGAACACCTTGACGCCCTTGACGTTGACCACAACGCCGCCCTTGTTGAACTCGGTGACGTCGCCCTCGACGACCTCACCGGACTCAGCAGCCTTAGCGATCTCTTCCATGCCCTTGCGAGATGCGAGCTTCTTGCGGGAGAGCTGGATGACACCATCCTGATCCATAACCTTCTCGACGATGAGGTCCAGCTCATCGCCAACCTTCACCAGGTCTTCGACCTTGGCGGAGGAATCATCGGTCAGCTCGCTCAGCTTGACAAAGCCGGTCTGCTTCGCTCCGATATCCACCTGGATCTCGTTGGCAGAGATGCTGGTCACGATTCCTTTCACAATACTGCCTGCATGAACACGCTTTTCCTCGGATGCATTCAGCATCTCCTCAAAGCTCATGCTGTCATTGATTTCTGCGCTCATACTGTTAAGTACCTCCTCAATAATAGACGATGGCGTTGAAGCCCCGGCTGTCACGCCCGCCACTTTAACATCTGCAAACCATTCCGGCCGAAGTTCGCTCGCTGTCTCGACCGTTACGGCACGCGTGTGTTTTGCGGCGACCTGCACCAGCTTCTGGGTATTGGAAGAATGATGACCGCCAATGACAACAATGATGTCGCATTGTTGGCTGAGGTCTTCCGCTTCCTGTTGCCTCGCCCACGTCGCATTACATATTGTATCAAAAATTCGGGCGTTTGTATAGGCTTTTTTGAGAAACTCCGAACTTTCTTGCCATTTTGTTACCTGAAATGTGGTCTGTGCAACTGCAAACAGGGGTTTTTGCGGGTCGGAAGGGCCTTTCCACGCCTTCAGCTCGGCCAGATCGGCGAAAACGAACACCTCTCCGCGGGTGTGTCCAACAATTCCCTGCACCTCCGGATGGTTCTTGTCACCCGCCACCAGCAGCACCGCACCCTCTTTTTCGGCCTGCTCTGCAATGTGTTGGATCTTCTGCACGAAGGGGCAGGTGGCGTCGTGGTAGGCCACACCATCCGCTTCCAGCTCTTCATACACAGTGCGGGGCACGCCATGGCTGCGGATGACCACCTCATATCCGGCAGGCACATCTGCGATGGCGTCCGCCACAAGGGCTCCTTTTTTCTGCATGTCCTCCACAGCCTGCGGGTTGTGGATCAGCGGGCCCAGGGTGGCCACCTTGTGTCCCTCAGCCAGCAGACCGTAGGTCAGGTCCACCGCCCGCTTGACGCCGAAGCAGAACCCCGCCGTTTTGGCAACTTTGATCTCCATTCTATTTCTCCTCAAACTCGATAAATGGCTTTCCCCTTGGGGAAAGGCATATCATGCCATCTCTCCCCACGCGTCCAGAAGTGCCTGCTTGTTGGCTCGGAGCTTTTTGGTGTCCCGGCGGCCCTCCATGGCAAACTGCGCGGCGGGCATCGGCTCGCCGTAGATCACCCGTACTTTGCAGAACAGGTGCATCTTTCCGTCCGGCGTGTCGTAAAGGATGCGGCAGGGCACCACGTCCACGCCTGCGCCTGCCGCAATGACGAACAGGCCGCTTTTCGGCGGCAGGAGCTTCCCCTCTTTTTCGCGGGTGCCCTCCGGGAAGATCAGCAGCGTTTCGCCGTTTTTGCACTTTTCAACGGTCTGCTCAATGGCCGCCACCTCATCCCGGGTGCCGCGCACGCACACTGCGCCGCAGCAGCGGAAAAAACAGGTGAGCAGAGCATTGATCTCAAACAGTTCTTTCTTTGCGAACACGATCATCCGCCTGCCCCACCGGGTGACCACGATGAACACCGGGTCGATGGCGGAAACATGGGTGGGAGCAATGATGCAGCCCCTCGTCTGCACCTTTTTCAGGTTCTCGCGGCCCTCCACATGGATGCGGAAGCCGATGTGCCACAGCAGCCATGCAAAGGGCACTAAGATGTAATATAATATCATTTTATCGTTTTATTCCCGTTTCATAGTTTTTATCGACCAGCAGGCTTTTCCCGACAGGCCGGCATCTTAGCCGATCTTCTCCGCGATGATCTTCTTCATGGCGGCAAGGCTCTGCTCAAAATCCATCTCGGAAGTGTCTAGCAGCACGGCATCCTCCGCCTGCTTCAAGGGTGCAGCCTCGCGGTGGGTATCCTGATAGTCCCGCTGCTTCACGTCCGCCAGCACTTCCTCATAGGACGTGCTGACGCCCTTTTCCTGATATTCCTTCCACCGGCGGGCAGCGCGGGCTTCCGGCGTGGCAGTGAGGAAGATCTTCACAGTGGCATCAGGCAGCACAACAGTGCCAATGTCGCGGCCGTCCATCAGAACATCCTGCTTTTTCGCCATGTCCCGCTGCAGTTCCAGCAGAAATGCGCGCACAGCAGGGTTTGCGCCCACAGCCGAAGCAGCCATGCCCACCTGTTCGGTGCGGATGGCCGTACTGACATCCTCTTCCTTTAAATAAATGTGCTGCTCACCGTTGATAAACGCAAAATGCAGTTCGACCTCAGGCAGCAGTGCATTGACCGCTTCGCTGTCCTTGGGATCTTTGCCTGCGCGCAGAGCGTACAGGCCGATGGAACGATACATCGCGCCGGTGTCCACATAGATATAGCCCAGCTCAGCCGCCAGACGGCGTGCAAGGGTGGATTTGCCTGCGCCTGCAGGCCCGTCGATTGCAACAGATACCATTTTATATATCTCCTTTTATAAGTTCTTCGCAAAGGCCTGCGCCGTGCAGAACGCGATCTGCAGGTTATAGCCGCCGGTGTAGGCATCCACATCCAGCACTTCGCCTGCAAAATAAAGTCCCAGCGCCTTTTTGCTCTGCATGGTCTTGGGATCCACCTCACGGACAGACACACCGCCGCTGGTGATCACCGCGTGGGCCAGATCGCCCCGGGCGTCAATCGACACCCGCCAGTGCTTCATGAGCTGCACCAGTTCGCGCTTCTGCTCTCGGGTAATCTGGTTGGCCTTGGTGGCCGGGTCGATGCCCCAGCGGGCCACCATCACCGGCTGCATACTGGAAGGCAGCAGCTTCACCAGCGCCCCCTGCGCTGCGTGGTTCGCCAGCAGGGCGAAATCCCGGGTGACGCGGTCATAGAGCTGCTCTTCGCTGAGAGCGGGCTTCAGATCGATCTCCGCATAATATTTGTGCTTTTTCATATCACCCAGATGGCTGGATGCACTCAGGGTCAGCGGGCCGCTGATGCCAAAATGCGTGAACAGCATCTCGCCCTGCTCGTCAAAGATGGCTTTGCCATCCTCGAAGAGAGTCAGGGTAACATTTTTCAGGGCCAGGCCCATCATCTTTTTGCAGTCCGGGTCATGGCTCACAAGGCTCACAAGGCTGGGCACCGGCTCGATGAGGGTGTGCCCGGCCTGCCGGGCAAGCTTGTAACCGTCGCCGGTGGAACCGGTGGTGGGGTAGCTGACACCGCCGGTTGCCACCAGCACTGCGTCCGCCCGGTATTCCCTGCCGGAGGTGCCCCGCACGCCGATGCACCGCAGGGCCGGGCCGGCCTTTTTCTTTTTGGGGTGGCGCGGATTTTCCGGCGCAGCCGGGGCCGTTTCCAGCTCCGGAGCCACATCTTCCAGCAGCAGCTTTTTCGCGCCGTCATGCACGATGTCTGCGTCCTGTGCATAGCGCAGCAGGGCCTGCCGGATTTCTTCGGCCTTGTCCGACACCGGGAACACCCGGCGTCCGCGCTCCACCTTCAGTTCCACGCCCAGCTCTTCAAACAGTTCCATGGTCTTTGCAGGTGGGAACGCGCCCAGCGACGAGAACAAAAAGCGCGGGTTCGTGCGCACATGCCGCAAAAATTCATCCGCCGGGCAGTCGTTGGTCACATTGCAGCGGCCTTTGCCCGTGACAAGGATCTTCTGGCCCGGCCTGTCCATATGCTCCAGCACCGTCACCTGATGTCCCTGCCGCACGGCGGCACCTGCCGCCATCAGCCCGGCCGCACCTGCGCCCACGATCAACACCTTCGCCATCTGTCTTCCTCCCAAATTCCCCTGTTATATCGAGTATATCATACCAGAATCGCTTCACAAAAGCAATGCGTCTTCGTGTTTCTTCCAGAAATGCCCGGCGTTTTTCTCTGCTTTTTGGAAAAATGTGAAGCTTTTGCTGAATTGACGTCAAACGCCTCGATTTGTTGCGCTTTTGTTGCGCTATGTATGGTAAAAATAACTCTGAATAAACCTCCCTTCCCGGCTGTCCGGCGTCTGTTCCTTCACCGCGGGACGCAGAGGTCTGTTCTGGGACAGTCTGTTCCATGTCCGATTTTGTCTGGAAAGCGAGGAGTTCTATGAAAAAATTCTTGAAATCGATGGTTCTCTGCCTTCTCAGTGCCGCGCTGCTGTGCTGCAGCCTGCCCGCTGCTTTTGCCGCAGACACCACCTACAGCATCGGTCTGGACGCCATGGGCGGCAGCTGCTCCACCGTGGTGGTCACCACCAACACGAGCGGCAAGCTCAATGCTGTGCCGGAAGACCCCACGCTGGACGGCTACACTTTCGACGGCTGGTACACTGAGCCGGAGGGCGGCAGCAAAGTGACCACCTCTACGGTCTTCACGTCGGACTCCACCGTGTATGCGCACTGGACGGTCAAGAGCACCGCTCCCGCTGCCCCCGCACAGTCCGCAGGTTCCCCGAATGTGCTGAACCACCTCGGCTACTTCGTGGTGGGCGGCATCCTGCTGGGCACTGTGATCCTGGGCGCCGTCGTCGGCGCAGGTGCAGCATCCTGACCGCCGCGTGCAATTCCTGCCTATTTCATTTTTAACCTTTAATTCAAATCGATCTTGAAAGGGAAATCGCTATGTCTACTATGAAACTGCCTGCAAATTACGCCGCCATCAACGAAGAAGAAATGGTCTATCTGGATGGCGGTGCCAGCGCTTACGAGAACTTCCTGACCGTGGGCAAGATCTTCAACTCCATCGCCCGCATCTTCTCCGGCGCAAGCTCCATCATCAACAACGTCAACGTCATCTATCAGGCTTTCGTCACCCTGAACAGCCTGCTGGGTCAGCTGGCCGGTGCCAATTCCTGATTCTTTATTTTCCAGTTTTCATGAGCTTTTTGGGGGGAGCTGTCCGTCGCGGCAGCTCCCCTTTTTTTGTGTTTCCATCTGTTTCCGCCTGCCGGAACCTCTGTTTTTTCACAAAAATTCCATTTAATTTAAAAAAGCGCAACAAAACCGCCCATTTTGTTGCATTCCTGTTGCGTTTCGTGTGATATTATGAACATTGCAGGGCTTCCATGCAATCCTGCGAAGCCACGTTCAAATCCGGTCTTATCAAATCCGTGACAGTCAATGCGGCTTTTCGTCATTCACGCATGTTTCGTTTTGGGAGTAGACTGCCATGGCAGACCGTGAGCTGCGGCGGATGAGCCGCACCGAACTAGTGGAGATCATCTTCGCCCTCAAGCAGAGCGAAGACCAGCTGAAAGCCGAAAACGCTGCGCTGGCCGCAAAGCTGAAAGACCGGCAGCTCCACATTGAAAATGCCGGTTCCATCGCGCAGGCCGCGCTGGAGCTGAATCATGTTTTTGAAGCAGCGCAGGCGGCCGCAGATGAATATCTCGCTTCCGTCCGCGCCTGCAGCCCGGACACCGATGCCGCTGCCGAGGCTATGCGGGCACAGGCACGCATTGAGGCGCAGCAGATCGTCGCTCAGGCCCGCACCGAAGCGGACAGCCTGAAAGCGCAGGCTCAGCAGGAATGCCGGGCCATGGCCGAGGAAGCCGAGCGCCGTCAGGCACAGACCGAAGCGGACTGCAAAGCTCTGCTGGCCAAGACCCAGCAGGAGGTGCAGGCCCGCTGGGCCGAGTTCGACCGCCGGGCCAATGAGGTGCTGGACAACTACCGCAAGGTGGACTTTCTGCCGGAGGACGGTGGCACGCCATGAAGGAAGAGAACATCCGCTTCACGTCCATTCCCTCCACCGCCGAGGTGGAAGCCGAGCGCAAGCGTCTGGCTTACCGCTCCCGCTACGCCCGGGTGCTGCGCAGCACGATCTATGCGCTTGTGGTTGTGGCCGCCATTGCGGTGCTGCTGGCCACGCTGTTCCTGCCGGTGCTTCAGGTGTCCGGCGACAGCATGAACCCCACCCTGCAGGACCGGGACATCATCGTTCTGGTCAAGAGCGGCGACATGAAGACCGGCGATCTGTGCGGGTTCTATTGGCAGAACAAGCTTCTGCTCAAGCGGGTCATCGGCCTACCCGGCGACATCATCACCCTTGACGAAAACGGCGTGGTCACGGTAAACGGTGAAACGCTGGACGAGCCCTATGTGGATGAGCTGGCGCTGGGTGAATGCGACATCAAGTTCCCCTATCAGGTGCCGGAAAACCGCTATTTCGTCCTTGGTGACCACCGCGCGACGTCCATTGACAGCCGCAGCAGCGTGATCGGCTGCGTGGAAAAAAGCCAGATCGTGGGCAAGGTCTTTTTAAGAGTGTGGCCCTTGTCCAGTTTTTCCCTGATCCGCTGACCCGGAGGGGCCGGCATTGCTCCGTATGCAACAGTGGGCAGCGCAAAAGCGCTGGCTGCACTGATGTGTGGGGCCCGCCCAAAGCGCAGACGTGAAAGGAAGACACACCCAAAGGTGCCGTCTTCCCGACGCGGCGGCAAAAATTTTCTGTGCCGCGGGCAGACCTTTTGATAACCCCAAGGAAACAAAAAATGAAAGGAGACTTTCTCAACCATGAAGAAAGCAATCAAAAAATTCATGGCCGCACTGCTGGCTGCCGCAATGCTGTGCGCCATGGCTGTTCCCGCTGCGTTTGCAGATGGCAGCGCCAGCAACGGTAGCATCACTATCAACGGCGCAATCAAAGGCCAGACCTACAAAATCTATCGTATCCTGAATCTGGAAACCAATGCAGACTATACTGCCTATAAGTACACCGTCAATACCGGCTGGGAAGACTTTGTCTCTACACACTCCGACGTGTTCACTGTTACAAACGGCGTCGTCACTCTGGCTGATGAAACGATTACGGATAACAGTGCAAAAATTCAGGCACTGGCAAATGCCGCCGGTATGTATGCTGAAAATAAAGGTCTGTCCACCGACGCTACTGCCAGCTCTGACAGCAAGACCGTGAGCGGACTGCCTCTGGGCTATTATCTGGTCGTCTCCGACCCGGCTCTCTCTGCAAACTCCCTGTGCTCTCTGGGCACCACCAAACCTCATGCAGACATCAACGAGAAGAACGGCGCTCCTTCTGTTGACAAGAAAGTCAAGGAAAACAGCAAGGGCGACGCTGAGAATGCATTTGGCAAAGTGAACGATGCCGATATCGGCGATACCGTGACTTTCCAGACTACTATTAATGTCACGGACGGTAACCCGACGGGTTACGTCCTGCACGATACCATGGAGCACATGACCTTCACCGGTGTGACCTCTGTTACCAAGAATGGCGCTGATTTCACCGCTTATACTGTTGATACGTCCCCCGCTGATAAGTGCAACTTCGATATCGTATTCGACACCACCAAAATCAGCACCAACGATGTAATCGTTGTTACTTACACTGCTACCATCAATGTTGATGCAGTAATCGGCGTAAACGGCAACAAAAACACCACCCATCTGGAATACAATAACAGTCCCTCTGTGGAATCTACCACTACCACCTATGTGTGGAGTATGGATATCCTGAAATACACTCAGAAGTCTGATTCTGATCCTAAGACTCCTCTGGCGGGTGCAGAATTCCGCTTGTCCAAGACCGAAAGTGGCAACACTCTGTATGCAAAACTCCATGCTGATGGCGTTACGTTTGAATCTTGGGTTTCCAATGAAAACGACGCTTCCACTCTGGTTTCCGGTACTGACGGTAAAATCGCTATCAAGGGCATCGACGCTGGCACTTACACTTTGACCGAAACGAAGGCTCCCGCCGGTTATAACAATCTGACTAATTCGATCACTGTTGTTATCAGCAATGCTTCTGACGCTAACAAGGGTACTGTCAGCTACACTTACGATGGAAAGACCAACACCGGTACCGTTGAGGTTCTGAATAATACCGGTGCTACCCTGCCCTCCACCGGCGGCATCGGCACCACGATCTTCTACGTCATCGGCGGCGGCCTGATGGTGGCAGCAATCGTTCTGCTGGTCACCAAAAAGCGCATGGAGAACAAGTAAGCTCCATTTTCACCCCAAGCACTGCGGAGCTGCGGGGCCCAGCGCCCCCCGGTTCCGATCCTTGATATGACATTAGGGAGTAGCCCATGAAAAAGAACACCAGCACCATCCTTTTGATCCTCGTCTTTTTCGTGGGTCTATCCGTGATGTTATACCCCACCGTCAGCGACTATATAAACCAGCGCAACCAGTCCCGCGCAGTGGCAAGCTACGCCGAGGACGTGGACAACCTGTCCGACGCTGACTACACAGCCTATTTTGACGCGGCGGACGCTTTCAACGCGGAGATCGCCGCCGACCCGGATGCTCTGTATTTTCCCGACCGGTTCTCCGGCTATGAGACCACGCTGGACGTCACCGGCACCGGCATCATGGGCTACATCACCATTGAAAAGATCGGCGTGGAGCTGCCCATCTACCACGGCACCAGCGACGCCGTGCTGCAGGTGGCGGCGGGCCATCTGGAAGGCACCAGCCTGCCCGTGGGCGGCGAAAGCACCCACGCGGTCATTTCGGCCCACCGCGGCCTGCCCAGCGCCAAGCTGTTCACCAATCTGGATCAGCTGGAAGTGGGCGACACCTTCACTATCACCGTGCTGGACCGGGTGCTCACCTACGAAGTGGACAAAATCTCCATCGTCCTGCCCACCGAGACCGATGAGCTCAAGGTGACGGAAGGCAAAGACTATGTCACCCTGATGACCTGCACCCCCTACGGCATCAACACGCACCGTCTGCTGGTGCGGGGCCGCCGCGTGACAACGCCGGACAAGCTCAAGCACATCCGTGTGACCAGCGAGGCCACCAAGATCGAACCCATCATCACAGCCCCTGTTCTGGCGCTGCCGCTGCTGCTGGCACTGCTGGTCTGGCTGCTGTTCTCTACCCGTAAACGCAAAACCACACGAGGTAAAAACCATGAAACGCACTGAACTCAAAAAGCATCTGGCCGCTGTGCTGCTGGTGCTTTGCCTTCTGGCTGCCAGCGCGCTGCCCGCTTTCGCCACCAGCGCCAGCATCAGGCTGACGGACAGCTTCGGCAACGCCACGCTTGGCTCCATCCACATCACGCTGTATGACACGGCCAACGACAAAGCCCTGCGCGGCGGCGAGCTGACAGTCTACCGTGTGGCCGAAGTGCAGCGCAATAACGGTGACCTGAGCTTTGAATACTGCGGCGATTTCACTGGCTGCAGCATCGATCTGGGCGACCTGAGTGACAGCACGCTGGCCGGAAAGCTGCAGGCTTATCTGCCGGAAAACGCCGAGGGCACAGCAAAGACTGTGGCCGACGATGGCACCGTCACCTTTGACGGGCTGGAGCTGGGCTTATATCTGGTGGTGCAGACCAAGGCTTCCTCGGGCTACAAGCCCGTCAATTCCTTCCTCGTGTCCCTGCCCATGGCAGAAGACGGCGAGTGGCTGTATGACGTGGACGCCACCCCCAAGGTGGGCGCTTCCGTTCCCGAAGAGCCTGTCACCCCGCCGGTAGTCCCGGTGGTGCCGCCCATTGTTCCCACCGTCCCCGAGGTTCCGGAACTGCCTGACTTGCCCATCACCCCCGAAAACCCGGATGCTCCTGTAGCGCCCGGTACACCGGACAATCCCGTCCTTCCCGGCCACCCGGATGCCCCGGTCCTGCCGGGTTCCCCGGATAATCCCGTGCTTCCGGGACATCCGGACAATTCGGTCATGAATGGCCTGCCCCAGACCGGCCAGCTGAACTGGCCTGTGCCTGTGATGGCCATCAGCGGCCTGATGCTGTTCTCCTTCGGCTGGGCTCTCAACCGTAAAAAGACCATTTGAATGTCCCCCGCTTTGCTCCGGACATTTTCAGCGGAATTTTATTTTTATATTTGCAAACAAGCCAGACCTGCGGGTCTGGCTTGTTTGCGTTTTCACGGAGAGGGCCGCGGCTGGCAGATACATCTTTCCCGGAAAAATATCGTGTCCCTTCGCAGCTCCACCGGTAAAAAAGAAACTCAGAAAAGCCCGCAGGCTTTTCTGAGTTTCAAAACCAAAAACAATTCTTCCGCTATTCATGCCCCGAGCAGCGCGGAGGGCATTTCAATCGCAATTACTGCTGTGCTGCCTGCTCGGCGCGCTTGGCTTCCAGAGCGAGGATAGCGTCGCGGCGGCTCAGATTGATGCGGCCCTGCTGGTCGATGTCGGTCACCTTGACCACGATGGCATCGCCCACGGCCACCACATCTTCCACGCGCTCAACACGCTTGGTGTCCAGCTTGGAGATGTGCACCAGACCTTCCTTGCCCGGTGCGATCTCAACGAAAGCACCAAAGTTCATCAGGCGGGTGACCTTGCCCTTGTAGATGGCACCGATCTCGGGGTCTTCCACAATGGTCTTGATGGTGAAGATGGCGCGCTTTGCGTCCTCCTGATCCACAGCGGAGACGAAGACGTGGCCGTCCTCCTGCACGTCGATCTTGCAGTTGCAGGTGGCGCAGATGTCCTGAATGACCTTGCCGCCCTTGCCGATGACGTCCTTGATCTTGTCGGTGGGGATCATCATGCTGAACATCTTGGGCGCATAGCGGCTCAGCTCGTGGCGAGGCTCTGCAATGACCGGCTTGATGATCTCGTCCAGGATATACAGACGGCCCTTGCGGCACTTCTCGAAGGCCTCAGCAATGATATCGTAGGTCAGGCCGTCGATCTTGATGTCCATCTGGATGGCAGTGATACCCTTGCGGGTGCCACCCACCTTGAAGTCCATGTCGCCGTGGAAGTCCTCGACGCCCTGAATGTCCAGCATGGTCATCCAGCGGTCGCCCTCGGTGATCAGGCCGCAGGAGATGCCGGCCACGGGAGCCTTAATTGGCACACCTGCGTCCATCAGAGCCAGCGTGGAGCCGCAGATGGAAGCCTGAGAGGTGGAGCCGTTGGAGCTCAGCACCTCAGACACACAGCGGATGGTGTAGGGGAACTCTTCCAGAGAGGGCAGCACAGGAACCAGAGCACGCTCTGCCAGTGCGCCGTGGCCGATCTCGCGGCGGCCGGGGCTGCGGGGTGCGCGGGCCTCACCGACGGAGTACGGCGGGAAGTTGTAGTGGTGGATATAGCGCTTGGTCTGCTCGTCGGTCAGGTCGTCCATCAGCTGGTTGTCCTTAGTGCCGCCCAGAGTGCAGGTGGTCAGCACCTGAGTCTGGCCGCGGGTGAACATGCCGGAGCCGTGCACGCGGGGCAGGATGCCCACTTCAGCAGCCAGCGGGCGGATCTCGTTGATGCCGCGGCCGTCCACACGCTTGCCCTCGTCCAGCAGCCAGCGGCGCACGACGAACTTCTGCATCTTGTAGCTGACCAGATCCAGATCAGCAGCGCTCAGGTCAGGGTACTCCTCGGCGATCTTGTCCACGATGGGCAGCAGAGCGGCGTCACGCACGTTCTTGTCGTCGGTGTCCATTGCAGCCTTGAAGTCGTCCAGATACTTATTCTGGATGGCGTGGAACACATCCATGTCCAGACCCACGACCTGGAAGTCGATCTTCGGCTTGCCGCGCTCGGCAACGATCTTGTTGATGAACTCGATGGTCTTCTTGATTTCCACATGAGCGGCCTTGATGGCGTTCAGCATGGTGTCCTCGTCCACCTCGTTGGCACCGGCTTCGATCATGACGATCTTATCCATGGTGGCGGCAACGGTCAGGGCCAGGTCGCTGACCTTGCGCTGCTCCTGGGTGGGGTTCAGGACGATCTCGCCGTCCACCAGACCCACCTGCACGCCGCCGATGGGGCCGTTCCAGGGGATGTCGGACACAGCGGTGACCAGAGAAGCGCCGATCATGCCGGCGATCTCGGGGCTGCAGTCCGGGTCAAGGCTCATGACGGTCATGGTGATGCACACGTCGTTGCGCATCTCCTTGGGGAACAGCGGGCGCATGGGGCGGTCCACCACGCGGCTGGTCAGGATGGCGCGCTCACCGGGGCGGCCCTCACGGCGCATGAAGCTGCCGGGGATGCGGCCTGCAGCGTACAGCTTCTCCTCGTACTCCACGTTCAGGGGGAAGAAGTCCACGCCTTCACGGGGCTTGGGGCTCATGACGACGTTGCACATCACGCAGGTCTCGCCGTAGCGGATCAGCGCGCTGGCATTGGACAGACCGCACATCTTGCCCATCTCGACCTTGAACGGGCGGCCTGCCAGCATGGTTTCGTAGACCTTGTAGTTTTCAAAGGTCTCTCTGCGGGAACCAAATTCAATTGCCATTGTTTTTGCCTCCTTGGATCTTTTATTTTTTCTATCCAAAAGGCGGTGGCACGCGCATCATAGCAATAAATCCAGCGCCTGTGTCATTGAAAAGCGTCCCGGCACAGGCGTTCGATTTACTGCTGCAATACGCAGCCGCTGCCATTTGTATACAAAAGCAAAAGGCAGGCACCTTTGCGGTACCTGCCCTCTGTTTAAATTACTTACGCAGACCCAGAGTTGCGATCAGAGCACGGTAACGCTCGATGTCCTTCTTCTGGAGATAAGCCAGCAGATTGCGGCGGCGGCCAACCATCTTCATCAGGCCGCGGCGGCTGTGGTGATCGTTAGGGTTCTTCTTCAGGTGCTCGTTCAGCTCATTGATGTGAGCGGTCAGCAGAGCGACCTGGACTTCGGGAGAGCCAGTGTCCTTCTCGGTCAGAGCGACTTTGGCCATAACTTCCTGCTTGTTCATAGTTACATACCTCTTTATAAAATTTTATGTGCCAATGGAACAGCGGCGGGAAACGGCATTCCCAGAAAAACGGGCATACTCCCAGCCCCGTACCACGGTAACAGATACAGTATAACAGAACGCCGGGCAAAAAGCAAGGATTTTTTTGCCTTGCGTCTTTATTTTTTGATTGCACCACCCCAGTAGAGCTGCACTTCCTGCAGCTTCTTTTTCCGCAGCAGGAATGCCATGGGAATAAGGTACAGCGCCACCGAGAACAGCATGGACGCGTCGTAGCCGCTGACGCTCTCCGACAGGGTGGTCGTGCCGTAAAGCCCGCCGATAAGCATGGCGGAGACATCCATCATGCCGTGGAGGAACACTGTGACCCAGAGGTTTCCGGTGCGGAAGTAGATGGCCGCGAACAGGGTGCCCAGCGCTGCAGCAAACAGGCACTGCATCAGCACGCCGAAGGGCTCCGACCCCAGAAGATTGGTCAGGTGGCCCGCACCGAACAGCACGCCGGACAGGATGCAGGCTTTCCAGATGCCTGCACGGCTCAGGCCAAAGTGCTCCAGCAGAGTCTCCGCGATGATGCCCCGGAAAGTGAACTCTTCCGCCACGCCCACCAGCATCATGCTGAGCAGGAAGGTGAGGATGCGCGGCAGAGGAAGCAGCGGGGTGTCGTCCGGGCGCTGGAACAGCAGCGAACCGAAAACGCTGTAGCCGATGAGCACCAGCGGATACATGCCCACCAGCAGGCCATTGAAGAAGCCGCTGCCCCGGCGGCGCAGCAGATCGATGCGCCCGGTGCGCCGCAGCAGCCCCATCGCCACCAGAATGCCCACCAGTTCCTGCAGCGAACTATACAGATAGGAATCTATCCCTGCAAGGTCTACCCGCAGGAGCACCAGCACGATGGAAAAAACGAGGTCTGCCAGAAACAGACTTGCCAGAAACAAAATCTCTGCCAGGATGCAGAACAGTACGGGGTGCGCAGTGCGCAGACGTTTGAGCATAATAGACCTCCTGAGATGTCATTGGGTCTATTCTACCACAATCCGACAGAAAACGATAGCCAAAAGCCGTGAAATCCCGTTTCCGTCAGGGTTTCGGCGGCTTTTTCGTATCCTTTTCCGGCGGGCGGTGGTCGTCCGCCTGCTTTGCGGCATGCAGAAGCCCCGCCGCTACCAGTCCGAAATTCGCCCCCAGCACAAACCCGATGATCCCTGCGAGCATATGTTCTCCCCCTTTTCGCATTGTTTCCCACATTTTACCATATTCAATTTGTCAAATTGCAGCCAATTTTACCGCAGTGTAAAGTCTTTATTGTCTGCGCCGTGGCTGATTGCATCCGTTCCCGGCATCTGCTATACTTATTTATATAAACGTTCAAAAAGGAGAGATCAGACATGTCCATTATGGAATCCCTTGCCACCCGCCGCACCTACCGCCGTTTCGAGCAGAAAGCCGTCCCGCAGGATGTGGTTGAGGACATCATCGAAGCTGTGCGCCTGTCTTCCAGCGGAGCCAACCGTCAGGCCGTGCGTCTGGTGGTGATAAACAAACCTGAAGACGTGGCAAAGGTGCATCCGTTAGTGAAGTGGGCCGCCTATCTTCCGCCGGAACAGGGCACGCCCAAAGCCGACGAAGTGCCCACCCTATATGTGGCCGTGGTGCAGGACACCGCTATCCCCGGCAACCTTTCCACTGACATCGGCATCGCACTGGCCAACATGACCCTTGCCGCCTGGGACAAGGGTGTGGGCAGCTGCATCATGGGGGCCATCAACAAGCCCGCCCTCACGGAGATGCTAGGCATTGAAGCGCCGCAGCAGCTGGTCTACATGGCAGCCTTTGGCTACCCGTCCCACAAAGCCCGCGTCGTGCCCATGACAGAAGAGACCGGCGTGAAGTATTATCTGGACGAGAACCGGGACTACTGTGTGCCGAAACGGAGCAAAGAAGAGATCGCACGGTACCTGTAATAGGCTTTCCCCTCGGGGGAAGCCTTCAGTCGCCTTCTTCCATCCTGCATATATACAGCCTTCCCACGCATTTTTCTGCATAATTGTTTTCAATTCGGTTTCAATTCATCGGATTTTTTGCACAACTATTGACTTTTCAATTTGTACAACCTATACTAAATCCGTTCGCTGGATGTTCGATGAATCGCATCGTTCCGGCGAGCCGGAAAATATACAAGTACATTTGAGGAGTGTTTGAATATGAAAAAGATCTCTCGTCGCAGCTTCCTGGCTGCTGCCGGTCTGTCCGTCGCTGCTCTGGCTCTGACTGCCTGCGGTGGTTCTTCTTCCAGCGTGGCTTCCTCCGTGGCAAGCAGCGCCGCTGCTTCTTCTGAGGCTGCTTCCACCAGCGCTGCCGCTGGCGAGCTGACCACCGTTGAGGCTGGCAAGCTGACCATGGCTACCAACGCCGCTTTCCCTCCGTATGAGATGACCACCGATGCAGGTGAGTTCGAGGGCATCGACGTCGAGACCGCTCAGGCCATTGCTGACAAGCTGGGCCTGGAGCTGCAGATCGACGACATGGACTTCGACGCTGCTCTGCTGAGCGTGCAGCAGGGTAAGGCCGATATCGTCATGGCTGGCGTCACCGTCACCGACGAGCGCAAGGCCGTGATGGACTTCTCCGACAGCTACGCTACCGGCATCCAGTCCATCATCGTTCCCGAGGGCTCCGACATCGCTTCCCCCGATGATCTGGCTGGCAAGAAGATCGGCACCCAGCGCGGCACCACCGGCTACATCTACTGCTCCGATGACTTCGGCGACGAGAACGTCGTGGCCTACGACAACGGCCTGACCGCTGTGCAGGCTCTGAACAACGGCCAGGTGGACGCTGTGGTCATCGACAACGCTCCCGCTAAGGAGTTCGTCGCTGCCAACCCCGGTCTGGTCATTCTGGAGACCAGCTACGCCGAGGAAGATTACGCCATTGGCATGGCAAAGGGTTCCTCTCTGGAGGACGCCATCAACTCCGCTCTGGAAGAGCTGAAGGCTGACGGCACCCTGCAGTCCATCGTGGACAAGTACATCACCGCTGAATAATCAGCCGGCTGACAACGGAACCACGGGGAGGCAGCCCCAACTGGGGCACCTCCCCTTTTTTGGAAAAATAAGGTTACAAAATTCTAACAAAACAGGAAAGTGAGGATGCGAATGGCTGCTCAATACGAACTGCTCAAAGAGCTGCTCAACAGCGGCACCAAGCTCAACTTCGGGCAGGAGTTCTTCTTCAAGTTTTATCAGGCGTTCATCCTGAAAGACCGCTGGATGCAGTACATCAGCGGCGTGGGCACCACCCTGCTGGTCACTGCTCTGGCGCTGGCCCTGGGCATCGTGCTGGGCAGCGTGGTGGCTCTGGTGCGTGTGGCCCACGACCAGCAGCGTCCCGGCCGCAAGAACCCGGTGCTGGGCTTCTTCAACATCATCTGCGAGATCTACACCACCATCATCCGCGGCACGCCCATGATGGTGCAGCTGCTCATCATGAGCATGGTCATCTTCGCCAACAGCCGCAACTTCACCATGGTGGGTGCGCTGGCTCTGGGCATCAACTCCGGTGCTTATGTGTCTGAGATCATCCGCGGCGGCCTGATGGCCGTTGACCCCGGCCAGATGGAAGCCGGCCGCAGCCTGGGCCTGAACTACATGACCACCATGGTGGTCATCATCATCCCGCAGGCCATCCGCGCTGTGCTGCCTGCTCTGGGCAATGAATTCATCATCCTGCTGAAGGACACTTCCCTGATCACCACCATCGGCGGCAAGGAGCTGCTGTATGCTGCGCAGGGCATCATGAACCGCACCTACGAAGCCATGTTCCCGCTGCTGGGCGTTGCACTGATCTATCTGGTGCTGGTCATGCTGTTCACCCGCCTGTTGGCAAAGTTTGAGAGGAGGCTGGCTCAAAGTGACCGATAAGATTCTGGAAGTCCGCGGCCTGACCAAGACCTACGGCGGCGAAAAGAAGCCGGGCGCAAAGCAGCCCACCCCCACTCTGGACGTGCTGAAAGGCATTGACATCGACATCTATCGCGGCGACGTGGTCTGCCTGATCGGCCCTTCCGGCTGCGGTAAATCCACCTTCCTGCGCTGCCTGAACCGGCTGGAGATCCCCACTTCCGGCAGCATCAAGTTTGAGGGCACCGAGGTGGACGAAGCCCATATCGACGCTGTGCGCCAGAAGATGGGCATGGTGTTCCAGCACTTCAACCTCTTCCCCCACCTGACCGTGAAGAAGAATCTGGAGCTGGCCCCCACCCTGCTGAAACTCAAAGACAAGGAAGCGATCTCCGCCAAGGCGGATGAGCTTCTGGCCCGTGTTGGTCTGGCCGACAAGGCCAACGCCTACCCCAAGAGCCTGTCCGGCGGCCAGCAGCAGCGCATCGCCATCGCCCGCGCTCTTGCCATGGACCCGGATGTCATCCTGTTCGACGAGCCTACCAGTGCCCTTGACCCCGAGATGGTGGGCGAGGTTCTGGAACTGATGAAGGAGCTGGCCCACACCGGCATCACCATGCTGGTGGTCACCCACGAGATGGGCTTTGCCCGTGAGGTGTCCAATCGTGTCATCTTCATCGATGACGGCAAGATTCAGGAGGACGAGCCCCCGAAGGAGTTGTTCTCCAACCCCAAGCACCCGCGCCTGAAAGCCTTCCTGTCCAAGATGCTGTAATCATTTTTCCACATAGAAACGCTCTGCCGTGCAAAACACGGCAGAGCGTTTTTCGTTGTACTTCGTTGAAAAGTGTGGTATACTGATAGTAAGGCGCTGATTGCACATCGGTGGTCATGCTTTCCATCCCGTATCGCTGATTTGTTTCTGTTACATGAGATAAAGCAGAGGTTCAGGAGGAAAACTTTTTTGAAGGAAGCCGCCCTGAGCCTTGAAGGCGAAGGGAGGGATGTCGGATGACGTTGTCTGAGACCATGCTGCTGTTGACTTTTCTGGTCGCGGTGGCAACACTGGTCGTCGATGTGGCGAAAGCCGTATTTGACGTTACATGGAAGATTTCTCACGACCGAAATGTCGATGATAACAAAAAAGATTGACCGCCCCAGCCTACCAAACTGAACGGTCAATCTTTTTGACTAGCGGAATGGAAAACTGACCCTTGCAGTCAGCGCCCCTTCTATTTGTAGTATATCTTTTTTCTGCCGCTCTGTCAAGGGGCGGCTTTTCTCGTTTTACAGATGATTTTCACCATCATTCCCGCTGTCCTGCTCACTGGTATACAGCACCATCAAATGGTTGGCACTCTCTTCCAGCTGGCTCTTGGCCTGACGCAGAGCGGCTTCTTCCGTCTCGTTCATCTTTTCAGGCTTGTCCTTGCGCAGGCAGCGGCGGAGGTTTGCGAGGTCAGACTTGATGCGGTTTTTCTCGTCCCGGTCCAGTTCTTTTTTGCATTTGGACAATGCCTCGTCCACCTTATAAGCCAGCATCTCAGCCTGATTGTGCAGGTCGAGCCGCTCTTTGCGGCGGCTGTCCTCAGCCTCGTAGGCGGCGGCGTCTGCCATGGCGCGCTGAATTTCATTCTCCGACAGGTTCGTGCTGCCGGTGATGGTGATGTTCTGCTCCCGGCCAGTGCCGAGGTCTTTGGCTGACACCTTCACCACGCCGTTGACGTCGATGTCAAAGGTGACTTCGATCTGAGGTTTGGAAGAGAAGCTCGCCCGGATGCCGTTGAGCTTAAACTTGCCCAGGCTCTTGTTGTCCCGGGCGAAATGGCGCTCACCCTGCAGCACGTTGATCTCCACAGCAGTCTGCATGGGGCGGGCCGTCGTGAAGATCTGGCTCTTGCGGGTGGGGATCATGCTGTTGCGGGTGATGAGCGGGGTGGCCACGCCGCCCAGTGTCTCAATGGACAGGGTCAGCGGGGTGACATCCATCAGCACAAGGCCCTGAGCCGCTGCTCCGGTGGCACCGGCCAGCCTGCCGCCGCCCTGCAGCAGTCCGCCCTGCACAGCCGCGCCCATGGCGACACATTCATCGGGGTTCAGGCTGTGGCTAGGCTCACAGCCCAGCAGCTCCTTCACCTGGCGCTCCACAGCGGGCATCCGGGTGCTGCCGCCCACCAGAAGCACCTTGCCCAGCTGGCTGGCAGAAATGCCGGCATCCCGCAGGGCGTTCTGCACCGGGGCCACCGTGCGGGCCAACAGGTCGCCCGTCATCATCTCGAACTGAGGGCGGGACAGCGAAATGTCCAGATGATGGGGGCCGTCTTTGCCCACCGCGATGAAGGGCAGGTTCAGCTGGGCAGACGGCGCAGCGGAAAGTTCTTTCTTGGCTTTTTCAGCCTCTTCTTTCAATCGGCCCATGGCGGCGGGGTCGCGGGTCAGGTCGATGCGGTCGGATTTCTTGAACTCTGCCACGGCATACTCCACGATGCGCTCATCGAAGTCGTCGCCGCCCAGATGGGTGTCGCCGCCGGTGGCCAGCACTGTGAAGGTGCCGTCCTCGATCTCGATGATAGACACATCGAAGGTGCCGCCGCCCAGATCGTACACCAGAATTTTCTGCGGCGCTTCGTTATCAAGACCGTAGGCAACAGCGGCAGCGGTGGGTTCGTTGATGATGCGCAGCACATTCAGGCCCGCGATGCGGCCCGCGTCCTGGGTGGCCTTGCGCTGGCTGTCATCGAAGTAGGCGGGCACCGTGATGACCGCTTCGGTCACCGGCTCGCCCAGATAGCTCTCAGCGTCGCGGCGAATCTTTGCCAAAATCATAGCGCTGATCTCCTGCGGGGTCAGGTCTTTGCCGTCAATGTGCACCCGATAGTCGGAGCCCATGTGGCGCTTGATGCTGGAAATGGTGCGCCCGGAGTTGGTGGCGATCTGGCGCTTGGCTGCGCCGCCCACCAGGCGCTCTCCATCCTTCGTGAAGGCCACGACGCTGGGGGTGGTGCGTTCGCCCTCCGCGTTGGTGATGACCACAGGCTTGCCGCCCTCCACCACTGCCACGCAGGAATTTGTAGTGCCCAGGTCGATGCCGATCACTTTACTCATACTGTTTCCTCTCTTCGCGGGCCATGCCGCCAACATTTTTTCGCATCTATTTTAGCGCATCCGTGTGACGCTTTTTTAGTCCAATTGTAAAGATTCCATGTCGTAGGCCGTGGGCCGGGCAGGCTGCGGGGCAGTCAGCTCCCGGAGAAGTGTGTCCGCTTCTTCCAGCCACTGCTGTGCATCCGGTTCGCCCCCCTGTGCCAGCAGACGGAAGCCCTGCCGGGCCTCTGCCGCAAGGGCCAGCGCTTTTTTGGGGGAAGTGTAGCGGGTCTCGGTCTGGGCCATGCGCAGACACACCTGCGGAGTATATTCGATGTCCGGCATGTGGGCAGCGCTCTGCCGGGCCCTGCGGTACCAGATGAGTGCTTTGCCGTTGTCACCCCGGGCGGCACAGTCGTCTCCCAGCGCGATCATGGACAGCACCTCTCCTGCCTCTGCGGCTTTTTTCCACATGCGGCGGGCCTCGGTGCGGTTCTGGCGCACACCCCGGCCTTTGTAAAGGCAGGATGCCAGCCGGGAAAGCCCCCGGGCGCTGCCCTTGTCCGCCGCACGCTCAAAGAACTGCACCGCAAGCTCCCATTTTCCAAGGCTGGCTTCATCCCAGCCATCCTCCACATCGCTCTCACCGGGGTCTTCCGGCGTGTGGCCCGCGTGCAGCAGACCATTCAGCAGGGCCCCGTCCAGCGTGGCAGAGTGGCTCCACGGGTCCAGCACCACACCGTCGATGCCATCGGTGGACAGAGCCAGCTCCATGGCGTCCTGCAGGGTGTAATCCGCCATGGGCCGGGCGGCGGTGCTGCGGTCGGCGCAGGCGGCGGCGCTGGAAGTGAACAGCGGCAGCCAGGTGCGTCCCTTGTCGTTGCGCAGGGTCCACAGCCGGAGCCCGCCCGCTTTTTCGGCGGGCACCGGGTGTTCCGTCCAGGGGGCCGGGGTGCTGTGGGCGGTCAGGGCCGTATGCAGCGGCACCAGAACATGCGTCTCCATCTCCAACGCATAGTTCAGTGCGCTCATCAGGGTCCAAAAGCCCTCTTCATTCTGGGACTTGTAGAGGTTTTCCACTGCCTGCTCATAGGCCGGGCACCCCGTGCCCGCCGGGCTGTAGGCCGGGCACCCCGTGCCCGCCGGGCTGTAGGCCGGGGCGCTGCTGCGCTTTGCGCGGTTCACCGGGCGGAACCGGATGCCGCCGTCTGTTCGTCTTGCCATCTGCTCACCATTCTTCCGTTTCTGTGATCTTTATCAGTATAACAGGAAATGGAAATTTTCTCAACGGGGAAGAACTCCTTCCACCGCTGGCGCGGTTCCCCTCCCTCACTGAAGGAGTTTTGCTTATTTTCTATAGCTTTTTGAGCTTTCATGCGCTATAATAAGCAGGGTTCCGCAGACATTGCCGGAACCCCTTAAATATTATAATGTAAGAAAGAAGGAGTATCGCCTTGAACAAGATGCTAGGCTATCTGAAGGGCTACAAACGCGAGAGCGTGCTTGCGCCCCTTTTCAAGATGCTGGAAGCCACGTTCGACCTGCTTGTGCCGTTGGTCATGGCGGACATCGTGAATGTCGGCATTGCCGCACACGATTTCCACTATATCCTCGTGCGGTGCGGCCTGCTGCTTCTGCTGGCGGCCATCGGCCTTGCCTGCAGCCTGACGGCGCAGTATTTCTCCGCAAAAGCTGCTGTGGGCTATTCCACAGCTCTGCGTCATGCGCTGTTTGCGCACATCCAGAGCCTGAGCTTTTCCGAGATGGACACCATGGGCACCAGCACCCTCATCACCCGCATGACCAGCGACATCAACCAGGTTCAGAGCGGCCTGAACCTGTTCCTGCGTCTGTTCCTGCGCAGCCCGTTCGTGGTCATCGGCGCCATGATCATGGCCTTCACGGTCAATGTGAAAGCGGCGCTGATCTTCGTGGTGACCATCCCGCTGCTGAGCGTGGTGGTGTTCGGCATCATGGCAATCACCCGTCCGCTGTACAAAACGGTGCAGAACCGCCTTGACCGCGTGCTGGGCCTGACCCGTGAGAACCTGACCGGTGTGCGTGTCGTGCGCGCCTTCGACAAAGAGAAGGACGAGATTGACCGCTTCGAGAACGCAAACGACCTGCTGACCAACATGCAGCTGCATGTCGGCCACATCTCCGCCCTGATGAACCCGCTGACCTATGTGCTCATCAACATCGCCATTGTGGCGCTGCTGTATGTGGGCAGCATCGAGATCAACGTAGGCGGCATGGCTTCCGGCGACGTCATTGCTCTGGTGAACTACATGAACCAGATTTTGGTGGAGCTGGTCAAGCTGGCCAACCTGATCGTGCAGGTGAGCAAAGCGCTGGCCTGCGCAGGCCGCGTGCAGGCTGTGCTGGACACCAAGCCCGGCATGGCCTTCCCGGCCAAGGTGCTGGGTGAGGTGCCCGCCGAAAAGTCCGGCGACGCTGTGCGTTTCGACCATGTGTCCCTGACCTATGCCGGGGCCGGCGCGCCCAGCCTTTCCGACATCAGCTTTACCGCAAAGCGGGGCCAGACCATCGGCGTCATCGGCGGCACCGGCAGCGGCAAATCCAGCCTTGTCAATCTGATCCCCCGCTTCTACGATGCCACTGAGGGCACTGTGGAGATCATGGGCCGCGACGCCCGGAATTACCCCCGCGAGGACCTGCGCGGCAAAGTTGCCATGGTCATGCAGAAAGCCCAGCTGTTCGGCGGCACCATCCGCTCGAACCTGCTGTGGGGCAACAAAAATGCTTCGGACGCTGACCTGTGGGCCGCACTGGAAACGGCGCAGGCGGCGGAGTTCGTCAAGGCAAAGCCCCTTGGGCTGGACGAGCCCGTGGAGCAGGGCGGACGCAACCTGTCCGGCGGACAGAAGCAACGCCTGACCATTGCCCGTGCCCTTGTGGGCAAACCGGATATCCTGATTCTGGACGACAGCGCCAG
The DNA here is from genome assembly GCA_963615785.1 of Oxalobacter sp. Taxonomy (GTDB): domain Bacteria; phylum Bacillota; class Clostridia; order Oscillospirales; family Ruminococcaceae; genus Faecalibacterium. Next base: position 108,295 of record CAVEID010000002.1, on the reverse strand, counting down.
CGCTCTGGACTACGCCACCGACGCTGCCCTGCGCAAGGCACTGGCCGCTCTGCCCGGTGATCTGACTGTGTTCATCGTCAGCCAGCGCGCCGCCAGCCTGCAGCACGCCGACCAGATCCTGGTTCTGGATGACGGCAGGCTGGTGGGCATTGGCCGCCATGATGAGCTGCGCAAGACCTGCCCGGTCTACGAGGAAATTTACGAGAGCCAGTTCAAGAAAGGGGATGCGCAGAAATGAGTGCAAAAGCAAAAACAAAGCTGACCCCTGAACAGCGCAAAGCCACTTTGACCCGTGTTCTGGGCAAAATCAAGCCCTACTCCCTCTTTGTGGTGTGCAGCCTGATCGTCGCCGCTGTGAGCGTGGGCGCACAGCTGTATATCCCTATCCTCTGCGGCAGCGCCATTGATATGATGCTGGGCAAAGGTCAGGTAGATTTTTCCGGCGTCATGGGCATCATCGTCAAGGTGATGGTGGTGGCATGTGCCGCCGCTCTGGCCCAGTGGCTGCTGAGCGTGTGCAACAACCGCATCACCTTCCTTGTCAGCCGCGACCTGCGCAACGAAGCCCTGCGCAAGATCCAGACCCTGCCCCTGTCCTATCTCGACAGCCATCCCTCCGGCGACATCGTCAGCCGCATGGTGGCGGACGTGGACACCTTTGCGGACGGCCTGCTGATGGGCTTCACCCAGCTGTTCAGCGGCATCCTGACCATTCTGGGCACCCTGCTGTTCATGCTCAGCGAGAACGTGCCCATCACACTGGTGGTGGTGTGCATCACCCCCCTGAGCCTTGTGGTGGCAAGCTTCCTCGCAAAGCGCAGCTACAAATATTTTCAGGGCCAGAGTTCTGTTCGCGGCGAGCAGACCGCGCTGGTCAACGAGATGATCGAAGGCCAGAAGGTGGTGCAGGCCTTCGGCCACGAAGCCGAGAGCTTGGAAGCTTTTGACGAAGTGAACGACCGCCTGCAGGACGTGAGCCTGAAAGCCATCTTCTTCTCCAGCATGACCAACCCCGCCACCCGCTTTGTGAACAACATCGTGTACGCAGGCGTGGGCCTTGTGGGTGCATTGTACACCGTGCGCGGCGGCATCACCATCGGCCAGCTCAGCGTGTTCCTGAGCTACGCCAACCAGTACACCAAGCCCTTCAATGAAATTTCCGGTGTGGTCACCGAGCTGCAGAACGCTCTGGCCTGCGCCGCACGCGTGTTTGAGCTGCTGGACGCCGACGATCAGGTGCCGGAAGCGGACAACGCCAAAGTGCTGCAGCCGGACGGCCATGTGCAGCTGGAAGATGTCTCCTTCCGCTATCTGCCCGACCGCCCGCTGATCGAGGGACTGAATCTGGACGTGAAGCCCGGCCAGCGCATCGCCATCGTGGGCCCCACGGGCTGCGGCAAGACCACCCTCATCAACCTGCTGATGCGCTTCTATGACGTCAACGGCGGCGGCATCAAAGTGTCCGGCACTGATATCCGGGATGTGACCCGCGCTTCCCTGCGCGGCAGCTACGGCATGGTGCTGCAGGACACCTGGCTGCGTGCCGGCACCGTGCGGGAGAACATCGCCTACGGCAAGCCGGACGCCAGCCTTGAGGAGATCGTGGCAGCGGCCAAAGCCGCCCACGCCGACAGCTTCATCCGCCGCCTGCCCGAGGGCTATGATACGGTCATCGCCGAGGATGGCGGCAACATCAGTCAGGGCCAGAAGCAGCTGCTGTGCATTGCCCGCGTGATGCTCTGCCTGCCGCCGATGCTGATCCTGGACGAAGCAACGTCCTCCATCGACACCCGCACCGAGGTGCGCATCCAGAAGGCCTTTGCCCGCATGATGCAGGGCCGCACCAGCTTCATCGTGGCCCATCGCCTTTCCACCATCCGCGAAGCCGACGTCATCCTCGTGATGAAGGACGGCCACATCGTGGAACAGGGCAGCCACGACGAACTGCTGGCCGCAGGCGGCTTCTACGCCAAGCTGTACAACAGCCAGTTTGAGGGCGTGGAAACCTGAGAAAGGCAGCATATCAATAAACCCACAAAACCCGGGCAGTGTGCGATCAGGCCGCTGCCCGGGTTTTTCACGTCGTTTTTGGGGTGTTTCGCGCAGGTTTGATTCATTTTGGTCCCACTTTATGGTAAAGTCAAGCCAGAGTAAACAAGCGGCGGAGCGTGCTCTCCCCCGCCCCAAAAAGGAGGTCTCTGCATGAAACTGAACCACACCGGCAAGCGGCTGACGGCAGGCTTGCTTTCCTGCGCCATGGCCCTCAGCCTGTGCGCCCCTGCACTGGCGGAAAGTGCTGCGGCCCTGCCCGCTGCGGAACCCGGCACCTCGCTGTTGGATGAAACGGGCGATATCCCCATTGACCCTGCCCACTTCCCGGATGAAAACTTCCGCGACCGTGTGGCGTCGTATTACGACAGAAACAAAGACGGCTCCCTCAGTCAGGCTGAGCGGAACAGAGTGACCGCGATCTATTTCAGTTCCTGTCATATCACAGACCTGACCGGCATCGAACTTTTTCCGAATCTGAACACGCTGGACTGCTCCGGCAACCAGCTCACCAGCCTTGACCTGAGCAAGAACACTGAGCTGACTCATCTGAACTGCCACAACAACCAGCTCACCAGTCTGGATGTGAGCAAGAACACGGCGCTGACCTATCTGCGCTACTCTAACAACCAGCTCACCAGTCTGGATGTGAGCAGCAACACCGCACTGACCTGGCTGGAATGCCAAAACAACCAGCTCACCAGCCTGGATGTGAGCAGCAACACCGCACTGACCTATCTGGAATGCCAAAACAACCAGCTCACCAGCCTTGACCTGAGCAAGAGCACTGCGCTGACCCGGCTGTTCTGCTTAGAAAACCAGCTCACCAGCTTGGACGTGGGCAAGAACACTGAGCTGACCTCGCTGGACTGCTCCGAAAACAAGCTCACCAGCTTGGATGTGAGCAAGAACACTGAGCTGACCTCGCTGGACTGCTCCGAAAACCAGTTCACCAGTTTGGACGTGAGCCAGAACTCCAAGCTGACCACGCTGGTATGCGAAAATAATCAACTCACCAGCCTTGACCTGAGCAAGAACACCGCGCTGACCTGGTTGGGCTGCTCCGGCAACAAGTATCCGATCACCGTGAGCGAGTCCGGCCAGTTCGACCTTTCCACCCTGCCGGACTTTGATCTCAGCAGAGCCAAATGGCCTGATGATGTCAAAGTGGAAAACGGCATCCTGACCGTGCCTTACAACACCACGTCTCTCACCTACCAATATGACGTACAGGGCAATGGAAACTCCACCGATTGCTGGGAATTCACCCTTACCTTCGACGAAGTAAAAGACCCCAACGATATTCCCATCACAGCAGACTACTTCCCGGATGAAAACTTCCGCGACCGTGTAGAGTTCTGTTTTGACAAGGACGGCAGCGGCACCCTCAGCCAGGACGAGCGGAACAACGCGACCGAGCTCTATGTCAATCAAGCTTCCATCAAAGACCTGACCGGCATCGAGCTCTTCCCGAATCTGGAAACGCTGGACTGTAAAAACAACCAGCTCACCCGTCTGGATGTGAGCCAAAACACTAAGTTGACCAAGCTGTCCTGCGAGTCCAACCAGCTCACCAGCCTTGACCTGAGCCAGAATGCCGCGCTGACTCAGTTGGACTGCTCCGGCAACCAGCTCATCAGTCTTAACCTGAGCCAGAACACCGGCCTGACCCGGTTGATCTGCTCTAAAAACCAGCTCACCGACCTGGATCTGAGCAAGAACTCCGTTCTGGTCTATCTGTTCTGCTCCGAAAACCAGCTCACCAGTTTGGACGTGAGCCAGAACTCCAAGCTGACCACGCTGGTATGCGAAAATAATCAACTCACCAGCCTGGACCTAAGCAGCAACACTGCGCTGACTGGTCTGAACTGCTCCGGCAACCAGCTCGCCAGCCTTGACCTGAGCCAGAACGCCTATCTGATCGAGTTGGACTGCTCCGGCAACCAGCTCACCAGTTTGGACGTGAGCCAGAACTCCAAGCTGACCACGCTGGTATGCGAAAATAATCAACTCACCAGCCTGGACCTAAGCAGCAATACTGCGCTGACTGGTCTGGACTGCTCCGGCAACCAGCTCGCCAGCCTTGACCTGAGCAAGAACACCGCGCTGACTTGGTTGGGCTGCTCCGGCAACAAGTATCCGATCACCGTGAGCGAGTCCGGCCAGTTCGACCTTTCCACCCTGCCGGACTTTGATCTCAGCAGAGCCAAATGGCCTGATGATGTCAAAGTGGAAAACGGCATCCTGACCGTGCCTTACAACACCACGTCTCTCACCTACCAGTATGACACCCGGCAGGACGGAAGCACCGGCACCTATCAGAGCTTCACCCTTATCTTCGACGAAGTAAAAGACCCCAACGATATTCCTATCAACGACACCAGCTTCCCGGACAAAGCCTTCCTTGACTATGTGAAACAGGAAATCGACACGGACGGCGACGGCATCCTCAGCACAGCTGAGCAGAACGCCGTGACCGTGATCGATGTCAGCGGCATGGGCATCAGCGACCTGACCGGCATAGAGCACTTCCCGAACCTGAAGTCGCTGAAATGTTATGACAACCAGCTGACCAAGCTGGACGTGAGCCAGAACTCCGAGCTGATCGAGCTGGAATGCTATGGCAACCAGCTCGACGAACTGGACGTGAGCGAAAATGTCATGCTGGCCTATCTGTACTGTTATAACAATCGCCTCACCAGCCTTGACCTGAGCAAGAACGCCTATCTGATCGAGCTGGGCTGCTCCGGCAACCAGCTCACCAGTCTTGACCTGAGCCAGAACACCGACCTGACCCGGTTGATCTGCTCTAAAAACCAGCTCACCAGCCTGGATCTGAGCAAGAATACTGCGCTGAGCAAGTTGGACTGCTCTGACAACAAGCTCCCGATCACAGTGAGCGGAACCGGCCAGTTCGACCTTTCCACCCTGCCGGGCTTTGATGCCAGCAAGGCCAACTGGCCCGCAGATGCTGCCGTGTGGGAGAACATCCTGACCGTGCCGTATGGCACGACCGAACTCTCCTACGAATATGATCTGGGCAACGGAGAGACCGGGACGTTCACCCTCACTTTCGGCGAGGTAGAAGAGCCCGCCCCCGTTACCCCGGAAGACCCGGAGCACCCCATGGACCCGGATTTCGGTCTGGACACAGACGATGATTCCGCAGGCGGTGCCCTTGCCGCTGCAGCCATTGGCGGCGCAGCCGTGTGGGGCGGCTATGAGATCACCACCCGGGTCATCCTGCACAGCCTTCTGCCCGATGGTGCCGGCATCCCGTCCAGCCGCAGCCAGCTTGCGCTGCTGATCTGGACGGAGAAGGGCAAACCCGAACCCGCCGCACAGCCCGCCTTTGCTGACGTGACCGACCCCGAGACGGCCAAAGCCGCCCAGTGGTGCGTGGAGCAGGGCCTGCTGACCGCGAAGAAGGACGGCCGCTTCGATCCTGACGTCTGGACGCCCAAGTACCGCGTGATCCAGGTTTGGAACCAGGCATTCCCCAAGCAGTAAATTAAACGGCAAAAGGCCGACGCAAAAGCGTCGGCCTTTTTGTCGTTTTGTTCCTTTTACCCGATCTGCTGCACCACCGGTTCTTCCGGCGGCGGGGTGAGGGTGGAGTGTTCCACGATGAACTGCTCTGCCCGCTGCCGGGCCAGACGCTGGCGCACCTTGCGGGCGTCGTTGGCGGGGAAAGTGCGCTCCCCGTCCAGCTTGGCGTCCCAGTGCGCAAGGGCTTCGCTCACCGCAGCGTCCGGGGGAGCAAGGCCCTCTTTTTCTGCCACCAGCAAAAGCCCCAGCCAGCTGCGCAGTTTGCGCTCTGCCTGTGCATGGAGCCATGCGCGGAACTCTTCCACCGTCTGCCCCCGCACCTTGAGGAACTGGTCAAAGTTGATGCCGTTGGCCTGCAGGCGCAGGTTGAACTGCCGCTGCTCGGCGAAATAGTTTCCTCCCACCAGCTGCTTTGGCAGCGGGCCCTTCACGCTGCCGCCCAGCTGCCACACCAGCTCCTTGCGGGCCCGCTCCTGTGCCTGCACGCACCGCTGGGCCCAGATGTCCCGGGCCACCTGACGGCGCAGGGCCGCTTTGCCCTCGGCATCAGCCGCGCGTTCCTCGTCGCCGTGATGGCGGTTGATCTCCAGCTCAATGGTCAGCTGGCGGATGGGATGGGGCTCCACGGCCTGCACGAAGCCGGTGTAATCCCCCAGTTCCAGCGGCGGCAGGGCGTAGAACTGCGCCCCCGCCCGGAAGCCCTCGGCACGGTTCACCGCCAGCAGCTCAAAATCCGGATCCGTCACCGGCACAAGACTATAATCCTTCACCAGCTGCTCATACAGCGGTGAAAAGCCTGCCAGAATGGTGCGGTTCACCGCCGCCGTCAGCAGATCATCTTCGTCCTGCGGCGCATCCGCAGACGCCTGCTCCGCCGCAAGGGATGCAGCCAGTTCCTCCGCGCTGGCTGTGAAGACCAAACGGCAGTCACCCGGCTCTGCCATGCCAAAATGTTCCAGTTTCATGTTCTGCTCTCCCCTTTCATCGTGCGATGCCCACAGTCAGCACCAGCAGGGCTGCGCCCAGCACAGCGTAGAGCACTTCTGCCCCCAGCACCGAGCGGTCGCCCTCGACATACATTTTTTCCGGGTCTTCCGGGTCGTAATATAAGGTGACAGCACTGCCAACCGCAAGGTCTTTGCTGCGGGAGGGCTTGGGGTAGTGCAGACGGTGGCTGCCCCCCGCCGTGGAAAAGGCCAGCACATAGGCCGCGCCGTCCCGGCTCTGGACAATGCCTTCCACCGTGGCCGACACCTTTTCGCCCTGAGTGCGCAGCCTGCGCCGGGCCAGCACACTGCGCAGCGCCATGTAGAACATGATGCCTGCGCCGATCAGAAAAATGATAACATTCAGCATTGAAAATTCCCTCGTTTCTCAGTCTGCACCGGAATGTCTTCTGGCGCGTCTTGTTTATTGTATCACACTTTGGCAGATTTTTCGCTATGCAGCGCCAATTCAGAGTGCATCAAATTTGAGAAAAAAATTTGTCAGAAAAATTCGAAAAAAGCGCTTGACATTCTCTGGATATCTGGTATAATAACTATCGTTCCGAGCGACACAGCAAAGAACGAAAACAAAATAAGCGGATATGGCGGAATTGGCAGACGCGTTAGATTCAGGTTCTAATCGGGGCAACTCGGTGGAGGTTCAAGTCCTCTTATCCGCACTTAACAAAGAAAATCCGAACCTTTTCTCAATAGGAGAAGGGTTCGGATTTTTTGTTTTCTTCGGAAATGAGAATGCCGCGGTTGCTCAGCAATGAAAGCCCCAGTGGGGCTTTTAAGCGGCAGAGCGGTCTTGCGTGAGCAAGATGGAGGGGCCTCGCCCCGACAAGCTCCGGCTCCTTCCCGACCGCTGTGTGTCCAAAACCTTATCAGAAAAATCGTATCACGAAAGTTACAACTGTAAAGGTGCCGTAAGGCAGAAAGGACACGAACATGAAGTACGATGAAAGAGCTTGCAAATTCAACATGGATACCGGGTGTGTGGAGCTGCTGCTCCGGGATGGAAGAAAAATCTCTATTGACTGCACCGGGGTCGAAGATGCACTGGATGTGACGATGGTGCAACAGACAGAACTCGATTACCTTATCTACAATGACCCGCTGGGTTATGCGGATTTAATTCTGAATGGCGACCCGGAGGAATATTTGAAGAATGTGGCCGGGAGCCATGGGTTAGAAGATTAACTCTCCTTTATAAAGCGTTATTGACAATAACGCCGCCCACCTGCGTTCTGTTTCGCAGGTGGGCGGCGTTTTACTGTATTGGCCGATTACACCTGAAAGGCCATTCAAACAAGACCCTCCATGATTTCCGCGCACTTTTCAATCCCGATCACACCGCTGTCCAAGTGCGATATGGTAGTTCGAGGCATTCTCCTTTCGCACTCAGCTCACGGTAGGTCTCGAAAATCAGGTAAGCCGCGGCCAGAACGATCATGCAACGGATTCCCGGCCTGATTTGCAAAGGTACTTTTGCACAAGAATTTGCCTAGGCATTCTGCGCATATTGCACGATGCAAACTTTGTGGAAAACCGCCTTTGAAGCCGTTCGTGGGTTTGTGGTAAAATAGAAAGGAAGAAAAACACGCTGGAAAGTCTGTTTTGCACAGGCGGTTCCAGTCAGATGAAAGAGGAACAATATGGCACAGTATCAAGCAGGAACGCTCGTGGTTTACGGTAATCTTGGAGTCAATGAAATCGAAAGTGTCGGGCCGCAGAGCTTTTGTGATGAACCGGCGAAGGATTACTACACCCTTCGCCCAACCTTTTCGGATTCTCATGACCGCAGTTATATTCCAACCGCACGGGAAGGCGTTCTCCGTCCGGTCAGTTCTGCGGAACAAATCGCGGCGGATTTTGAGAAAATAAAGTCCGAAGAACTTCCGGCTTCAACTTCCAACAATCAGGCTGTTTTGGCCGAGCATTATCAGGCGATGCTTCACACCAACGAATTCTATGAGTATCTGAAACTGTTCAAGGAACTGTACCAAAAGCAGGCCGCACAGCGCAGCCGGGGCCGCAAGGTCAACACGATGGACGTTCACTTTTATCAGATGGTGGAGTGTGTTCTGCGGGAAGAACTTGCCGTTGCGTTTTCAGAACCGCTGGAGGATGCAGAAAAGCGGCTGATTGATGCCATCGCATAAAAAGGGGCCGCTGCACCAATACTGTGCAGCGGCCCCTTTACATATGAGTTTACAGGATTCGAGTGGTATCCGCTCAGAAGAACCGGCAGAAGCCCAGACACACGCCCATCACAAAGAAGAGCACGGCCTTGGCCAGCATGGGCAGCCAGAAGCGCTCTGCGCTCAGGGTCAGGTCCCAGCGGCTGATGTTGCTGCGGGGGCAGGTGCCCACGCAGGCCTCACAGGCGATGCATTCACCGCTGCGCAGGCTCTCGTCATCCAGCTTCAGGTTCACCGGGCAGCGGCGGGCGCAGGCATTGCATCCCGCGATGCAGTTTTCTCCATTACGGTGCAGCTGTGCAAAAGGCAGCACCGGCAGCAGGGCGAACACTGCACCCATAGGGCACAAAAACTGGCAGAAGAACCGGGGCTGCACGGCCATGCCGATGAGGATGAGCACGAACAGCGCAATGCCAAGCCCAAAGCCTGCAGGCGGAGTGCGCAGGGCCGTGAGCCGGGAGAACACTTCCCAGGGGCTCCAGCCGGTGAGCTGACCGTAAACACCCGCAGCACACAGTGCCGCAATGACGGCCAGCACCAGATACTTGACCTTCTGGCCGAGGTTCACGGCCTTTTCCGGCAGCTGAAACTGCTTTTTGCGGTGGAGCAGCTTCTTCTGCACCAGCCCGGACAGCCACCAGACGAAATCGCCCAGGCTGCCGAAGGCGCACACATAGCCGCAGAAGAAGCGGCCGAACAGGATAGTGAAGCCGCACAGGCCCAGCAGCGAGAGGGTGAAGCTGTCCAACTGCAGCACCTCACCTGCACCGATGCGCAGAAACAGCTGCTTGACGCCGTTGAAGCCCGCCACGAAAGCTCCGGGCATGGCGACGAAGAACACCGCCTGAATGCCCGCCCGCAGCCAGGCCCGCCGTTTGAGAACCCGCTGTTTCTTCTGGGCGGCGGTGAGAGGTTTCTTTTCAGTGGTTTCCATCATTCCTCCGCCTTTCCCAGGGCATCCGCCACTGCATCAATGAGGCCGTCCGCCGTCAGGGTGGCACCAGACACGGTGTCCACATCGGTGGACTGGGCGTCCAGCATCTTGTTCAGCACGGACACCGCCTGCTTGTAATAGGGCTTGTCCTCGCCGTCGGCGCTGATGACCGAAATATCAGTCATTTTGCCGTCTTTGAGGGTCACCGACACAGTGATGAGGTCGCCAAAACCGAAGGCACTGCCCTCATAAGTGCCGTCCTTGGGGCCAGACTGGGCTTCAGCTTCCGATTCTGCCTGCTGCGCCTGCAGAACCGAAGCGTTCCAAGCTTCCGCCTCACTGATCTCCTGCTGGCGCTGTGCCACGGCATCTGCACGCACCACGGCCACCTGCTGATACTGCCACAGCACGCCCAGGATCAGCAGCAGGTTCACCGCCCGGAGCACAAAATTCCGATGTTTCATTCGCTTGCATCCTCCGTTTCCTCTGGCTGTTCCGGTTGAGCCGCAGCACTGTCTGCGGCTTCCGACGCGGCCTCAGAAGAGGGCTGCGCATAGAACACCGGGCCGGACGCGCTCTCCGACGCCGCTTCCCCTTCAGGGAACAGCGCCGCCCACACGTCCTTCACCCACTGGAAGGGCTCATCCTCTTCGGGCTGAACCACCTCCCAGGTGGGCTGCTGCACGGATTCTGCAGGCGTCTCTTCGGACGCAGCAGGGCTTTCCGCCGGCTCTGTGACCTCAGAAGCCGGGATCTCGGTCTCCCCTTCTGCCGGTGCAGCCTCCGTGGCCGCCTTGGCCAGGGCCTGCTTCACAGCGTTCAGCAGACCGGTGGAGGAATAAGTGGCACCGGACACAGCGTCCACCCCCTCCGGGGTGCCGGTCTCCAGAATGGCGGAGATCACGCGGCGGGCCTTGGAGAAATAGGAAGCGGTCTCACCGTCATGGCTCACCACCGTGATATCGGTGATGGCATCGCCGGTGATGGTCACCTGCACCGTGATGGGCCCGCCAAAGCCCTCTGCGGTGGCGGTGTAAACGCCGTCACGATAAGCCGACGGCGTCTCAAACACCTCTTCAACCAGCGGCTCGGCAGGTTTCGGCTGCGGCGGCAGGGGGTTGTTGACTACTTCGCCGGTCAACGCGTTTTTGATGGCACCCAGAATGCCGCGGGAGGTGTAGGTGGCTTCGGACACAGCGTCCACCTCCCAGGTCTGGGCGTCCAGCACCATGCTCAGCAGGCGCTTTGCGCGGCGCAGGAAATTGGAAGTCTCGTGCTTGGCGCTCAGGATCTGCAGATCTGTGATGTGGCCGCCCTCCATGGTGACCTGCACACTCACCTTGCCGCCATAGCCCCGGGACGAACCCGTGTAAACGCCGTCGGCATAGGGCAGCGCAGGCTCAATTTCTTCTTCCGGCGTCTGCTCCGGCGCGGCCTCGCTGGCTGCTTCCTGCACAGCCTCCAGCCGCTCGGGCACAGCAGCCAGCACCGGTGCCGTGCGCGGCAGCGTGAGCAGCACAGCCGCCGCCACAGCCACAGCCGGAAGCAGCTGCACCAGCGGCAGCAGCCGCCTGCCCAGTTTCGTTTCCCTCATGAAATACCCCTCTCAGACACGGAAAACAAGGTCACTCCGGTTGGGGAGCGACCTTGTTTTCAAAGTTTACAGTTTTTTCAGGTGAACGCTCAGCGTGCCTGCAGGGCCTGGATGGCTTCGGTCAGGTGACCGACCTGCTCCAGAACAGCAGCCTTATACAGGGTGCTCTTTGCCAGCAGCTCGACGCTCTCGTCCAGCTCGGTCTCCAGGTTTGCCCAGCTTGCAGCGGTGTAGCTGTTCTTATTCAGAGCCTGAGCCTGGTTGACCACAGCCTGCAGAGCAGCGCGGTCAGCGTCAGAGGCCAGCTCGTGCTTTGCCAGGTTGTCAATGGTAGTCTGGATCTTGATGACGGTGTCAGCATAGCCCAGAGCGTGGATGGTGATAGCCCAGTAACCGGTGCCGTCGGTGCCCTCAGGCAGCTGGAAGCGGACGGAATCGGTCAGGCCCAGCTGGATGCCGTTGGCCTTGTGCATCCAGTTGTCGGCTGCGAACTTGGTGCCGTAGGTAGCCTTAGCCTTGGTGTAGGTGCTGTCGCTGCCGTAGTAGGTCCAGGTGGTGGACTGCATACGGGAGCCCAGCTCGCCGTAGTTGCCGGTGATGTTCACACGGATGAACTCGCCGAAGCTGCCCACATCATCGCCGCTTGCCACTTCGACCTTCAGGTCGCTGGCAGTCTTCTGCTCAGCGTCTGCAATGCCGGAGCCCTTGCCGCTGTGTGCAGCAGAGAAGGTGTAGCCGTCGCCGCTCTTGGTGGCGTACTTCAGGCCGTTGGTGTTGGCATCAACTGCTGCCACCAGGCTGTAAACAGGGATCTGGCCCTCAGCATAGCCGCCCACCAGCTCGCCGCCGTTCATCACGACAGCGTACTTGGAGCAGAAGTCCTCCAGATCAGAGGTAGCAACGCGGACAGGAACATACTTGGTGCCCAGGATCTCATAGTGATCCATCTTGGAGGTGGTGCCGTCGGGCTTGGTGACGGTGCCCTTGCTCCAGCCGTAGGCAGTGCCGTCCGGGGTATAGAAGGTGGAGCCGTCAGCGGACCAGTGAGAAACGGTGTAAGCGCTGCCGTCCGTGCCGTAGATCACAGCGGTCTGCTGGAAGCTGCCGCGGTGCAGGCCGTGGTTGGTGGTGGCGCGGGAAACAGCGTCGAAGCCGCCCATGTCGTGCTCATCATGGCTGTCCAGCTGAGCAGAGGGAGTGGTGTTGCCAGCGGCATACACATTCTCGTTTGCCCAGTACTCGCTCCAGTTCAGGCCAGCGTACAGGTAAGTATAGCTCTTACCGGTCAGGGTATCGATCAGGCTGTCAAAGAAGCCGTTCTCAGTTGCCTCGGGGGCAGCTGCCAGAACGGGGGTAGCCATCATGCTTGCTGCCATGGCAGCAGACAGCACCAGGGAAATCACTTTCTTCGGTCTCATGAAAACACTCCTTTCTTTTTATGGGCCGTGTCCAAGTGTTAGAACGCACTAACTCTCAGAGAATTTTTTACTGCGGGAAGGTCGCGGAACATCCAGACAAAAAAGTTTGCAAGCGCTAACCTTTTGTTCCAAAAAATGCTCCTGTTCCCGCAGGAGAAAACCGGCCAATTATTAGTAATCACTAACCGACACACATATTATAAAAACGTGTTGCTTCTTTGTCAAGTAAAATCTTTCCAAAATTTCATCTTTTTTCGCGCAGCATCTCCGGCACGCAAAAAACAGCATGTCCCCGACAGTTTTCTGCCGGGGACATGCTGCGTGTTCAGGAATCAGGATACAAAGAGTTTATACACAATTCAGGAGAAGATAAAGGCAAGGTTTCCGTTCCGTCAGAGATGGGAGGCGACGGAAGATTTATTCGCCGCGGACGGCTGCGAAGCCTGCTTCCAGATCGGCAATGATGTCGTCGATGTGCTCAGTGCCGATGGACAGGCGAATGGTGTTCTGATAGATCTGCTGCTCGGCCAGTTCCTCGTCGTTCAGCTGGCTGTGGGTGGTGGAAGCCGGGTGGATGACCAGGCTCTTCACGTCAGCAACGTTTGCCAGCAGAGAGAAGACCTTCAGGTTGTCGATGAACTTGAATGCTTCCTCACGGCCGCCCTTGATGTTGAAGGTGAAGATGGATGCGCCGCCGTTGGGGAAATACTTCTCATACAGGGCGTGATCCGGGTGATCCGGCAGAGAGGGGTGGTTGACCTTCTCGACCTGCGGATGGTTGGCCAGGAACTCCACGACCTTCTTAGTGTTCTCCACATGGCGCTCAATGCGCAGGCTCAGGGTCTCGGTGCCCTGCAGCAGCAGGAATGCGTTGAACGGAGAGATGGTAGCACCGGTGTCACGCAGCAGGATAGCACGGATGTAGGTGACAAAAGCAGCGGGGCCTGCAGCATCGGCGAAGGAAACGCCGTGGTAGCTGGGGTTGGGGTCAGCAATGTTGCCGTACTTGCCGCTTGCCTTCCAGTCGAACTTGCCGCTGTCCACGATGATGCCGCCCAGGGTGGTGCCGTGGCCGCCGATAAACTTGGTGGCAGAGTGGACAACGATGTCTGCGCCGTGCTCAATGGGACGGATCAGGTACGGGGTGCCGAAGGTGTTGTCAATGACCAGCGGCAGGCCGTGCTTGTGAGCGATGGCTGCGATAGCGTCGATATCGGGGATATCGCTGTTGGGGTTGCCCAGAGTTTCCAGATAAACCGCCTTGGTGTTGGGCTGGATGGCGTTCTCCACCTCAGCCAGATCATGAGCGTTGACGAAGGTGGTGCTGACGCCGAACTGGGTCAGGGTGTGCTCCAGCAGGTTGTAGCTGCCGCCGTAGATGGTCTTCTGGGCCACGATGTGGTCACCAGCCTGAGCCAGAGCCTCGATGGTGTAGGTGATAGCAGCAGCGCCGGAAGCGGTGGCCAGAGCAGCCACGCCGCCTTCCAGAGCAGCGATGCGCTTTTCGAAAACATCCTGCGTAGAGTTGGTCAGACGGCCATAGATGTTGCCTGCATCAGCCAGACCGAAACGGTCAGCAGCGTGCTGGCTGTTGCGGAAGACGTAAGAAGTGGTCTGGTAAATAGGCACTGCACGGGAATCGGTTGCGGGATCGGCCTGCTCCTGGCCAACGTGAAGCTGCAGGGTCTCAAATTTATAGTTAGACATAGTATTTTACCTCTCTATTTCAACTTTTAGTATAATTTTCTGATACAAAAAATCCCGATGCGTGATACAAAACGCACCGGGCAAACACAATTCAAAGCTTTTTCTGCCGACGTCACATTCGGGTACACATTCGTGCACAAGAGGGCATCGTACAGTTCACAGCCAGATGTTCTGCCCGGTCACCGCACATTCGCCCACAGCGGAAGTTTGCATGCAGCAGGTTCGTCCAAATCAGCTTCATTTCTGTGCCCTCCTTTCCAGAATTTCTTTCCCACTCATCTACAAGCCTATTTCAATTTCCCACTAGGTTTGTGGATTTGTTGTCTGCATTATATCCCCTCTTACCCAGTTTGTCAATAGGTTAATTCCATTTTTTTGAAGTTTGCATTTTCTGCACGACAGAATGCCGGTGTTTCGCCGCCCGGCTTGTGCAATTCACGCAAGAGTCGGACTGTTCATCCAAAAACTGCATCTTTCCCTCCCTCAGCTCCGGTGGCCACCGGAGCTGAGAACCTGCATCTTAGTCCCTCGTCACAAAACATTCAAATCTATCCGTTATAATAGGTGTGTATTCACACCCTTCCGAGCCAAAAAGGAGTTTTCCCGATGATCCACCGGTTTTTCCGTTTTATCAAGCAGTCCCTGCTCACCATCCTGCTCGTCCTGCTGCTGGGGCTGCTGGCAGCAGGCGGGTGGTTCGTGTATCAGGGCCATCAGCTCTATGAGAGCGCGGTCCGCACTACCCCCATCTCTACTCTATATGACAGCATCTCTTCCCGCGCCCATTACGCCGCCTACGATGAACTGCCGCAGATCTACGTCAACGCAGTTATCTGCACCGAGGACGAGCACTTCATGACCCATAAAGGCATCGACCCCGGAGCCATCCTGCGTGCACTGCTGACCAACCTGCGCAGCCATTCGCTGTCCGAGGGCGGCAGCACCCTGACCCAGCAGCTGGCCAAGAACGCGCTGTTCACTCAGGAAAAACACCTCACCCGCAAGGCGGCGGAAGCTTTTGCCGCCATTGATTTGGAAAAGGCCTACACCAAGGAGCAGATCTTTGAGATGTACGCCAACACCATCTATTTCGGCAGCGGCTGCTATGGCATTGAGGAAGCTGCCGAGGGCTACTTCGGAAAGTCCGCCTCACAGCTCACCGACGCCGAAGCCGTCCTGCTGGCGGGCCTGCCCAAAGCTCCTTCCACCTACGCCAGCAGCCCGGAACTGGCCCTCAAACGGATGCAGACTGTGCTGCGGCGAATGGTCAAGTGCCGGGTGCTCACTCAGCAGCAGGCGGACGAGCTTGCCGCGCAGGCTGCCGGCCTGCAGTGGAACACCGCTGCCTGAACACCACCAAGGCCCCATGCCGGGCCAAAAGCAGAACCACTTCTCACTGGCGTGACTTCGGTCACGCCTTTTTCTTTTGCCGCAAAGTGTGTCAGAATTGTAAAAGATAAAATATTTTAACTATTATTCTTGACTTATTGGACATTTCGGGTATAATGGTCGTGTTTCAAATACCTCAAATATTTTAGACAATTTAAAAATCACATAAGACAATCAAAGGAGAACACTACCATGACGTTTGAAGAAATGAAGAAGATCGTTGTTGACACCCTGAACTGCGACGAGGACAAGGTGACCATGGAAGCCAGCCTGACCGAAGATCTGGAAGCCGACAGCCTGGACGCTGTGGAGCTGAACATGGCGCTGGAAGACGCCTGCGGCGTGTCCATTCCGGATGAGGAGCTGGCAAACCTCAAGACCGTGGGCGACATCTTCAACTATATCACCGCACACGCCTGAGCCGGGTGACACGAGGCAAACCACAATGAACGATATCCGAGATCTTTTTCCCGGCCGGATGCGGGAACGCACCTTCCAGCTGAAAGCCAAACGGGACGCCGGTGCCGTCTGGCACGAACCCCAGTTCGTGGAATGCAAACAGTGCGGCCGCCGTGCTGCCCGCACCCTCTGGGCCAGAAGCCTTTTCGTCTGCCCCAACTGCGGCTTTCACATGCCCATCGGCGGATACTACCGGCTCAGCCTGGTGCTGGACCGCGGCAGCTTCCGTGAACTGGACGCCGACCTCGCCCCGCAGGATGTGCTCCACTTCCCCGGCTACAGCGAAAAGCTTTCCGCTGCCCGGAACAAGACCGGCCTGAACGAAGCGGCTGTCACAGCTACGGGCCGCATCGGCGGGGTGGGGTGCGTCGCCGCCGTGCTGGACAGCCGCTTTTTCATGGGCAGCATGAGCAGCACCGTGGGCGACAAGATCACCCGTGCCATTGAGCACGCCGCCGCAAAGCATCTTCCTCTGGTCATTTTTTCGGCCAGCGGCGGGGCGCGGATGCAGGAGGGCATTTTCAGCCTGATGCAGATGGCCAAGACCAGCGCAGCCATCCAGCGCTTTTCCGCGAAAGGCGGCCTGTTTGTCAGCGTGCTCACCCACCCCACCACCGGCGGCGTCACCGCCAGCTTCGCCAGCCTTGGCGATATCATGCTGGCTGAGCCCGGGGCCCTCATCGGCTTTGCCGGGCCCCGCGTCATTGAGCAGACCATCGGTGAAAAGCTGCCCGCCGGGTTCCAGCGCAGCGAATTCCAGATGGAGCACGGCTTTGTGGATCAGGTGGTGCCCCGCAGCCAGCTGCGGGATACCCTGATCCAGATCTTGCAGCTCCATGCAGGAGGAAAACACGAATGATCAAGGAAATTCTGGAGCAGCTGGCTCCGCTGGACGCTCAGATCGCCGCACTGAAAGGCAGCGGCGACGACATGGACGCCCTCACAGCCCATGCATCCGAACTGGCAGAGCTGGCCGTGGAAGAGGATGAGATCCTCCGCACCTGCGGCCCGCTGACCGCCGAAGACCGGGTCTTTCTGGCCCGGCACCCGGAGCGTCCCCACATCGACGAGACCGTCTCCGCCCTGTTCACCGACTTCTTTGAGCAGCGGGGCGACCGCCAGTGCAAGGAGGATGCGGCCATCCTGGGCGGCGTGGCCCGGTTCCACGGGATGCCCGTGACCGTCATCGGCCACCGCAAAGGCTCCACGCTGGAAGAGAACATGGCCTGCAACTTCGGCATGCCGGGGCCGGAGGGCTACCGCAAAGCCCTGCGCCTGATGAAACAGGCCGAAAAGTTCGGCAGGCCCATCATCACCTTCATCGACACCCCGGGCGCTTACCCCGGCAAAGATGCCGAAGAGCGCGGACAGGGCGAAGCCATTGCCCGCAACCTGATGGAGATGAGCGGCCTGACCGTTCCGGTCATTGCGGTGGTCACCGGCGAGGGTTCCTCCGGCGGTGCACTGGCATTGGGCGTGGCAAACCACATCCTCATGCTGGAAAACGCCGTCTACTCCGTGCTGAGCCCCGAGGGCTTTGCCAGCATCCTGTGGAAGGACGCCTCCCGCAGCGGCGAAGCCTGCGAGCTGATGAAACTGACCGCGCAGGACCTGTACCACGACGGCATCGTGGATGAGATCATCCCGGAACCGGTGGGCGGAGCTCAGCGCAGCCACACTGCCCTGTTTGAGCAGATGGATGCCGCCCTTCGGGTGCACCTGAAAGAGCTGTGCCGCATGAGCGGCCGGGCGCTGGCTGACCAGCGCTATCAGAAATACCGCCAGATCGGAGAAACGAGGAACGCATGAACGGTTTACAGCTGATCGCCACCGGCGGGGCACAGCCCGGCCGCACGGTCACCAACGAAGACCTGAGCCGCATGGTGGACACCAGCGACGAGTGGATCACCAGCCGCACCGGCATCCGCACCCGCCACTGGTGCACGGAGGACGAATCCGCCGCCACGCTGGCCATCCAGGCGGCAAAGCAGGCTCTGGAGCGCAGCGGCCTCTCCCCTGCCGACATCGCCTGCTGCATCTGCGCCACACTGTCCGCCCCCGATGCCACCCCCAGTGTGGCCTGTCATGTGCAGGCGGCGCTGGGCCTGCCGGAGAACCGGCCTGCGCTGGACATCAACGCAGCCTGCTCCGGCTTCCTCTACGGCATGGCCGTGGCACAGGGGCTGCTGGCGACTTTGGGCGGACAGTACGCCCTCGTCATCGGTTGCGAAGCGCTTTCCCGCCTGATGGACCCCTCCGACCGCTCCACCTGCGTGCTGTTCGGGGACGGGGCTGGGGCCGCTATTTTCCAGCTGACTGACACGCCTTTTGCCCTGACTCTGGGCGCCCGGGGCAGCGATGTGCTCCATGCGGGCGGGCCGAACCGTGCAGGTTCCGCGCCCATCACCATGGATGGCAGAGCCGTGTTCCGCTTTGCCGTGGATGTGCTGCCCAAGTGCCTGCACACCGTGCTGGACGAAGCGCGGCTGACCCTTGGCGACCTCTCGTGGGTGGTCTGCCATCAGGCCAACAGCCGCATCATCGACCACTGCGTCCGGGCCCTGAAAGCAGACCCGGCCAAATTCTATAAAAACATGGCCCGCCACGGCAACACCAGCGCCGCCAGCATCCCAGTGGCCCTCAACGAACTGGCCGAAAGCGGGCAGTTGACCCCGGGCCAGCTGCTGGCCTGCATCGGCTTCGGCGGCGGCCTGACCTGGGGCGGAGCGATTTTTCAATATAAAAGGTAGGGGGCAGGCCTTTATTTAAGGACGATCATATGAAATTACTGAACGAGATTTTAGGCACAAAATACCCCATCATTCAGGGCGGTATGGCCAACATCGCCACCGGCGAGTTTGCCGCCGCCTGCTCCAACGCCGGTGCGCTGGGCATCATCGGCGCGGGCGGCATGAACGCTGACACTCTGCGCCAGAACATCCGCCGCTGCAAAGAACTGACCGACAAGCCCTTCGGCGTGAACATCATGCTCATGCACCCGCAGGCAGACGAGTTTGCAAAAATCGTGGTGGAAGAGGGCGTGCAGGTGGTCACCACCGGCGCGGGCAACCCGGGCAAATATGTGCCCATGTGGAAAGCTGCAGGCATCAAAGTGATCCCGGTGGTCGCCGCTGCCGTGCTGGCAAAGCACTTGGAGCCACTGGGCATCGACGCCGTCATCGCTGAGGGCACCGAGAGCGGCGGACATGTGGGTGAAATGGCCACCATGGCTCTGGTGCCGCAGGTGGTGGATGCCGTGAGCGTTCCCGTCATCGCAGCTGGCGGCATCGCCGATGGCCGTCAGCTGGCGGCAGCGCTGGCACTGGGAGCCTGCGGCGTGCAGGTAGGCACCTGCCTGCTGGTGAGCGAGGAATGCCCCATCCACGAAAACTACAAAGCAGCCCTGCTCAAGGCCAAGGACAGCGACACCATCGTCACCGGCCGCATCGGCGGTTCGCCGGTGCGCGTGCTGAAAAACCGCATGAGCCGCGAGTATGTCCGGCAGGAAAAAGCCGGGGCTGACAAAATGGAGCTGGAAAAATACACCCTCGGCAGCCTGCGCCGGGCCGTGTTTGAGGGCGACACTGCCACCGGCAGCCTGATGGCCGGCCAGGTGGCCGGAATGCTGCATGAAGTGCGCCCGGCGGCCGACATTCTGGATGACCTGTGGGACAGCGGGAGGCAGCGCATCCATGCGCTGAGCGAAGAATGCTGACCCTCGGCAAAAAGGCCCTGTCCGTGCCCATCCTGCAGGGCGGCATGGGCGTGGGCGTGTCCCTCGGCGGGCTGGCGGGGGCCGTGGCAGCCTGCGGCGGCATGGGGTGCATCTCCACCGCCGATGCGGGCTATCGTGAGCCGGATTTTGCCCGCGACCCGGTCAGCGCCAACCACCGTGCTCTGGCCGCGGAGATCCAAAAGGCAAAAACAATTGCCAAAGGTGCAGGCATGGTGGCTGTCAATGCCATGGTGGCCACGCAGGATTACGCCGCAGCCATCCGCACTGCCGTGGAAGCAGGCGTGGACGCTGTGGTGTCCGGCGCGGGCCTGCCGCTGGAGCTGCCCGGCCTTGTGAACACGATGGATGTGGCTATCGCACCCATCGTTTCCAGCGGGCGTGCAGCGAAGCTCATCCTGCGCCGCTGGGCCAAAGAGTTTGGCCGCACCGCTGATTTCGTGGTCATTGAGGGCTGCAAGGCGGGCGGGCATCTGGGCTTTGCCGAAGCCGACCTGCTGGCCGGAAAATGCCAGACACTGGATGAGATCCTTCCCGAGGTTCTGGCCGAAGTCAAACCCTACGAAGCGCAGTTCGGCCACAGCATCCCTGTGTTTGCGGCGGGCGGCGTGTATACCGGAGCCGACATGGCCCACTTTACAAAACTGGGTGCTGCAGGCGTACAGCTTGCCACCCGCTTCATCACCACCTACGAGTGCGATGCATCACAAGGATACAAAGACGTTCTGCTGAATGCAAAGCCCGAGGATGTGCGCATCATCCACAGCCCCGTGGGGATGCCGGGCCGGGCGCTGAACACGCCGCTGGTGCAAAAGCTCTCCGAAGGAACACGCTTCCCACCAAAGCATTGTGCCCGCTGCCTGAAGAACTGCGACCCTGCCAAAGTGCCTTACTGCATCACCCACGCTCTCATTGAAGCCGTGAAGGGCAACGTGGAAGAGGGACTGTTTTTCTGCGGGGCCAATGTGGGCAGGCTGGACCGGATGCGCAGCGTCCGGGAGCTGATGGACGAACTTGTGACCGAATGGAGGCACAACTTATGAAACTTGCCGTTCTGTATGCCGGTCAGGGTGCTCAGCACCCCGGCATGGGCAGAGAATTTTACGAAGAATTTCCCGCCTTCCGGGCGGCATTCGACAGCGCAGAGCTGGGCTTTGACCTGCACCGCGTCTGCTTTGAAGACCCGGACGGTGTTCTGAATCAAACCGAATACACCCAGCCCTGCATGGTGGCTTTCGCCTGCGGCGTGACCGCTGTGCTGGCCGAACAGGGCGCAAAGCCGGATTATGTGGCCGGGCTTTCCCTCGGCGAATACTCCGCGCTGGAAGCCGCCGGGGTGTTCACAGCCAAGCAGGCCATTGAGCTGGCCGCTTACCGTGGCCGGGCCATGGCCGACGCCGCAAAAGGCATCGCCTGCGGCATGACTGCTGTGCTGGGCCTTGACCGCGAAACGCTTTCCCAGTGCTGCGAACAGGCTTCGAATTTAGGCTGTGTGCAGATCTGCAACTACAACTGCCCGGGTCAGCTGGTCATCGGCGGCGAAAAGACCGCTGTGGACAAAGCCGCCGAGCTTGCAAAACAGGCCGGTGCCCGCCGCTGCATCCCGCTGAAAGTCAGCGGCCCCTTCCACACCCGTCTCATGGCCCCCGCCGGGGATGCTCTTGCCAAGCGGTTCGAGACGGAGCCCTTCGGCGAAATGAAGATCCCCGTGCTGTTCAACTGCCTTGGCCGGGAAAAGGCCGACACCGACAGCATTCCGGCCCTGCTGGTAAAACAGGTGCAGAGCAGTGTTTACATGGAAGACAGCCTGCGCCGCTTGGGCGAACTGGGCGTGGATCACATTCTGGAAGTCGGCCCGGGCAGTGCGCTCTCCGGCTTCGTGAAAAAGACCCTGCCCGGCGTGACATGTGCCGCAGTGGAAACGCCCGCACAGCTGGATGCTGTTCTGGAAGCATGGAAGGAAGAACTATGAGCGAAGAAAAACTGATCCGCACCGCCGTCGTCACCGGCGGAAGCCGGGGCATCGGCCGGGCCGTGTGCACCGCTCTGGCAAAACAGGGCTGCAATGTGGTGGTCAACTACTGCCATGGCGAAGCCGCTGCCGCCGAGACCGTGGCCCTGTGTGAGGCTGAGGGCGCGCAGGCCATAGCCGTGCAGGCCGATGTTTCCACCGCTGAGGGCTGCAAAAAGCTTTTTGCAGAAGCAGTGAACGCCTTTGGCCGTGTGGACATTCTGGTCAACAACGCCGGCATCACCCGGGATAACCTCATCCTGCGCATGAGCGAAGCGGACTTTGTCGCAGTGCTGGACGCAAACCTGAAAGGCGCGTTTCTCTGCTGCAAGGAAGCTTCCCGCCGCATGGTGCGCCAGCGCTGGGGCCGCATCATCAATCTGAGCAGCGTGGTGGCCCTGCGCGGCAACCCGGGCCAGAGCAATTACGCCGCCAGCAAAGCGGGCCTCATCGGCCTGTCCAAGAGTCTTGCCCGGGAGCTGGCCAGCCGCAGCGTGACTGTGAACGCTGTGGCCCCGGGCTTCATTGAAACCGATATGACCGCCGCCCTGCCGGAAGCCGTCCGTGCCGAAATGGCAAAGGGCATCCCGGCGGGCCGCGCAGGCAGGCCGGAGGACGTGGCAAACGCTGTGGCCTTCTTCGCCGCAGAACAAAGCAGCTATCTCACCGGGCAGGTGCTCTGTGTGGACGGCGGCATGGCAATGTAAAAAAGGAGAATTTTCTCATGGAAAAACGCAGAGTCGTCATCACGGGCCTTGGCACCGTGAACCCGCTGGGCAACAGCGCTGCCGACAGCTGGGCCGCCGCAAAGGCGGGCGGATGCGGCATCGGCCCCATCACCCAGTTCGACACCACCGACTTCAAGTGCAAACTGGCCGGTGAAGTGAAGGGTTTCGACCCGGAGACGGTAGTGGACAAAAAGGAATCCCGCAAAATGGCCCGCTTCACCCTGCTGGCGCTGGCTGCTGCCAGCGAAGCCATCCGGGATGCCGGACTGGACACTGAGGCCGAAGGCGATGCCATCGGCTGCATCGTTTCCAGCGGCATCGGCGGCCTGCCCACCATTGAAGAGCAGCACACCCGGGGCGAGGAAAAAGGCATGGAAAAGGTCAGCCCTTACTTCGTGCCCATGTCCATCGCCAACATGGCCGCGGCACAGATCGCCATCCGCTTTGGGCTGAAAGGCATGTGCACCTGCCCGGTCACGGCCTGCGCCGGCGGCACCAATGCTGTGGGCGACGCCTTCCACCGCATCCGCGATGGCTACGAGCCGGTGATGGTGTGCGGCGGCGCGGAAAGCTGCATCAGCCCTCTGGGCATCGGCGGCTTTACCAGCATGAAAGCCCTGTCCACGGCCACCGACCCGGACGCGGCCAGCCTGCCCTTTGATGCCCGCCGCGGAGGATTTGTCATGGGCGAGGGCAGCGGCATTCTGGTTCTGGAAGAACTGGAACACGCCAGAGCCCGCAGTGCGCACATTTATGCTGAGGTGGTAGGCTACGGTGCCAACTGCGACGCCTACCACTTCACCGCTCCGGCTCCTGGCGGCGCAGGTGCCATCGGCTGCATGAAGCTGACACTTGCGGATGCCGGTATCACACCGGAGCAGGTGGACCACATCAACGCCCACGGCACCGGCACCCACATGAACGATGCCTGCGAGACCGCCGCCATCCATGCGGTTTTTGGTGAGCACGCAAAGCAGATGACTGTGGTGAGCACCAAGAGCATGACCGGCCATCTGCTGGGCGGTGCGGGCGGCATTGAGGCCGTGTTCACGGCGCTGGCCCTGCGGGACCAGTTCGCCCCGCCCACCATCCATTATGAGCAGCCGGACCCGGAGTGCGATCTGGATTATGTGCCAAATGTTGGCCGCACTCAGGCCATGACCTACGCATTGAGCAACAGCCTGGGCTTCGGCGGGCACAATGCCTGCATCGCCCTGCGCAGATGGGAGGGCTGACCCATGGCAGAGCCCCGCACTGTGCGTGAAAACGCCAACACCCTGAGCAGCCAGCAGATCGCGGCCATCCTGCCGCACCGCTACCCCTTTGCTCTTGTGGACCGCATTCTGGACTACGAACCGGGGCAGTGGGCCATCGGCCGCAAATGTGTTTCCCGCAATGAAGAGTTCTTCAACGGCCACTTCCCGGGCCAGCCGGTGATGCCCGGTGTGCTCATTCTCGAAGCGCTGGCCCAGACCGGAGCCGTGGCGGCGCTGAGCCTGCCGGAAAACAAAGGTAAGCTCGCCCTCTTCGGCGGCATCAAAAACGCCCGCTTCCGGCAGCAGGTCGTCCCCGGCGACGTGCTCACCCTCCACTGTGAGCTGGTGGAGCAGCGCGGCCCGGTGGGCGTGGGTAAAGCCTCGGCCTGGGTGGACGGCAAATGTGCCGCCACCGCAGAGCTGACCTTTGTTCTGACCGAAGCCGCCCCCTGACAGCATCAAAAAGCCCCCTGTCCTTGCGGACAGGGGGCTTTCGGTTTTGTTTCAGTTCAGGATCAATTGCGGCGGCGGCTGTTCATGCCCAGCAGGCGGACGACATACAGGAAGATGTTGATGAAGTCCAGATACAGAGTCAGAGCGCCGTAGATGGAAGCCTTTTCGGCCAGCTCGCTGTCATAAGCGTAGTAGGAGTACATCTGGCTCAGCTTCTGGGTGTCATAGGCAGTGAGCAGCATGAACACCACCAGACCAATGCCGCTGTACAGCACCGTGGCACCGAAGCCCATGCCAAACAGGGTGCCGACAAGGCCGGTGACGATGAGGGCCAGCAGAGCCATCATCAGCTTGGGGCCCCAGCCGGACAGGTCTTTGTGGGTGGTGGTGCCGTAAACAGCCATCAGGCCGAAGTACACCGAGGTGGCCAGGAAGGCCAGCACCAGCGTGCCCAGATCAAAGGCCACGAAATAGAAGCTCAGCACCATGCCGTTGATCAGGGAATAGCCAAAGAAGGTGGCCCGTGCACCGCCCACCGACATGTTCTGCACACGGGAGCTCAGCACATAAACCAGCACCAGCTCTGCAATGGTGAACAGCAGATACAGCGAGTTGACCACATACAGCAGCGGGGTGACCGCCGTGACGAACGCAGCTGCAAAGGTGATGAGCAGGCCCACGGCCATCCAGCCATAGGTGCGGGTCATATAATCGGCCGACGTCATGGACGGCTCAGTGTAGCCACGGTTATAGTTGTTGTAATTGTTGTAATCCATAGGGACTCCTCCAGTCTCTTTCCGCCGGGGCTGTAAAAGAAACCGACGCAGGCCAGTCGGGGTTTCCCACGCAAATGCAGCGGGGCATTCCATCCCCCGCCCTAGCGGATCATTTGCTTTGGAAACTCCCGACCGGTCTGCTCAGGCTCTTGCTCCGGTCTACGGAATATAGTATACTGCATAGAAATGAACGTTTCATGAAAAAGGCTGTGATTTTCTATGTCCCTTGGACTTTATCTGCATATTCCTTACTGCTTTTCCAAATGCCGGTACTGCGATTTTTATTCCCACCCCGGGGAACGCGGCGTGCCGGACGCCTATGTTGATGCCCTGCTGCGGGAGCTTTCCCGCTTTGCGCCGGATGCACCTCTGCAGCCGGACACGGTCTATTTCGGCGGCGGCACTCCCAGCCTGCTGAGCCCTGCGCAGGTGCAGCGGCTCATTTCCGCCGCCTGCCCGATGCCGGGGGCAGAGATCACCTTGGAAGCCAACCCCGAGACCGTCACCCCGGAAAGCCTTGCAGGCTTCTGGGCAGCAGGGGTGAACCGTATCTCCTTCGGTGTGCAGTCTGCCCGGGACACCCAGCTGCGCACCCTGGGCCGCCCCCACACCGCCAAGCAGGCCCGGGCCGCATTTGCCGCCGCCCGGCAGGCCGGCTTTGAGAACATCAGCGGCGACATCATGCTGGCCCTGCCCCACTACACGGAAGCGGAGTTTGACGAAACGCTGGAACTCATTGAATCGGGCGGGGCCGCGCATATCTCCGCCTACCTTTTAAAAATCGAGCCTGACTCTGCTTTTGGCAAGCACCCGCCCGAGGGTCTGCCCACCGGCGACGAAGCCGCAGACTTTTATCTCTACGCGGTGGAACAGCTGGAACACCATGGCTACCATCAATATGAGATCTCCAACTTTGCAAAGCCCGGCTATGAAGGAAAGCACAACCTCATCTACTGGGACTGCGGGGATTATCTGGGCCTTGGCCCGGCGGCGCATTCCTGCATGGGCGGCAGGCGGTTCTATTATCCGCCGGACA
Source organism: Oxalobacter sp. (assembly GCA_963615785.1). Lineage (GTDB taxonomy): Bacteria > Bacillota > Clostridia > Oscillospirales > Ruminococcaceae > Faecalibacterium. The sequence goes on along the minus strand of CAVEID010000002.1, from coordinate 82,013 downwards.
CCGCCGCCTTCCTGAACGACGCCGCTTCCCCGGTGATGGACGGCAGCTGCGGCGCAGAGGATTATCTGATCCTGCAGCTGCGGCTGCGCAAAGGGCTTTCACTGGATGCCTACAAGCAGCTTTACGGCAAAGAATTTTCCACTGCACAGCTGGCCTTCGTGGAGAACTGCGTCAAGGCCGGATATGCGTCTTTTGACGGGCACACCCTTGCCCTGACCCCGGCAGGCCTCATCGTGCAGAACAGCATCCTGGCGCAGCTGCTGTAAAAACAGATTCTTGAAACAGGAGGGACACAGTTCCATGCAAAAGCGCAGACTGGATCTGAACGCGGTCTACATCTCGGCGCGGGTGCAGGAGACCCTGCATCAGACAGCCCGCAGCGCCCTGACGGCGGTGGTGGCCCCTATGGGCTACGGCAAGACCACAGCGGTGAACTGGTTTCTGGCCCGGTGCAGCGCCGAAGGCGCACGGGTGGTGCGGGTGAGCATTTATTCCGCCAGCCTTGCGGCGTTCTGGCGGAGCCTGCAGGCAGCTTTTGCTGCGGCAGGCCTTACAGTGCTGGACGGATACGCCTGCCCGGAGGATGGAAACAGTGCGGCCATGCTGCTGGATGACCTCTGCGCCGCGCTGCAGGGCCCGCCGGAATGCTATATTTTTCTGGATGATTTCCACCTGCTGCAGGATGACCGGGCCGCAGGCTTTTTGTACGCACTGGCTGCCCGCCTGCCGGGCAGCGCCCACCTCATCGTGGCCAGCCGCAACCGTTTTCTGCCCGGGCGTGAGGTGGTGCGGCTGGGGCACCGGCTCCATCAGATCGAAGCCGGCCAGCTGCGTCTGAACCGCGCCGAACTGGTCAGCTATGCCCGCCGCTGCGGGCTGGAGCTGACCACAGAGCAGACGGAGCAGCTGCTGCGCTCCAGCGAGGGCTGGTTCTCCGCAGTGTATCTGAACCTCCACGCACTGGCCCAGCGGGGCACACTGCTGGGCGAAAGCTCTGACATTTACTCCATGTTCACCTCTGCCATGATCGAGTCGCTGCCAAAACAGGCACAGGAGTTTCTGGCCGTGATGGGGCTGGCAGACGAGTTCACCGTGGAAATGGCCCGGGCCGTGACCGGTATGCCGGACGCCGACCAGGTGCTCACCGCCCTCACAGAGCAGAACGCCTTTGTCACCCGGCTGCCGGGAACAGAGCAGTTCCGGTTTCATCATATGATGAAGGAATGCGCACAGAAGCTGTTTGCCCGCCTGCCTGCCGCCCGGCGGAATGTGTACTGGGAGAGGTACGGCGCGTGGTATGCACAGGAAAAGCAGTACCTCAAAGCGCTCAGCGCCTACGAAATCTGCGGAGATCACGATGCGGCGCTGCAGGTCATTGAGCAGGACGCGGGCATTCTGCTGGCCTCTCTCGGCCCGGCAGAACTGCTGGAGCGGCTGGGCCGCTGCCCGGCACAGGCCCTCAAGCGCCACCCGTTTGCCATTCTGGTTCTGATGCGCTGCATGTTCAACTGGCGGCAGATCCCAAAAATGATGGAGCTGAAGCAGCTTCTTCTGGCCTCAGTGTCCGAGCACCCGGAGTGGCCGGAGGAAGAGAAGGGCAACCTGCTGGGTGAGTGCGACCTGATCCTGAGCTTCCTCATGTACAATGACATCTCCGCCATGAGCCGCCTGCACCGCAGCGCCAGTGCCCGGATGTCTCACCCGGCCATCAGCATCCAGAACAGCGGCGGGTGGACCTTTGGCTCGCCCTCGGTGCTGATGATGTTCCACCGTCAGCCCGGCCAACTGAGCCGGGAACTCGCCGAGATGGACGAATGCATGCCCCATTATTACAAAATCACCAACGGCCACGGCATGGGTGCCGAGACCATCATGCGGGCGGAAGCCGATCATCTGCAGGGCCGCTTCGCCGATGCCCAGATCGGGCTGGAGCGGGCCTATGCGCAGATCGAAGGGAACGGCCAGCTCAACATGGCCCTCTGCTGTGATTTTCTGGCCTGGCGGCTGGCCCTGTGTGGGGAGTTCGCGCCAAAAGTCCCGCTGGAGGCACGGCGGGAACAGGTGCTCTGCCAGCACAATGCCGCCTGGCGGAACCTGTTCAACGCTATCTGCGCCTATCATTACGCCCTGCGCGGACAAGTGGACAGCATCCCGGAGGTGTACGCCGCCCACCGCATGGACTCGGTGAACACGCTGGCCCCGGGCAAACCAATGATCGAGCTCATTGAAAATCAGGTTTACTTAGCGCAGGGCGAGTGGGCCAAGGTGCTGGGCCGCGGCCCGGGGCTGCTTGCTCTGTGCAATGCCCTCCACTACGACCTCGTGGCCCTGCACCTGCGCATCCAGATGTCTGCTTCCTATGCCCGGCTGGGCAAGCAGACAGAAGCCCGGGCTCTGCTGGCCGAAGCTCTTGCGCAGGCCGCGCCGGACGGTTTCGTGGTGCCCTTCGCGGAGAACTATCCATATCTGGCCGCTCTGCTGGAAGCAGAACAACCCGGCCCGCAGGCCGGGTTTGTCCAGCGCATCTGCGCACTGGGCCGGGCACAGCAGGAGCGCTGCGCCGCTTTGAACCGCGCCGAAACTCTGCCCGAAGCCGCTGCCCTGCTCACCGAGCGAGAGCTTGCGCTGGCAAAGCTCATTGCTGCCCGGTGCACCAACCGGGAGATCGCCGCCCGGCTGTTCCTTTCCGAAGGAACCGTGAAGCAGTACACCAACCAGCTCTATTCCAAGCTGGGCATCGACGGCGAGGTGCGCACCCGCCGCGCCCGGCTGGCAGAACTCTTCCGCACAAAAAACTAACCTCAGGTTAATAGCTTTTTTCACCGGCCCGTTGTACTCTTGAACCAGAGAATAACAGGTCGGTTTTTTCTGCTCTCCGGGGTGCAGACTGAGAAAACGGCACGCCGGGCAGCGGAGAAGCGGAAGGAGGATGTTTTATGACGAACCAACGCCGACACACCCCAAAGCTGCGGCTGCTCAGTGCCTTTCTGGCAGCGGCCATGGCCATGACCACGCTGCCCGCGGCCGCGTTTGCAGAGGACGGAATAGTCAGCAATCTGAGCGTCGCCGGAAAGTCGGTGACCTCAGACAATGCGGCAGACATTCTGGAAGATGGCACCGCGAAGTATGAAGGGTCTGTGCTGACTCTGAACGGAGAAATCTCGGTGCCGCAAGACAAAACCGGCATACAACCGCTTTTCTCAATCACCATTGGTGGAACGGGCACTCTGACCGGAACGGAGAAGACCGGGTACGGTATTTTCCCTCAAGCAGACAAGGCAGATATCGCCGCTGGGGCGGATATCACACTGGAAAACTTCAATTACGGAACATCCGCCTACGGCGTGGATGTTTTTGGTATCCTGACCATTCGTGATGTAAACTATGGCGTCAGCGGACAGGGTGCCACGGTCGAAAGTTACGGCAAGCTGGTGATTCAGAACGCTGACAACGCGGTTTCCGGCGGCGGTGCAAAAGTTTATGGCACGCTGGAGATCGACGGTGCAGCCGCAGCTGTCAACGACGGCGGCGTCACCGTGTATGAAGACGGCGTGGTGACCATCACCGGGGCAGACAGCGGCCTGAACGGCGGGTCTGCTGTAAACGGCGGCACCCTTTCGGTGAGCGCCAAAACCTGCATCGACAACGGTGCCGTGACCTTCACCAGCGGCACCCTGAAACTGGATTCCACCAATAATCAGGCGATCACTCTGAGCAAGCTGACCGTGAACGCGGCTGATTTCTGGTGCCGCACGGCGAAGGACGGCGCATGGACGCAAGTGACGGGCGGCAGCTGGACGCGGCCTTCCGACACTGCTTACTTTGAGATCACCACTGAAGACCCCACCGTCACACACTACACCGTCACCTTCGACCTCAACGGCGGCACGCGCTGGGGCACGAATGACTACTGGATCAGTCAGACCGGCGGCAAGTGGAATGATGACCTCGATCAGGTGAGTTTTACCACATATACTGGAGACAGCGGCGAAGGTCTGTCGATCAATGTGGGGGCCGGCATGGGCCCGCATCGGGAAGGCCATGAGTTCGTTGGCTGGTACACTGCTGCCGTCGGCGGTGAACCGGTGGAAGAGCAGCCCTATTACATGCAACAGCAGCATCTTGAGCCGATCACAGAGGACATCACCCTCTATGCCCACTGGCAGCAGAACGGCGAAGACGTTGCACTCAATGAAACGAATTTCCCCGACTATGTGTTCCTCAACTATGTGAAACAGTTTGACAAGGACAGTGACGGTGCCCTCAGTGCAGAAGAGCGGGACGCTGTGACCAAAATCGATACCGGCTACATGAAGAGCATCGAAGACCTGACCGGTATTGAGCACTTCCCGAACCTGAAAATTCTGGAATGCTATAATAATCAGCTCACCGCCCTTGACGTGAGCAGAAACCCTCAGCTGTTCTGGCTGGACTGCTCCGCCAACCAGCTCACCCAGCTTGACGTGAGCAAGAACACCGCGTTGACCCGGCTGAATTGCTCCCAAAATCAGCTGACCAAACTTGATGTAAGCCAAAACGCAGCGCTGGACTCCCTGAACTGCGATGGAAATCAGCTGGCTAAACTGGATGTGAGCAGCAACACCGCACTGACCTCTCTGGACTGCAGCATCAACCAGCTTGATGAACTGGATGTAAGTCAACACACCAAGCTGACCCAGCTGGGCTGCTATGAAAACCAACTGACTCAGCTGGATGTGAGCAAGAACACCGAACTGACTTATCTGAACTGCTCCGCCAACCAGCTGACCAAACTGGATGTGAGTCAACACACCAAACTGACCTATCTGGGCTGCTATGAAAACCAGCTGACTCAGCTGGATGTGAGCAAGAACACCGAGCTGATTTATCTGGACTGCTCCGCCAACCATCTCTCCAGCCTTGACCTGAGCCAGAACACCAAGCTGATTCCTCTGAACGGAACGAGCTGCGAGGGCTGCCAGCGCAATATTGAGCTGGACGCGTTCGGCCAGTTTGACCTTTCCACTCTGCCGGGCTTTGACCCATCCAAGGCCACATGGCCTGAGGGCGTCACCGCAGCGGGCAGCATCCTGACCGTGCCGGAGGGCATCGAAAACATCATCTATGAATATGACGCCGGGAACGGCCACACGCTGTGGTTCTGCCTTACCGCAAGCCGGAACGAAGCCCCCGACCCCGTCATTCCCGACGACCCGGAAGCACCTGACAGCAGTGCAGGCGGCGCAGCCGCAGCCATTGCCGTCACTGCCCTTGGCGGTGCCGCCGTGTGGGGCGGCTATGAGTTGGCCACCCGTGTCATCCTGAACCACCTGCTGCCGGAGGGCACAGCGATTCCCAAGACCCGCGGCGAGCTGGCCCTGCTGCTGTGGCAGAATGCCGGCAGACCGGAACCCTCTGCGCAGCCTGCGTTTGCAGACATGGCGGACGCAGAGACCGCCAAAGCCGCCCAGTGGTGCACCGAACAGGGCCTGCTGACGGCAGAAGACGGTGCCTTCCGCCCGGAGCAGCGGGTGACAAAATATCGTGTGATCCAGGTCTGGAAGCAGGCCGCGGCCAACGCGGAATAACAGCAGCACCTGCGGCAGTGCGTCCTGCTGTGAAAGTTTAGCTTCCCAAAAGAAGATCCCCATGCCCGGCATCTTGCGGTGCGGGCATGGGGATCATTGTTTTGCAGTCATTTCAGCGGGTCGGCTCGTCCGGCCCCATCTTTTTCAGTTCCACCACCGGCCAGCCCAGCTGACGGATGGCTTCCCGGTCATGGGTGGCAAGCAGGGTCGGCCTGTCTGCGCATCGCTGCCGCAGCAGTTCAGCCGCAGCAGTCAGCGTGTCCGGGTCCATGCCGGTGAAGGGCTCGTCCAGCAGCAGGGTGTCTCCGGGGGCCCACAACGCCCGCAGCAGGGCCGTGCGGCGCTTCTGCCCGCCGGAAAGCTTTGCCGCCGGCAGGGCCAGCGCCGCCGCATCCATGCCAAGACGTTGAAAGTCCTCTATGATTTGCGTTTTGTATTGCTTCTCGTCATGCAGCACCAGCGTCACGTTCTGCACCGCGGTCAACTGCGGACAAAGCCGGTCTTCCTGAAACACCGCGCTCACCCGGCCCGCGCCCTCCACGGTGCCGCTGGTGGGCACTTCCAGCCCCATGAGGATGCGCAGCAGGGTGGTCTTGCCCCAGCCGCTGGGGGCCCACAGCACTGCCGGGCCGTCCACGGTCAGGCAGAGATCCCGGAAGAGCAGGTTTTCCCCGAAGCGCTTTTCCAGATGTTGAATCTTCAGCATTGCGGCACCTCCCCCAGCAGAGCCTTTTCGGCCCGGCCCAGCAGGGCCAGAAACAGCTTTTCGAACCCCGCACTCAGCAGGATGATGACGAATGTCCATGCGAACAGCTCCCCGGTGGAAAGGGTGATTTTGGCCCGGTAGAGCGCATCGCCGATGGAGCCATTGGGCAGGCCGATGACCTCTGCCGCAACACCGCTTTTCCAGCAGATGCCCAGCGCCACGCTGCACCCCTGCCGGAAGGCGGGCAGCACCGCCGGGAGCCACACCGCCCGCAGGCGGCGGGAAAGCGGCATACGGAACACCTGCGCCATCTCCCGCAGCTGCACGTCCACACTGCGGATGCCGGTGCGCACCGCACCGTACAGCACAGGCAGCACCATCAGAAAGCTGATAAGCACCGACAACGACGACCCGCGCACCCACACCAGCGCCAGAATGATGAAGCTCGCCACCGGCGTGGCCTTGACCAGCTGCATCACCGGAGCAAGCAGGATGTCCGCCGCCGGGATGCTCTCTGCGGCTGCAGCCAGCACAGCGCTGACCGCCACGCCCAGCCCGAAGCCCAGCAGGATGCGCCCGGAGCTGAAGCCCACCCGCTGCCAGAAGTCGGCCCGGGGCAGCAGGCCCAGCAGGGTGTGCAGGGCCTGCACCGGCGACACGAGAAACACCTCCTGCCCGATGGCCGTGGCGGCGCACTGCCACACCGCCAGCCAGAAAACCACTGCGCCAATGCGGCGGAAAAGCTGTTTGTGTTGGTTCATAAAGTCAAACTCCTGACGATTCAAGCGGTGTCCGGCGGGTGAGCCGAGAGTTTCTCCGAGGACTTCCGGGAGGTGGGGCCCCGACGCGCACGCGTTGGGGCGGGACAGGTGTCCCGGGTCGTCCGAAGAGAAATCTCTCGGCTCATCCGCCCCTCCCAAACTTTTCTGTCTTAAATATAAAGTATACCACACTCCCCACCCTAAGGCCAATGACCGGTGCATCACGATGCATTAGATGTCGTCATACCCATCATTACATTTCTTCACATTTCTGTTTCTTGACATGAAACAGATAAAACGATACACTAAAAAGGAACATTTGCCGTCTCCCCTTCCGGAGCGGCGCAGAAACGAGGGTCCCTTATGAAGAAGCTTTCCGGCAGAAACCTGATCCTTGTCGGTTTCACGCTGTTTTCCATGTTTTTCGGGGCAGGAAATCTGATTTTTCCGCCCCATCTGGGTGCTCAGGCGGGGGCAAACTTCTGGTTTGCCTTTGCGGGGCTGGCGGTCAGCGCCATCGGCCTGCCCATCGCAGGCGTGGCAGCGGTAGCTCATGCCGGAAGTCTGGACGCTCTGGCCGGGCGGGTGCACCCCGTCTTTGCCCGGGTGTTCACTATTCTGGTCTACCTGTCCATCGGCCCCTGCCTTGCCATCCCCCGCACCGCCAGCACCTCTTTCCAGATGCTGGTGCCTCTGGTGGGCAGCAGCGCCGGGCTGCAGCTGGCCTACTCCGCCGTGTTTTTCACCGCCGCGTTCTTCGTGGCCCTTCACCCGGAAAAACTCACGGACTGGCTGGGCCGCATCCTCTGCCCCTGCCTGATTTTGCTCATCATCGTGCTGTTTGCCGGATGCATGGTGCATCCGCTGGCGGCGCATTACGGAGCCCCCAGTGCCGAATACGCTTCCCTGCCCGCCGTGCAGGGCGTGCTTTACGGCTATCAGACCATGGACACCCTTGCCGCGCTGAACTTCGGCGCGGTCATCGCCCTGAACGTCCGGGTGCACGGCGTCACTGAGGATTCCGCCGTGGAACGCAGCATCATCCGGGCCGGACTCATTGCAGGCGCTTTGCTGCTCATCGTCTACGCCATGCTGGGCCACGCCGGTGCCCAGACCGGCGCAGTGTATCCGGGCCTTGCCACGGGTGCCGAGGTGCTGACCGCTCTGGCGCAGCACCTGTTCGGCCGGGCAGGCCTTGTGCTGGTGGCGGCCATCTTCGTGATCGCCTGCTTCAACACCTGCGTGGGGCTCATCGCCTGCGTGGGGCAGTATTTCCACCAGCTGCTTCCCCACATTCCTTACCCTGCCATCGCGGCATTTTTTGCCGCCGCCAGCATGGTGATTTCCAACATCGGTCTGGCGGGCATCATCCGCCTGTCCACCCCGGTGCTGAACGCCATCTATCCCGTGGCCATCGTGCTCATCCTGCTGTCCTTCGTTCCGGGGCTGGAACGCCGCCGGGCGGTCTACCCGCTGTGCATCGGCTGCACCGCTGTGCAGAGCATCGTCGCTGCCCTGCCGCTGGGTGCTGTTTCCGCTGCTGCCAATACCCTGCCTTTGGGCAGTCTGGGCTTTGGCTGGGTCCTGCCCGCTGTGGCGGGGCTGGCCGCAGGGCTGTTGCTAAAAAAGTAAAGTGAGGTAAATTTTATGATCCGACCCATCGTTCATGACCCGCTGTTTCTTGCGCAGAAGTCCGCCCCGGCTACCCCGGCAGATGCCGAAATCGCCCGTGACCTGCTGGAGACGCTCACTGCCCACGCCGATGGCTGCGTGGGCATGGCGGCAAACATGATCGGCGAGCTCAAGCGCATCATTGCGGTGGAAGCCGAGGACGGCTATCTCGTGCTCTACAACCCGGTGATCCTGAAAAAGTCCGGCCCCTACGAAACCAAAGAAGGCTGTCTCTCGCTGGAAGGTGTGCGCAAAACGAAGCGCTGGAAGACCATCAAGTTGCAGTATGACACTGCCGACGGCAGGCCGCGGTTCAAGACCTTCACCGGCTGGACGGCCCAGATCATCCAGCATGAGATCGACCACTGTGACGGCATCCTGATTTAAACAAAAGCACCGCGCCCCATCTGCTGCGGACAGACAGGGCGCGGTGTTTTTTTGCGGTATTTGGTTTGGTAAAGGAGGAATCATGTTGCCGGAAAGACAATTGCGGCCTTGTCTTTCGGTAATTTTATGATACCAGAACTTTTCTGCGAAACCATGTTCTTTCTATGAAGCTTTTGTGAATTTGCCGGAACTTTTCCGGGCAGTTTTAAGGCCAGCAGCACCTTACCCGGGCTCGGTGCCGGATGCTCCGGCAAGATGCGCGACGCCGTGTCTAAAGGTCGGGCTGGTACTGCAATCGACAATAATTTTTCCCGGGGGAGTGTGAGGGCTATATCACGCTGGTGGTCTGGCAAGCGCAGGCGGGGCGGAGTATCCGGTGCCGAGCCCACTTTTACTCCGGTGCCTTCATGCTCTCCACCATGCTGATGCGTTTCACATGGCGCCGCATGGCAAAGCAGACCACAAAAGTGAACAGCATGGTCAGCGCCACACTCAGCAGATAGCTGCGGGGAGCGATGGTGCGGATGAACATCAGCTGGTCCATCTCCACGGTCAGGATGATGAACTTGTGCAGCGGCACACCCAGCAGCAGGCCCACGCCGGAGCCGATGAGGGACAGCAGCTCGATCTCGCGGAAAATGTAGCGGTAGACCTCCTTGTCGTAGAAACCCAGCACCTTGATGGTGGCCAGCTCCTTTTTGCGCTCGGCAAGGTTGACGCTGATAAGGTTGTAGAGCACCACTGCTGCCAGTGCCGCCGCGCACACGATGACCAGAATGACCACATAGTTCAAGCTGCCGATGAGGCTGTCGAACATGGAAGTGGTGTCCTCGGTGAAGCTGACGCTGCTGACATAGTTGCAGCCCAGCAGTTTGGTGCGCAGGGTGTTGTATTCAGCGTCCGAGGTGCAGCCGGTCAGTCCATAGACCGTGTTCCACTCCGGGGTGCCCCCCAGCAGGCTTTCCAGCTGTGCATGAGAGAGATACAGCCGGGTGAACATGTAGTTCTCGGCGATGCCGGTCAGGGTCAGCGCTGTGCGGCTTCCATCCAAAGTTTCCACATAGACCGTGTCCCCCACCTTCACCCCCAGGTTCAGGGCCGTCTTCTCGGTCAGGATCACACTGCTGTCGTCAAAGGGGATCGTCTCGTGGCCCACACGATTGCGGAAGGTGAAATACTCGGTCATGTCGGCGTCATCTTCGGCCCCCACCACGCTGACACTGGCGCTTTCGCCTGCTTCATTATAAATGGTGGTGGACTTCACATAGAATGCGCCCCAGCTGTTCACTGCGCTGCTGCTGTCCAGCGTGTCGGCCAGGCCCTGTTCCATGGTCAGCGCCCGTTCGTCGCTGAGAGAGATGGTCAGGTCATTGTGGGTCAGTTCCGAAGACTGCTTTTGCACAATGGGCAGGATGGAGTCCTGAATGCCAAAACCGATGAGCAGCAGGGCCGTGCAGCCCGCCACGCCCAGCACCGTCATGAAGAAACGCTTTTTGTAACGGAACAGGTTGCGGGCAGTGGTCTTCTGGGAGAAGCTCATGTGCTGCCACAGCGGAGTGATATATTCCAGGAAGATGCGCTTGCCTGCCACCGGGGCCCGGGGCAGCAGCAGGGATGCCGTTTTCTCTTTCAGGCTGGCGCGGCAGGCGCTCCATGTGGCAAGGCCGATGACCGCCGCACTGATGGCCACGCTGGCCGCAGCCATGCCGGGATAAAATTGCAGGGTGAATGTGTTGAGGTGGAAGATCATCTGATAAGCATACCAGATGATGAGCGGGAACACCACAAAGCCGATGGCCATGCCCGCGATGCTGCCCAGCACGCTGGCCGAGAGGGCATAGAACAGATACTTGCCCGCGATCTTCGCATTGGAATAGCCCAGAGCTTTCAGAGTGCCCATCTGCAGGCGGTTCTCGTCCACCATGCGGGTCATGGTGGTGGTGGCCACCAACGCCGCCACCAGGAAGAAGAACACCGGGAACACCCGCGCAATGGCCGTCATGCGGTCAGCGTACTGCCCCCAGGTGACGATGCTCACGATGGAACTGCGGTCCAGCACATACCATTCGCCGTTCTTGATCTGGCTCACCTGCTCTTCGGCGTCATTGAGCTGGGCAAGGCCGTCCGCAAGCTTCTGCTGCGCATCGGCCTTCTGGCTCTCGTACTCTGCGCGGGAGTCCGCCAGCTTCTGCACGCCGTCGTTGTACTCCTGCCAGCCAGAATCCAGCTGAGCGCGGGCGGCGTCAAACTCGGTGTAGGCCGTGGCAGTGCCGGTGGTCAGCTGCAGCTGGCCCTGCAGCAGCTGCACCTTCATTTTGCGCAGGGCTGCTTTTGCTTCGGTGACCAGCTGCTCGTTGGAAAGGCTGGGCGAAGAGATCAGTCCGTTCTGGTACATCTCCTGCTTGCCCGCATCCAGCTGGGCCTGATAGCCGTCCAGCTGGCCGCTGATGTTGTCGTAGGCGTCCTGCGCCTTTTGCAGGGCATCACGCAGATCGGTGTATTCCTCGTCCTCCGGCTCGGCATCTTCCAGCGCCTTGCGGGCGTTGTTCAGGGCCGTTTCGGCATAGCTCAGCAGCGGATCGGCCACCTTTTTCAGGTTCACCAGCATTTCGATCTGCTGCAGCTGATCCTCAAATTCCAGCACCTGCTCTTCGCCGTCCACAAGCGACTCCGCGCCGTTCTGCATGGTGTCGGGCAGGTTCTTTTTCTGCTCCGCCAGCTGCGCTTCTCCGTCCTCCAATTGAGCCTTTGCGCCGTCCAGCTGCTTCTGTGCGGCGTTCAGCTGGGCCTCCGCTTCGGCAAACTGACGGTCCGCCTCAGCCTTCTGGCTGTCATATTCCGCCCGGGCGTCGGCCAGCTGTGCATTGGCATCCTCAATGAGCGATGCCCGCCGGGCGGTGCACTGCACATCACTGATGGCTTCGATCTTCTCGGCCACAGCGTCCACCGCTGCCTGATATTCATCGGAATAGTGGTTGTACTGTGCGGCATTTTCCGCTTCGATATAGCAGATCGTATAGTAATCCGCGGTCAGGCTGCCGTCCGGCACAAACACGATGGCGTCCAGCTGGCCGTCGCCGGCCGTGCTGCTCTCCTTATCCGTGGAGAAATGCAGCGGGTCCTGTACGGTGCCCACCACCGTGAACTGTTTCCGGCTGACATCCTCGGTGTCGTCCGGCAGGGTGAGCACACTGCCCAGCTCCACCGCGTCGCTGTAACCCACCACATGCACCACACACTCGTCTGCCTTCTCCGGCATCCGGCCGCTCAGCAGCACCAGACGGTTCATGTTTTCTTCAGTGTCGGCCTCCGGGTCCGCCGGCAGCTGCTGCAGGCGCACCACGGTGGTGTCGGCCTTGCCCTGCCACTGAGCTTCCACATCCTGATATTTCACAGGTTCCACGGCTTCCACTCCGTCCACAGCGGCAATGGCTGTGATGTCGCTCTCCGAAAGACCCAGCGTGGACAGCACCCGGATGTCGAACACATTCTGATTCGTGTAGTATTTCTGCCCGGCAATGCGCATACTGGGGGCAAAGCTCATCAGGCCGGTGAGCATCATGACGCCCAGCGCCACGATGCCGAACAGCGACACCATGCGGCTCATGTTGCCCTTCATTTCCCGCAGGATATTTTTGCGATAACTTTTCAGCATGTTCTCACCACTCGATCTCCTGCACCGGAACCGGGTGCTCATTGACCTGATTGGACACGATCTGGCCGCTGCGCACATGGATGATGCGGTCAGCCATGCCGGTCAGGGCCGTGTTGTGGGTGATGACGATCACCGTGCGGCCGGTGCGGCGGCAGGTGTCCTGCAAAAGGGCCAGCACCTGCTTGCCGGTCTTGTAATCCAGCGCACCGGTGGGCTCGTCGCACAGCAGAAGTTTTGGATTCTTTGCAAGGGCCCGAGCGATGGACACGCGCTGCTGCTCACCGCCGGAAAGCTGGGCCGGGAAGTTGTTCAGCCGCTCGCCCAGACCCACGCTGCGCAGCGTCTCCTTCGGGTCCAGCGGGTCACGGCAGATCTCGCTGGCCAGCTCCACGTTTTCCAGCGCGGTGAGGTTCTGCACAAGGTTGTAGAACTGGAACACAAAGCCCACGTCATACCGGCGGTAGGTGGTGAGCTCCCGGGGCGTGAAGTGGCTCACATTCTGGCCGTCCAGCCAGACATTGCCCTCGTCGCAGCTGTCCATGCCGCCGAGAATGTTCAGCAATGTGGTCTTGCCCGCGCCGGAAGGGCCCACGATGATGCAGAACTCGCCCTTGTCCACATAGAAATTCAGATGGTCGGCAGCAGCGATCTTCACACTGCCGGTCTGATAATATTTACAGACGTCTTCAAACTCCACAAAGTGCTCCATGGCGTTTTTCCTTTCTGTTGGGTCACAAACTATTTCAATGTAAATATAACACAAAGCCGACAGGGTTTGCAGAGGCCCTGCAGCAAATTTTCAAAAACTTAACAGAAAAATTTTTCTTCCTGCAATAATCCTCTCCTGCCATTCGTTTACAGGATAGAAACGGCAAAAAACAATCTGCCGCACCTGAACCATGGTTTATATTCCACACAAAATGCACGCGGCCCCTGCGCCGCTGTCAATGGAGGTTTTTTCTTATGAAACTGCTGAACAACAAATTTGTCCGCATCCTGACCACTGCTGCCGTCGCAGCCAGTGCCGCTGCCATGCTCAGCGTGGGCGCTTTTGCCGCCGAAGCCGACATCAACGACCCCACCATTGCCGGCTACCTGCCTCCGCAGGAGCAGATGATCCAGGGCGATATCGCTCTGCACAGCGGCGATGTCGCCGTGGGCGAAGTTGACCCGACCTACGGCGGCTACGGTGCCCCGGAAGGCAGCCCCATTCAGGGCGACATCATGCTGATCTCTTCTGACCTGACCACTACCCTGCCCTCGGATACGCTGGTGGAAAAGAGTGAAGCCCGCTACACGGTCAAGGGCCTTTTCGGCAAGGAAGTGCTGTACACTGCCCGCCAGAATGGCCGCGTGCTGACCCTGTCCGTTCCTGAGGACGTCGCCACCTTCCGCACCACGGTGCAGGACATGCAGACTCTGCTGAACCAGGGCGTGAGCACTGTGGTTCTGACCACCAACAAGACTTCCACCACCCTGAACCTGACCCTGCTGTGTGAGGGCCAGAAGAGCACCGACCGCGTTGTTCTGCGTCATCTGGGCAGCTCTGCCACTGTGACCGTTGGCCTGCGCTGCCGCCGTGACCTGATCGTTGGCCGGTAAGGCAGACGATCTAAAACAGTCTCAGCGAAGATTCTTTCTCATAAAAGCAAACGAGCCAGACCCGCGGGTCTGGCTCGTTTGCTTTTTCACCGGATGCGTTTTGTCATAAAAAAGAACCCCGGCAAAGCCCGCAGGCCCCGCCGAGGTTCAAGCACTCAAATCATTTTATCAGATCTCTGCGAGGATGGCATCGCCCATGGCAGTGCAGCCAAGGCAGGTGCAGCCCTCGCTCATGTTGTCGGCAGTGCGCAGGCCCTTGTCCAGAACCTTGTTCACCGCGTTCTCAATGGCGTCAGCTTCCTCAATCATGCCGAAGGAGTAGCGCAGCATCATGGCGGCAGACAGGATGCAGGCGGTGGGGTTCACGATGTCCTTGCCTGCAATGTCGGGTGCAGAGCCGTGGATGGGCTCATACAGGCCGCGGGTGCCGTCGCCCAGAGAGGAGGACGGGATCATGCCGATGGAGCCGGTGATCATGGAAGCTTCATCGGACAAAATGTCGCCGAACATGTTCTCGGTGACGATGACGTCGAACTGAGCCGGGTTCTTCACGATCTGCATGGCGCAGTTGTCCACGAACATCTCGCTGTATTCCACGTCCGGATACTCAGCCTGCAGGCGGTGCATGACGCTGCGCCACAGACGGCTGGTGTCCAGAACGTTTGCCTTGTCCACGCAGCACAGCTTCTTGCGGCGCTTCTGGGCGGTCTCAAAGCCGATGCGGCCAATGCGCTCGATCTCGTGCTCGGAGTAGGGCATGGAGTCGATGGCCTGCTTCTCACCGTTTTCGAGGGTGTGAGTCTCGTGATTGCCGAAGTATACGCCGCCGATCAGCTCACGCACGATGATGAAGTCGATGCCCTGTGCCACGATCTCGGGCTTCAGGGGGCTGGCCGGAGCCAGCTGGGGCCAGATCTTGGCCGGGCGGTTGTTGGAGTACAGGCCCATGCCTGCACGCAGGCGCAGCAGGCCCTTTTCGGGGCGCTGCTCACCGGGCAGGCCCTCCCACTTGGGGCCGCCCACGGCACCCAGCAGCACGCTGTCTGCAGCCAGGCACTTGTCCAGCTCGTGCTGGGGCAGCGGGTCGCCGTACTTGTCAATGGCTTCGCCGCCCATGGCAGCGTCGGTGTAATGGAAGGTGTGGCCGTATTTTTCGGCCACCTTGTCAAGCACGCGGATAGTCTGCTTGACGATCTCCGGGCTGGAGCAGTCGCCCCAGATAACAGCAATGTTTTTTTCCATTGGTGGTACTCCTTTTATGAATGAAACTCCTTCCGTCATCGCTGCGCGACGCCGCCTCCCTCCAAGAGGGAGGCTTTGGCATGATCGGAAACTTTCCCTCTTCGCCAGAGGCTCCCTCCGTGAGGGAGCTGTCGAGCGAATGCGAGACTGAAGGAGTTTGTTTTTACTGCTTCGCTTTAATGGACTTCATCAGTCCGCCGGCGGAAATGATCTCCTGAATGAACGGCGGGAACGGCTCGGCGTGGAACACCTTTCCGTTGGTCTCGTCGGTGATGACGCCGGTGTCAAAGTCCACGCTCACGGTGTCGCCTGCATTGATGGCGTCCACAGCTTCGGGGCACTCCATGATGGGCAGGCCGATGTTGATGCTGTTGCGGTAGAAGATGCGGGCAAAGCTCTTGGCAATGACGACGGAAATGCCTGCGGTCTTGATGCACAGCGGGGCATGCTCACGGGAGGAGCCGCAGCCGAAGTTCCAGCCGCCCACCATGATGTCGCCGTCCTTCACGTTCTTGACGAAATCCTTGTCGATGTCCTCCATGCAGTGGCTGGCCAGTTCCTTGGCGTCCTGCGTGTTCAGGTGGCGGGCCGGGATGATGACATCGGTGTCTACGTTATCCGGGTATTTGAAAACAGAACCTTTTGCGTTCATTGTTGTGCTCCTTTCGGGTCAGACCGTGCGGGGGTCGGTGATGTAGCCGGTCAGTGCGCTGGCGGCGGCGGTGGCGGGAGAAGCGAGGTACACTTCGCTCTTCACATGGCCCATGCGGCCCACAAAGTTGCGGTTGGTGGTGGAGACGCAGCGCTCGCCTTCGGCCAGAATGCCCATGTAACCGCCGAGGCACGGGCCGCAGGTGGGGGTGGACACGATGCAGCCTGCATCGATGAAGGCGGTGGTCCAGCCGCGCAGGATGCACTCTTTGTAAACGGCCATGGTGGCGGGGATGATGATGCCGCGCACGCCCTTGGCGATGTGCTTGCCCTTCAGCACGTTGTAAGCAGCTTCCATGTCCTCGAGACGGCCATTGGTGCAGCTGCCGATGACCACCTGATCGATCTTGATGTCCTTGCCCTCGCTGGCAACATGGGTGTTCTCGGGCAGATGGGGGTAGCTGACGGTGGGCTCCAGCTTGTCGAGGTCGATCTCAATGGTCTTCTCATACTCGGCATCCGGGTCGGCTTCGTAGTAAACCGGCTCACGCTGGCTGCGGCCCTTGAGATAAGCCTTGGTCACATCGTCCACGGGGAAGATGCCATTCTTTGCGCCGGCCTCAATGGCCATGTTGCAGATGCACAGACGGTCGTCCATGGTCAGGGATGCAACGCCCGGGCCGGTGAACTCCATGGACTTGTACAGTGCGCCGTCCACGCCGATCATGCCGATGATGTGCAGGATCAGGTCTTTGCCGGACACGCGGGGGCCGAACTTGCCCTTGAGCACGAACTTGATGGCAGAGGGCACCTTGAACCATGCCATGCCGGTGGCCATGCCTGCAGCCATGTCGGTGGAGCCCACGCCGGTGGAGAATGCGCCCAGTGCACCATAGGTGCAGGTGTGGCTGTCAGCGCCGATAACGCAGTCGCCTGCGGTCACGATGCCTTTTTCGGGCAGCAGAGCGTGCTCAATGCCCATCTGGCCCACATCATAGAAGTTGAGGATATCGTATTTGTTGGCGAACTCGCGGCACTGCTTGGACTGGGTAGCGCTCTTGATGTCCTTGTTGGGCACAAAGTGGTCCAGCACGATGGCGATGTGCTCTTTGTCGAACACGCCGTCAAAACCGGCCTTTTCAAACTCGTTGATGGCGACGGGGGTGGTGATGTCGTTGCCCAGCACGATGTCCAGCTTTGCGTTGATCAGCTGGCCTGCCTTGACCTCGGCAAGCCCGGCATGTGCGGCAAGGATCTTCTGCGTCAGGGTCATTCCCATGGTGGTACTCTCCTTTTATCTATTGGTAGAACTCCTTCAGTCACGGCTTACGCCGTGCCAGCTCCCTCAGTGAGGGAGCCTAGCGTAACGGCAGGGCCAAAGCCTCCCTCCGTGAGGGAGGTGTCATCGCACAGCGATGACGGAAGGAGTTTTCTTTACTTATTATTGATGGCAGACACCAGAGCCTTGATACCGGCCACGATGATGTCAGTGTCGGTGCCGGCACCCCAGGTGACGGTGTTGTCGCCCCAGACAAGGCCGACGTAAGATGCGGCGCGGGAGGTGGAGCCTTCGTCCAGGCTGTGCTCGGAGTAGGTCTCGAGGTGGAACTCCATGCCGGTGGCGCTCTGGATGGCGTTGGCCACAGCGTCCAGACGGCCATTGCCAACGGAGGTGACCACCTTGCGCTGGCCGTTCAGGTCGAGGGTGACGGTGGCAGTGATGCCGCCCACCTGTGCAAAGTGTGCCTCGATGACGTTCAGCGGCTTGCAGCGGTTGAGGAAGGTGTCCTCGAAGATGTGCAGCACTTCGCCTGCGCTCAGTTCCTTGTGGTTGTGGTCGGACACGCTCTTGACCTTGTAGCCCAGGGCCTCGCGCATCTTCGGGGGCAGGTTGTAGCCGTAGTTCTGTTCCAGCACAAAGCCGATGCCGCCCTTGCCGCTCTGGCTGTTGATGCGGATGACGTCGGCGTCGTAGGTGCGGCCGATGTCGTGGGGGTCAACGGGGATGTAGGGGCAGGTCCAGCGGTGCTCGCCGTGCTCTTTGCGGTAGGCCATGCCCTTTGCAATGGCGTCCTGATGGCTGCCGGAGAATGCGGCGAACACCAGCTGGCCGGCGTAGGGGCTGCGCTCATAGATGTGCATCCGGGTCACGCGCTCGTAGGTGGCGCAGATCTCCGGCATGTTGGAGAAGTCCAGCTTGGGGTCAACGCCGTGGCTGTACATATTCATAGCGAGGGTCACGGCGTCCACGTTGCCGGTGCGCTCGCCGTTGCCGAACAGGCAGCACTCCACACGCTGTGCGCCGGCCAGAACAGCCAGCTCTGCGCAGGCCACGCCGGTGCCGCGGTCATTGTGGGGGTGGGTGGAAATGATGACGCTGTCACGATATTTCAGGTGCTTGTCGCAGTACTCGATCTGGTTTGCGTAAACATGCGGCATGCTCATCTCCACGGTGACAGGCAGGTTGATGATCATGGGGCGCTCGGGGGTGGGCTGCATGATGTCCAGCACGGCGTTGCACACATCCACAGCATAGTCCACTTCGGTGCCGGTGAAGCTCTCGGGGCTGTACTCGAACAGGAAGTTGCCCTCGTATTCCTCGCTCAGCTGCTTGACCAGCTTTGCGCCGTCGGTGGCGATCTTCTTGATCTCATCCTTGCTCTTGTGGAACACCTGCTCACGCTGGGCCACAGAGGTGGAATTGTAGAAATGAATCACCGCGCGGGGTGCGCCCTTGACAGCCTCAAAAGTCTTGCGGATGATGTGGTCGCGGCACTGGGTCAGCACCTGAACAGTGACATCCTCGGGGATCATGTTTTTCTCGATCAGGGTGCGCAGGAACTCATACTCCGTCTCACTGGCTGCGGGGAAGCCCACCTCGATCTCCTTGAAGCCGATCTTGACCAGCATCTGGAAAAACTCCAGCTTTTCCTCAAGGCTCATGGGCACGATCAGTGCCTGATTGCCGTCGCGCAGGTCCACGCTGCACCAGGCCGGGGCCTTTTCAATGTGATCCTTTTTGACCCAGCTGTCATAACCTGCGGGTACTGGATAATAACCCGGAGCGTACTTGGTTGCGTCCATCATCTTTCTTATCCTCCTGTAAAGGCTTCCCCCTTGGGGGAAGCTGTCTGCGCAGCAGACTGATGAGGGGAAGCTATCTTCTGATGCTGTTCCCGCTAAACGGCTGCTGACGATTACTGCCCCTCATCCGGCGCTAACGCGCCACCTTCCCCCGAGGGGGAAGGCTTACGAGGAGATACGAAAAGGCTCCCGTCTTTCAAGGCGAAAACCTTGAGAGACGAGAGCCTGTAAAGTTCAAACTACAGGGCACCCGTGGTACCACTCTCTTTGCTGCACCTTTTGTGGATACAGCCACTTTGCACGATCGGCTTTTTGCGGCGAATCGCTGCCCGGGTAACGGTGGGCGTCCGTCAGGGCCTACTCTCCGTTCAGCCCTGCCGCTCAGGGGCCAGTAACCGAAACCCTCTGCACCCGCCTTGCACCACCCGGCGGCTCTCTGCACGCAGAAGAAAATCGTTTTTTCCCCGTCAACGCATTTGTGCTTTTTTCAAAGTGAATTCAGTTTAGCATGATTCGGGGGCACTGTCAAGAAGTTTGGCTTTCCGGCAGGATGAAACAATTTCACAAAACATCCGGCAGAATGCGGCAGAATTTGTGGCAGAGCGCCGCCGTGTCGATTCAGTGCGTTTCACGGTCGTTTTGTGACGGAAGTGTTACGGTGTGGATATGTTAAGGTATAATAATGTCGAAGAACGAGAGGAGGTCTCATTTTATGAAACTACGCACCCGAAAATTCCTCGCCGGGCTGCTGAGCTTTGGCATGCTGCTGCAGGCGGCAAGCCCCCTCAGCGCACTGGCAGCAGGCGCCCATTCCGGCAGTGCGCCAACACTGACCGTTGAAATCGGGAGCCAGAGCTTTACGTTGAACCCGTCTGAAAACGGCAAGGCAGAGGCTGACAAACCCGAAGAATGGAAAGAGGCAGTCGGCGGCATCAGCTCGATCGACTATGCGGATGGAACGTACACGTTCCATTACAGCATCAATTCGAACGGAAATGATATAAAGATCACCGGCAACGGCAGCCCCAGCATCGTGATGGACGTTGACGACACAGCGGTCTACGGCAACCTGACCGTGAGGGATGTCGAAGACGTTATCCTTACTAAAAGCAGACTGAACATGGATCCGGTCGTAATAGGCGATGTGGACATCACTTGCACCGGTGATGTGCGCATCAAAAACAACTGTACCAACTACAGCTATACGCCAAATCAGGAAATGAAGGCCGTATCCGGCAGCCTGAAGGTGACCACCAGTGGAGATGTGAAGATCCGCGGTATGGTCAACAGCTCAACAAATGGAGATGTCGTAATCGACACCACCGGTGTTGTCGAACTGAGCAGCCCCAACGGCCCGGTATCCGGGAAGGGTCTGACGGTGAAAAACGCATCGTATGTAGGCGTATCTTCCAGAAAAGGCATTTTCTACTCCTACAGCGACCTTGCTCTTGAAAACTGCGCGCTGATCGAGCTCAAGGACGATTATGCCAAAGTGCTTGGGAAAACCGACAAAGTGACGATCTCGCCGGACAGCTATCAGCTCTATGCAGGTTACAATGAAAGCTCTGCAACGGAAAAAGAAAGTCTGGATGATTGTGGGAACGCCAATTATATCCGCATTGAGACCGGCGCGAAACCGCAGGCAAAACCCGTTGCATCTCTGACCATTCTGGATGAGTTTTCCAGCTATTACACGACCGTCACTTACATTCTGAACCGTTATGAAGATGGTTCTGTCAGCTGGAAAAATGGACAGGATCCTTGGAACGGTGCAGTCGATGTGAAGTACGATGCCGACGCAAAGACCTTTGTGTTTACCGGTACCCTTTCTGAGCTGGCTGAAAGCGACGAGGACCGGGTCACAATGATCTGTTCGGATAAAGAGGACAGCATTCGGATCAACGGCAATGTGAGTGCTGCCACGCTGTCCATTGGCATCGGAACCGATACAAGCGGCGCGAAGGATCTTACGATCCAGTCCAACAGCCCCGAACCGGCAGTTCGGGAAGTGATCACCCTCAACTGCTCCGGCGACGTGAGCATTACCAACCCCAGTGGTGCGATCACTGGCAACAGTTCCTACAACTCCGGCGTTTATTGCTATGGTGCTTCGCAGAGCTTTACCATTACCGGCAACAGCACAGATCCGCTGACCGGCGACGGCCTCCGGCTCTATGCCAAGAAGAGCGTTACCGTTGAAAATCTCTCCGGCCCTGTTACCGGCAGCAGCCTCAGCGTGGAAGACAGAGGAAGCACTTCAGTAAAGATCACTGGCAATAGCAGCAAGGGACTGATGCAGTCCACGACTGCCAGCGCTGATATCAGCGCCGCAAACCTGACGATGGAAAACAAAAGCGGCCCGGTGGGCAATGTGAAATTCACCCGCACCGATACCACCAGCGACTACCGCATCCTGACCGGCAAAGACCCGGACAACATCCCCAGTCAGACCGCAATGACCGGCTCGACCTTTGAGCAGACCGTAGAAGAGGCTTATCTGTGCATCGAGCCGGGCACACCTCACGAGCACACTGCCGACACCGAGTGGAAGTTTGACGAAACCAGCCACTGGCACACCTGCACCACCTGCAACCAAAAGGTTGACGAAAGTGAGCACAACTTTGTGAACGACGAGTGCGCCGTGTGCCACTACAAGCGTGAGCATGTGCACACCCCCGGTGACTGGGAAAGCAACGAAACCAGCCACTGGAAGACCTGCACCACCTGCAACGAAAAGGTTGACGAAGGCAAACACGACTTCGGTGAAGACGGCAACGCCAAGACCTGCGCAGAATGCGGCTATGCAAACCCCAACTACAAGGAACCCGAGCAGCCCGAACATCAGCACACCGCTAGCACCGAGTGGAAGTCTGACGAAACCTCTCACTGGCACACCTGCACCACCTGCGACGAAAATGTGCAATTGAACAAGGCTCCTCACGACTTCGGCGAGGATGGAAACGCCAAGACCTGCGCAGTATGCGGCGCTGCAAACCCCAACTACGAAGAACCCGATCAGCCGGATACCCCGGATGTACCCGATGACTCCGGTGATTCCGGCAGTGCCGTGGGCGCTGTGGTGGCCGGTGCGGCCATCGGCGGCACTGCCCTGTTCGTGGGCTACGAAGTCGTCACCGACACCATTCTCGGCAACCTGCTGCCCAAGGGCGCAGACACTCCTGTGAACCGCGGCCAGCTGGCATGGCTCATTTGGGGCACCAAGGGCGCTCCGGAACCCGAGCACCAGCCCGCCTTCACCGATGTGTCCGACCCCGAGATGGCCAAGGCCGCTCAGTGGTGCGTTGAGCAGGGCCTGATGGACGCCAAGAGCGCCACCACCTTCGCCCCCAACGGCTGGACCCCCAAGTTCCGCGTCATTGAGACCTGGAACCGCGCTTTCCCCAAGCAGTAACCTAAAATCCGACTCACGCCCCCGGAGAGCTTTCCGCTCCCCGGGGGCTTTTTGATGTCGATTCAGTGCGTTTCACGGGCGTTTTGTGACGGAAGTGTTACAGAGCAGTGACATTTGAGTATAATAAATGCAGAACTCTTTCCCAATGACCAAAGGAGGATAACACATGAAACTGAGCAAGCTCATTCAGCGCACGACTGCAGCGGTTCTGGTCTCCGCTATGGCGCTGTCCATTTCCGTGCCGGCACTGGCCGAGACATGGGATGCCGCCTACGAAGCCGGCAATGCATCCGAAGCTGTTGTCTACGACACAGACTCCAATGTCATCCAGTACGGCATCAAGGTCACATTTGGCAGCACCGAATACGCGGTGACCAGCCAAAACTACAACGATGTGCTGGGAAATGCGACTCTTGCTTACACCCCCAACGACCCGGCAAACCCGGCCAAAGGCGGCACACTGTCCTGTGAAAATGGCCTCAGCAGCGGTTCTCTGGTCATCAATGTGGGCACCAGCGCGGGCCCTGTGGATGTGAAGCTGAACAATGCCAACGGCGGCATAGTCGTCAATGGTAATCTGACCGTTGACGGTGCACAGAATGTGACCGTTGTCAGCGAAAACGCAGCTGAAAGCAGCGCATTTGGCACCGTTGTCTTCGGCGATGTCACCATCACCAACTGCACCGGTGATGTCCTGCTGGAAAATAAAGGCACCGGCGACGTGATCGGCGGCAGCGGGGAAGGTAGACTCCTGAAAGTGAATGGTGCCCATGACGTGACCGTCCGCGGCGTGTGCAGCAACAGTTCTAAGGCTACTTTCACAATTTATGGCAGTGCTGAGATCAACTGCACCGGCGATGTGGAGATTACTTCTGACCAGTACAGGCCCATCACTGGCAGCCTGAAGGTGACCAGCGCATGGGATGTGACCGTCTCCGGCACTTCCGCTTCTTCTTCGTCTGCTCTCATCGGCAGCACCGCCAATATCACCTGCTTTGGTACGGTAACATTGGAAAACAAGGACGGCGGAAAAGCAGTGGGCTCTACTTTGACCTACGCCCCGGCCACTGCCACGTTCTATGAAGTAAAGGCTGGTGCAGACGCTGCAAGTGCAAAGACCATCCATGCCGCAGACAAAACCTATACCGGTGCTCTCAGCACAGCGTACATCTGCATCACAACAGGTCACGAGCACACTCTCGGTGACTGGGAGAACGATGAAACCAGCCACTGGAAGACCTGCTCCACCTGCAAGAAAAAGGTAAACGAAGCTGAGCACAACTTTGTGAACGACGAGTGCACCGTGTGCAACTACAAGCGTGACCATGTGCACACCCTCGGCGACTGGGAAAGCAACGAAACCAGCCACTGGCACACCTGCACCACCTGTGACGAAGATGTGCAGCTGAACAAGGCCGAGCACGACTTCGGCGAGGACGGCAATGCCAAGACCTGCGCAGTGTGCGGCGCTGCAAACCCCAACTATAAAGAACCCGAGCAGCCTGAGCATCAGCACACCGCCAGCACCGAGTGGAAGTCTGACAGCACCTCCCACTGGCACACCTGCGCCACCTGCGACGAAAATGTGCAATTGAACAAAGCTCCTCACGACTTCGGCGAGGATGACAATGCCAAGACCTGCGCAGTATGCGGCGCTGTAAATCCCAACTACGAAGAACCCGATCAGCCGGATACCCCGGACGTGCCCGATGACTCCGGCGATTCCGGCAGTGCTGTGGGCGCTGTGGTGGCCGGTGCGGCCATCGGCGGCACTGCCCTGTTCGTGGGCTATGAAGTCGTCACCGACACCATTCTCGGCAACCTGCTGCCCGAGGGCGCAGACACTCCCGTGAACCGCGGCCAGCTGGCATGGCTCATCTGGGGCACCAAGGGCGCTCCGGAACCCGAGCACCAGCCCTCTTTCACCGACGTGTCCGACCCTGAGATGGCCAAGGCTGCTCAGTGGTGCGTGGAGCAGGGCCTGATGGACGCCAAGAGCGCCACCACCTTTGCACCCAACGGCTGGACCCCCAAGTTCCGCGTCATCGAGACATGGAACCGCGCTTTCCCCAAAAACTGACCTTACCATAACCAGAGGAAATTTGGTTTTCCGTTAAACAGCGTCCCGGCAGTATGCGGCCTGCCGGGACGCTGTTGTTTGTTAAGAAACTGCGAACTTTCCAAAAACTTCCTCTCAAATGGCTGTTCCGGCCCTTTTTGCTGTGCTATACTACTTCCAGCGAGATTTTCAAGCTGAATTCCCATCCCTTCCGGCCAGCCGGCCGGGCAGTCAATATAATAAAAAGGAGGAACATCCATTGAAAGAAGTCAAGCCTTCCAAAAAGCCGTTGGCCATTTATTACGCCATCGTGCTGGTGGTGCTGCTGGTGCTCAACTTCGTTTTCGTGCCCTGGCTGAGTGAACGTCAGATCAAAGAAGTGGACTACGGCACTTTCATGAGCATGACCGAAGAACAGAATATCGGCAAGGTAGATATTGAATCCAACCAGATCATTTTTACCGATAAAGAGGAAAAACAAGTCTACAAGACCGGCCTGATGAACGACCCCAACCTCACTGAGCGTCTTTATGACGCCGGAGCCCAGTTTTCCAGCGAGATCGTGGAGCAGGCCTCGCCGGTGCTCAGCTTCCTTGTCAGCTTCGTGCTGCCCATCGTCATTTTTATCTGGCTGGGCAACTACCTGAACAAGAAGATGATGGAAAAAGCAGGCGGCGGCGCAGGCTCCATGATGTTCGGCGGGGCGGGCAAGTCCAACGCCAAGGTCTATGTGCAGTCCACCCACGGCATCCGTTTCGCGGATGTGGCCGGCGAGGACGAGGCCAAAGAAAACCTGCAGGAGATCGTCAACTATCTGCACGACCCCAAGCAGTATGAAGAGATCGGCGCTTCCATGCCCAAAGGCATCCTGCTGGTGGGCCCTCCGGGCACCGGCAAGACCATGCTGGCCAAAGCTGTGGCCGGTGAATCCAATGTTCCCTTCTTCTCCATCTCCGGCTCGGAGTTCGTGGAGATGTTCGTGGGCATGGGCGCATCCAAGGTGCGCGACCTGTTCAAGCAGGCCAAGGAAAAGGCCCCCTGCATCGTGTTCATC
Source organism: Oxalobacter sp. (assembly GCA_963615785.1). Classification (GTDB taxonomy): domain Bacteria; phylum Bacillota; class Clostridia; order Oscillospirales; family Ruminococcaceae; genus Faecalibacterium. Next base: position 56,162 of record CAVEID010000002.1, on the reverse strand, counting down.
GATGAGATCGACGCCATCGGCCAGAAGCGCAACAGCGGCAATATCGGCGGCAACGACGAGCGCGAGCAGACTTTGAACCAGCTGCTCACCGAGATGGATGGCTTTGAGGGCAACACCGGCGTCATCATTTTGGCTGCCACCAACCGCCCGGATTCTCTGGACCCGGCACTGACCCGCCCCGGCCGCTTCGACCGCCGCGTGCCCGTAGAGCTGCCCGACCTGAAAGGCCGCGAAGAGATCCTGAAAGTGCACGCCAAAAAGGTCAAGATCGCTCCGGGCGTGGACTTCAACACCGTGGCCCGCATGGCTTCCGGTGCATCCGGCGCAGAGCTGGCCAATATCGTCAACGAAGCCGCCCTGCGCGCTGTCCGTGCAGGCCGCAAGAGCGTGACCGAGTCTGACCTTGAGGAGAGCATCGAGGTAGTCATTGCAGGCTACCAGAAGAAGAACTCCATCCTCACCGACAAGGAAAAGTGCATCGTGGCCTACCACGAGATCGGCCACGCACTGGTGGCGGCCAAGCAGACCAATTCCGCCCCGGTGCAGAAGATCACCATCATCCCCCGCACTTCCGGTGCTCTGGGCTATACCATGCAGGTGGACGAGGGCAACCATTACCTGATGAACAAGGAAGAGCTGGAAAACAAGATCGCCACCCTCACCGGCGGACGTGCCGCCGAGGAAGTGGTGTTCCACTCCATCACCACGGGTGCATCCAACGACATTGAGCAGGCCACCAAGCTGGCCCGCGCCATGATCACCCGCTACGGCATGAGCAAAGACTTTGACATGGTGGCCCTTGAGACCGTCACCAACCAGTATCTGGGCGGCGACACCTCGCTGGCCTGCTCTGCCCAGACCCAGCGCGAGATTGACCAGAAGGTCGTGGAGCTGGTGAAGAAGGAGCACGAAAAGGCCGTGCAGATCCTCACCGAGAACCGCGCAAAGCTGGATGAGCTGGCCCAGTTCCTCTATCAGAAAGAGACCATCACCGGCGAAGAGTTCATGGAGATCCTGAACCGGGAAGATGCACCCGCAGCTGAGGCTGAGCAGACTGCACAGTAAGCGCACCGTTTTCAGCAAAACATGTCCCCCGGAAGGCCCCCGCTTTCCGGGGACTTTTGCATTTTCTCTAATCAAAAAGGAGCAGCGGCAAGTGCCGCTGCTCCTTTTGCTTTGCGATAGAGCCGATCTTACTTGGTGCCGTAGATACGGTCGCCTGCATCGCCCAGACCGGGGACGATGTAGCCGTTCTCGTTCAGGTGGTCATCCTTTGCGCCGAGGTAGATGTCCACATCGGGGTGTGCCTTATGCAGTGCCTCGATGCCTTCCGGTGCAGCGATCAGGCCGATGAACTTGATGCGCTTTGCGCCGTGCTTCTTGATCTGGGTGATGGCGTCGATGGCGCTGCCGCCGGTGGCCAGCATGGGGTCCAGAACCAGAACATCACGCTCAGCGATATCCTGGGGCAGCTTGCAGAAGTATTCCACAGGCTGCAGGGTCTCTTCGTCGCGGTACAGGCCGATGAAGCCCACCTTTGCGGCAGGCAGCAGGGTCAGCATGCCGTCCAGCATGCCCATACCAGCACGCAGGATGGGCACCAGAGCCAGCTTGCGGCCTGCCAGAACCTTGGTCTTTGCCATGGTGATGGGCGTCTCGATCTCCACCTCTTCCAGAGGCAGGTCACGGGTGGCTTCGTAGCACAGCAGAGTGGCGATCTCACCAACGAGGTCACGGAACTCCTTGGTGCCGGTCTGCTTGTTGCGCAGAATGCTCAGCTTGTGCTGCAGCAGCGGATGCTCAACGATCATCGGGGTCATAAAAACACGCTCCTTATTTTAAATAGATCATTCTATCGGGTACGAATTGGAACGAACTCCCTCCGTCACGGCTTACGCCGTGCCAGCTCCCTCAAAGATGGAGCCCTTGGCAGTAACAATAAGCTTTCCTTCTGCCAGAAAAGTTTCCGGTTTCGTCAGAAGCCCCATCCCAGAGGGGGCTGTCTGCGAAGCAGACTGGGGGAGTTATCTCAGCGGTTTTCCAGAGCAGTCAGCTTATCGATGCGGCGCTGATGGCGGCCGCCCTCAAACTCGGTGTTCAGGAAGATATCCACCAGCTGGCATGCCAGGCCTGCGCCTACCACACGGCCGCCCATGCACAGGGCGTTGGCGTCGTTGTGGCGGCGGGTATACTCGCAGCTGAAGCTGTCGGAGCAGCAGCAGGCACGGATGCCCTTGATCTTGTTGGCAGCCATGCTGATGCCCACACCGGTGCCGCAGAACAGCAGTGCCTTGCTGCACTCGCCGCTCACCACAGCGTCGCAGGCAGGCACGGCCATGTCGGGGTAATCCACGCTGTCCGTGCTGTGGGTGCCGTAGTCGATATACTCAAGGCCCAGCTCGTCCAGATGCGCCTTGACGGCTTCCTTCAGTTCAAATCCGCCGTGATCAGCGGCCAGTGCAATGGGTTTTGCCATGGAAAATTTCCTTTCTCTTGTCCGCGCAGGTCACGCCTGCGGTTTGTTTGCGGCGGCTTCGGCAGCAAGGCGCTCGGCCCGCTCCCGCTCCGCCTGACTCAGACGGTGATAGTCCGGCAGAAGCGCCTCCGGCAGCACGGTCTGGCCTGCTTCGGCCATCCGCTTTGCCACCAGCGCCACTGCGCCCGCTCTGCCGCCCCGCAGAGCCGGGGGCGTTTCCAGCACGCCCGGCACATTGCCGTATTTATTATAGCACAGAGACGCGCCATCACCAACAAAAAACAGGGGCTTTTTGCAATTTTCCACAAAATCGGCCAGATCGGCCACAGCCCGGGCATCATCGTCCATCAGGCGCTCGTGGGTGGCAAGGTCAAATGCCGCACTGTACACCTGCGCACGGCGGGCGTCCAGCGCACACAGCACCGTGCCCTCGCCGGTGTGGGCTGCAGCCAGTGCTTCCAGCGTGGACACCGGAGCACACAGCGTCTCCCGGGGGAAGGCCAGCCCCTTCACCGCCGCCAGCCCGATGCGCAGGCCTGTGAAGCTGCCGGGGCCGGCATTGACGCCGAACACGTCGATGTCCGCGCAGGTCATGCCGCACATTTTCAGGCAGGTGTCGATCATGGGCATCAGGGTCTCGCTGTGGGTCATGCCCGCGTCCAGATAGACCTCGTACAGCAGGCGGTCGTCCTGCAAAAGTGCCGCACCAGCAGTCTTGCCTGCGGTGTCAACAGCTAAGATATTCATACATTGACCCCCTCAATGGTGATCCTGCGGGTGTTTTCGTCCACGCGCTGAATGTCCACCCGGATGGGATTTTCCAGCGCCAGCAGGTCGGCAAAATTTTCACTCCACTCTGCCGCCACAATGGCTCCCTGATCCAGATAGTCGTAAAAACCTGCAGCACACAGGTCATTTTCGGTGGAGATGCGGTAGAGGTCAAAGTGCGCCAGCGGCTTCGGCCCGCGGTAATAGTTCACGATGGCGAAGGTCGGGCTCGACACCGGATCGGTGCAGCCCAGCCCCTCGGCCAGACCCTCAGTGAAGGCCGTCTTGCCCGCGCCCAGACCACCGGTGAAGGTGATGAGTGCACCCGGAGCCAGCACAGCCGCCATGCGTTTGCCCAGCGCCACCGTCTCGGCGCGGGAATGGGTGATATATTCCGACATGAAGCTTACCTCATTTTTATAGCAAAAGGGATGGCAGAACACTCTGCCATCCCTTAGTATAATATACTTTGTGCAAAAGCGCAATGCCCGGCTTCCGTCAGGCAGCGTCCAGTTCTTCCTCTGCCGTGTAGGGGTGCGGCAGCGTCACGCTGCGGTCGCCCCGGAGCACCAGATAGGACGCCGCCGCATGGGGCCTGCGCCCTCCCTGCGAATTGTACCAGATGATATCATCACTGCCGTAGGTCTCCCGGGCAAACTCTGCCGCCTGTTCCAGCGTTTCGCCCTCGATCATCCGGTTGACCATGGCCCACAGCATACTGCGGGAGTACACCGAATAGACATTGTTCACATAGCCCGCCACTGCCTTTGCGCCGCCAGCCAGCAATGCATCCCCGATCCCGGTGTCCACATGGCCGTTCTTGCCAAAGAACTCGCACGTCTCACTGATCACGATGCCGCTGCCCCGGTACGCCCTGCGGAAGAAGCCCGCCGTGGCGGCGTACATGCCGTTGATCTTAATGACGTGGTGGGTCAGTAGGTCGAAGCCATAGCGCAGGTCACTCCAGAAATCCGACTTCTCCGTGAGAAGGATCAGCGGCTCAGTGGCAGTCTTTTTCCACGGCCAGCCGTATTCATAGGTGTAATAAGCGCCGTGGGTGCTCAGGATCGCCAGGTCATAGTCCCCCATGCGCCGCAGGTCGGAAAGCGTCACTGTGGTGTCCAGATCCGTGTGCAGCCCCACCGAGTTCCAGTAGCTCTGCATATAGGCATAATAGGGATAGCGGGTGCTGTTGACTGTGTTGTCAAAAGCGTAATAGATCACAGCGCTGCCCACCCGCTTGTTGGCGTCAGCGTCCTCTGCCAGCTGCTGCGCCTGCTCCGGCTGGAAGGTGACCGTGTCGTTTTCCTCGTCCAGATCCGCGAGCAGGATGCCTCCCAGCGCGCCGCAGGAATAGGTGAAGCTGACCATCCCGTTTTCCTCGTCGATGTAGACCGAGCCTTTTTTCACAAGGCCCTGCTCTGCCAGCACATCCAGCTGCTGCACAGCCGCCTCACTGCGCTCCGACTCCGACATCTGCTCAAATGCAGCGCTGTCAGTGAGCGCCGTGACGGCGTCATCCGCCTGCTGCATTTCCCGCACGTCCGAGACGCTCAGGCTCTGCTGCACGGCAGTGCTCTCATCGCTGTCCGGCTCTGCGGCAAATGCCGACACCGGCAGCAGCGCGGCCAGCAGCGCCAGTGCGCACAGTGCACACACCAGACGTTGTTCCAATCGATGCTTCATATTCCCATTCCTCCGGGGCCCGTGCACCCTTGCACGGCCCCTGTCTGCGGCAGAAAACTCTGCCTGACCGGCAGCCGGTCTTTGCGTTTCTTCTCCACGGCAGCAAACGCCATTTCCGTGTGTAATCATTGTAGATTTTCCCCCGGGCTTTGTCAAGGTTCCGGGCGGATTTTGCAAAGCTGTCACACCCTGTGCATTGCAAAGCCGGGCGCCTCTGTGTATAATAAGGATAAACTGGGTTGATATTGCCCGCTGCAGCGGGCAAAACCCGGCAAGCAACTGTTTTTGAAAGGTGGTGCTTTCTTGGAAAGCATTCGACAATATTTCAAGCGCACGGACAAGATCTATCTCCTGCTGTGCATCTTCAGCAGTGCCATGGCTGTGGTGGCGCTGGCTTCCTGGGCCTCAAAACAGGGCAGCGGCTTTGCTGTGGATGAAGTCACCGGCGCTGTCACCGGCATCGGCGACTACCGCCGTGCGCTGGTGCAGGCCGGCGCGGCGGTTCTGGGCCTTGCCATTGCACTGCTGCTTTCCTGCATCGACTACCGCAGCCTTGTGAAAGTGTGGCCGGTGCATGTGGCTGTGACCTGGGGTCTGGTTCTGCCCACCCTGTTCATCCGCAACGTGACCGTCGGCCCCCTGACCATCGGCTACAATGCAGGCGACACCGACAACTATTCCTGGTATAAGCTGGCAGGCTTCACCTTCCAGCCCACCGAGCTTGCAAAGATCAGCTTCATCCTCACCTTCGCCATGCATCTGAACAATGTGCGCAGCCGCATCAATGAGCCCAAGGAGCTGGCAAAGCTGCTGCTGCACCTGCTGGCCCCCATTGCTATCATCCATGTGCAGGGTGACGATGGAACCGCCATCATCTACGGCATCATCGGCTGCTGCATGATGTTTGCCGCCGGGCTGAGCTGGAAATACATCATCGGGGCCATCTCTGCCGCCGGTGTGGCAGTGGCCGCAGCTTTCGCCTTCTTCAGCGACAAGATCGGCAAAGGCTACCAGTGGTACCGCATCCTGGCTGTCATCGACCCGGAAAACACCACTGGCTGGGCCCCCAACGAAGCCACATGGAAGAACATCATCTATCAGCAGCAGCGCGGCGAGATCGCCATTGGCTCTGGCGGCATCTTCGGCAACGGGCTGTTCAGCGGGCGGTATTACAGTGTGCCAAACGCCCACAACGACTTCATCCTCAGCTGGATGGGCAATGCCATCGGCTTTGTGGGGCTGTGCATCGTGCTGGGCGTGCTGCTGGCGCTGGTCATCAAGACCTTTGCCACCGGTGCCCGCAGTGAAGATCTGCTGGGCAGCTACATCTGCGCCGGCATCGGTGGTGCCCTGATGGCGCAGATCGCCGTGAACGTGGGCATGAACCTTCGCGTTCTGCCGGTCATCGGTGTCACCCTGCCCTTCTACTCGGCGGGCGGCAGCTCGGTGCTTATGCTGTATATCTGCGTCGGATTGGTTTTGTCGGTTTATATGCACAACACAAAGAGCCTTTTCGGCTGAGAAACGTTTCTCCGTCCCCCGGTTTTTCCGGGGGATTTTTTGTGCCCGGAAGGTTTTTGCTTTTATCCTTTCCTCGCATGAAACCGCCGCATGTTGGTTGAATTTCGTCCCGTTCCATGATAAAATAAAGAAAAATGTGCGCTTTTGTTGCACAAACTCATGTGCGGCTTTTCAGCGCTCAGTCATTTTGGTATCTGGGGTGATCGATCCAATGGAACTCTCTCACAAAACCGTTCCGTCTGCGGAGCACCAGGGCTGCTCTTCTACTGCGCCGGAATCGCCGGCACGCGTCTTTCTTGACCGGGACGAAGTGCTGCACTCTCACCGGGCTTACTGGATCGGGCGGCGTGCACAGGACATTTTCTTTTCCCTTCTCGCCCTCGTCGTGCTGTCCCCGCTGCTGGTCATCATAGCCATCGCTATCGTGATCGACAGCCCCGGCGACAGTCCCATTTTCACCCAGAATCGGGTGGGGCGGGACGGCAAGCTCTTTAAGCTGTTCAAATTCCGCACCATGTGCCCAGACGCCGAAGAGCGGCTGGAGGAATTGCTGAACCAGAACCAGATGGACGGCCCCGTATTCAAGATCAAGGGCGATCCCCGCATCACCCGGGTGGGCGGATTTTTGCGCAAGACCAGCCTTGACGAACTGCCCCAGCTGCTGAATGTGCTCAAGGGCGACATGAGCATCGTGGGCCCGCGTCCCGCTCTGCCGCGGGAGGTGGAGCAGTATAACGACTACCAGCGCCAGCGGCTGTATGTGACCCCCGGGTTAAGCTGCTACTGGCAGATCGCGCCCCACCGCAACGATCTGAGCTTTGATGAATGGGTCGCGCTGGACCTCAAGTACATCCGGGAGCGCAGCTTCTGGGTGGACTGGAAGATCATCTTCATGACGGTTTACGCCATGTTTCACAAATATGGAGAATAACAAAAAGGCTATCGTGCGGTTGCACGATAGCCTTTTTTGCTATTCAGCTTTTATTTCAGCACAGCACCCAGATTTGCACTGGTGACCATGCGTGCATAGCGGCTCAGCCAGCCGGTCTTGATGTTGGGTTCGGGAGCAACATACTTTGCCTTGCGCTCTGCCAGAACTTCATCGCTGACCTCCAGCGTGATCTTGGCATTGGGAATATCAATGTTGATGATATCGCCCTCTTCGATCAGGCCGATGGGACCGCCGGAAGCTGCTTCCGGGCTCACATGGCCGATGGCGGCACCGCGGCTTGCGCCGGAGAAGCGGCCATCGGTGATGAGGGCCACAGTCTTGTCCAGCTTCATGCCGGCCAGAGCAGAGGTGGGGTTCAGCATCTCACGCATACCGGGGCCGCCCTTGGGGCCTTCGTAGCGGATGACCACCACGTCGCCCGGGACGATCTTGCCCGCGTAGATGGCGGCAATGGCTTCGTCCTCGCTGTTGAACACGCGGGCCGGGCCGGAATGCTGCTGCATTTCGGGAGCAACGGCGCTGCGCTTGACCACGCAGCCGTCCGGTGCAATGTTGCCCCACAGGATCTGCAGACCGCCGGTCTGAGAGTAGGGGTTGTCGATGGGACGGATGGCCTTGTCGTTCAGGATGTGAGCGCCCTTGATGTTCTCGCCCAGAGTCTTGCCGGTAACGGTGGGCACATCCAGATCCAGCAGGCCCTTCTTGGCCAGCTCAGCCTGCACAGCGGGGATGCCGCCTGCAGCGTAGAGGTCAGGCATGTGGGTGGGGCCGGCCGGTGCCAGGTGGCACAGGTTCGGGGTCTTGGCGCTGATCTCATTGAAGAGCTTCAGGTCGATGGGCACACCGGCCTCGTAAGCGATGGCCAGCAGGTGCAGCACGGTGTTGGTGGAGCAGCCCAGAGCCATATCACAGGTCAGAGCGTTGCGGATGGAGCGCTCGTTGATGATCTGGCGGGCGGTGATACCCTTCTTGACCATATCCATGATGGCCATACCGGCGTGCTTTGCCAGCTGCAGGCGCTTGGAGTAGACAGCCGGGATGGTACCGTTGCCGGGCAGGGCGATGCCAATGGCTTCGCACAGGCAGTTCATGCTGTTGGCGGTGTACATGCCGGAGCAGCTGCCGCAGCTGGGGCAGCAGTTGCAGGTGCAGTCTTCCAGCTGATCCTCGGTGATCATGCCGGCCTTGTAAGCACCCACGGCCTCGAACATCTTGGACAGGCTGACCTCTTCGCCGCCGTAGGTGCCGGCCAGCATGGGGCCGCCGGAGCAGACCACGGCAGGCACATCCATGCGGACAGCAGCCATGACCATGCCGGGCACGATCTTGTCGCAGTTGGGCACCAGCACCAGGCCGTCCAGCTGGTGAGCCATGAGCATGGTCTCCACGCTGTCGCAGATCAGCTCACGGGATGCCAGAGAGTATTTCATGCCCACATGGCCCATGGCGATGCCGTCGCACACGCCGATGGCGGGGATCAGGATGGGGGTGCCGCCTGCCATCTCAACACCGGCCTTGACGGCATCGGCGATCTTGTCCAGATTCATGTGGCCGGGCACGATCTCGCTGTGAGCAGACACCACGCCGATCAGCGGGCGCTCCAGCTCTTCGGGGGTGTAGCCCAGTGCATAAAACAGGCTTCGGTTCGGGGCACGTTCCGAGCCTTTGGTCACGTTGTCACTTCTCATTTTCAAATCCTCCACGGCTGCCGCTGACGCGGCAGATGATGTCCCGGCTCTGCCGGGAATGATGCACTCCTGCGGAGCATGATGTTTTTGCAAATGCAAAAATGATGTTTGCCGCATGGCGGCAAATGGAGCAAACGGCAGACAGACTGCTTTTCTGCTCATGCGCCGCAGCGCACCTCATTTGCCAGCGGCAAACATCATTGCAATGCTACATCATGTGCCCGCGGCACACATCATTTTTTCTTACTTCTTCAGCCAGCTCATCATGCTGCGCAGCTCTGCGCCGACCTTCTCGATGGGCAGCTCTGCTTCCATGCGGCGCTTTGCCAGGAAGTGGACCTTGCGGCCGCCGTTGGGGCTCATCTCGGTCAGGAACTCGGAAGCGAAGGTGCCGTCCTGGATCTCGGTCAGGACCTTCTTCATCTCCTTGCGGGTCTCGGCGGTGATCAGGCGCTTGCCGGTGCGGTAGTCGCCGTACTCAGCGGTGTTGGAGATGGAGTAACGCATCTTGGAGAAGCCGCCCTCGTTGATCAGGTCAACGATCAGCTTCATCTCGTGGCAGGTCTCAAAGTATGCCATCTCGGGCTCGTAGCCAGCCTCGACCAGAGTGTCGAAACCAGCGTGGATCAGCTCGGAAACGCCGCCGCACAGCACTGCCTGCTCGCCGAACAGGTCGGTCTCGGTCTCCTCGCGGAAGGTGGTCTGCAGGATGCCTGCACGGCCGGCGCCGATGCCGGAAGCATAAGCCAGAGCGATGTCCTTAGCCTTGCCGGTGTAGTCCTGCTCCACGCAGATCAGAGAGGGGCAGCCCTCGCCCTCGGTGTACAGACGGCGGACGATGTGGCCGGGGCCCTTGGGAGCGATCATGATGACGTCAACGTTCTTGGGAGCGGTGATGGTCTTGAAGTGGATGTTGAAGCCGTGTGCAAAAGCCAGAGCCTTGCCCTCGGTCATGTAAGGAGCCACCTGCTTGTTGTAGATGTCAGCGCACAGTTCATCGGGAACCAGCATCATGACAACATCGCCGGCCTTGGCAGCTTCTTCAACTTCCATGACCTTGAAGTTCTCGTGAGTTGCTGCGAACTCAGAAGCCTTCTCCCAGTGAGCGGAACCCTTGCGCAGGCCGACGACGACGTTGACGCCGCTCTCGGCCAGGTTCTCAGAGTGTGCGTGGCCCTGGCTGCCGAAGCCGATGATGGCGACGGTCTTGCCGTCCAGCACGCCGAGATTGCAGTCGGAATCGTAGTATTTCTTGATAGCCATGGTAGTTGTTCTCCTTTTACATTTTTGTGTTCAGTGGCTAATTATAAACGTATTTATTTTTTCGCTCCGAAGAGCGGAAAAGCGAGGTTGACTTCTTCCGTCATCGCTGCGCGATGCCACCTTCCTCTAGGAGGGAGGCCTTGGCAAAACCAGAAACTTTCTCTCTTCGCCAGTGGCTCCCTCCCCGAGGGAGCTGTCGCCGCGGGCGACTGAAGGAGTTCGTTCTTATTTTCTCTCCGGGCAATGAGTTCCCGGCAGGGGCAGCTGCGCCTTGCGCACTTCCTGAGGCGGCTTCTGCATATGCTGATGCATTCCGCCGCGCTCCAGTGCGGTGACGCCGGTGCGGCACTGCTCCAGAATTTTGTAATCTGCAAACATCTTCAGGAACGCGTCGATCTTGTCCGGCTTGCCGATCAGCTCAAACACCATGCTGTCGGGCGAAAGGTCGATGATCTTTGCCTTGTAGATGCTGGCGATCTCACGCAGCTCACTGCGGTTGTGCACATCGGATGCGACTTTCAGCAGCAGCAGCTCACGCTCCAGCGACTTTTCGCCGTCCAGCACGAACACCTGACGGGTGACTTCCAGACGCTCGGTCTGCAAAATCAGCTGGTTCAGGGCCTTTTCGTCGCTGGTGATGGTCACGGTGATGCGGCTGACCGCCGGGTCATTGGTGGCCGAAACGGTCAGGCTGTCGATGTTGAAGCCGCGGCGGCAGAACAGGTTGGACACACGGGCCAGAACGCCGCTCTGGTTGTCCACCAGCAGGCTGATGACCCTGCGCTTATTGGTTTCCATTTTGCTGCGTCCTCCTTATTCCATAATGATATCGTTGATGTCGCCGCCGCCGGGGATCATAGGCAGCACCTTTTCATCCTTGTCGATGATGCACTCGATCCATGTGGGGCCCTTCTGCTTGAGCGCGTCGGCAAAAGCAGCCTGGAACTCCGGCAGGTTTTTGCAGCGATAGCCCTTCAGACCAAAGCCCTCAGCCAGCTTGACGAAGTCGGTCTTGCGGTGGGGGTCGGTCTGGCTGTAGCGCTTCTCATAGAACGTAGTCTGCCACTGGCGGACCATGCCCAGCACCGAGTTGTTGAAGATGACGGTGATGATGGGCAGCTCATAGCTGACTGCGGTGCAAGCTTCGTTGAGGTTCATGTGGAAAGAGCCGTCACCGGTGAACATGACCACGCGCTGGTCACGGCCCAGAGCCATCTGTGCGCCAATGGCAGCACCATAGCCGAAGCCCATGGTGCCCAGACCGCCGCTGGTGATGAAGCCGCGGCTCTTGGTGTGGCGCAGATACTGCGCCGCCCACATCTGGTGCTGGCCCACATCCGTGACATACACGGCCTCAGGGCCGCACTGGCTGCACACCTCGCCAATGACCTGATGGGGCATCAGGCGGGTGGGGTCGGAAATGGGGTGGTAATCCTGCGCCTGCCACTCGTGGATCATCTTCATCCAGTCAGGATGCTTCTTTTCCTCGATCTGGGGCAGCATGGCATTCAGCACATAGGCTGCGTCGCCCACGATGGAGAGGTCGACCTCCACGTTCTTGCCCAGCTCACTGGCATCGATGTCGATCTGAATGATAGTGGCATTCTTTGCGAAAGTCTTGGGGTTCAGTGCCACACGATCCGAGAAGCGGGTGCCCACGGCGATCAGCACGTCGCAGTCGGCCACGGCCCGGTTGGAGGTGTAGCAGCCGTGCATGCCCAGCATTCCGATGTTCATCGGGTCACCGTAAGGCACAACACCCGCCGCCATCAGAGTATAGGTTGCGGGGATCTCTGCCTTGTGCAGCAGATCACGCAGGGGCTGGCAGGAAGCTGCGCTGCGCACGCCGCCGCCGAAGTAGACCAGCGGGCGCTGCGCCGCATTGATGAGATCCGCCGCCCACTTGACCTGCTCTTCGTTAAAGGTGGTCACGGTGCGGATGGGCTCCGGCTTTTTGGAGGTGAACTCACAGACCGCTGCGGTCACGTCCTTGGGGATATCCACCAGCACCGGGCCCTTGCGGCCGCTCTGTGCAATGCGGAACGCTGCGCGCATGGTGTCGGCCAGGTCTTCCACCCGGCGCACCGTGAAGTTGTGCTTGGTGATGGGCATCGTGATGCCCTCAATGTAAGCTTCCTGGAAGCTGTCCTTGCCAAGGCCGCTGGTGGTCACATTGCCGGTGAAAGCGACCATGGGCACCGAGTCCATATACGCCGTGGCAATGCCGGTGACCAGATTGGTGGCACCCGGGCCGCTGGTGGCCAGCACCACACCGGTGCGGCCGGTGGCGCGGGCGTAACCATCTGCCGCATGGGCTGCGCCCTGCTCGTGGGCGGTGAGCACATGGGTGATGCGGTCGGAATTCTTATACAGTTCATCGTAGAGGTTCAGCACTGCGCCGCCGGGATAACCAAAGATGGTATCCACGCCCTGCTCGCAGAGGACCTCAACAAAAATCTGGGAACCATTCAACTGCATGGTGCGTTACTCCTGTTTTCCTAATCCTTCTATCATGACACACTTTTCGCGGGGAGCAGGTAATAAAAAAGGCCCTTGTCCCCTGCCAAATCAAGAGACAAAGACCTTGTGATCATCAAGCTCTCTGCGGTACCACTCTCGTTGACGTGCTCTGCACGCCCACTCACGGACTTCCAGCAAAGTCCCGCACTGTAACGGCTGCAACCGGCGCTGCTTACAGGGGCATTTTTCAACACCCGTTCAACAGGCTGCTCCGGGACGACTTCCCCTCCAAAGCTCTCTCTGCCTTGCACCAGCCGGCAGTTCTCTGAACAGTGGGCTTTGGATGGTACTTTTTCCCATCCGCGCATTTGTTGATGTAAATTATACTATAAATCGGGCTTTTGTCAATCGACGATTTGTATCCTGAAGCGTTCCAAACATGAAGGGATTTGAACACCTCTTGCGCCGCACCGAAAAGCGCTGTATACTTCTTATATGCGCGCCTGCGCGTTTTTATTTTATCCAAGAATAATAGAGGACAGGAATATGAATTTGAGAGAATGGAATGCCCGGCTCCACGGGCTTGTCGTCTTCCGCGGCCTGCTGGATGACCCCGTCATTGCAAAATTTGCGGATCTGACCGACCGCATGGTATCCGGTGCGCCCGGCTGCAGCGGCGTGTGCGATGCGGCAGCACAGTTTGAAGCCGCTCTGTTTGAGCACACCACCAACTGGGGCAGCTATCTCAGCGCCGCTGTGCTGGAAGCTGAGACTGTCTGCGTGCGTCAGGCCGCGGCAGGCACCCTCAGTCCGGTGCTGAAAGGTGCACTGGACAGTGAACTGGCTTTCCTGCAGCAGCTGTGCAGCCTGACGCTGGACGCCCTGCTGACCGCCGGCGGGCTGGTCGCTCAGAGCCCGGATTACAGTTTCCTGCCCCGGTGGGAAACGGCAGAGCTCGACCTGCCCGCCGCCTATGCCAAACGCATGAGCGAGGTGGGCAAAAAGGGCTACGGCATGTTCGCCAAGCATCATGTGTTCACGGTGGAAAACGGCCATCTGGTGCCGGTGAAGTACCCCGACCCTCAGCGGCTTTCCGAGCTGCCCGGCTATGAAAAGGAGCGGGAGAAGGTCATTGCCAACACCAAAGCCCTGCTGGCCGGGATGCCCGCCAACAATGTCCTGCTTTACGGTGACGCCGGCACCGGCAAGTCCAGCTCGGTGAAAGCCATCGCCAACGAATTTGCATCCGAGGGCCTGCGTCTGGTGGAAGTGAAAAAGAACCAGCTCTATCAGATCCCCGACCTGATGGACAGGCTGGCCGCCAACCCGCTGAAGTTCATCCTCTTCATTGATGACCTGAGCTTCACCGCCAACGACGACAATTTTGCCGCCCTGAAAGCCATCCTGGAGGGCAGCGTGGGCGGCCGGGCCAAGAACATCGCAGTGTATGCCACCTCCAACCGCCGTCACCTCATCAAGGAGACTCTGACCGACCGCACCGGCGACGACATCCACGAAGCCGACACCCGTCAGGAACTCATGAGCCTTTCGGCCCGGTTCGGCCTGACGGTCACCTTCCAGCGGCCCGAAAAAGCCCGGTTCGAAACCATCCTCACCGAGCTGGCCAAGCAGCACAACATCGACATGCCCATGGATCAGCTGATGGTTAAGGCCGAAGCATTTGCCATCCGTGCAGGCGGGCGCAGCCCCCGTGTGGCAAAGCAGTTCATTGAACAGTGTGAGGCTGGGGTGCAGAAGTAAACCATTTAGAATAGCCGCCGCGTGCGCTTTGGCTATTTTTAGCGGAATTATTATTTTTAAGATTGCAACACCGGAACGACTGCGGTCGTTCCGGTGTTGCTTTTTCACGGGATGGGGCCGTAACGGGAAACCGCATCATCCAGCCTATCCGGGCCAGCGGGCCGGGAGTTTCTCTAAGGACCGTCCGCCGGGGTGGGACCCTGTTGCCGAAGGCAATAGGGCGGGCGATGGAATGGCCTGCAACAATAGCGACTGCGGCCAGCGGCCGAAACAGGGAGCTATTGTTGGGGCCGCGGCCAGCAAGATGCAAGCGATAGCGCAGCAGATGCTGGGAGCCGCAACCCGTACTCGTGTCCGAAGAGGAACTACCGACACACTGGCCAACCTGCAAGCCACTAACTAGTTTGTCGTTATTTTAACAACAAAGTGGCTGTCAAATCTTTCACAAAATTCCGCGAAATCGTGAATTTTTTCACTTTCGCGGCGTTCTTTGTCTATTTTTTATTTATCAGCAAAAAGCCTTGAAATCTGCAGAAACTTGGACTATAATATGGCCAAAATCAGCCAATTGATATATCAATTGGTCATCTTCTGGAGGACAACTATGGGCTTTTTAACGGGTAAGACCGCCATTATTACCGGTGCAGGCCGTGCAGTTCTCAGCGACGGCAGCTGCGGCTCCATCGGCTACGGCATCGCCACCGCCTTCGCCAAAGAGGGCGCAAATCTGGTCATCACAGGCCGCAATGTGAAGAAACTGGAAGAAGCGAAAACGGAACTGGAAGCCAGCTACGGCATCCGTGTGCTCCCGGTGCAGGCTGATGTGAATGCAGGCGGCGACAATGAAGCCACCGTGCAGAATGTCGTCAAGCAGGCTGTGGAGACTTTCGGCGGCATTCAGGTGCTGGTGAACAACGCACAGGCTTCTGCTTCCGGTGTGCCGCTGGCCGAGCACACCACTGAGCAGTTTGATTTGGCCCTTTATTCCGGCCTGTATGCTGCATTCTATTATATGAAGGCCTGCTATCCCTATCTGGCCGAGTCCAAGGGCAGCGTGATCAACTTCGCTTCCGGTGCCGGCCTGTTCGGCAATTACGGCCAGTGCGCCTACGCTGCCGCCAAAGAGGGCATCCGCGGCCTGTCCCGCGTGGCTGCCACTGAGTGGGGCAAGGACGGCATCAATGTCAACGTGATCTGCCCTCTGGCATGGACGGCCAAGCTGGAGCAGTTCCAGCAGGCATACCCCGAGGCATTCAAGGCCAATGTCAAAATGCCGCCCATGGGCCACTACGCCAACCCCGAGACCGAGATCGGCCGGGTGTGCGTCCAGCTGGCCATGCCGGACTTCAAATATCTCTCTGGTGAGACCCTCACTCTGGAGGGCGGCATGGGTCTGCGTCCGTGATCTGTCATCCCCTTTCTTCCTCATACACCTCATAAACGCAAAAGAAGCTGTGCCAATGGCACAGCCTCTTTTGTCATATGTCACAAATCAGATTTCTTTCCAAGAAGGTCCGGCACTGCTCTCCCGCACAGCGATGCACTCGATCTCAAGCTTTGCACCCTTGGGGATCGCTGCCACCTGCACGCAGCTGCGGGCAGGGAACGGCTCCGTGAAAGCCTTTGCGTACACCGCGTTCACAGCGGCAAAATCATTGATGTCGGCCAGGAAGATGACAGTCTTGACCACATTGGCCATGGAAAGGCCAGCTTCGGCCAGAATGGCCTTGAGGTTTGCAAGGCTCTGTGCAGCCTGCTCCTCAACGGTGTCAGCCATCTTGCCGGTGGCGGGGTCTACCGGGATCTGGCCGGAAACGAACACCATATTGCCCAGATCAAGAGCCTGACTGTACGGGCCGATGGCTGCGGGTGCGTTGGAAGTAGAAACGACTTTCATAGCAAATTCTCCTTTGTTTTTGATAAGTTTTTCCGCGAGTTGCCCGGCATCGACGCCGCCTGCTCCGGCAGGATGACGCGACGCCATGTCTGAAGGTTGGGCTGCAGCTAAAATCGACGATGATTTCTCCCGGGGAGTGCGAGGGCTGCATCACGCTGGTGGTCTGGCGAGCGCCAGCAAGACGGAGTGGGCGGCGGTGATGCCCTTATGTGCCATTATACTCTTTCGCTCACCAGCTGGAAACCCTCTTTTGCCAGCTCGTTGCGGATCTGCTCGATCTGCTCTGCGTCGCGGGTCTCAAGAGTCAGCTTCAGGAAGCAGCTGGAAATGGGCATGTTGGGGTCAGAGCCGTCGTGCTGCACCGACACCACATTGCTGCCGCAGCGGGAAACGATCTCCGCCACCTTTTTCAGCTGGCCGGGCTTGTCTTCCAGTGCAATGGTCATGTTGGCCTTGCGTCCGCTCATGACCAGACCGCGGGTGATGACACGGTTCAGGATGTTCACATCGATGTTGCCGCCGGAGACGACGCACACCACCTTTTTGCCCTCAATGGGCAGCTTGTGGAACAGCGCTGCCGCCACAGGCACCGCACCGGCACCTTCAGCCACCAGCTTCTGATTCTCCATCAGAGAAAGGATCGCAGCAGCAGTCTCGTCCTCGCTGACGGTCACGATATCGTCCACATACTGCTCACAGATCTGGTAGGTCAGTTCACCGGGGGTCTTGACCTGAATGCCGTCCGCAAAGGTGGAAACGGCTTTCAGGGTCTGATATTTGTGCTCGTGCAGGCTGCGGTACATGCTGGGTGCACCCTCGGCCTGCACGCCGTAGACCTTGACCTCCGGGCGCAGGCTCTTGATGGCAAAGGCCACGCCGGAGATCAGTCCGCCGCCGCCCACGGGCACGATGACCGCGTCCACATCCGGCAGCTGATCCAGAATTTCCAGACCAATGGTGCCCTGCCCCGCAATGACCAGCTCATCGTCGTAGGGGTGGATGAAGGTCATGCCGGTCTCTTCCTGCAGCTCCACGGCCTTGTCGTGGGCATCGTCGTAGGTACCAGGCACCAGACAGACCTCTGCGCCCAGATTTTTCGTGTTCTCCACCTTCATGATGGGGGCACCGTCCGGCATACAGACGATGCTCTTGATGCCGCGGCGGGTAGCTGCCAGCGCCACACCCTGTGCGTGGTTGCCGGCAGAGCAGGCAATGACGCCCTTGGCGCTCTCTTCCTCAGAAAGCTGGCTGATCTTATAGTAAGCACCGCGCACCTTGAAGCTGCCGGTAGCCTGCAGATTCTCCGTTTTCAGGTAGAGCTGGCAGTCCTTCGAGAGCTTAGGGGCCTCGATGAGGTCAGTCTTGCGGGCAACGTCCTTGAGCACAAAGGCGGCGTGGTAGATCTTATCCAGAGTCAGCATGTTATTTTCTCCCTCTATCCATGTATGATTCCTGAGCTGTTGGGGCTCTTTTTTTGACAGATAATGCATGGTTCTCAGTATAGGTTAACAAAGTTGTTTTGTCAAATGAATTTCCTTCACACCTGAAACACAAAAAGAGAACTGCCGCAGGCATCTGCCCACAGCAGTTCTCTTTTGTTTCAAAGGGTTTTAACGGCCGCGTCCACCGCCGCCGCCATGGCTGCTGCCGCCTCCCATGCCGCCGAAGCCGCCCGAGTGGCCGCCAAAGCTTCCGCCGCCGCGGGAACCACCAAAGCTGCCCCCGCCGAAGGAGCCGCCGCCCATGCCGCCAAAACCGCCTCCCGTGGGAGGACGGGGCGGACGCCGGTTGTTGTTCTGCGGCGGGCGAGGCCGGCTATTGCGGGGGCCGGGCCCGTAACCCGGGCCATATCCGGGGCCCGGAGGGGGCGGCGGGCCGGGACGGCGCCGACGGGCCGAACCAGCCATATAGCCCCAGGCGAAGGGGCCCCAGCTCCAGCCCGCCGCATGGCCGATGGGTGCAATGAAGAAGCGGAAGACCAGCATCACGATCCACAAGATCAGCACAAAGGCCACGATCATGGTCACAATGCCAAGGATCACATCCGTAAAGGTCATGGGCTCATCGTCCACATAACCGCCATCGTCATAGCTGCCGCCGTTCAGGCTGACGCCATAAATGCCCGCAATGGTGTTCGCCACATTGTTGGCGCAGGTGATCACAGCATTGCTGTAGTTGCGGAACGCAAAATCGTCCTCCATGGTCTGAGCAATGGCGCTGGCCTGGCTTTCCAGCGTGGTGTTTCGGAAACCGTCGCCGTAGGTGACGTAGTAGTCGCCGTCATCGTACAGCGGCGACTCCATCACCAGCAGGATCAGCACGCCGTTGTTTTCCGAGGCCGAACCGATGCCCCAAGTGTTGAAGGCTTCGGCTGCGTAATCCTCAGTGGAGAGGTTGCCGGTGTACTGCACGGTCAGCACGCCGATCTGTGCGCCGTCACAGTTTGCTTCCAGCCTGGCATTCAGGTCGGCGATCGTCTGCTTCGCCTCGCTGTTCAGCACATTTGCATCGTCTACGACGCACTGGTCTTTGGGCAGGCTGGGCAGACTAGCCGATGCGGCCAGTGCCGCCGGGCTCAGCGCCGCCAGACTCACCACGAACACCAGCACCAGTGCACTGATGCGTTTCATCATGTTTTTCATGCGAAGGGTTCAACCTCCTTTACACCGGCGATGCCGCCCAGTACATTGGCCGGGAAACCGCCAGTCTCTTTCTGGTAGTCATAGACTGCCTCGTTGTATTTCAGCGTGCCAATGATCGTGTTGGCACTGTTGAACTGGCCGTACTGGCCCTGCACCGCACCCATCTTCATGGGGTCTGCGGCCTGCTCCTGCAGCTTGGCATAGAGCTGGTCGATCATCGAGCCCAGCGTCTCGTTGGCCTGATACAGCGCGTGCATCGTGCTGCCCTGATAATAGGGCAGCGAAGTCAGTGTCTGGCTCTTGCCGCCGTTCTGGGCGGCTTCCAGACAGGCCGTGAAATCATCCAGCGCTGTCTGTGCGGCCTGCACCTCGGCGCTGTCGGCCCCCAGCGTGCTGCTGGCGGTGGTGATGACATTCGCCGCCGTGTTCATGCGGGTGGTCAGTTCTTCGTTGAGGTTGTAGCCGTTGTCGGCAGCAACGCCCACGCTGAACCACCGGCTTGCTTCGCTATACTTTGCCCGCAGCTTTGCACTGCCAAAGCCGAAGAATGCCGCCAGCATGACCACCACGCTCAAGGCCAGTGCCGCCGCCCGGGTGCTCAAAGCATCGGGCAGTTTTGCTTCGGCCCCGGCCAGCTTCTGCTGCAGCGGGGTCAAATGCACCGCCTGCTCAGGCTGCTTCTGTTCCCGGTAGCTCCCGGCGTCAAACCCGCCGGGGCCTGCCTGATTCTGTTTCTGAGAAAAATCTGCGTTCGCCATTTCAGCTCCGGATCTCCATCATTTTTGCTTTCAGTTCGTCTTCGATGCGGTTCAGCTCCTGCTCGGCGGCGGCACGCTTTGCGCGGCCCTCGTTCTGGATCTTGTTCAGTTCGTCCAGCGTCTCGATCAGGCTCTTGTTGGTCTGCTGCAGGGTCTCAATGTCCACCACGCCGCGCTGAGACTCCTTGGCGGTCTCGATGGTGCCCATCCTCAGGGCCTCGGCATTCTTCTTGAGCAGGTCATTGGTCATGTCGGTGACGGCACGCTCTGCCTGCATGGCCTGCTGGCTGTGGGCCAGACCCAGAGCCAGCACCATCTGGTTCTTCCACAGAGGAATGGTGTTGACGATGGTGGACTGGATCTTCTCCGCCATCATGGTGTCGTTGTTCTGCAGCAGGCGGATCTGGGGGCCCATCTGCAGGCTGATGTTGCGGGTCAGCTCCAGATCATAGAGCTTCTTCTCAAAGCGCTCGCACTGGTCGGCCAGATCGCGGGCGGCCTGTGCATCCTCCGGCAGGCCGGAAGCTTCGGCCTTAGCCTTGGCCTGCTGCAGTTCGTTGGCGCGCACATCGGCCAGCTTCTTTTTGCCGGCCAGAATGTACATGCTCAGTTCTTTGAAGTATGCCATGTTCAGGTCATACATCTTATCCAGCATGGCGATGTCTTTGAGCAGCTGCACCTGATGGCCTTCCAGCATGGACTGGATCTTTTCCACATTGGTCTCGGCCTTGTTGTACTTCATTTTCATGGCGTCCAGCTGGTCGCCCTTCTTCTTGAAGAAACCCAGGATGCCCTTTTTCTCTTCTTCACCCGCATCGAAGCTCTTCAGCTCACCGATCAGGCTGGTGATCATGTCGCCCACCTCGCCCAGATCCTTGGTGGACACCTTGGAGAGGGCTGCTTCGGAGAAGTCGCCGATCTTTTTCTGGCACGCAGAGCCATACTGCAGCACCTGCTGGCTGTTGGTGATGTCGATCTTCTCAGCAAACTGATCCACCATGGCCTGCTCTTCCGGGCTCAGGCGCACCTGCGGCTGTTCCGGAGCCGGGGCTTCCTTCTGAACGGGCGCAGCCTTTTCTTCTGCAGCCGGGGTCGGGTCGAGGGTCAGGGTGGGCACTGCGGGGGCGTCGAGGTCAAAGTTGAAATTGTTGTCAGCCATAAGAGATTCCTTCCTTTCCAAATACCGTTTACCTTTTTACTTAGCTCAGGCCCTGCCCTTTGAGCATATTCTGCAAGACGGTGATGTCCGCAGAAAGGTCCATGCTCTCGGCAGCATACAGGGCATCCAGCTGGTTTTCGAATGCGGTGGCAATGGAGGCCGCGTTGTGCTCCACCTCAGCACGGATGGATGCGGCATTTTCACCCCGCACACCCTGCTTTGCCAGCTTTGCATACTGCTGCAGGACGTTCACAGCGTCCGGCAGATAGTAGTTTGCAAAACGGCGCACCTGCTTTGCCTTTTCGGGGTTAGCTTCCACCGCTTCCACGATAGAGCGGCCTGCTTTTTCCATACGGGTCATGGCAGCAGAAAGCTGCGGGTCGGGCAGTTGCTCATTGAGGGCGTACAGGGTGTCCAGCTGCTTCTGGATGTCGGTCAGCATTGCGTCCACATCCTCCACGCCGGTGTGGAAGGGCACTTCGTGCTCCACCACCCGGGGCGGGCAGATTTTCTGTGCAGCGCCAAATGCCACAAGGGCACCGCCCAGTGATACCAGCAGCGCCCACAGTTTGTACACCGGCAGCACTGCACACAGCACCACAAACACCAGCGCCATGACGTAAAACGGCAGGACGCTGGGCTTTTGGGTGCGGATGATCTTGCTCATGGTTTCGTCTCCTTATCCGGGGCATCCCCCTTATGATATCCATAATACCTCCCTTTGCGGAAAACGCAAGGGCTTCACGGATAATTTACAACCCGGCCATGGTTTCATAAAATCCACGGGGCCAGTGCCTCGCCCCACACAGCCCGCAGCTTTTCCGGGCGGCATGCAGCGTTGGCGGGGCTGGTGCTGGGCAGCTTCACCGCCTCGATGCCGGACACCGGAAGCAGATACTTTGTATAAATACGGTATGCCGTGGCCCCATTGCAGAACACTGCTTCGATGGGCGCTTTCTGCAAAAGCGATGCGATGTCGTTGGGTACTACATCTTTAATGGATGCATCCGATGCCCCTGTGATGGTGCAGTTTTCCAGCGTGTCCCACAAAGCCAGCCCATGGCGCAGGATGATCTGCTTTTTCGCTTCCACATCTTCCCGGGCAGGCACGGGCTCGCCGGTCAGCGCCGCCAGCATGGGCCAGAAGCGGTTCTGCGGGTGACCGTAGTAAAAAGCCATTTCCCGGCTTTTGGGGCTGGGCCAGGTGCCCAGGATCAGCGCCCGGCTGTGTTCGTTATAAACCGGTGCAAAGCTCATTTTCCGCTGCCTGAACTTTCGATCTTGCCCCAGGCAGAGCCCAGATCGCGGCCGGAGGGAACCGCTTTGGGGCCGTCGAACCACAGTTCCTCGATCAGATCCACAAGGCCATCCTCCCGCACATCACCGATGATGCGGTCAGCCGCGGCCTTGGCTTCCTCGGTGCCGTTGGCCATGCAGACGCTCAGGCCCGCTGCTTTCAGCATTCCCAGGTCGTTGGCGGAGTCGCCCGCCGCCACAGCATCGTCCAGGGTCAGGCCCATCTTTTCGCACAGGTCTGCCAGACCCACGCCCTTGTCGATGCCGCCCCGCACGATGTCGTAATAGCAGAAGCCGTCTGCGTTTTTGGCGCCCACCATCATCCAGTGCAGACCCAGATGGCCGTATTTGGCGTTGAAGTCCGGCACCCGCTCCGGCGGGATGGCGGCAAAGGCCGCGTGGGGCATGTCGATGAGGTGGCGGTCCTGATCTTCGCCGTCCAGACAGTCCAGCCCGGCGCTGTTCATCTGCACGAAGCCCCGGTGCAGGTATTCATACTCGCAGTAAGCGTAGCAGGCATCCCGGAAATTGAACTGCAAAGGATAGTTGTAATCCTCGCAGAAGTCCACCAATGCGTACATTTCCTCAGCGGTCAGCGGATGCTCCGCCACCACTCTGCCCTCCCGGTCCATGACGCAGGCACCGTTGCAGGTGATGGCGTAGTCGAACCGGATGCCGCCCAGCTGGCCCGGAAGATTGACGCAGGGAAAGGCCCGGCCCGTGCTCAGCACGAATTTTCCGCCTGCGGCCTGCATCTTCTTCACAGCCTTGACCACCGTCGGGCGGGGCCGGCCCTCCCCGAAGGGCACCAGCGTGTTGTCATAATCGCTTGCCAGAATCTTATATTTCATTCTATTCTCCCCTATGGACTGCGTTTTGTTCCAGTATACCATATTTTAAAAGGCTGTGGGGAGTTTTTTTGAAAAAGAACCGCTGTGCATTTTTGCCTTGCACAGCGGTTCTTTTTCTTATGTCGTTTTCTTTATGTATTCAGATTTCGCTCCCGGCACACTTCTCTGAGCGCTTTGATCCTTGGTTTCAAATTCGAGAGCTGCCAGAGTGCATCGCTGCTCTTGCAGCTCTGATATTCGTTCTGCAGTGTCTGATATTCCCGTTTCAGTTTCCAGCCGGTCATATTGCTATAGCGTGATTTCCAGTGTGCATACTGCGCATTGGCCTCTGCCTGTGAAATGATGATACCACGCGCAACACACTCACTGGTCACCGCACTTGTCCGTGCAAGACCCTCTGTAATGCCGCCGCAGAATGGATTTCTTTCCGCTGCATGGTAAGCCTGCTTAAGCTGGGCATCGCTCCATCTTGAGACTTCCTGCCCATATTCCTGCTCTTTTTCGAGCACTTCATAACCGGCATCGCACACAGCATTCAGCACCGAGCCGAGAGTTTCCCAAAAAGACATTCCGGCTTCCTCCAATATTTGAAAGCAGTTTCAAATTTTCTCTCAGTCGATCTGTGTGTTATTTTGCCTTGTGAAAGTTCAGTCCGTCAAAGGCCGAACGAAGAGAATCCGTTGTTTCCACAATATTTTCCGGTTCTTCTCCCTGAGACATCCTGAAAAAGTCATCTGCAATCAGCCAGCCAAGACCTTCTGTCAGCGCAGCTGCTGTCGTTGCGCCCACAACAGAGCCGGCCCCCGGAATCACCTTCAGGACATTGCTGAAGATCGCGCGGCCGGCGCTCTGTGCCACAGTAACGGTCATGATTGATTTTGCCGCAGCCTGACTTAACGAAACGCCAAAGACCTTGCCCAGCGCAACGATCATTGCGATCTGTGCACCCGTGATCGGGATGGCATCCGACATCGGGATCGGAATGGCGCCTGCAGCTGCGGACGCTGCAGTTGCTGTATGAATGGCAACTGCACATTTTCTTTTGATGTCAGCAGGCATTCTTGTTTTAGGTCCAGCCATTTTTTCCTCCTCGAAAAGCTGCGCCGCAATTGGTGCAGCACTTCTTTCCACCTTGAATTTGTACGGTCAGTTTTCCACAGTTCGGGCAGCGTTCGCCGCGGCCTTTGCTGGCAATGGGAACTACCATCCGGTAGCCGCATTTGGTACACTCACGGTTTTCGCCAACGGTTTTAAAAAACGTAAACTGTTTGCAATTCGGACAAAGTTTTCCTGCCAAGGGTCTCACCTCCCTTCAAAATCCATCCAGGTACGATAGATTTCTTCTACAAAAAGTATATATATATATATATATTGTCAACTGTTATATTGCACATGAATTTTATACTTTTCTTAGGCAATACATCAAAGCTTTTGCAACCCGTAAGACATACAAAAACACCCACAGGGTTTCCAATACAGAAACCATATGGGTGTAAAACATCAGATATTTTGTTTTTAGGGCACGCAAGCGCTTACGCAAACATCGCCACGACCACCTGCATCGCCACACCCAGAAATGCGCCTGCACCCCAGGTCAGACCGGTGATGAACAGGTTCTGCTTCCAGGAGGGATTGGTGCGCCACAGCACCGCCAGGCCCACTCCCGCACCGGTGCACAAGCCTGCCACCAGGCTGGAAAAGCGCAGAGCACCCTCCACATACAGCTGGGTCATCAGCACACTGGCGGCACAGTTGGGGATCAGGCCCACCAGTGCAGCCACCACCGGCTGGAAGAAGCCCATGCGGCCCAGCAGATCGGCGAACACATCCTCGCCCACGCCCTCCACGATCAGGCCGAACACCAGACTGAACGCGAAGATGAACACAAAGATCTCCAGCGTGTGGCGCAGGGCAGCTTTCCAGATGGGGGCAGGCTTGCCCTCTTCGTCGCTGTGTTCTTCATGGCAGTCCACCTCGTCGGCATGGCCGGTGTAGCCGCCCCGCAGGCTTTTGGGCAGCACACTGCGCAGGACAAAGTCCAGCACAAAGCCCACCGCGATGGCATACACCACCTTGATGACCATCAGCAGGGCCAGCTTGTCCCAATAAGCCGGCATGGACACCAGCAGCGGGATGGCTTCGTCGCTGGTGGCGAGATAAACTGCCATCAAAGTACCCAGCGTGATGACTCGGGAGGAATAGAAGTTGGACGCAATGGCCGAGAAACCGCACTGCGGCACACAGCCCAGCACCGCGCCCGGCACAGCGCCCCAGCGCCCGCCGCCGGCCAGCAGCGCTTCAATGCGCTCACCGTGGCGGGTCTCAATGTATTCGATCAGCAGATAGGCCAGAAACAGAAAAGGCAGCATCTTGGCGGTGTCCACCAGAGATTCGCCCAAAACATCCAGAAACAGTTCCATATACGCTCCAAAAACGACTGCGCGCCGCTTCATTTTAATAAATTGCAAATTGGTTGCATTTTCGAACAGGGATGATTATACACGATATCTTCCCCGATTGCAATATCAAAATGCAAATTGATTGCAAATTTATTTTCTGGCACAGAAAAAAGCCCGCCACACCCTCGGCAGGCTTGCCGTGTGACAGGCTTTTTCAGCATTTCTATCGGAAAATTTCTGTTATTTTTCTGCCGACTGGATAAGCATCTTCTGGAATTTCCGTGCTGCCGTGTTCAGCGGGCGGTGATGGTCATACACCAGGCAGATGCTGCGCATGGGGATGATCTCCTGCAGGTGGAGCTGCACCAGCTCACCTCGCTCCAGCAGTTCTTTTGCCATGGGCTCCGGCACAAAAGCAAGGCCCAGCTCGCTTTTCACCAGCGTAATCATCTGGTCGGTGGTGGCTGCTTCGGTGTCCGGCTTCAGCACGGCGTCGTGATCCAGAAAGAACTGCCGGTAGAAATTCCGGGTCATGCTCTCTTCACTCAGGGAGATGAGCGGATAGTTTTTCAGTTCCTTTAAAGAAAGGTTTTGGCTGGCAAGGGCCGTGAAGGTCTTGCCGCCCACCAGCACTTCATAAAAAGATTTCAGTTCCACCTTTTTCAGGCCCGTGTCCACCTCTGCCGGTGTGGACACGACGGCAAAATCCACCTCGCCGTTGTTCACGGCCTGCACCGCCTGCGGGGTGGAGTGGTTGGAGATGCGCAGCCGGATGCCGGGGTATTCGGTGTGGAACGCCCGCAGCTTTTCTGAAAGGTAGATGTTCAGTGCTGTCTCGGTGGCACTGATGCTGATGGCACCGTGTTCCAGCGTGGCGCTGGCGCTCAGCTCCTCCTCCGCATCCTGGATTTGCACCGCCGCCGATGCAATGCGGGAGTAGAGCATTTCGCCCTCCGGCGTCAGGGTCACGCCCCGGTTGGAGCGGATGAACAGCACACAGTTCAGCTGACTTTCCAGCCGGTTCATCGCATGGGTGATGTTGGGCTGGTTATTGCCCAGCACCCGGGCCGCTTTGGTAAAATTCTGATACTTCGCCACATAATAGAAGATCTTGTAGTATTCCCAATCCACATACATACGTTTTTCATCCTCTTTCATGTCAAAATCATATTGCAGCCATATGCAGGATACGTTTTACACATTCTGTATCTGCTCGTATAATAGCACTGCAATCGAAAATTGCAAGAGGGAAAGCCAAAAAGTATAGAAAGTGGTTTTGAACGGAGGCAGTTATCATGTCTGAGATCAAAAAGGTCGTGCTGGCATATTCCGGTGGTCTTGATACGTCCATCATCATTCCATGGCTAAAAGAGCATTACAACAACTGCGAAGTCATTGCAGTGTGCGGCAATGTGGGCCAGAAGGGTGAGCTGGAAGGTCTGGAAGAGCGTGCCAAGGCAAGCGGCGCTTCCAAGCTGTATGTGGAAGACCTGACCGATGAATTCGTTGAGGATTACGTCATCCCCACCATGCAGGCGGGAGCCGACTATGAGGGCTATCTGCTGGGCACCAGCTTCGCGCGCCCTATTCTCGCCAAGCGTGTGGTTGAGATCGCACGCTCCGAGGGTGCTGACGCTGTGTGCCACGGCAGCACCGGCAAGGGCAACGACCAGGTGCGTTTTGAGCTGGCCATCATGCACTTTGCCCCGGACCTGAAGATCATCACTCCGTGGCGTGAGTGGGACATCCAGAGCCGCGACGAGGAGATCGACTATGCCGAGGCTCATCACATTCCGCTGAAGATCAGCCGCGAGACCAACTACTCCAAGGATAAGAACCTGTGGCACCTGAGCCACGAGGGCCTTGACCTCGAAGACCCGGGCAACGAGCCGCAGTATGACAAGCCGGGCTTCCTTGAGCTGGGCGTCAGCCCCAAGACCGCACCGGACAAGTCCGAGTTCGTGGAGCTGGAATTCGAGAAGGGCGTGCCCGTGGCCCTGAACGGCGAAAAGCTGAAGCCCGCCGCCATCATCGCCAAGCTGAATGAGATCGGCGGACGCAACGGCATCGGCTTGTATGACGTGGTGGAGAACCGTCTGGTGGGCATGAAGAGCCGCGGCGTCTACGAGACCCCCGGCGGCACCATCCTGTACAAGGCCCATGAGGTGCTGGAGACTCTGACGCTGGACAAGCTCACTGCCCACAAAAAGCGTGAGCTGGCCATCACCTTTGGTGAGCTGGTCTACGACGGCCAGTGGTTCAGCCCGCTGCGCAAGGCTCTGAGTGCCTTTGTCACCTCTACGCAGGAGCATGTCACCGGCAAGGTGCGTCTGGAGCTGTATAAGGGCAACATGATCAACGCTGGCGTCTGGTCTCCGTACTCTCTGTACCGTGAGGACATCGCCACCTTTGCTGCCGGCGGCGACTACAAGCAGAGCGATGCCACCGGTTTCATCAGCATCTATGGTCTGCCCACCAAGGTGCAGGCCATCGTAAACAGCGAAAAAGAAGGTAAATAAGAAATTATGCTTACCGCAGTTACTGGAATCAATTGGGGCGATGAAGGCAAGGGCCGTGTCATCGACCTGCTGGCTGAAAACGCCGATGTCGTTGCCCGATATCAGGGCGGCAACAACGCCGGCCACACCGTCGTCACCGAGCAGGGCAAGTTCATCCTGAATCTGCTGCCCTCCGGCATCCTGCACCCGAAAGTTACCTGTGTGCTGGGTGCGGGTATGGTCATCGATCTTGACCATCTGGCAGTGGAGATGGATGCCATTGAGCAGCGCGGTGTGAAGGTGAGCCCCGAGAACCTGAAGCTCTCCGACAAAGCCACCATCTCCATGCCGTGGCACAAGGTGCAGGACGAGCTGGAAGAAGACCGTCTTGCCAGGAAAGGCACCGCCTTTGGTTCTACCCGCCGCGGCATCGCCTACGCCTACAGTGACAAGTACCGCAAAAAGACCCTGCGTCTGGGCGACCTGCTGCATCTGGATGAAGAGCGTGTGCAGAACCGCCTGAAAATGATCCTGGAGTCCAAGAATCTGGAGCTGGCAGGCTGCTATCATCAGGAGCCTATGAGTTATGATGCTCTGCTGGAGTGGTGCCGGGTGCAGGCCGGACAGTTCGCTCCGTACATCTGCGATGTGGGTGCTTTTCTGCAGCAGGCTCACGATGCCGGCAAGCGCATCGTGCTGGAAGCCCAGCTGGGTGCCATGCGCGACATCGACTACGGCGTCTTCCCCTTCACTTCCAGTTCCAACACCCTGTCGGCCTATGCGCCGCTGGGTGCCGGAATTCCCAACTGCAGGCTCGACCATGTGGTGGGTGTGCTGAAAGCTTACTCCACCTGTGTGGGCGCAGGCCCCTTTGCTGCCGAGAACGCCATGGGCGAGAGCTGGAACGAGCAGCTGCGCAAGGCAGGCGGCGAATATGGCGCTGCCACCGGTCGTCCCCGCCGTGTGGGCCCCTTCGACTGCGTGGCCAGCCGTTACGGCCTGGCATGTCAGGGCGCGGATAAGATTGCGCTGACCAAGCTGGACGTCCTCAGCAGCATGAAGGAAATTCCGGTGATCACCGGTTATGAACTGGACGGCGAGAATGTTCCCAGCTTCGACCCGCTGTCCGATCTGGACCGCGTAAAGCCCGTGGTCACCACGCTGCCCGGCTGGCAGAAAGATATCTCCGGCTGTAAGAGCTGGGACGAACTGCCCAAAGAGGCCAGAGCTTATGTGGAATTCATTGAAAAGCAGCTGAACCATGAGATCCAGTTCGTCTCCACCGGTGCAGAGCGCGAGAAGTTCGTGCTGAAAGGAGCATGGCTGTGAGACACTTCATTGAACCGAACAGCTTCACGCGGGAAGAGCAGCTGCGGCTGCTCGACCTTGCCGACTGCATGGAAGCAGACCCTGCTCCCTACGCGCACCTGTGCGACGGCCGCATTCTGGCAACGCTGTTCTATGAGCCCAGCACCCGCACCCGCCTTTCCTTCGAATCCGCCATGCTGCGTCTGGGTGGAAAGACACTGGGCTTTGCAGGGGCCCAACTGTCCAGTGCCAGCAAGGGCGAGACGGTGGAAGATACGGCCCGCGTGGTGAGCAATTACGCGGACGTCATCGCCATGCGCCACCCCAAAGAGGGCGCACCGCTGCGGGCATCCCTCTATGCCCGGGTGCCGATCATCAATGCCGGTGACGGCGGACACGCCCACCCCAGCCAGACCATGATCGACCTCATGACCATCCGCCAGCGCAAAGGCCGGCTGGATCATCTGACCGTGGGCTTCTGCGGCGATCTGAAATTCGGGCGGACGGTCCACTCCCTGGCCGCTGCCCTGAGCCAGTTTGAAGGCAACAAACTGGTGTTCATTTCGCCGGAAGATCTGCGCCTGCCCCGGTATGTCAAAACGGAATCGCTCGACCCGGCCCATCAGATCTATAAGGAAACGGATGATCTGGAAGCCGAGCTGCCGAATCTGGATGTGCTGTACATGACCCGCATCCAGCAGGAGCGCTTCTTCAATGAGGAAGAATATCTGCGCCTGAAGGGCTGCTACCAGCTGGACGAAAAAATGCTGCGTCTGGCAAAGCCGGACATGCCGGTGCTGCATCCGCTGCCCCGCATTGATGAGATCAAGACCGACGTGGACAATGACCCCCGTGCCGCCTATTTCGATCAGGTGCACAATGGCGTGTACATCCGCATGGCCATCATTCTGGCTCTGCTGGGCATCCCCGACCCGCTGACCGGAAAGAAAGTTCTGGAAGCCTGAGCGTTTTCGACCAGACTATCCGGGACAGTTTCCTTCCCATTTTCTGATTCTGAACATGACAAAAGCGGCAGAGCCTTTCCATGCAGGCTCTGCCGCTTTTTTAGAAGATTCTGAAACGGATTCGTTTGATGATGCCCTGAATGATCCGGTGTTTTCGGTCAGCTTACTTTCCCAGCAGGCCGTTCAGCAGGTTCTGGCCGAACTCCAGCGAACCATTGATGAAGTTTGCGCCTGCGTTCATGGCATCCTGAATGAAGTTGGTCTCACGGTTTCCGGTAAACCAGCTCAGCAGGTTCAGGCCCATAGCACCCACGGCGATGACAGTGTACCAGACGAATATTTCTTCTGTGTTTGTCCTTTGTTTGAGAATGATGAATGCTCACTTCAGGCCCCTGGTCAACGGAATGAGGCAGATCAGTGCCGCAATGCCAAACAGGCCGATCATGATGCCCTGCATCATATAGCCGAACACCATGCTCAGGCTCATGCCCACGCCCAGCAGCAGTGCGCCGAACACGGACAGTGCCGTGATGCCAAGGGTCTTGCCGGTGATGTGAATGGGCGTCTTGCCTTCCATGCGCCGCCAGATGACAAGGTCGGCCAGCAGCACTGCCAGACCGATAACACCGCAGCCAACGCCCTGCTGACGCATGGCCCACTCTTCAATGGTGCACATGCACATTCCCAGCGCAAAGAATACAGTGCCGATGGTGCCAAGGATAAGTGCGACAAAATTGCTCTTTTTCATGATAGTTTCCTCCAATTAGTTTTTGTTGTTTTTATCCGGTTCGTCGTCCACTTTTTCCAGAAAGCGTTCAACGAATGCGTTTTCGATTTTCTTGTAAGTGCCCACCACGCCGTCCTCGATCTTGTGGTAAGCGCCGGTGACTGTTTCGCCGGCCTTGCCGGGCTTCAGGCGATATTCATATTCTTTTTCTTTCTTAGGCATTTCGAGTTGCTCCTTTTCTTATCGTTCAGGGCTTGTCTGCTGTTTACGCGAGGATTGTATCCCTTCCATGTTTGCGGAATGTTTGGGTTTTGTTTGAGTTTTATGAATCTCTCTGCACTCCGGACAGTCAAAAAGACGGCAGACCATTTCTGATCTGCCGTCTTTTTTAATGCATGTTTCAGAGCAGCTTCTGCCCTTTTTCACAAAGTGTATAGACTTCTTCCATTTTCGCTTCGATAAATGGCTCCACCTGCCGGGTCTTCCGGTGCTTCACCTTCCGATAGATAAAATATGGCGCGATCCAGCCCGCAATGGCAGGAACAGCCAGAAGAATGCTCAGCGGGACGTTCATCGGGCTGCCCGTGACCGCAAACACAGACCCTGCCATAAACGCCGTGCCCAGCAGCCCGACACCCAAAGCCCAGATGGTCGCTGAGCCGCTCTTGGAATTTTCCAGGGCACGGATCTCTTCCATGTTCGCTTCAAAATGACGCTGCAGCCGGGTCAGTTCCGTTCGGTTGACCAGTTTACGGTTCCGTTTGAGTTTGAGCGTCACTTTGCCGCCGCTTTCTCTGGGCGGGAAATTCGCGTCCTGCTGCCAGCCAAAGCTCTCGTAGCTGTCCAGATACAGGGACGCGCGCTCCTGCTCCACGGTCACTTCTTTGTATTCATATGCCATGAAGTTGTTCTGCGTCTGTTCTTTCATGAAATGGTTCCTCCCTCTCGCTCCGGCGCAGGGGCCAGCGGCAGCGTGACCGTAAAGGCCGAGCCTTTTCCGGGCACACTTTCTACCGTGACACTTCCGTCCGACAATTCCAGAATGCGCCGGACCAGCGCAAGGCCAAGGCCGTTTCCCTGTGTGGAATGGCTGGGATCGCCCTGATAGAACTTGTCAAAAATATGCTGCACGGTCTCCGGCGTCATGCCGCAGCCGGTATCCGTGACCGACACCAGAACGCGGCCTTCCTCCGTCCGCTGGGTCAGTGTCACCGTGCCGCCCGCCGGGGTGAACTTGAACGCATTGGAGAGCAGGTTCGTCCAGACCACTTCCATCAGGCCGGGGTCTGCATAGACCGCTGCGCTGTCTTCAAGGTCAGCTTCAAAATCCAGCGCTTTCTTTTCCCATTCGTCCTCGAACTGCACCGCACAGTCGCACAGCTGAGCACAGACATCAAAGCTTTCCGGTGCCGGGCGGATGGTCTGCTTTTCCAGTTTGTTGAGCTTGAGCATATTCTGGATGAGGTTTGCCAGGCGTTTTGTGGCGTAACGGATATTTTCCACCTGTTCCGTTTGTTCTGTGGAAAGCCCGCCGCCCTTCTGCAGCAGCTCCGCATTGCTGGAAATGACAGCCAGCGGCGACTTGAACTCGTGGGACACATCCGAAAAGAAGTCCGTTTTCAGCGTTTCGATGCTGCCCAGTTCCTCCACCATCTTGTCAAAGTCGATGATGATCTGGTCGAGATAATCTGTCTTGTCCGCCGTATGCGCGGGAGCCACATAGACAGAGAAATCCCCCTCTGCCACCTGCCGGGTAGCCTCGGCCAGCTTGAGCATGGGCTCTTCGTAAGTCTTGCGGATCTGGCTGCGGGTGAACAGGGTCAGGCCGACTGCCACAGCCCCCCAATAGAAAATTGGAATATAGACCTGAAACCAGTTGGGCCAGCCCAGCTCATCCATGCCCACCAGAAGCCCGGTGTGCAGGCCGGACATCAACAGAAGAACGCCAAAATACACAAAGAACAGCGAAGGCGGAAAAATGCTCTTCTGCCGGACTTTTGTCCAGAATTTCCCGCGGCTCATAACAGCACCGCCTTGTATCCGATGCCGCGCACGGTCTTGATCTCAAAGCCGTCGCAGCCAGAAAATTTATCCCGCAGCTTCGTGATATAGACGTCCACAGCCCGCAGGCTGGTCTCGCTGTCCAGCTCCCAGAATTCGTCCATAAGCTGGGCACGGGTGAAGGTCTTTTTCGGGTAGGATAGCAGCTTATACAGGATATTGAACTCCCGTGCTGCCACCGGGATCTCTTCCCCGTCCACCTCGGCGGTCACGGCATCTGCATCCAGCACCAGATTGCCCACAGTCAGCCTGCGCTCCATCTCAATGTTGGCACGGCGCAGCAATGCCCGCACCCGCATTTCCAGCTCGGCCAGCTCCACGGGCTTGACCATATAATCATCAATGCCCAGCTGAAAGCCCTTCTGCTTGGAAGGCAGGTCATCTCTGGCCGACATGAACAGGATGGGAACATGTTTGTTCACCCTGCGCACCGCCTTGGCAAATGCAAAGCCGTCGGTTCCCGGCATCATAATGTCCGAAACGATCAGATCATACAGACTGTTGTACATTTCTTCAAAGGCTTCCTGAGCGTCCAGCACTCCCTTCGACTCAAAGCCGCAGTCATTCAGATAGGTGCAGACGGTCTTGTTCAGCTTGGCATCATCGTCCACGACTAAAATATGGATCACGGATTCTCCCCCTTGCCATGTTCCTTTTTCTTTATTCATAGCATAGCAGAGGTCTGTTTGGCAAGTGTTTGAGTTTTGTTTGAGAATTGTTAATCCTCTGTTCTCAACACCATGTCTTGTAGAAGGCTGCCAGAAAAACTTTTAATGAACCTATCGGCTCCGATACTCCACCCTCGGTCTTCCTCCGGTGGAATAGTCCACCTGACTTTCGGCTTCATTCGTGCCGATGAGATAGTTCAGATACCGCCGCACGGTCACTTTGGAAAGGCCGGTGTCGGCCGCGATCTGCTCTGCTGTCCGGTAGGCGGCTGCATTTTTGCGCAGGTCTGCCCGGATGTGGTCGAGGGTCTGCCGCTGGATGCCCTTTTCCAGCTCGGCGGTTCGGCTTTCCGGGTTCGGGCGGCGGGCGCGGATCATCTCGTCAATGTCGGCCTGCGTAAATTCCAGGCCGCTTTCAATGACCTTGCGGCGCACCACTACCTTATCCAGCGCTTCCTCGAAGCGCTCATAGCGGAAGGGCTTGATAAGGTAATCCACTGCGCCCAGCCGCAGCGCATCCTGAATGTGGGGTGCATCGTTGGCAGCGGTGATGAAAATCGCATCCGCATTGCACCCTTTCCGGCGCAGTTCCGCCAGCAGTTCCACACCGGACATTTCCGGCATATACAAATCAAGCAGCAGCAGATCCACACTGGTCTGTTCCAGAAATGCCAGCGCATCCCGCCCATTGTGAAAGGTGGCCACCACCTGCACACCGGGCGTTTTTTCGGCAAATTGGGCGTTGATGGCCGCTACCATGCGGTCATCTTCCACGATCACAGTTTTCAGCATTCGCCTGCACCCTCTCTCTTTTCGGTAAAGTTCACAGTGAAGGAGCTTCCCTCACCGGGTTCGGATTCAATGTCAAGATAGCCCCTGCGGTCAGCCACGATCTGCTGGATGAGCCGCAGGCCGAAGCCGTGGCCGTCTCCCTTGGTGGTGTACTGCCTTTCTCTGACCGCGGCGATCTGTTCTTCGGTCATGCCGTGGCCGGTATCATCCACCGTGATGGTCAGGCCATGAGCGTCTTCCCCGATGAACAGCCCCACCTGTTTGAACGGTTCCGCCTTGACCGCTTCAAAAGCATTTTCTACCAAGTTGCCCACAATTGTGACAAGCTCCCGGCTGGAAAGGTACGCGCTGTGCAGGGGCATGATGCTGTCACGCCGGAGCGAGAACTGGATGCCCAGTTCCCGCGCATGGCTGGCTTTGCCCAGCACCAATGCCGCCACAGTGGGGTTTTGCAGCTGCCGGACAATGCTCTGGTAGTTGTCCTCCACATCTTCGGACACACCGTTGATAAACTCAATGGCCTTCTGTGTTTCGCCGATCTGGAGCAGGCCGGAAATGACGTGAAGCTTGTTCAGGAACTCGTGGGTGTTGGCACGCAGGGCTTCAATCACATGGTTTGTTCCGGTGAGCTGCTGGTCGATGCGGGTGTATTCGGTGCGGTCACGCAGGATGAGCAGGACACCGGCCTTGTCCAGCGGCACGATCTTTGCAAGGAAGGTGCACTCTGCCCACTCGGTCAGCAGGTCGGAATAGGAAGCTCCTTCTTCAAAGGCAGTGTGCACCTCCGGCCAGAGCGGAAACGCCGCCGGAAGCATTTCTCGGCCCACGATCTCTTTTGCACGGGCATTGGTGAACAGCAGCGTTCCGTCCGGTGCAACAGCCAGCAGACACTCGTTCAGGTGGTCAAGAACTTCCTCGCGCTGTAAGTACATCTGCGCAAAGGTGCGCGGCTCGTGCCCCAGCAGAGAGTTGCGCACGCTCCTTGCCAGCAGCCACGACAGCCCCAGCCCGACCGCAAGCACCAGCGCAAACACCAGCAGGAAGCTGAAAATCAGCTCCTGCTTTTCCTTTTGAATGTTTGCCATGGACGCACTCACCATGACAAAGCCGATGGGAACGCCCTCTCCATTATAAACGGTCTGGAAGGCTCTGCGCTGGTCGGCTTCCACACCGTGACGAGTCGTGATATAGGGCGCGCTGCCGCTTTCCGCCGCCGCTTCGTCCCCGCCCGCGAACTGCTGTCCAATCAGGGCGTGGTCAGGGTGGTAGACCCGCCTGCCGGTGGTATCGGCAATGACGATATAGTCCACCCCTTCGGTCTCGGCTACCAGCGCATCCAGATGTCCCACCCAGCGGTCTGCCGCAGTGCCGTCCGTCAGGGCATTTTCGGCATCGCTGCTTTCGGCCACGATGCGGGCAGTGAGAGCGATGCGGTCATCCAACTCGGTGTCAAAGCTGTGGAGCCTCTGGGGGATCAGTGTTGCGCCCAGCAGCACCAGCACGCCCACCAGCAGAGCAGAACACCCCAGCATCAGCTTTTGCTGGAGAGTCAGGTGGTTTGTTCGTTTCATGGCCTGCACTCCTTTCTTCTTTGTTTTTAGTATAGCGTATTTCAGCGCGCGTTTCCACTTTCTTTACTTGCAAAAGGCAGGCAAACAGCCCGTGTTGGACATTTGATTTTTTCTTTACTTTCCAAACATTTCGTTTAGTTTCCAAAACTTTTCTTTTGCCGGGTGCGGTGGTATCCTGAGGCCACAACAAGGGCGCAGCCCGAACACAAAACACTCTGTCAGGAAAAAGGAGAAACGTACCATGGATTACAACAAGCTCGCACTCGAAATGCACGAATCCCACAAGGGCAAGATTTCCGTTGTCTCAAAGGTCGAGGTCAAGACCCGCGACGACCTGTCCACCGCTTACACCCCCGGCGTTGCAGAACCCTGCCGCAAGATCCGGGATGACAAGAAAGAAGTCTACCGCTACACCGCCAAGGGCAATCTGGTTGCTGTCGTGTCGGATGGCACGGCCGTGCTGGGACTGGGCGACATCGGTCCGGAAGCTGCTATGCCGGTCATGGAGGGCAAGGCCATCCTGTTCAAGACCTTTGCCGACATCGACGCTTTCCCCATCTGCTTGGACACCAAAGACCCGGACGAGATCGTAAAGACCGTCAAGTATCTGGCTCCCACCTTCGGCGGCATCAATCTGGAAGACATCAGCGCACCCCGCTGCTTCGAGATCGAACGCCGCCTGAAGGAAGAACTGGACATCCCCGTGTTCCACGATGATCAGCACGGCACCGCCATCGTGGTTTCTGCCGGTCTGCTGGGTGCTCTGAAGCTGGTGAAGAAGGACATCCACGACATCAAAGCTGTTATCAACGGTGCAGGCTCCGCCGGCATCTCCATCTGCAAGCTGCTGCTGGAACTGGGCATCGGCGATGTAGTTCTGGTGGACCGCAAGGGCGCACTGGCCGTGGGTGAGGACTGGATGAACCCGGCACAGGCAGAGATGGCCCAACGCACCAACGCCGAGCAGATCCACGGCGACCTTGCCACCGTCATGAAAGGCCGTGATGTGTTCATCGGCGTGTCGGCTCCCAATGTCGTGACTGCCGAGATGGTCTCCACCATGGCGAAAGATGCCATCGTCTTTGCCATGGCCAACCCCACCCCGGAAATCATGCCGGACGAAGCCAAGAAGGGCGGGGCGCGCATCGTTGCCACCGGCCGCAGTGACTTCCCGAACCAGATCAACAATGTGCTGGTGTTCCCCGGCATTTTCCGCGGTGCGCTGGACGCACAGGCCACCGACATCACCGAGGAGATGAAGATCGCCGCTGTCCACGCCATTGCAGACATCATCCCGGAAGAAGAACTGAACGAGGACTACATCATCCCCGGTGCGTTCGATGAGCGTGTTGCCAAGGCTGTGGCGGCTGCTGTGGCCGACTGTGCCCGCAAGACCGGCGTTTCCAAGCTGTAATATAAAAGGAGGGCAACCCCATGACTGCCGATTCCATGACCCTTTCGGAAAAGAAATATCCCGCATGGTTCGAGACGCTGCTGGACATCAAGATCGCAGGCATGAGCCTGCCCGTCTATCTGCTGGTGGCTGCTCTGGTGCTGTTTGCCGCCGTGACTGAAATCTTGCCCGCCAACATGGTGGGTGCACTGGCCGTGATGATGGTGCTGGGCAGCCTGTTCAACCTCATCGGTTCCAAAACGCCCATCATCCGCTCCTATCTCGGCGGCGGCGCCGTGTTCTGCATCTTTGCTTCCTCTGCGCTGGCAACTTTTGGCCTGCTGCCTCAGTCTGTCACCCAGAACTGCACCACCTTTATGAATGAGGTCGGCTTCCTTGATTTCTACATCGCCGCCCTGATCACCGGCAGCATCCTCGGCATGGACCGGGAACTGCTGAAAAAGGCCGCTGTCCGTTTCCTGCCCGTCAGCTTCATCTCCATGGCCTGTGCCGCGCTGATGGCCGGTTTGATGGGTGTCGTCACCGGGCAGGGCTTCCGGGAAACCGTCCTCTACATTGCCATGCCCATGATGAGCGGCGGCATGGGTGCCGGTGTGGTACCCCTGTCCGGCATCTACGCCGATGCCACCGGTCTGGACAAGGCGCAGATCGTTTCGCAGATGATCCCCGCTTCCACCATCGGCAATGTGCTGGCCATCATCTGCGCTGCGCTGATTGCCAAGCTGGGTGACAGCGTTCCCCAGTGGAACGGCCACGGTAAGCTGATGGACTTGGGCGAAGCCGAGAAATCTGCACCCGCACAGCTCGATCTCATTAAAATGGGGGCCGGTCTGCTGATGGCAATGGCCTTCTTCACCCTCGGTTCTCTGGTGAGCAAACTCTTCCCCAGCATCCACGCCTATGCATTCATGATCATCCTCGTGGTGCTCTGCAAGATCTTTGGCCTTGTGCCGGAGCAGTATGAGCAGTGTGCCGTGCAGTGGAGCCAGTTCGTGATGAAAAATCTGACCAATGCTCTGCTGGCCGGCATCGGCATCGCCATGCTGGACTTGAAGGTGCTTGCCGCTGCCATCACGCCGCGCTACCTGCTCATCTGTGTTTCCATCATCCTGACCGTGGCCGTCTGCGCGGCCCTGCTGGGCAGACTGGTGGGCTTCTATCCGGTGGAATCTGCCATCACCGCCGGTCTTTGCACCAACTCCATGGGCGGCACCGGCAACATTGCGGTCCTCTCTGCCGCAGACCGGATGGGCCTTATCCCCTTTGCACAGATGGCCACCCGCCTTGGCGGTGCCTGTGTGCTGATCGTGTCCAGCTTCCTCATCCGTATCCTTTGACATCCCCTCCACGCTAACAGCTTGCGTTTCTCCTATTCTAAACCCATGGGACCCGTACCCGACACCGGACCTTCTTCCCGGTGGGTACGGGTCTTGTGGGTTCACGAGAAAATATTTTCTTTACTTTCTAAAGATTGTGAAACTTCTGTTTATCTGCTATCATCAAACCATCCCGGATGCTTTTGCAAAAAAGGACCGTGAAACAACCGAATTCCAACAAAAGGAGAAGGAACCATGAAAAAGAAAAAACAAGTTCTGGCTTCGCTGCTTCTGGCCGGTGCCATGTTCCTGACCGCCTGCGGCGGCAGTGCATCCACCAGCACCACCGCAGGCGGCGGCGTGTCCGGCAGCTATACCGGCACGGCCAAAGGCATGGGCGGCGATGTATCTGTGACGCTGACCCTGACCGATAACATCATCACCGACTGCACCGCAACCGGTGACAGCGAGACACCCGGCATTGGCTCGGTGGTCATTGAGCAGTTCCCCGGCGAAGTTGTGGAAGGCAACACCATCAACCTCGACAGCATCAGCGGCGCGACCATCACCTCCAATGCGTTCATCGAAGCAGCAAAGGCTGCGCTGACCGATGCCGGTCTGAACCCGGATGACTACATGACCAAGGCGGACAAGACCGCCAACGGTGAAACTGTCAGCTATGATGCCGATGTCGTTGTGATCGGTGCAGGCGGCGCAGGCATGACTGCTGCTATGACTGCTGCTGATGCAGGCCAGAAGGTCATCATCCTTGAAAGCCAGGCCATGGTGGGCGGCAACTCTGTCCGTGCTACCGGCGGCATGAACGCAGCCAAGACCGTCTATCAGGACGAGAACGAATTTGACGAAGCAGCCGGTGTCGAGAAGATGCTGAAATCCGCTGCCGACAACTACGCCGACAATGAGACTATCACCGCACTGGCCAAAACAGTCTCCGAGCAGTGGGCAGCATATCAGGCCAACCCCACAGGCTACTTTGACAGCGTGGAACTGATGGAACTTGACACCATGGTGGGCGGCAAGGGCATCAATGACCCGGAGCTGGTCAAGACTCTGTGCGAGGGCACGGCTGATGCCATTGACTGGCTGGATGAAAACGGAATGTCCCTGCACAATGTTTCCAGCTTCGGCGGTGCATCCGTCAAGCGTATCCATCGCCCTACCAATGAGGAAGGCAAAGTCGTTTCCGTTGGTGCTTATCTCATCCCGCTGATGCAGGAGAACTGCGAAAAGCGCGGCATTGACATCGTGCTGAATACCACTGTTAACACCATTCTTACCGATGCCAACGGTGCAGCCGTGGGCGTTTCCGGCACCGATAAGGACGGCAACACCGTTGTGGTCAACGCCAAGAGCGTAGTTCTGGCCACTGGCGGTTTCGGCGCAAACCTTGATATGGTTACTCAGTACAAGCCCGAACTGGCAGGCTTTATGACTACCAATGCCGCAGGCGCACAGGGTCAGGGCATTGAGATGGCAACTGCCATTGGTGCTGGCACCGTGGACATGGATCAGATTCAGATTCACCCCACCGTCGAAGCCAACACCGCTGCCCTGATCACCGAGGGTCTGCGCGGTGATGGTGCTATCCTTGTCAATGCCAATGGTGAGCGTTTCATTGATGAAGTCGGTACTCGTGACGTTGTTTCTGCTGCTGAGATCGCACAGCCGGGAAGTTATAGCTGGCTGATCGTCGATCAGGCTATGGTGGATGCTTCCAGCGTCATTCAGGGCTACATCACCAAGGGCTACACCAAGTCCGGCGCAATTTATGAGGAACTGGCCAAAGAGCTGGATGTTGACCCCACTACCTTTGCAAACACTATGGAAACTTGGAACAGCTATGTGGAAGCCAAGAATGACCCCGACTTTGGCCGAACCAGTTTTGCCAGCCCGCTGAACAATGGCCCTTACTACGCCATCAAGGTCACTGCCGGCGTGCATCATACCATGGGCGGCGTGACCATCAACAGCGCCACCGAGGTCTTGAAAGCCGATGGCACGGTCATTCCCGGCCTGTTTGCAGCCGGTGAGGTGACTGGCGGTGTCCACGGTGCAAACCGTCTGGGCGGCACCGCTGTGGCCGACTTCGTTGTCTTTGGCCGCATCGCTGGCGACAGTGCAGCCGCCTACGCAAGCGCACAGTAAACCAGAAAAACCTATTGTAGAAATCAAAAAGGGATGCCGCTCGTCACCCAACGAAACGGCATCCCTTTTTCTGAATCTTCTAATCTATAGCTTCCGGTCGCATTCTTCAAATATTCCTCCGGATCACCGTTTAGAATCAAATCGGCATAGTTTAGCGGGTCGTTATAAATGAGGTAGCTGGAAAATGACCTTAAAATGCAAAACAAGCAAAAAGAGGTGCGGATCATTTCCTCCGTACCTCTTTCGCGTGTAGGGCTATTCAGTTCTGAGCGCTTATTTTCCCTTGAACCTCTGCCAGAGAGCCAGCCAGTCCTCCATGTCCTTCTCGCTGACATAAGGAAAGCCAACCGGCGGCTCTACACCGTATTCCTTGAGCGCTTCACTCAGCGTCCGCACTTCCTCCATCAGCTTTTCCCGGCGTTTCTCCCGCCGGGCTGAGGGCTTTTGTTCCGGTTCAGAAAAGGCTTCGTTCTGCGCCTGTACATATTTTGAATGCGCCCAGTCATTCCGATACTCCCAGACCGCCAGACGTTTTTTCTTGGGAATGGTCTTGAACTGGTTGATACGGTCGTACTCCGCCAACGGGTCAAAGACATCGACCATCCCGCCATTTTCAAAATCGAAGTCGTTCCATACGCACTCGCAGCCTGCGCCCTGAATCGTTCCCGCCAGCTTTCTTCAGGTAAGGCAGGGCGTTTTCATCGGGAGAATCTTTATCAAGCCGTTGATTCGCTTACAGTAAATACAGCCGGTTTCGTCTGGATAGAGAAAATGTATTGTTTCCATCCCGCTGTCCTCCTGTTCAGGCTCTAATCAAGCTTTCCACCAATTCCCGGAGTTTCGTTTCGAGTTCTGGTGTCTTGGCGGTGATGACAAACTCCTGTCCCCGGCAAGCGGAATTCAGCTCTGCTGTCCATATCTTTTCGGCTTAAAACGACCTTCATAAAACTCGCCCTCCTTTTGTATGTTACCCTCATAGTAGCATAGCTTTGCGAGAAAAGCAAC
Organism: Oxalobacter sp.; assembly: GCA_963615785.1. Classification (GTDB taxonomy): domain Bacteria; phylum Bacillota; class Clostridia; order Oscillospirales; family Ruminococcaceae; genus Faecalibacterium. Next base: position 14,094 of record CAVEID010000002.1, on the reverse strand, counting down.
TTATGAACGACTAAAACACAGATTTCGACAAATGATGACAGTCTATAAGAACTGGCTGTAAATATGCTGAAACTCTTATTCTCCTATACGGACGGTAAGATTTGATGCCTGCCGGAGGTACGGAGATAATTTTCTAAAAGTAAAGTTATAGGTTTCTATTAAAAACACTCGTCGGACTATTCGCAGAGAACGAAGAAGTTCGACGAGTATCTTTTTGCCAGAAGGTAAAACAAAAGACCCTGTAAACTTTGAAGTCTACAAGGTCTTTTCAGAAGATGGTGCAGTTACGCAATCAAAATCCGAACCATTTCCCTTTGCCTTGGATTCCTCTACTTTTTCAAAAGGAATGGTCTGTGTACCCTCTTTATAATTAAAAGTAATCAAAACCTTATCGTCATACAGATAAATCGAATTGATGAATGTATCCACCAATGCCTGCCGCTGGTCTTTCTGGTTCATGTTGAGCTTACGAAAACGCAGCAGCCAAAAACGGATGAAATCTTCCGTGACCTTGGGCTTTGCCAGCTTTTCTTCCGCAATGCGGGCTTCAAGCTCACGCTTGGTTTCTTCGAGCTGCTCCAACCGCTCCTTGGTGGAACTGGTCAGGATACCGGCCTGAATCGCATTCAGCATATTCTGGATACCAGATTCCGCATCCCGAAGCTGTTTCTCATAGAGGGGAATGTTGGTGTTCTCTTTGTTTTGCAGTTCCATCACCTTTGCGATGATGGATTCCATGGCGGCATCATCCCGGACAAGCTGCATGGTCTGGTTGACCACCAAATCTTCCAGCCACTGTTTGCGGACAGTCTTTTTCTTGCAGCCTTTATGCTTCTTGGCCGTAGCACATTTATAGTAGCGGTGGACTTCGCCTGTCCGGCTTGTGCCGCTCTCGCCAAACATCAGCGCACCGCAGTGACCGCAGATCAGCTTTGTGGTGAGCAGGTAATCATCCTCTGCCTTTCTCCGGGCAGGGGCTTTCTTGTTTTTCAACATTTTTTCCTGCACATCGTTGAAAAGCTCTACGGACACGATGGGTGGGATGGCATCAGGAATCAGGATATCGCGGTATTTCAGTTCGCCGATATAGCGGCGGTTACTCAACATGTGCTGGATGACATTGAAGGTCATCGGCCCGCCGCGCTTGTTTTTGATATCTTTTTCGTTCAGCCAATCCCGAATCTCTCGCATGGTCTGACCATCGTTGTACCGCTGGAAGGTTTCTGCCACAAAGGGAGCAGTCAGAGGGTCGATCTCAAAGCGGCGGTCTGCATTGATAGTGTAGCCGAAAGGGATAGCACCGCCAGAGAACTTGCCTTTCAGGGCGTTTTCCGTCAGGCCGCGAATGACCTTTTCGGACAAGTCAGCCGAGTAGTATTCGGCATAACCTTCCAGCACCGATTCCAGAATGATACCTTCCGGCCCATCCGAAATGACCTCGGTAGCTGACATGAGCTTGACACCGTTCTTCTTCAACTGGGTCTTATACCGGGCACTGTCATAGCGGTTTCGGGCAAAACGGTCAAGTTTCCAGACAAGAACAATGTCAAACAGCTTTTTGTCGCTGTCCTTGATCATCTGCTGAAACTCCGGGCGGTTGTCCGTCTTGGCGGAGATAGCACGGTCAATGTAGCGCTTGACCACCGTAATGCCATTCTTCTCTGCATAAGCCGTACATTCCCGAATCTGGCCTTCAATAGATTCCTCGCGCTGGTTATCGCTGGAATAGCGAGCGTAAATCACGGCAGTCATGGTGGACACCTCACTTTTATACATCATTGAACGGTGGAGCGTTCATCTCAAAACAATATTTCGTATAATGTATATACCATGATTTGTGAGAGATTGCAAGAAAAAATTTCAAGTTACAAAAATGACCGTCCTGACAAGGACGGCCACTTTTGCAGAATGGAGAATTACTGTTTATAATGAAGGAGAAGGTAATAGCTCAAATCTGCTGCTTTTCTTGAATCAATGTTTCGAGATGCAGGCTTTTCTCAATGGGTGCATAGACTGCCATCATGGCCAGCAGATTGGGGACCCACAGTCCGGTCAGCAGGAAAACAAACGCACAACGCGGAATGAGGAACACCATCAGCAGCCAGTAGCCTAACTGGAATACCGCCGAAAGTGCGGTCTGCGGCAGAAAGCCGAGGAACATCCGGACACAGTTGGAAAGTTTTTTGCTGACTGAACTATCAAACAGAGCGTTCTGCATCCAGAAATAGCTGCCCAGCGTCAGCAGAAGCCCAGCGTCCAGCAGTAAGATCAGCGCAAAGCTGGTGGATACATCAGCCATCTGCGGCAGGGCAAAGGCCGCATAGCCCACCAAGGCCCACAGCATTGTAAATACCATGCCGGGAAGAAGACTGCTCTTGAAACTTTGCTTCCATACCCGCTTGTAGGTGTGCCACCAGAAGCCCGGCTCGTCCCGCAGAGCGCGGAGAATGGTATCGTGCAGGCCGGTGAGCACCGGGCCGACCAGCCAGCCGGTGCAGCAGGCAGCGAGCAGGCAGAGCGGCAGACTGCCCATCCAGAGGGCAATTCCCACTAAAACTGCCGCCGGGGCACAGGCCAGCAATGCCAGCAAACCGGACAGGAAAATGCCGTCCAGATCGCGGCTCAAAATTTCTACCAAGCGGGCAATGCCCTTTTTGCGGGGTGCATCCGGGCTGATGCCCGCGCCATCCGGCATAAATTCGGACCGACCAAACAGCATTCTCTCTTCACCTCTCTATGGTCTTATTGTAGCATAGCAAAACGAAAAGCGGCTGCAAAAAAGCGATGGATTTCTTGAAGAAAACCGGCATTTGGATTTTGATTATTTGGGCTGAACCCCAGCCCGCACAGTCACATTTTCAAAGCTGACGTTCTGGCTGTGCTGCATCTGGATGTTCTGGGCAGGGCCGTTGTTATCCTCCAAGATCACATCTTTGAACCGGACATTCTTCACTTCGTACCCCGGTACAGCAAAGCCGCACAGCTCGATGGCTGGGCAGGAATGCCACACATGGTCGTGATCAATGTACCGACCCAGCAGAGTGACCCGTTCATAGCGGAAGTTTTCCAGCACCGGCGGCACATCGGAACCGATGCCGTCATCGTTGTAACCTACCGAATGGACCATCACATGGGAAAGCGTGCAGTCGCGCACTTCCACGTCCCGGACGTAGCCGCCGCGCTTTTTCGTAGCCTTGATCTCCAGCCCGGAGGTGGACACGGCCATGTTGCAGTCCCAAATTTTCACATCTTCCACGCCGCCGCTCATCTCGCTGCCAATGCAGATACCATGACCAAAACCGCTGTGGCAGTCGAACACACGGATGTGCTTGGTCGGGCGGTTGATAGCGTTGCCTTCCGGGTTCTTGCCGGAATTGATGGCCACCGCATCGTCACCGGTGCAGAACTCACAGGCGAAGATCGTGCAGTTGGTGGAGGAATCCGGGTCCCAGCCATCGCCATTCCACACGCCGTCCGATTTAATGGTGCAGTGTTCGGTCACGATCTGGTCAGAGTAGATCATGTGCAGATTCCAGCTGGCACCGTTGGCAAAGGTCAAACCCTGCATCCAGATGTTCCGGCAGTTGCTCATGTTGACAAGGCGCGGACGGACGCGGCCCGGAATGGTGTCAGCGTTTTCACAGGTGGACACTAATTCAGCGTTTTGGGCAAGATATTCTTTCAGCCGCTCGCGCTCGCTTTCAATGATGCGGCTTGCCAGCAGCTTACCACCGGATGCAATGGTGCCCTTGCCCCGCAGGATGACGTTTTTGCAGTTCGGCCCGGCGGTATGGTCGAGGGTGCCGAGGTTCAGCAGACTGCTGTAACACTCCATCTCGGTGCCCTCAAAGCGGCTGTGAATACGCGGCAGGTAGTCCTCCGGGTTGGCAGTGCCCTGCAGGACAGCCCCTTCTTCCAGATACAGTTCCATATTGCTGTGGAGCCGCAGGGCACCGGTCATGTATACACCAGCCGGGAAGTAAACGCAGTCGTTTTCCTTGCAATTGTCAATGGCTTTTTGCAGGGCGGCGGTGTTCATGGTCTTGCCATCGCCCACCGCATTGTAAGGCGCGGCGGTCACATCCAAACAGTGTTTGGTGGGTGTGGTGCGAACGGTCAGTTCTCCGATGCCGCCGCCCCGCCACTGGACGAACAGCACATATTCCGTTTCCGGATGCAGGTGTTCCAGCGTAATGTGGGTTTTGGTAGTCGTGTCTGCGGCGGTGTCGTTCAGCAGAACGGTATAGGTTTCCACCGCATTCGCTGCGGAAGGCTTCTCCCAGAACAGGGTGATAGTGGTATCGGTACAGCAGGCGGTCAAGCCGTTTTGAGAGAAATAATATTTAGCCATACAAAACTCCTTTGTGTTTTTACCCAGTATAACATAAAAGCAGCCGGCATTCACTACGGCTGCTTTTATGCTTATAATGAAAGAAGGAGAACACCAGAGCAAAAAGTCTGGGAATGCTTCCGCATCTCCGATGCCATTAGGCAAAATCCGGCTTCGGAGCTGCACGCTGCGGAATTCCTGTGGTTATAGAATAGCACATTTTTCCGGATTCCGCCTGTACAAATCCGGCATTCTTCTTGAAGCGGAGCGACATTTTCGGGTCGATACTTGCAAATTTAAATAAGGTATATTATTCTAGTATATAAGAAGAAACGGAGAAGGAGGAATCCGCTTGCATACGCTGTTGATCGTGGACGATGAGGAGATCGAGCGCGAGGGAATGGCGCAGTTCATCCCGTGGGATTCTTATGAAATGAAAGTCGTCGGCACGGCCCGGAATGGTGCCGAAGGCCTCGAAAAAATTGCAAAATATAAGCCAGACATTGCCATTGTGGACATCAAAATGCCCGTGATGAACGGCATTGAGATGATCCGGCAGGCGAAAGAGCAGTATCCGGACATGACGTTTGTGGTGCTGTCCGGCTATGGCGACTACGAGTTCACCAGTCAGGCGATGGAGCTTGGGGTGCGGCACTACATCCTCAAACCTTGTGATGAATCCAAGATGATCCCGGTGCTGAACAAGGCCATCGCCGAACTGGAAGAAGCCCGCTCCGAGAATGCCCGCTCCGAAAAGGTGGAAGCCGAAGCACGCTTGCTCAAACCCTACGCGCGGGAGCAGCTGTTCCGTGATCTGCTGCTGGGCCGGGCAACCGGCTCCAGCGGCACCCGGCCTCTGCTGGACGAACTGGGCGGTGAGGAGCGCAGTGTATTCCTGCTGGACTTCCGGCTCAAATGCGGTTTTGATTCACTGGAACGGTATGTTGTGGGCAACATGCTGGGCGACCTGCTGCCCGATGGCACCCTGCTCATGACGACCGGTGTTGACCGGGATGTATTGGTGCTGGCCGATGCCGCCGCCAATCCCAGCGTGGAAAATGCGGTACAGGTGCTCAAGAAAGAGTTCAAGCGGTTCGAGACGATCAACATGCTTTCCGCCGCCAGCCGGGTGGGAACGCTGAATGAGCTTTCTACTTTGTTTTTACAGGTGCAGGAGCTTCTGCGGCTGAACCCGGACGAAAACGAAACGGCTCTTCTGTGCCCCAGCCAGAACGCGGCTCTGCCTGAGACGGTCAATGAGATCTTTGACTTCCGCCGTCTGCGGCAGGCGGGCAGCTATGAAGAGCTGCTGCAAGAACTGGCCTTAGCCTTTGCGAAGATGGAGGTCAAGAACTACCGGCCGCAGCAGAGAACACAGCTTTGCGCGTTGGCTTGGAAACTGTTGTTTGAAGGAAAAGCAGCTCCGGAGGATTCACTGTCCGGGTGGGCGGATGCCCTGACCGCAGCATGGAACCTGCCCCAGCCGGATGCCCGCAGCCGGGAGATTTTTCTTGCCATTTACGAAAACCTCTCGGAACCGGAGTTCAGCTTACAGACCATCGCACAGGAGCGGCTGTTCATGAGTGAGGACCACCTGCGGCGCATCTTCTCCCAGATGACCGGCACGCGGTTTTCAGGCTATCTGGAACACTGCCGCATCACCCAGGCACGGCGGCTTTTGGAGTACCAGCCGGACATGAAGATCAGCCGGTTGGCAGAGCTGGTAGGCTATCCACTGGATGGACAGTATTTTTCCAAGGTGTTCCGCAAGATTTGCGGCGTGACCCCCACAGAATATAGAAGCAAGCACTAAAATTTCAGAAAGTATCCATGAGAAAATGTCGGTTTTTTCCAAGAGAAAGACCGGCATTTTCCATTTTGTTTTTGAAAAAACGCGATACAATAGAATCAACAAAAGGGTGTGCACAAACCGGAGAGCGACGGCTCTGCTGTAACGAAAACACGAAGGAAAATGGAGGAACATCTTATGAAAATCTCTCGCAGAAACTTCCTGAAAGTTGCTGGTATCGCTGGCATGGCCGGTGCGCTGGCCGCTTGTGGCGGCAGTTCCGCAAGTTCTACCGCAGCTTCTTCTGCTGCTTCCGGCAGTGCAGCTGCATCCGCTGCGGACGGCGATGTGACCATCCGCTTTACTTGGTGGGGCGGCCAGACCCGTCACGACCTGACCCAGAAGGTTCTGGATAAGTACACCGAACTGAACCCCAATGTTCACTTTGAAACCACCCCCTCCGGCTGGGACGGCTACTTTGAGAAGCTGGCTACCGACACCGCCACCGGCGGCATGGCCGATATCGTCCAGATGGACTACATGTACATTTCCACCTATGCCAAAAACGGCTCTCTGGCTGACCTGTCCGAGTACGCTTCCAACGACACGCTGGACATCTCCAATGTGGATGACGCTCTGATGGACGCCGGCACCATCGATGGCAAGATGGTCGGTATCCCGCTGTCCACTTCTCTGGTCTCCTTCATCTACAATCCCTCCGTTCTGGAAGAGGCCGGTGTGGAAGCTCCGAAGAACGGCTGGACTTGGGACGACTTTGTTTCCATCTGCAAGACCGTCCACGAAAAAACCGGCAAGTACGGCTTCGGCGGCTCTGCTTTCATTGATACCAACCTTTTGAACTACTGGGTGCGTGAGTACGGCGTTTCTCTGTTCGCAGAGGACAACAAGAGCCTCGGCTTTGACGATGTGTCCATCCTGACCGATTACTTCGAGCTGTGGAAAGACCTCATCGATGCCGGTGCAGCTCCCAACCCTGACGAGTACGAGCAGATCGCAACACTGGGCAACGATGCAAGCCCGGTCATTACCAACGACGCCGCTTTCCATCAGTCTTGGAACAACTTCGGCACTATCGGTGCAAACGCTGGCAACGACACGCTGGAACTGCTGGTTCCCCCGGTGAAGAAGGCGGGCGAGAAGGCCCTGTGGTACAAGCCCGGCATGTTCTTCTCCGTGGCCGAGACCTCCAAGGTCAAGGACGCTGCCGCCGCCTTCATCAGCTGGTTCCTGAACAGCGATGAAGCCAACGATATTATGCTGGGCGAGCGCGGAACTCCCTCTGCAAGTGCTGCCCGCGATCACCTGACCAGTTCCGGTGCTCTGAGCGAGAAGCAGGTCGAGATGTTCGACTTCGTTTCCGACGCCGCCGACTACTGTGGCAGCACCCCGGCTCCGGACCCCTCCGGTATCTCCGAGGTCAACACCCAGTTCAAGGATATCGCTTACAGCGTGTTCTACGGACAGGCCACTCCCGCCGAGGCGGCTCAGACCTTCTTTGATACCGCCAACAGCATCCTCGCTGCCAATAACTAAGTTTTTACACGCGGGAGGGGTCGTCCCTGGAGACCCCTCCCATTTTTATACCTAAAAAGGAGGTTTCGCCGTGTCGAACGCAAAAGCCGTCAAGCTGAAAAAGCACAACTTCGGCGATGATACCAAGGTCGGCTACCTGCTGCTGGCCCCGTGGCTGTTCGGATTCATCTTCATGTATCTGATCCCGGCCATCATGTCCATTTATTATTCGTTTACGGATTACAACCTGCTGTCCGCTCCCAACTGGGTGGGCCTGCAGAACTACATCAACATCTTCACCACCGATAAGATGTTCCGCAAGGCCCTTGTGGTCACGTTCAGCTACGTGTTCATCATGGTGCCTCTCCGTCTGGCTTTCGCACTGTTCGTGGCCACCCTGCTGAACAAAAAGCACATGGGCATGGCCTTCTACCGGGTGCTGTACTACATCCCGTCCATCGTGGGCGGATCCATCGCCGTTTCCGTGGTCTGGAAGCAGGTGTTCGGCAACAAGGGCGTTCTTATGAGCCTGCTTTCTGCGCTTGGCATCGAGCAGAAATATTCCCTGCTGGGCAATCCCAAAACAGCCCTGTTCGTCATCGTGCTGATGGGCGTGTGGCAGTTCGGCTCCTGTATGCTGGTGTTCCTGTCTGGCTTAAAGCAGATCCCCAACTCCCTGTATGAGTCCGCCTCGCTGGATGGCGCCACCAAGCTGCAGCAGTTCTGGAAGATCACCATGCCCATGCTGACCCCCACCATCTTCTTCAATCTCATCCAGCAGATCATCAATGGCTTCCGCGTGTTCACCGAAAGCTACGTCATCACCGACGGCGGCCCCATGAACAGCACTCTGACCTATGTGCTGTATCTGTACCGCTCGGCATTTGCAAACTTCCACATGGGCTACTCCTGCGCACTGGCATGGATTCTGGTCGCCATCATCGGTGTGATGACCGCCATCCTGTTCAAGAGCCAGAAGAGCTGGGTCCACTACGAAGGCTAAGGAGGAAGAAAAATGGTTGGTCAGAAAAGCACAAAAGCACAATCGGTGTTCTTCCACATCTTTTCCTGTCTGCTGGGCTTCATCATGATCTACCCGCTGCTGTGGCTGCTCATGAGTTCCTTTAAGTCCAACGACACCATGTTCCACAATGCGTGGTCGCTCATCCCGGAAAAGTGGGATGTCCTCAAGAATTACGCTTCCGGCTGGCAGGGCGTTGCCGGTGTGCCGTTCTGGCGGTTCACCCTGAACAGCGTCATCGTCACGGTGGTTTCCGTGGCAGGCACCATCTTCTGCTCCCTGATGGCAGCGTATGCAGTCTCCCGCCTGAAATTCAAAGGTGCGAACTTCTGGTTCGGCTGCATTGTCATGACCATGATGATCCCTTCGCAGGTCATGGTGGTGCCCCAGTACATCATCCTGAAAAAACTGGGCCTTTCCGATACGCTGGTGTCCATGACTCTGCCGTGGGTGTTCGGCTACGGCTTCTTCATCTTCTTGATTGCGCAGTACATGCGCGGCATTCCCCGTGACTTGGACGAAGCCGCCATGCTGGACGGCTGCTCCAAGCCCGGCATCCTGTTCCGCATCATGATTCCCATCGTCAAGCCTGCCATCGTTACGGCGGCCATCTTCGCGTTCTACTGGATCTGGCAGGACTTCTTCCAGCCGCTGATCTTCGTGTCCAGCCCGAAGAACTACACCATCCCGCTGGCATTGAAACTCTACACCGACCCCAACAGCTACAACAACTACGGCGGTCTGTTCGCCATGTCGGTGGTGTCGCTGCTTCCGGTCATCATCGTGTTCATCGCGTTCCAGAAGTACATCGTTGAGGGCATCGCCACCGACGGTATCAAGGGCTAAATCAAACTTTATCAAGGCACTGTGCGGCACGTACAGTGCCTTTTTTCAAAAGAGGGGTACATTCTATGATTCTCAATCGTAATACACAGATTCTCGTTTCTGACCCGACAAAACCAATTCAATATGCCATTTCTGCCGTTCAGCGCGATATGAAAGCAGTCTTTGTCGAAACCGAAACGCCCGGCGGCAGCATCCGCCTTGCAAAGGACAGCGACTTGCAGCCGGAATGCTTCTGCCTGCAGGTGCGTGACAACGAGCTGTTGCTCACCGCCGCTGATACGCTGGGCTTTGTGTACGGCCTGTTTGAAATCAGCAAGCGGTTCTTGGGTGTGCAGCCGTTCTGGTTCTGGAATGACCAGAAGTTCACCAAAACGGACAGTGTGACCGTGCCTCAGAATTTCACCTACGAGAGCAAACCCGCACGGGTGCGGTACCGCGGCTGGTTCGTCAACGATGAAACGCTGATCTCCCACTGGAAGGTGGAACGCCGCAGCGAGATGCCTTTCGTGATGGTGTTTGAAACGCTGCTGCGTCTGGGCGGCAATCTGGTCATCCCCGGCACTGGTGAAAACGGCCACCGCTACCATGACCTCGCCGCCGATATGGGACTTATCATCACCCATCACCATGCCGAACCGCTGGGGGCCAGGATGTTCGTGCAGGCCTACCCGGAACTGGAACCCAAGTTCAGCTTATACCCGGAAAAGTTCCGTGCCCTCTGGCAGGATGCCATCAACGCCCAGAAGGCCACGCCGACTGTATGGAACATCGGCTTCCGGGGACAGGGTGACCGGCCTTTCTGGGAGGATGACCCCCAGTATGACACGCCCGAAAAGCGCGGCGCACTGATTTCTTCCCTGATTCGGGAGCAGTACGATCTGGTCAAGCAGAACGACCCGAACGCCATCTGCTGCACCAACCTCTATGGCGAGACCATGGAGCTGTACCAGCAGGGCTGCCTCGACCTGCCGGAGGATGTTATCAAGATCTGGGCGGACAATGGTTACGGTAAGATGGTGAGCCGCCGTCAGGGTAACAGCAACCCCCGCGTGACGGCTCTGCCGCCGCAGGGTGACACCGGTGCCCACGGTCTGTATTACCACGCATCCTTCTACGATTTGCAGGCGGCCAGCCACATCACCATGCTGCCCAACAGCACCGAGTTTGTGGGCGAAGAACTGAAAAATGCACTGGCCCACGGCGTGGACGATTACTGGCTCATCAACTGTTCCAATGTGAAGCCCCATGCCTATCTGCTGGACTATATCGCTCAGCTCTGGCAGACCGGTGAAGCCGACCCGGAAGGCCACCGCCTTGCCTATGCACAGGAATACTATGGCAAGGCCAACGCTCTGACAGTATCTAAGTGCATTTCCGGGTACGCAGACCACGCGGTTTCCTACGGTGTACATTCAGACGATCATGCAGGCGACCAGTTCTACAATCATGTACCCCGGATGCTGCTCTCCCAATTCCTGCGTGACCGCACCCAGCCCAGCGAGGACTTGCAGTGGCTGTGCGACCGCCCGGCTCTGAGCGGACAGGCGGCATGGTGCGGCGAAAAGTACCGAGAAGCGGTGCGGAGCTACGAGCAGTATCTCCGCCAGTGCGAAGCCGCCGCTGCTGCCATGACCGGCGCGGCCCGGACGCTCTTTCAGGATACGCTCCTGATGCAGGCACGGCTCTATTCTCTCTGGGCGCAGGGCGGTGCGGCAGTCTGCGCGGCACTGGAAGCCGGGTTCGTGGGCGACTGGAAACGCTGTTTCTATCAGGCAGGTCGGGCAAAAAATGCCTACACGGCTGCTAACAACGCCATGCGCGCACGCGAACACGGAAAATGGATTGACTTTTACGCCAACGAGTGTCAAACTGATGTTAAGCAGTCAGCACAGGTCTGCGGTTATCTGATGAGCTTTGCCCGCACTCTCGGCGAAGGCCCGCACTACTACGAGTGGATGCGGGAGTTTGGCGACAGCGAGCAGGACCGCCGCATCATGCTGATCCTGAACACCGACAATCACCCGGACAATGACACCCTCTGGCGGCTGATGGAACAACGCTGGGGCGAGTAAGCAGAAAGAGGAGAGCGTATGTTCCGCCGTGCAAGCAGCATAAAGAAAAAGTTTCTCGACCTGCCTCTGGCACAGAAATTTGTCAGCATCTTTGCGGTGCTGACCCTGCTCAGCGGTGCGCTGATGATTGGTGCGCTGCATCTGGGCCTTTCGGTGTTTGAGGAAAAGTTCTACGAGAAATCCTTGCAGGAACTGGACTTCTTCGTGCAGCAGGTGGACGATGACATTCAGGACATCGACACCCTGACCCGCAGCATTGCGGTGGATTCCACGATTCAGGAGCAGCTGAATGCCCTCTCCCATGCTGACCCCGAAACCGCCAATTATTATTGGTTGCTCACCGGGGTGCGCCCGCTGCTGCTGGAAAAAATTTATCAGGACCGGCAGATCAACAGCCTGCAATACACTGACCTCTACGGCCACACCTTGACCATCGGGCAGGATATGCCCGACCCCGGCGCGGCGCGGCTGACGGCCCTGGAAATGGCCCTGAACGCCACGCCCGGCGGCTTTGTGATGATTGCTTCCAACAGCGTGGATTACCCTTACATCCTCTGCGGGCGGCGCATCCTGCGCAGTCAGGACATGAGCTTGAAAAAGCTGGGCACCATTGTGGTGCTTCTGGATGTGGGAAAACTACTGGATAGCGAGATTCACAGCCTTTCCAGCGAACCGTCTGAACTGTATCTTTACAACGGCACAGAGCTGGTCTATCACAGTGGCGAAGAAACGGCAGCAGCATTGCCGCTGGCGGATAGCACACAGGGCTATCAGATCGCCACCGTGGGCGGAAAGAAATATTTTATCTGCTGGCTGACAAGCTCTCTCACCGGGCTGCGGCTGTGCAGCGTGTTTGATTACCACGAAATTTACGGCCAGATCAACACGGCTCGAAATGCTCTGATTTTTGGCGAGTGCGCGATTCTGGTGCTGTTTGCGTGGGTGCTGCTCCACATGGCGCGGCTCGTCACAAAGCCCATCCACACCCTGAGCGAAGCGGTGCAGACCGTCGATCAGCAGGAGGGCAATTTTGCTGCCGCCCGCGCCATGCTGCCTGCCGACCCTGCGGCAGACGAGATTGGCACCCTGACCCGCGAGTTTAATTCCATGCTGGGCAAGATCGATACGCTGATCCACGAAAACTACGAGAAACAAATTCTTTTGCAGGAAACGCGCTACAAGATGCTGCAGGCACAGATCAACCCGCATTTCCTGTACAACACGCTGGGCACGCTGAATTGGCTCGTCAAGGCAGGCAACCGGGAGGATGCCTGCAAGATGATCGTCAGTCTGGGCGATATCCTCCGCGCTGCCCTCAGCCCGCGCCAGAACTCCACCGCCGCCGCGGACGTACAGCTTGCAAACAGTTACATTGCGATTCAGCAGCTACGCTACAAGAGCCGCGCCCACTTTACGCTGACTTCTTCCGGGGAACTGGAACAATGGTATCTGCCCCACTTCACCTTGCAGCCGCTGGTAGAAAACGCCATCCACTACGGTGTGGAGGACAGCGACGAGGTCTGCGAGATCAACGTGACCGCGCAGGCGGAAAATGACACCCTGACCCTTATCGTCCACAACACCGGGGCACCTATTGCCCCGGTGCGGCTGGCCGAGATACGAACCTTTACCGTCAAACCGCAAGGCCACGGAATCGGCCTGAAAAACATATATGAGCGGCTTTCCATGCTGTATGAGAACTTTGTGTTTGATTTTGACAGTGATGAAACCGGAACGACTGTCAAAATCATATTGCGGCAGGAAGAACTAAAGACACAAAAATCTCCCGCAAACGAATAATGTCTGTTTTTTCCAAGAAAGAGAGCGGGAACTTCCGTTCTCTTTTTTTGCTGCTGTGGTATCCTTTTTTCAGAAAAATGAACGGAGGGATACCGCCATGAAAAATCAAATCACACTGAACGTTGCAAAAATCGCTCTGTACGCGGTGGAAACCGTGCTGCGGAAAACTTCACCCGGTGCAGAGGACTATCCCCCACTGGTTGAGCAATATATCAACGCCGTAAGTGCTTACCGTCAGGCTGTTGCAGACACAGAAAATACGATGAAGCCGCAGGCAGGTGCAGCAGCATAAAACGGACATTTCATCAATATAAAAAGTCGAGTATACTTCAATTCAGATGAAACAGTAAGACTTCTACTCCTTTACCACAATAAATTTCGCAAAACCGTCTTGACGCACCTTGCGAATCATGATATTCTCTGTCACAAATCCCACTGCTTTTGTGGATTGGTCTAAAGCCATCCACAAGATGTGGTCGTGTTCATTTTGAACACTGCCACATAAAGTGGTGGTTATCACCGTGAGACCCACCACTTCAGTGAGAAAAAGTCCACGAAAGAATTTACCGCTCCGCAACACACCCGATTCATTTTGCCGCCGATTCACCCGACAAAATCCTTCGCTTGTTCTTGCAGAGCGGTATTTTGCTTTTTGCACTTGACGCATCATCGTTCTTGTGCTATGCTATCGCTAAAATGTAGT
>CAVEID010000001.1:0-379417 GCA_963615785.1 Oxalobacter sp. | reverse complement strand
CTAAATACTACCCAGTGACCGATAGCGTATAGTACTGTGAAGGAAAGGTGAAAAGCACCCCGGGAGGGGAGTGAAAAAGAACCTGAAACCCTGTGCCTACAAGCACCTAGAGCACGTCAACGTGTGATAGGGTACTTTTTGTAGAACGGTCCGGCGAGCGATTGTATGCAGCAAGGTTAAGGTCTTAAGGACTGGAGCCGAAGCGAAAGCGAGTTTGAAAAGGGCGTTAAGTTGCATACAATGGGCCCGAAACCGGGTGACCTACCCATGGTCAGGTTGAAGTGGAAGTAAAATTCCATGGAGGACCGAACCGACCTCCGTTGAAAAGGCGGCGGATGAACTGTGGGTAGCGGAGAAATTCCAATCGAACCCGGAGATAGCTGGTTCTCCCCGAAATAGTTTTAGGACTAGCCTCAAGTTAGATACCTGGAGGTAAAGCACTGAATAGCCTAGCGGCCGAGAGGTTAGCGAAGCTTATCAAACTCAGAATGCCAGAGTATTGATGCTTGGGAGTCAGACAGTGTCAGATAAATGTCATTGTCAAAAGGGAAACAGCCCAGATCTACAGCTAAGGTCCCAAAGTCAGGTTAAGTGGAAAACGATGTGAAGATACGCAGACAACCAGGATGTTGGCTCAGAAGCAGCCACTCATTCAAAGAGTGCGTAATAGCTCACTGGTCGAGCGTCTTTGCGCGGAGAATTTAACGGGGCTAAACCTGACACCGAAGCTTAGGCAATGCATGTAAATGTATTGGGTAGGGGAGCGTTGTGTACGCGGTGAAACAGTAGCGTAAGCGGCTGTGGAGTGTACAGAAGTGAGAATGCCGGAATGAGTAGCGCGAATGCAGTGAGAATCTGCATGGCCGAAAGCCTCAGGTTTCTGGAGGAAGGTTCGTCCGCTCCAGGTTAGTCGGGAGCTAAGGTGAGGCCTAACGGCGTAGCCGATGCACAGACGGTAGAGATTCCGTCACCACCAAAAGAGTTAAGCACAGGGACACATTTGAAGTCTCGGAGCCGGGTGTTGGTTCCGGTAGCGATCGAGGGAAATTAGTACCGAAGTCTGAGATGGAAGATGGCGAGAAAAGCTGTGTGAATTTCTGCGGTGCCCGTACCGCAAACCGACACAGGTAGGTAGGAAGAAGATTCTAAGGCCAACGGGAGAAGGGTTGTTAAGGAACTCGGCAAATTGACCCCGTAACTTCGGGAGAAGGGGTGCTCCAGAGATGGAGCCGCAGAGAATCGGCCCAAGCAACTGTTTACCAAAAACACAGGTTTGTGCTAAATCGAAAGATGACGTATACGA
Source organism: Oxalobacter sp. (assembly GCA_963615785.1). Lineage (GTDB taxonomy): Bacteria > Bacillota > Clostridia > Oscillospirales > Ruminococcaceae > Faecalibacterium. The sequence continues at coordinate 378,114 of CAVEID010000001.1, read as the reverse complement.
GCTGACGCCTGCCCGGTGCTGGAAGGTTAAGAGGAGATGTGCAAGCATTGAATCGAAGCCCCAGTGAACGGCGGCCGTAACTATAACGGTCCTAAGGTAGCGAAATTCCTTGTCAGGTAAGTTCTGACCCGCACGAAAGGCGTAATGATTTGGGCACTGTCTCAACAGCCCGCCCGGCGAAATTGTAGTACCGGTGAAGATGCCGGTTACCCGCGACAAGACGGAAAGACCCCATGGAGCTTTACTGTAGCCTAATATTGGGTTTCGATGTTGCATGCACAGGATAGATGGGACTCTGGGAAACCGATGCTTTGGCGTCGGCGGAGAGGCCGTTGGGATACCATCCTTGCGATATTGGAATTCTAACCTGCGCCTTTGAATCAAGGCGGGGGACATTGTTAGGTGGGCAGTTTGACTGGGGCGGTCGCCTCCTAAAGAGTAACGGAGGCGTTCAAAGGTTCGCTCAGCTTGAACGGAAATCAAGCAAAAGAGTGCAAACGCAGAAGCGAGCCTAACTGCGAGACTGACGGGTCGAGCAGTAACGAAAGTTGGAGTTAGTGATCCGGTGGTATGTGAGTGGAAATGCCATCGCTCAACGGATAAAAGCTACCCTGGGGATAACAGGCTGATCTCCCCCAAGAGTCCACATCGACGGGGAGGTTTGGCACCTCGATGTCGGCTCATCGCATCCTGGGGCTGTATTCGGTCCCAAGGGTTTGGCTGTTCGCCAATTAAAGCGGTACGCGAGCTGGGTTCAGAACGTCGTGAGACAGTTCGGTCCCTATCTGTCGTGGGCGCAGGATATTTGATGGGAGCTGTTCCTAGTACGAGAGGACCGGAGCGGACGTACCTCTGGCGCACCAGTTGTTCTGCCAAGAGCATAGCTGGGCAACTATGTACGGATCGGATAAACGCTGAAAGCATCTAAGCGTGAAGCCGACCCAAAGATAAGATATCCCACTGATTTGATCAGGTAAGACCCCTTGAAGACTACAAGGTCGATAGGCACGATGTGTAAGTGGAGTGATCCATTCAGCAAGCGTGTACTAATAGGTCGAGGGCTTGACCACAATTCGCTTGAGACTCTGAGAGTCAACGAAAAAATGCTAGCAGTGATTATTCAGTTTTGAAGGCACGTCCTTCTAAAAACACTGGACAAGTACACAGAAATGTGATATACTTGGTCGGTCAAATCGGTCGGTGTCGATGACGGTGAGGTTCCACCTGTTCCCATTCCGAACACAGAAGTTAAGCTCACTTGTGCCGAAGATAGTTCGCTGGAAACGGCGCGTGAAAATAGGTAGTCGCCGACTTGAACAAAACGTCTCAGAAGAATTTCTGAGGCGTTTTTCTTTTGCCGGAAAGGTTTTTTGGTGCATTAAAAAAAGAGGACTGCTGTACTGGCAGGTGGAAAGTACAACAGTCCTCTTTTTAGCTTAAAATTCGATTCAGGCGTGGCTTGTGTGGCAGCTGGCAGAGCACTCTGCGGCGGCCAATGTTTTCTGCTTTGCGGGTTCATGTTCGGGAATGCGATAAAGACCGAGGGTTGCAGAAACGACCTTATTCCACTGGAAACGGCTGCAGATGTAATCCGATGCAAGCTGTTTAAAAACAGCTACAGCGTTTGGATGAGTGAGCGCATAATTGAGCTCCTGTGTGAGACTCTGAATATCATCTTTACGGAACATCAGGCCATATTCGTGGATCACGTTGGCCGACTCTTCGATATCGGAACTCAGGACACAATTGCCGTAGCTCATGGCTTCCAGCAGGCACAGAGACATACCTTCCAGATCGCTGGGCAGAACAAACAGATAGGCATTGCTGTAAAGTTCATCTCGCAGTTGTCCATCCACAAAGCCGGTGAAGATAATGTTAGGGTTTACGGAAGCGTAGGACTTCAACTCGTTCATGTAATCCTGCGAGTCGGAACTGCCGCCGGCAATGACCAGTTTTTTATCGGTGTGCAGGTTCATGTAGGCCTGACACAGCAGATGGCAGCGCTTTTCCGGCACAAGACGGCCAAGGAACAGGATATAGGAGTCTTTCTCAAGACCGTAGTTTCGGATCAGATCAGGCTCACAAAGGTTGGGTTCACTTACGCCATTGGGGATATAATGAGTTTCCCGACCGTATGTTTTCATGAAATATTCCTGTGTGGAATGATTCAACACAATCACTTCATCCGCAAAACGGGCGAGGAGACGTTCCCCCATCAGGATATAGCGGGAGCCGAGACCGCCGCCCCATTTGCCGCGGGCCCAGTCCAGACCGTGGACCGTGACGATCACGCGCTTGCGGAACAGGCGGGGGAGCCAGCAGAAAAACGCGGGCCCCTCTGCATGGATGTGCACAACATCATAATCGCCCAATGCAGCAAACAGACAACCGAAAAAGCTGGAGGTGACAGCAGCAAGGCCCTTGCGGTCAATGGTCGGGACATATTTGATGCGAACGCCCTTGTATTCTTTCAGATGCTCCGTGGTGAATTCCTGACCACTGACGTGATTTCCAGAGCGATTGTAGCAGGTCACAGAATGGCCCTGAGCTGCCATGCGGGCAGCCAGCTCTTCGACGACAACTTCGATTCCTCCTTCATGGGAGGGGATTCGTTTATGCCCAACCATTGCAATTTTCATAAGTGTGTCCTCGCGACTCGTGTTTTGCTTTCTTCTCAATGTTCTGCCGTACCCGACAGAGACAATACTTTCAATTTCACACTATGATTGTAACACAAGCGCCACAACAATGCAACAGTTCCGTATCATTTCCGTATCAAAAATGTATTGACACAGGGCTTCTGCAAAAAAACAGGCACGGCTGGAGCCGTGCCTGAAGCTTTTATGGAGTTACAAAGAGCGGATCGCGTCGAAAGTCCGCTGGCAGTTCTGCGCATCACGCAGCGGGAAGAATCGGGCAACCCGGGTTTTATACGCAGGGGAAAGCTGCATGCCATTCTGGAAACAGCTTTCCAGTGCATTCAGAATGGATTCTTCGTCTGTGCACACAGGGCCGAAGCCGTCACGCCGGTAATCGAAGTAACCTTTCTGATAGTGGTAGCTGCGGAATGCTTCTTCGTCAAACTGGTAGAAGATCTCTGGCTTTTCCAGATATGCGGCATCGAAAAAGACGCTGGAATAATCGGTGATGAGAAGGGCACAGTCCATGAGAAGCTGCTGGACATCATGGGTGGATTTGTCCGCAAGGATCACCCGGTCAGAGTCCGTGTGGAACCAGTGTAGTTCCGGCTGCATCTCTACATGGGGATAAAAGACGAGCTGATAGTCATACCGCTGCAGCAGACGGCTCAGGCGCTCGCCGTTTAAAAGGGACTGGAAAGCCTGATAATAAGGCGTCTGTGGGAATGCATCGCCGCTGGGGTAATGGGAGCCGCGCCAGGTGGGCATAATGAGAACCATTTTTTGGCTGCTGTGCTGCCGGGCGCGGATCAGATTGTCGAACCGTGCAAGCCCCACATAGCGCGGCACTTCTGGCGCAAAGCCATAAGTGCCGCGGATATATTCGTATTCCGGCTGAGCGCCGCAGACAAACATATCAACATAGAGGTTTTCACGGTGCAGCCACTGCATCTCGTCCTTGATGATCCCGTGCTGAAGGAATATTTGTTTGCCCCGGGCCCGGATGCCGTGGCTGGCCAGATGATAGTGCACCATCAGGTCGGGAGCGCAGGGCTGCACATGGGTGCCGACAAGGTAGTCTGCGCAATAATACAGCAGATAGTGCCGGAAACTTCCGGATGGCACCAGACCACCCAATGCGGTGACCTTCGGAGCGTCCATGCTGTCGGGGGTGATCACATAAAACGAGTGAATCTCCGGGTGCTCGGTGCGGAGATAGCGATAAAACCAATAGCCGTTGTCGCGGGCGTCGTTTCCGCGCTCGCTGACCAGCCAGATGCCCCGATAAGCGGGAAATAGGGCGCGGCAGATGAAACCGAGGAGCTTGAAAAAGAGCATCGCCAGAAGTTCTCTCAGGTAACAGAAGGCGCGCAGGATTTTTCTGGACATGGATCATTCCTCTTTCAGTTCTTTTTACTCTGATTTGTGCGGGAAAGCAGCACGACCATGCGGCAAAGATGCAGCTTGAGCAGCAGGAGCTTGATGCGGTCGTTCCGGCTGTGCATGGAGCGCAGAGGAGTGTTCTGCACAGATCGCCGGACGCGGTCCGTGCGCAGAGCGGTGCACAGCCATGCGGTTTGTTCTGCCAGAGAAAGAGGACTGAGGCTCAGATTCTTGATGCCCATCATCAGGTCGCGCAAGGTGCAGTAGCGGGCTTTTTGAAGGTGGAGCGGGCTTTCCAGAAGCCCCCACTGTGCTACAGTGTCCCACACGGCATCGCTGAGGTAGAAGTTGTCCTGCAGGCGTTCCGGGTGATAGGAGTTGGACAGGGAAGCCTTTCGGGCAAGGGTGTAGTGATAAAGAGGTTTGTCCAGAAACACCAGACAGCCCGGACTGCTGCGATAAAAGGCTGCATAGAACAGACCGTCCTCTCCCAGCTGCCGGGCGGGAAAACGCAGGTGAAGCTGTTCCAGAAGTGCACGGCGGAACAGCTTGCCGATCACGAGATAAGAAGAGCCGAGCTTGTCAAAGTGCTCTTTGAAAGGTTCCCCTCGGCAGACGCCGCGCAGCGGCGGGGGAGTGACGGAGGAATGCAGCAATCGGCCGCTTTCATCATAAACATCGTGAAACATGCCCGCCTGTACAAAATCGGCGTTCTCTTTTTGTGCAGACTGGATAAGCAGCTCGGCGGTGTCCGGTTCGATCCAGTCGTCCGGGTCGAGAAAAAAGACATATTCACCGCTGGCAGCATCCAAAGCGGCATTGCGGGCCGAGGCTACGCCGCCGTTGGCTTTGTCGATCAGCCGGAAGCGCGGGTTCTCTGCAGCGGCTTGAGCGATAAGAGAACTGCTGTTGTCTCTGGAACCATCGTTGACGAAAATTGCTTCGAAATCGGCCAGGGTCTGCTGCTTCAGGGAGCGAATGACCCTGGGCAGATATGCCTCCATGTTATAAACCGGGAGAATGAATGAGATCGCGGGCATGGTTCCAACTCCTCAAATAAAAGGCTGTATGTCGGTCAGGCGGGAAGACCCAGGGCGGCAAAAAAATTCTGCAGGCCAAGCTTTGCGGCGAGCCGGTGGAAAAGCCAGGGCAGCAGCAGGCTTGCAGCCATGCAGAGTACAACCACACCAACGGCAGGAAGCCCCAGCTTGTCAAACAGGATCATGCCAAGGAAGGCACAGAAGAAGGGCTGATGATAAAGGTAAAACAACATTGAATTCCGGCCCAGGAGTGCACCCCAGCGCAGATGCCGATGAAGGAGAAGGCACAGGGCCAAAATGCCAAGGCAGAAGCAGCCAATGGCGAGATTGTCCAGATAGACCAGTGCAAGGCCAACAGGCATGATTTCGTAAATCTCATCCAACGGATGGAACAGTTCGAACAGCATGAAAAGACCGCCCGCTGCACCGGCAGCGACAAATTTTCCGGGGCGATGTTCCAATATTTCCCGAGGTAAAACAGCACCAAGCAGGAAAAAGTGGAATTTCTGAAAAAAGCCCTTGAATACCCAGACCCAGTTCTGGCAGAACAGCGCATAAAATGCGGGCAGAAGCAAAATCAGCAAAATCTTCACGATTCGGGCATGGTGGGAGGAGAGAACGCGATCCAACAGAAAGACAACGACAAGAAACAGAAACAGGGTCTGCAGATACCACAGATGAAAACTGTAAGGGTTCTCGTTTCGGAGCATGGATAAAGCGTACTCAGCCGGAGAGATCAATGCATAGGAGGTGGAGTTCAGCAGCACCCGAATGGGGCGAAACAGCTGCGCCAGTGCGAAGATAAGATAGATCAGAACAGAATAGGCAAACCACGGCAGAAGCACAGAACGGGCCTTTCGGCGCAGATACTGCCCGGAGGAAAGGCTCTGATTTTTCTGTGCAGTCAGTGCATAACTCATGCCGGACAACAAAAACAGCAGCGAGACGTGAAACCGGTAAACAAAGATATAAGAGAGGTCGCACCAGAGATAGGAAGCACGCATGGAGTCCCGGAAGGTGTGGCCATAGATCACGAAAAGAAGAGCGATCCCTCTGGCTGCGTCGATATAATCCAGACGCTTTGAATTTTGCATAGCCCCTCCCTCACCGTTCACTCATCTGCAGGTAGAGCTCCTGCAGACGGGCAGCTTCGGCGGAGATATCGTAACCGGCCCGGCGGACGATCTCTGCGCCCTGTGCCCGGTCGGAAGGCTGACGGAGCATCTTCTGGATCCTTTCGGCCCATGCCGCATCGCTGGCCGAAAGGGGGCACTGGACAGCGCGGCCGGAGAGCAGAACTTCGTCCGGGACGGCATCAGAGAAAATGCAGCCGAGGCCGGAGGCCTGCGCTTCCACGCCCACCACCGGCAGGCCTTCGAAGAGAGACGGCATCAGGAACAGATCCATCATCTGATACCACTCGCTGACATTGCTCTGCAGCCCGGCGAAGAGGATGCTGCCTGTGAGGCCGAGGCTCTCAGCCTGTGCGCGGACGGCATCTTCCAGTTCGCCTTCGCCGATGAGCACCAGCACCGCATTGGGCTGCAGCCTGCGGAAAGCCGCGAAGATGTTCAGCAGACAGGTGTGGTTTTTCTGGACATTGAAACGCCCAACATGCCCCAGAACGACCTTGTCGGCAAGGCCGTAGTGCTGCCGCATCCGGGCACGGACGGCAGGGTCAAACCGGAAAGCGTCCGTTTCAATGGCGTTGTGGATGACATGGCCCCGGGCTTCCCAGTTTTTTCTGCCGAAAAAGTAAATGCCTGCATCCCGGCCGCAGCTCCACAGATCGGTGGCGGCAGCGGGCAGGAACTGTTTGCAGAGCATTTTCAGGGGCCATTTATAGTCCCGGATGATCCGGGTGTTGTGGGCGTGAGCAATGCGGACATTGATCCCCGCGTGCTTTGCTCCGTTCAGGGCATAAAGGCCCATGGCCTCGTTGTGAGCGTGGACGATCCGGATGCGGTCATCCTGTGCAATGATCTCCTGCACAAAGCGCATATACTGCGGATAATGCAGGGGATTCAGGCCGGGACTTTGAAAAATGCGCCCGCCCATGCTGCGGATCTCGTCATCATAGTCGCCGGGCTTTGCCTTGTTGACGATGAAATCAAACTGAACTTTTTCACGGTCAATGCGGCGGTAGTAGTTCATCAGCATCGTTTCAATGCCGGCGCGGTCCATATTGCTGACCGACTGCAGAACGCGGATCATCGGGGCTCACTTCCTTTTCATGGTTTCCTCTCATAGCAGCTGGAACAGCCGGCCAAACCGGCGCCAGAGCGCAAAGCGGCGGCTTTCCAGTGCGGCTGCACCGCAGCGGGCCCGCAAAGGCAGATGCCCGGCTGGTGCCGGCAGTGTTTGAGCATAGAGGGCGCAGCACAGCGTGAAAAGGCTGCGCTGGATCGGTTCGCCCATCCGGGACACTGTGGCGTAGCAGAAGGCGGACAGCTGCAGGATCAGGCTGGTCTGGAACAGCTCGTCGTGGGGCAGGCGCAGCGCAGCATCCTGCGCCAGCAGTTCTTCCATGATCCAGTAACTCTGCACAGCGGAGGGGTGATTCTGGTTGGTGGAGGTGATGCCGGTGCCGTTCTTGAGCCACAGGCAGACCGTCTGCGGGATCGAGACGATGGTCTTTGCCTGACGGAACACCAGAAAGTGGATGATGGAATCTTCAAAGCAGCGGTAATGCGAGGGGAACCGGATCTTCTCGAACAGTTCACGGCGGAAGACTTTGCCCCAGGGCATGCCCGGCAGATCGAACCGGTCAAGGCTGCGGGAGCCGGTGTATTGTGCAGAGACATAGGTCTGAACAGGCCCGCGCCCGCCGTTCGCATAGAGATACTGCCAGCCGCCCTGCACGATGTCGGCGTGCTGCTGCTCAGCGGCGTCCAGCAGGGCCTGCACGGCCCCCGGCAGCAGCTGGTCGTCACTGTCCACGAACATCACATAGCGGCCCACAGCCCGCAGCAGAGCCTCGTTGCGGGCGAGGGCGGCACTGCCGACGCCGTTCATGCGGAGAACTTCCACCTGAGGATAGGCCTGCAGCAGCTCAATCGTCCGGTCGGTGGAGTCGCCGTCCGCCACGATGAGCTGGAGACGATAGCGGGTGTCCTGCTGCAGGATGCTCTGGATGCAGCTGTCAATGGTCTTTTCCGCATTGCGGGAGGGAATGATCACGGAGAGGTCCACAGCAGGGTCCATGGGCGGCAGCGGCGGCCAGACCGGGTCAGAGGCAGGCCGGGCGCACAGCGCTTCTACGGCCGCACGGGCCTCTTCCGGGCAGGCGGAAACGCGGCTCCGGGAGCCGAACAGGCGGCAGAAGGTGAATGCAGCGGCACCGCAGAGCCCCGCACAGGTGCCGACCATGGCAGCAAGGGCACGGCTGCCTGTTTTGGACAGGATCAGCTGGTAGGGTCTGCGGTTCTGGATCATTTTTTAAGTCCTTTCTGCCGGACGCAGGGCATTCGGCTCGGTGGTCTGCCCGGCGGGTGCGGGCTCTTTTTCTTTGAATTTTGTCATCATGCTGGACTGCGCCAGCCGCAGCAGATCACGGATCTCGTAAAGCCCGGTGGCCGAAGTGGTGGCCCAGGCGGCGGTGTAACGGATGGGATATTCGGGGTTCAGCTTGTTATATTCTTCCACCTGGCTGTCCAGGATGCGGATCATGACGCTGGCTTTCTTGTCGCTGCATTCGCCGAAGAATGCCACGAACTTGCCAACGCCGTTGTAGCCCACCATGCCGTCGGTGTCGCCCATGAGCTGCACAAGGCCGGAGAAGTCTTTCAGCACGCCGTCGCCCACATTGTAGCCGAAGCGCTTGGTCAGCGCTGTCAGGTTGTCCAGCTGCAGTGCAAAGCAGGTGAAGTCCTCCGGCAGGATCTTGCCGGACAGGCCGCTGATGTAGACATTGAGCTTTTCGCGGTTGGGCAGGCCGGACTTCTTGTCGGTGTACAGCAGATAGTCCACCACGTCGGACAGACGGCCCAGCACGACAGCGCCGCAGCAGCCGATGACGAAGAACAGCACCAGAGCAATGACCAGATACAGCTTGATGTTGATGGATGGAGCCACCCGCACGGAGCTGATCATTTTCAGATAATCAGCGCTGATGTAGAGGTTCAGCTCCTTGCTGCTGGTGTTGATGATCTCGTAGTATTTTTCAAGCTGATCCTCATAGTCGTTGATCAGCTGTTCCAGCTCCGCGTGTTCTTCCGCAGTGCCGCCGAAGTCCACATTCTGGAAATCGGAGAGGATCTCCTGCAGAAATTCACGGTCGATCTGGTTGGCGGCGATGGTCTTGTCGATATCCACCAGCTCCAGGATCAGGCTGTCATAGGTGGTCTGAGCCTTGTCACCGGCACCCGCTTCCTCAATGTTGCCGAGGATATAGTTGGAAGAAACGTTATCGCCGCCATCGGTGAAATAGCTCTCCAGAATGCCGGCGTTCTTCTGCACATATTCGTCAATGAGCTGCTCAATGCTGGCGCGGCGCTCAGATTTGACCTGTTCGGTCTGGTTGGAGTCCGCAATGCTGTTGGCAAGAAACTCCTGCAGCACCGTGCCGTCCCGGATCTGAGGCCCGTTCAGGACACGGGCATACAGCTCGGGGATCGTATACTTTTTGAAGCTGTCATAGATCGCGCAGAGGTCTGCATAGGTGTAACCGGTGCGGGACGAACGGAAGTGCGGATAGCTTTCCCGCTTGGACTGCAGAAAGTCCTTCATTTCGTTCGTGTCGTTTTCCAGAATGCGGATGCATTCGTAGTAATCATAGCCGCTGGCCAGCAGATCGGAGGACGGGTTCAGCGAGAGCTTCTGCTCCACATACTTTTCAGTATAGTAGGTGCAGTAGCTCTGGATGATGGCATCCAGCATGTTGCGGGCGTAGCTGGCACCCTGCTTTCCGCTGACCACCAGACTGACGCGGTAAGTGTCCGGGAAGTAGGTGACCTCTTCGCCCTTCTCGATCAGGGCATCGTTGATCTTCTGCTGGTCATCCGAAATGATGGGGGTGACCGTGCAGTTGGAGCGGATGTTGCTCAGCTTGCCGGATGCGCCCAGCGCATCCATGGCCTGCGAGATGACCGTGGAAGAATAGATCTCATTGACATCCAGCGGCGAGCCATCCGGGGCATAGCCGTCCGAAATGCCGCTGTTGGTGTATTTGATGATCACCGAAGCCGTGTATTCCTGCCTGCTGTCTGCATACAGATAGATGAGCGCGGCACCGGCCATGGACAGCAGGAAGATCAGAAGGCTGAAACGCTTCAGATAGCGTAAGATCTCAAATTTTTTCATTTGTTTTTCTTACCCTTTCTGCGCTTTTGGACGTACAGCAGGGCCATGCCGCACAGCATGGCTGCCGCTGCCTCCAGAATGGTCATTTTGACGTTGATGCGCTGGAGGAACGAAGCGTCGTAGTAGGTGAAGGCGAGATAGTTCTGGGATTTATATTTGATGTAGGCTTTGTCCAGCACGAACAGATCGTTGGTGATCTCGTTGATGGCTGTTTCCAGCCGGTTGACCATGGTCTGTGCCTCGGAGAGCCGCTGCGCATCCCTGGTGCATTCCTGGATCTTCTGGATGACATAGCTGGTGCTCACGATGTCGGACTGATAAGCGGATGCATCTGCAAGAGAAAGATCGGCATCCCGGGCCATGGTGTCCATGGCGGTCTTGGTGCGGGACATGTAGTACTCGCTCAGCGCATCGGTGGTGGGGATCATGACCACGGAGGTCATGGACTTTTCGTAGATCGAGATGCCGTCCTTGTTCGCGTCGTAGTAAGCCATGCTCTTGCTGGCCGAGATGCCGTCGATCTTGTTTTTGTATTCCAGGATGCTGGACAGCATGGCAGGGTCGCGTGCAACGCCGCCTTCAATGACAAAAGCCAGCGTGTTGGGCAGGTCATAGTCCACGATGTTGCTGAGCTTTTTGCCAAGGGTGGTGAAGTTGTTGGTGGAAGAGTCCGGGTTTTCTTCATCCACATAACTTTTGTTCTCGTTCAGGCGGGCGTTCAGATAACGGGTCAGCCGCTCAGCGCGCACCTCGATCTCGTTCAGGCGCAGATAAGGCTCACAGTCGGAGGTGATATCCAGCATTTCCTGCAGGATGCTCTGGTTGTCGCAGTAGTTTGCCAGAAAAATTTCGCGGTAGGATTCGCACACGCTCTTGAGCAGGTCCATGGTCTTGCGGCTGCCCAGTTCCAGCGAGCTGCTGTTGATGGAGATGTTGTAGGAGGTGCTGATAAAGTCGTCGGAGCCGCTCACATTGCCGGTGCTGTCCGGGCTGATGGAGATGCAGGCGGCCAGCTGGGACGGCGTGATGCTGCCCTGCAGGCCCACCCGTTCGATGGCACGCTCCATGACGGCGTCCGACACGATCTCGTAGGCATTGAAACGGGTCTCGTTGGGGTTCAGGCCCAGAGATGCCTCGGAATAGTTGAAGGAGATGTTGGCGCTGGCGTGTTCGGCACTTCTGAAATAGTTCAGCGAACCAAACACAGCGCACAGCACAACACCGCAGAAAAAGATGCGGTATTTGTTCTGCCACAGCAGCCGCAGGCCCTGTTTGATTTTTTCTTTGATGTCATCCATTGCATGGTACCTTTCAGGAAAGGGCCGCCGGATCAGTCCACATCGATCACAGACAGCTCGGGCACATTGTTGATGCGGGGCCACCGGCTGGAGTCTCCCAGGCCGCGGCTCACGATCAGAGTGGCTTTGTTGTTCAGAGTAAACGAACCGCCGGCATAGGTGGGGAAGAGACCTTCTTCTGCCGTGTACAGCGGGCCGATCTTGGGCAGGCGGACGATGCCGCCGTGGGTGTGGCCGGCAAGACCGAGTTCAAAGCTGTAATTTTCCAGAATGTCAGGAAAACAGGTGGGAATATGGGCCATGCAGATGCGGAAGTCATAATCACTGTTCTGCTCGGCCTGATCCATGAAGGTTTTGGCTCCGTACTTGTCAAAATCCTGCGGCTGCCCTTCTACGCCGAGGATGCTGATCGTGTTTCCGTAGAGGTCACAGATGCCCTCTTCATTGCGGAGCAGGTGGATGCCCGTCGCCTCAAAGCGGCTCACGAGCTCTTTGTCGCCCTGCAGGAAGATCATGACATCTTCATGGTTGCCCAGCACACCGTAGACCGGTGCGATCTCAGTGAGCTGGCTGCACAGGGAGAGCATGTTGTCATAGGTGGGAACGCTGTCGGTCACCAGATCGCCGCCCAGCAGGATCAAGTCCGGCTGAAGATTCCGGATATCCGCCACGAGATCGGCATTGTCCTCGCCGTATTCGTGCAGATGCACATCGCTGAGGAACACGATGCGGATGCGGTGGGTCAGCTTACGGGAGCTGATCTGGTAGAATTCCGCAGTATAGTGGGTGCGGTTGTAGTTGATATTCGACAGCAGTGTTCCCGCGCAGACCCCAAGGACGAGGAGCAGGAGCAGCAGGTCGATGAGGATCGTTTTCCAGACAGGCCGATTGGCGGAGACGTGCTTTTCACGCGGGATAGGTCATCAACTCCCTTTGTCAGGTGCACGGCGATCGAAAGCAGCGCACGAAAAATGTAAGTATAAGCGTAACAATTATATCACAAAACCGTCCAAAAGAAAACAAGAAGAACGCTGAACTCTGGGCGCAGAGAAGTGAAAAATAAAACACCCGTGCAGCACGGGGCTGTACGGGTGAAAAAAAATCAATCGTCGTCGCTGTCCAGCTTGAGCACGGCGGTGAACGCCTCGCTGGGAAGGGAGACGCTGCCCAGCTGGCGCATCTTCTTTTTGCCTTCCTTCTGCTTTTCCAGCAGCTTCTTTTTGCGGGAGATATCGCCGCCGTAGCACTTGGCCAGAACGTCCTTGCGCATGGCCTTGACCGTCTCACGGGCAATGATCTTGCCGCCGATGGCGGCCTGCACCGGGATCTCGAACAGGTTGCGGGGGATGTTGTCCCGCAGCTTTTCGCAGATGCGGCGTCCCTTGGCGTAGGCATTGTCGCGGAATACGATCATGGACAGCGCGTCCACGGGGTCGCCGTTGAGCAGGAAGTCCAGCTTCACAAGGTCGCTCTCGCGGTATTCCTTGAACTCATAGTCGTAGCTGGCGTAACCGCGGCTGCGGCTCTTGATGGCGTCAAAGAAGTCATACACGATCTCGCCCAGCGGCAGAGCATAGTGCAGGTCCACACGCACATCGTCCAGATACTTCATGTCGATGAGCACGCCGCGCTTGTTCTGGCACAGGTCCATCAGGCCGCCCACATAGTCATTGGGGGTGTAGAGGTGCACGTCCACGAAGGGCTCCTCCTGCTTGACGATGTTGGAGGGGTCGGGGTAGCTGGAGGGGTTGTCGATCATCTCCACGGTGCCGTCGGTCAGGGTCAGGCGGTAGCGCACGCTGGGCGTGGTGGTGATGATGTCGAGGTCGAACTCGCGCTCCAGACGCTCGGTGATGATCTCCATGTGCAGCAGGCCCAGGAAGCCGCAGCGGAAGCCGAAGCCCAGCGCGGCACTGGTCTCCAGCTCGAAGGTCAGGGAAGCGTCATTCAGCTGCAGTTTTTCCAAAGCGTCTTTCAGGTCGGGGTACTTGGCGCCGTCGGCGGGGTAGATGCCGCAGAACACCATGGGCTTGACCTGACGGTAGCCGGGCAGTGCCTCGGGGGTGGGGTTCGCCGCCAGCGTGACGGTGTCGCCCACGCGGGTGTCCTGCACGGTCTTGATGCTGGCGGTCAGATAACCGACCTCGCCGGCCTGCAGCTGGGCGCAGGGGGACAGGTTGGTGGCGCCCATGTGGCCCACTTCCACCAGCGTGAACTCGGCACCGGTGGCCATCATGCGGATGGTGTCGCCGGGCTTCACGGTACCCTCAAACACGCGGATGTAGACGATGACGCCCTTGTAGCTGTCATAGATGCTGTCGAAGATCAGAGCTTTGAGCGGGGCATCCGGGTCGCCGGTGGGGGCGGGGATGTCGGTGACGACACGCTCCAGCACCTGATCCACGTTCAGGCCGGTCTTGGCGGAAACGCGGGGCGCGTCCAGACAGGGCAGGCCGATGACGTCCTCCACTTCCTGCGCCACCTCGTCCGGGTGGGCGCTGGGAAGATCGATCTTGTTCAGGATGGGCACCAGCTCCAGGTCGTGCTCCAGAGCCATATAGGTGTTGGCCAGCGTCTGGGCTTCCACACCCTGCGTGGCGTCCACCACCAGAATGGCACCCTCGCAGGCGGCCAGACTGCGGCTGACCTCGTAGGCAAAGTCCACATGGCCCGGGGTGTCGATGAGGTTGAACTCGTAGGTCTTGCCGTCCTTGGCGGTGTAGTTCATGGTCACGGCGCGGGCCTTGATGGTGATGCCGCGCTCACGCTCGATGTCCATGTTGTCGAGGATCTGGTCCTCCATGGTGCGCTCGTCCACGCTCTTGGTCAGCTCCAGAATGCGGTCTGACAGAGTGGATTTGCCGTGGTCGATGTGCGCGATGATGCAGAAGTTTCGGATGTTGTCTCTTGCCATTTAGTTCCTCCAAGAGAAATTATGCTTCCAGAATCCAGTCTTCGATATCCGCGATCTTTCCATGTTCGCGGTAAACGCGGGGCACCCGGCGGGATACGCCGCAGAGGACCTCGTAGGTGATAGTGTCGGTCTTGCGGGCGATGGTCTCGGCGGTGTCGCTGACCGTGCCGCCCCACAGAATGGCTTCGTCGCCTTCGTGGATGTCCGGGATGCCGGTGACGTCCACCATGATCTGATCCATGCACACCCGGCCTAGGACGGGGCAGGCTTTGCCGTGGATCTCCACAATGCCCTTGCCGCAGCTCAGCTGGCGGGGGTAGCCGTCGGCATAACCGGTGCACAGAGTGGCCACCGTGGTGGGCTTTTCAGCAGTGAAGCGGCGGCCATAGCTGGCACACTGGCCGGGCTGCATCTCCTTGACCATGCTCACGACCGTTTTCAGGGTCATGACCGGCTTGAACAGCCCGAAGCGCACTTCGTCGCTGGGGTCGTAGCCGTAAAGGATGATGCCCGGGCGGGCCATGCAGCGCTCCCGGGGCAGGCCCTCGGGCCACTCGGGGTGCAGCATCACACCGGCAGAGTTGTCGCAGTGGACGAGGGCTGGTTCGTGCCCGGCGTCTTTCAGGGCGTTGAATGCTTTCACGAACAGGGTGTGCTGCTCGGCAGTGTAGGCGATGTTCTCTTCACTGGTGTCATCGGCCACCGAGAAGTGCTGGAACAGGCCGGTCATTTCCAAGCCCGGAAGCTCGCACACAGCCAGCATCTCGCGGATGGCGGCGTCGAAATCGGTGCGCAGGGCAAAGCCGATGCGGCCCATGCCGGTGTCGGCCTTGAGGTGGATCTTCACCTTCCCGCCTGCGGCCACGGCGGCAGCGGAGAGATTCCGGGCCTGCTCGGTAGAGTAGCAGGCCACCGTGATGTCCTCGTTGATGAGGGTGTGGGCGTAGTCCGGCTGCACATGGCCCAGAATCAAAATGGGCAGGGTCTGGCCCGCCTGACGCAGCTGCACAGCTTCGGTCAGGCAGCTGACTGCCAGCCAGGCCGCGCCCTCTTCCGCAAAGATGCGGGCGCACTGCACCGCGCCGTGGCCGTAGCTGTCGGCCTTGACCACTGCACACAGCGGCAGGGCACCGGCCCGGGCTTTCACAGCCCGGAAATTATAACGCAGGGCATCGAGGTCGATCTCGGCCCAGACGTGCTTTTCAAAAGGTTGAGTCTGCATGATTCATTCTTCCTCTTTTGCGATTGTAAAGCTTCCGCGCCCGGTGTGGACGGGACGCCAGCCATCGATGCCGCTCTCTTGCAGGGCGTGCAGGGTTTTCTGGCGGAAGGCGTGGTCGGTGCGGCAGCGCTCCTTGACGAACTCCTTGGTCTGCTCGCGGACGGTCACGCCGTCGGCGGGGCAGACGCTTTTCACGATGGGCAGGCCCTCGGCGTGCACCGCACCAATGACCTCCTGTTCGGTGGCCAGCAGCATGGGCCGGATGAGGGTCAGCTCCCGGCGGGACAGATAGGTCACCGGCGAGAAGCAGCCGATGCGGCCCTCCCGCCAGAGATTCATGTAAAAAGTCTCCACGGCGTCGTCCAGATGATGGCCCAGAGCTACTTTATTGCAGCCCAGCTCCTGCGCGGCCGTGTGCAGGGCACCCCGGCGGAGCTTGGCACACAGGGCGCAGGGGTTCTTTTCCTTGCGGTAGTCGAACACGATGGGCCCGATCTCGGTGCGGCGGATCTCGTAGGGGATGCCATGCTGTGCGAACAGCTCCTGCAGCACGGTGTAGTCCATGGGCCTGCCGCCGAACTGCGGGTCCAGCGTGACGGCCTGCACCTCGAAGTCAAAGCCGATGTACTTGCGCAGCTCCGCAAGGCCGATGGTCAGGGCCACGCTGTCTTTGCCGCCGGAAACGCCCACCATGACTTTGTCGCCGGGGGCGATCATCTCATAGTCCTGCACAGCCTTGCGCATCAGGCCGCACAGGCGCTGCATGGCGCGGGAACTGCTCATGACAGGCTCACGCTTTCCACGAGGTTCACCACGTCGTTGATGGACGCCAGCTTGGTCAGGCCAGACACATACACCACATCGCCGCTGGGGTAGGTGATGGTGGCCAGCACGGCGTAATAGGTCTGGATGTCACAGCGCACGGCTTCCACTTCGGCCCCGTCCACGGTCAGGTTGACCTTGCGGGGCTTGATGACGCCGTAAGCCTGCTTCAGGTCTTTTTCGGATGCACCGATAAAGTCCTCGTAGGTATCGGCAGTGCCGCGCTGCAGCAGCACTGCCTCGTAGTCCTCACCGTCGGCGGAGTCGGCGGTGGCAACTTCCAGCACGGTGCCGAGGGTGCTGTCCTCGGTCATCTGGCAGACGTGCCAGATGGAGCTGTCGTAATACACCGAGATGCCGTTCGTGCCGGTGTAATGGGTGTCCGGGTTGGCAGGCACGCTGCGGTTGACCAGCAGTGTTAATATAATGTAAGCAATGATGCCCAGGGCCACGAAGATGCCCATGGCAGCCAGCAGCTTGGAGGTGCGGCGCTGGGCGGAAGCGCTGCGGTCGATGTCGTTTGGCATGTGAAAAAATCTCCTTATTCCTGTGGGCGGCAGGAATGCCGCCGTATCCTTTATAGTATAGCACAACACCGGCCAAAATTGTAGCGTGCAGCGCGAGAAAATCTGCGGCGGAGGGCAGAAAAATTTACAGAAAATGCATTTTTAGAATTTGAGAGAATTCAAGAGAAAACGTGAGATTTTGAGAGATTGAAAAAATTCTGCTGAAAAAATCAAAAAATGCTGTTGACAGGAACATTTTTATGATGTATACTGACACTCGCGCTCCAAAAGAGCGCCTGAAACGTACAAAAAGTTTATCAGGAGGAAATAGATATGAGCACTACTCTCGTGAAGCCCGCTGAAGTCGAGCGCAAGTGGTACCTGCTCGACGCTGCCGGCAAGAGCCTGGGCCACGTCGCTGCTGAGGCTGCTGTTCTGCTGCGCGGCAAACAGAAGGTCGATTACACCCCCAACGTTGACTGCGGCGATTTCGTCGTTGTCATCAACTGCGATCAGGCTGTTCTGACCGGCAAGAAGGCTGAGCAGAAGTTCCACATCACCCACAGCAAGTACATCGGCGGCCTGAAGAAGGTCCAGTACAGCAAGCTGATGGCTGAGCACAGCGATCTGGCTATGACCTACGCTGTCAAGGGCATGGTTCCTTCCAACACCATCGGTGCTAAGGCCCTGACCCGCCTGCACTGCTACCAGGGTGCCGAGCACGCACACGCAGCTCAGAAGCCCGAGAAGATCGAGTTCTAAGAAGGAGGCAATCGAAAATGTACGAAACCAAACCTTATTTCTACGGCACTGGTCGTCGTAAGGATTCCGTTGCCCGCGTTCGCGTTTACCAGGGCACCGGCAAGATCACCATCAATGATCGTGATATCGACAACTACTTCGGTCTGGAGACCCTGAAGCTGATCGTCCGTTCTCCGCTGGTTCTGCTGGGCCTGGAGGGCAAGTATGACGTCGTCGTCCGCGTTTCCGGCGGCGGTGTTTCCGGTCAGGCTGGCGCTATCCGCCACGGCCTGAGCCGCGCTCTGCTGCAGCAGAACGATGAGAACCGTGCTGCTCTGAAGAAGGAAGGCTTCCTGACCCGCGATCCTCGTATGAAGGAACGTAAGAAGTACGGTCTGAAGGCTGCCCGTCGTGCACCCCAGTTCAGCAAGCGCTGATTTTTCCGTATCGGATTACTTTGCAGTTCTGCCTTGGCAGAGCTGCTTTTTTATATGCATTTTTGGCTGAACAGGGGTGCACGACATCCCGCGACAGCGGCACCATTTTGTGCACTTCAGTTCAGCAAGTGCAACGGCGACGACCGCGGCCTGCGGCCAAAGACTTCCCCCGGCCGGGGGAAGATGGCGAAGCCAAAAGGGGGAATACAGGGAGGAGCTGTTGGGGCCGCGGCCAGCAAGACACGAGCGCCGCCCAAGGCGCGAAGTGGATGCTGGGAGCCGCAACCCGGAGGAACTTTATCTGCAGAACTGCTTTTTTATTGCCCGCTTTCCTGCGGAAATATTTTGACGTAAAAATGAACTTTTCGCCTGACGCTTGACTTTTACCCAGAGTTGCATATAATAAAAGTAGGCAATCACAAGATTGATCAAAATTATCATGTGGCGCACAAAAGCGAACCCCCTCGGAGCGGCAACTCCGAGGGGGTCCTTTTGGGCTTACTGTCCCTTGCCGTGACTGTCAAGCCACTTGCAAATGTAATAGGCAATCACATTTGCTCCGACAGCCACAAAAAGATCGATCAAAATATCGCTCATGGGGCGCACCTCCTTCCTGTTGCCAGAATGGAGAGGGCAGCAAAGCTAGTATAACATAGCGAGCTGTTAAAAAGCAACACGGAGAGCCCCTGTGAGCAGATGAAAGCACACCCCTCGG
Source organism: Oxalobacter sp. (assembly GCA_963615785.1). Taxonomy (GTDB): domain Bacteria; phylum Bacillota; class Clostridia; order Oscillospirales; family Ruminococcaceae; genus Faecalibacterium. Next base: position 359,096 of record CAVEID010000001.1, on the reverse strand, counting down.
AGCGGCAGCTTTGGGGGATGTGCTTTTGTTTATTCACCTTTTCTTTTTGCACAAATTTTCAGCAATCCCACCGGATTGCCTAGGGCGGATTTTCCACAGCTGTGCTATACTGATGTGGAAAATGAAAGCGAGGGAAGAGCATGAAAACAGGCATCATTGATGTGGGCGGCGGCCTGCGGGGCATTTACGGCGCGGGCGTGCTGGACCGCTGCATGGAAGAGGGCATCCGGTTCGACTGCTGCATCGGCGTGTCGGCGGGCAGCGCCAACATGAGCTCCTATGTGGCCGGGCAGCATGGCCGCAATAAGCCGTTCTATCAGGACTATTCCTTCCGGCCGGAGTACATGAGCGTGAAAAATCTGGCCCGGAAGCACTCCTATCTCGACCTCGAATACGTCTACGGCACCCTGAGCAAGCGGGGCGGGGAAAACCCGCTGGATTACCCCGCCGTGGTGCAGAACCCCGCAGAACTTGTGATCGTGGCGGCGGAAGCTGAGACCGGCAAGGCGCACTATTTCACCAAGGCCGATCTTCATCAGGACGACTACCGCCCGCTGATGGCGTCCTGCTGCATCCCGGTGGTGGACCGGCCCTATTTCATCGACGGCGTGCCGTATTATGACGGCGGGCTGGCCGACCCGGTGCCGCTGGAAAAAGCCCTCGAGCTGGGCTGTGACCGCGTGGCGGTGATCCTGACCAAGCCCATCGCCCCGGAGCAGACCGGTGCCCGGGACAAAAAGCTGGCGAAGCTGCTGGCCCGGCGTTATCCGGCCTCGGCCAAGGGGCTTTACCTCCGGGCGGAGCGCTACAACCAGACGGTGCGCCGGGCGCTCAAGCTGGAACAGCAGGGCACGGCGTGCATCATTGCACCCGACAGCACGGAGGGCATGTCCACCCTGACAAAAGACCGGGCCGCGCTGGAAAAGATGTACCGCAAAGGCTGGCAGGACGCCGGAAAGCTGATCGCCTGGTATTGAGTGAACAGAACAACAAAAACAGAGCCCCCGCTTCGGGAAACCGAAGTGGGGGCTCTGCCGTCTGAGAGGGGATCAGATCATGAAATGCGGGCCACTGGGCTGTGCGCCGATGTGCGGATCATCTGCGCGTGGGGGAGCTCAGTGCTTCGCGTTTTTGCCGGTCAGGCTGGCGAATGCACCAGCAGCCATGAGGGTGAAGCCGCTGACAGCCATAGCGATGGCGGTGAGCCAGTTCACACCGGTCTGCGGCAGGGCGTGAGCGTCCTGAACAGCAGGCAGCTCCGGATTTGCAGGCAGGACGGGCGTGTCGGCATCAACCGGCAGCACAGCGTCGGGCCGTGCATCCTGCACCGGGGGCAGCTCCGGGTTTGCGGGGGACACCGGAGTTTCGGGGGTGACGATGGGGATGACAGGAGTGACGGGGCCGTCGTCATCGGGGGTGATCACGGTGATCTCCTGATCGATGATGTCAACGTCCTTGGTCTCCTTGGTGGTGTAGTCGTAGTTCACCTCAGCGTGCTTCTCCACGGTCTGGGTCAGGTTCTCACCCTGCAGGTCGCCCACAGTGGTGTAGTCGTAGCTGTAGTGGAAGGAGCCGCCTTCCTTGGTCTGCTCGCCGGAGTCACCATGGAGGAGGCTGCTCACCCACTTCGCAAAGCTGGTGTAGAGGCCATCGCCCGTGCCCTCAACGCCGCTGGTCGTGCCGCCTTCGGTCCAGTCGAAGGTGTCTTCCTGATCGTGCGTGTACTTGTAGTTGAAATTACCGGCGGTGGTGCTGTTGCTGCCGTTGCCCACCTCCTTGGGGGTGGTGGTAGTGGAGGTGGTAGTGGTTTCGGTGGTCTTCTTGGCCAGCTGCAGCCAGTCGTCGGTCTTCGTCTCACTGCTGCGGATGCTCCACGGAGCGGTGATGGTCTTGATGTTGGACTCGGTCTGGCCAACGATCTTGCCCTCACGCACCTGCACCAGCTTGGAGATCATCAGGTCGTAGCCGCCGACATAATAGCTGTGTTGTTTATTCTGATTCCAGTAGGTTTCATTGACGCAGGTGTTGGCATCGCGGCTCATATAACCGTAAGCTTCCAGCTGAGAGGTTTTCAGATAGACCTGATAGCCTGCTTTGCCGTTTTTGTTGGTGCTGGTCGGTTTCAGCTCTACAACATAGGTGCCCATAATCTCATCGAGCTCTTCTGTGGTGAGATCATCATAGGTCTTGTCGCTGTGAACACCTTTCAGATAAGCATTTACAGCATCTTTCTTGCCGGAGTCATTACCCCATCTGTCGTAAGTTTTCTCAAACAGCTTGACCTTGCCATTTTCCTTTACGGCATCGTAGGCTACCGTACCAGTCAGCTTGTAGTAAGCGCTCTTTCCAGGAAGGGTGTCCTCGTAGTGGTCACCACGTTCATATTCGTAATGGCTGCTCTTGCCATCTTCGGAGTCAAGGCTGATGCTGTTTTTCAGGCTGACCTTTGTGTTGCCCTTGTCATGAACCAGATCATCTGCACTGTAGTTCCATTCCAGCTTCAGGTCTTTGCTGACCAGCACGCAGTCTGTGGTTCCGCCGCCTTCCTCGGGCAGCCGGTCGAGCTTGGAGTCAGAAGCGAGGTCAAGGTGGCCGATATAATCATCTTTACCCGTGCTGCTTACAAGTTCAAGATAATACCATTCATGGTCGTTTACCTGATAATAGGGTCTGTCATATTGATCATACTCGACTTTAATGTCTTTGGAATTGACGAGTTTGCCATCACCGCTTCTTCTATACCAGGTATCAGCTTTTTCGCCGGAATAGAAGTTTTTCAGGATTTCTTCGTACTTGTTGCCTTCGTTGACAGTGACTTTGGTGATCTGGGCAACGCGTGCCTGCTCTTCCAATGCCTTGATCAGCTCATCTTTGGACATATTATCGGAAGAAACAGCCTTGGTGAAATACTCCATGAGATCTTCGGTCAACTCAGTGCTTCCCGTGACCCTGGTGTTGCCGAGCCAGAGCTCTTTGCCCTCCTTCTCGACATCCGGAAGAATATCTCTCTTGATTTGATCAAGAAGCTCTTGGCAGGCTTCTTTGAAGTTGGCCTCGTAGTTTTCGTCGTTCTTAATGGTCACAGTGGTGCTGCTGGAGTAGTGCTCCTCCTTATTCACTTCCAAGTCTTTGCCCAGCTTGCTGTAGTCGATGGTGACAGTCTTGCCGTCCTTCGTGTACGAAGCGGTCTTGCCGTCGTCACTCAGGTTGATATCATCGGCAGTGATGTTGGGGAAGTCCTTCTTCAACTGATCGACCAGCAGTCCCTTGATCTGACCTTTGGTCAGAGAACTGGTGCTGTTCTTTTCGGTGAAGGTATAGCTGGTCTTGGTGTAGTTGGTCTTGTCGTTGTTCTCGTCAACCTCTTCGCAGGTGTAGGAGCCATCATCGTTTTTCTTCACATTTGTGTAGGTCTTGCCATCAACGGTGATGGTGCCGGCCTCTTCATTGATGGTCCACTTCTTGCTGCCAGTAACATAGATGATATCACTGAGGCTTTCTTCCTTTTTATCCGTCGTGGTCGTGGTTGTGGTCGTGGTCTCGGTGATGTTCCAGCTCACCTTCTTGATGCTGCCGGTGAAGGTCACGTCAGTGACTTTGTAGCCTTCCTTCTCCAGCTGCTCGCGGGACTTGCCGGTCTCTTCTTCCAGCTGTGCCCAAGCGAGGTCGTTTTTCTCTTTCTCTCCAAGGTCGCTGAGCTCAATATTTTCCTCGATGACCTTATAAATCGTGGTGGTCTTGCCATCCTCGGAGACGACAGTGTAAATCTTTTCGACCTTGTTGCCGCCAAGGTCTTTGGAATCCGTGAGATACTTGTCATCCGGCGCGGTGAAACCTTTGCCCTCAAACTTGGAATGCTTGCCCTCTCCGGTCTCGCTGTCCGTCCACGAGACCGTGCCGGAAGTGACATAAGAGCTGCCGTTGGCGGTCAGGTCCTTGTTGTCGGTGGTCTTGTCGTTGTCCTTATCCTCTCTGGGGGTCTCGGTGGTGCTGGTGATGGTGCCGGCCTTATAATCCAGCGTGAAGTTTCTGTCACCAACCTTGGTCACAAACTGGCCGTCTTTCGATGCGTTGATCGTGGTGTCGCTGTCGATCGCTTTCTTCAGCTCCTCGGCTTCTTCCTTGCTGATCTTTTTATCTTTCAGCATATCGTCCACAGCGTTCTTCAGCGCACTGCGGACAGCCTCGTCTTTTGCTTCGGCTTCGGCCTTGTCTTGGCCCTCGACGGTCTCGGTGCCCTTCTTGGTTTCCTTGACGTCGATGGTGTAAGACAGCTTCTCGCGGATGACATTCTTCTGATCCACGGTCAGCTTCCATTCCTTGCCGTTGGCATCCACATAGAAGACGTCATTGCCCTTGGCCACAAAGTCGTCGCCCATTCTGTCGGCGATCTCTTTTGCGGTCAGTTCTTTGGACTGGGAATCCTTGGTGATGGTGTATTCGCGCTTGACGCCCTTCTCTTCGACGGTGACGGTGTAGGTGGTCTTGGTGCCGTCGGTTTCCGTTTTGGTGTTCTTGTCGTTGATCAGGTCGTTCAGCTTCTTTTCATCGATGCTGTCAACCTTCTCGTTGGTTTCTTTGTTATACAGAGGAATATCGGGCAGGGTGAAATCGCTGGCGGTGTCCTTTTCAAAGGCGTCCTTGTCGCCGCTTTCGTGGTGCTCTTCCTTCTCGCGGGTCACCGTGATGGTGGTGGTGGTCTTGATGGTGACTTCGCTGTCCTTCACGGTGATATAGGTGGTGCGGGTGACGGGGTTGCCGTCTTCATCGGTGACGGTCTCGGTGCGCTTCAGGGTGTAGCTGCCGTCTTCCTGCTTGTTCACGGAGTCGCGGTCTGCGTCCACCAGCTTGGCAATGTCCTCAGCGGTCATATTGCCCTTGGTCTCTTCCACCTTTTCAAGGGTCAGTGTCTGCTTGGTCTTATCGCCGGTGGTCTTTTCTTCCTTGCTGATGACCGTGTACTGATTTTCCTTATCGGTGCCGACCTTGTCGTTCTTCTTGACGCCCCAGTCGATAGTGCCCAGCTCTTTGTCCAGAAAATCCTTGTCGATTTCCTTGGTGTCTTCGGTGGTCTCCTTGGTGTCGGCTTCTGCGTGGCCTTTGCCGGTGGTGGTCGTGGTCTGGGTGCCCTCAACGGTGGTCGTGTTGGTGATGGTGGTGGTGCCGTCAGAGTCAACCTTGGTGTCGGTCTTGGTCACGGGCTCTGCACCGGGCTTCGGGTCTTCCTTCACGGTGCTGCCGGGGTTGGGGGTCTCGGTGATGGTGGCGTCACCGATCTTCTCGCCCTCGTCCTTGTCGTCCTTTTCGGTCTTATCGCCGTCGGTCGGGGGAGTCACTTCGTCGGTCTTCTTGTCGTCAACAGTCTCGCCGGTCTTGTCATCGGTCTTGCCGCTGTCAGCTGCGGGCGTCTCGTCGGTCTTCTGGTCGCCGTCGGTGCCGTCAGTCTTTTCATCGGTCTTCTTGTCGCCGTCAGTCTTGTCCTGATCGCCGGTCTCATCGGTGACGTCGTCCTTCTTGTCCGCGTCGGCGCTGTCGGTGTCGTCCTTCTTCACCACGTCGCCCTTGGTGGTGGTCTCACCGGTCTTATCATCGGTCTTCGGGTCGCCGTAATCGATGTCCACGTTCTCGCCGAAAGCTTCCTTGAGATTATCCTCTTCCTTGTTGGCGCCGTCTGCGGGCTTCTCGGCTTCGGCCTTCACATCGCCGGTGTTGTCCTGAGCGACGGACTCTTTGCCGGTGCCTTCATCGGCATTGTTCTGAACAGTGGGCTCTTCGGAGGCGTCTTCATCGCCGCTCTCGGTCTGAGCAGCAGGCTCTTCGCCCTTGGTCTCTTCCACAACAGGCGCATCAACAGCAGAGGGCTCTTCCGCAACAGCAGAACCCTCTGCTTCGTTTTCGTTGGCGTTGGAGACGGGCTCCTTCACCTCGTCGGTCTCGGCCGCATTTGCCATCAAAGGCTGGGCGGCAACACAGGCGGTGAGTGCCATGGACATGGCCGCAATCTTGAACTTTTTGTTTGTCATGATTCTCAGACTCCTTTCATATCACCCGGAGGGTGCAAGCCCCATAAAAAGGACTGAAACAACAGGCTTTCTATGCTGCTTCATTTATACCATTTTTTGCCGTCGATTGTCAAGGAAAACCGTGTCGAGACGTGAAATTCTGAGGAATGCCCAAACGACAGCGGTTCCGCTTGGTCACAAATTACAAGGAAATGCGGAGGGAAATGCTGCACTTGTTGCGGATGTGTGCGGGTGTGTTGCGTTTGTGTTGCAGATGGGCGAATTATCCATGAAACTCTCCCCCTTGATTTTCTGCCTGCAGTATACAGAATTTTCCGGAAATTGTCATCGGAAAATGCGTGAATCGCCCTCAAAACGGCGTGAATCGACTGTTTGCGGCGTCAAAAAAGCCCCGGAAGGGCCGAAGAACGGTCTCCCGGGGCAGGGCTGGCGCAGGGTGGAAAAGTCATACTATTGCGCCAAAATCAGTTGTTTTTCTGTTTCAGGCGGGCGTATTCGGCGTCTGCCTGAATGGCTGCGGAGGTGAAGCTGTTGTTGTTCCACCATGCGATCAGCGCGGCCACGGTGGTGATGCCGGCGGTGACCAGCTGTTCCACGGTCTGGCTCTCAATGGGCAGCACGGGCTTGCCCAGCGCACTCAGCACCTGATTGGTCAATGCCAGCAGCAGGCAGGCGGTGCGGGCGATGGTTGCGGCGGAAATTTTGCCAAAGTTCATAAGTCAGTTCCTTTCTTTTTCGTTTGCTTCCAGATCTGCGATGCGGTGGTTGGCCACCTTCATCTGTTCTTCCAGGATCGGCACCCGGCGGGCGAAGTTGTTGTGTTCCCGCACCTCGCGGGTCAGCTCTTCCAGCCGGGTGTCTGTCACGGCCTGGCTGCGGCCGTTGGCGATCAGCACGCCAATCAGGGTCACGGCTCCGGCAATGAGGGCGGACAGGATCGTTTCCACGGCGCTCACCTCCTTCACCCTGTCCACCGGCTTTTGTTCCGGCGCACATCCACATGCACGAAGCCTTTGGCCGGGTAGCGCCCGATGCCGCCGGTGTCCGGCAGCAGGGTCTCGGCGTAGGCGGCCAGTGCTTCGGTGCTGACCCCGGCGGCGCGGATGTCCGCCGCCCGGCCGTACTGGTGCTGGCTGCAGGCTGCGCCGCCCACGGCTTTGTTGTGGGCTGCAGTGCGGAAGCCGCTGCTGATGGTCACCGGCCTGCCGAAGTGCTCCCGGATAGCCTGCAGCACGCGCACCAGCTCTGAATCGATGAAAACGGGGTCGGTGCCGTCGCGGCAGGCAAATTCCTTCACGGTGAAGTTTTTGCTCAGGTGTGTGGAGCCATCCCGGGCACAGGAGTAGGCCTCAAGCATGGGGCACCTCCTGCAGCAGAGCCGCCACGGCGTCCCGCAGCTTTTCGGGCACGTCCTCCAGCGTTTTCAGGCCCTTGCGGATGAGGGCCGCGTACACTTTTGCCATCAGCTTTCACCTCCTTCATAGAGCTCGCACAGGGCCAGCTGCAGGTCGGTGAGCTGCTGGGTCAGGTCAGCCACGGTCTGGGGCAGTCTGGCCCGCGCTTCGGCTTCTTCGCGTTCGGCTTTCTGCGCGGCCAGCTCCTCGGCGGTGTAGCGGATATAGCGCTGGATGGGCACCTGCTCCACCCAGGCTTCCCGGCCTTCCACGCCGGGCCGGTCGATGACCTTTTTCACGTCTCTGCCGCCGCTGGGGTATTCGGCCACAGTTTCATAGTGGCTCAGCTCCGGCACGGCTTCCACGGCCGTGTGCTCCACTTCTTCGGTGCTGCTCTGCAGCCAGCCAAGCGCCAGGTCGGGGGATTCGATGACCGCGCCGGTCTCGTCAATGATCTTCATGCTCTCACTCCTTTCGTCATGCAATACGGTGCCAGATGTACACATAGTAGGCGGCGGGCTGCACGGTGGTGCTCTTGCCGTAAACGGCGGAGCTGCCGGATGCGTTCAGGCTGTAAGTGTAGTCGTAAACGATCTTGTTGCTGTCGCCGGTGTGCCAGTAGCTGGTCGTCGTTTTGCTGTTCGTGATGGCGCCGGAGACTTTGCTTCCGTCCGAAGTGTAGGCCAGAAAGCTGCCCGTGATGTTCGGCAGGCCGGCGGCCAGGGTCGTGCCGGCCTTGTGGGTGCTGCTGCGGCCCATCAGCACGCGCTCGGATGCGATCTCTTCCCATGTGCCGCCAAACAGGGACGCCGGGCTGGTGGCGCTGGTGCTCTGGTAGATGCTGCCCACGGGAAATGCGGCAAGGCTGGGGGCCGAAAGCAGGGTGTTCACGTCTTCCTTAGTATAATAGGAAGAGAGACTGACCCCGAGGGTGCTCAGAGCGGTGGTCTTTTCGGCAGCTGTCCACCCGGCGGACGAGGCCGCGGAGGTCAGGGCTTTTTTCACGCCGTAGGGCAGCAGGGCGGGGGTCAGCGGCGCCGACGCTTCGGTCATGGCGTTCAGCTGGGTCTTCGTGGCAGGAACGGTGGTCAGGGTGCCGTCGGTGCGCACATTGATGCCGTAGGCGGCGTTCACCTTCACGGCACCGGCAGCAGATGCCGTGGGCACTGTGCTGCTGCGCACATAGGGCGAAAGATCCGGCTGCGCAGCGGTGTCCGTGAGAATGGCTCCGGTGTTGGGGTCCACGCTGAGGATGCGCAGCAGCTGGCCGGCCACCGGCTTTGCGGGGCGGGGCACAGCGCTCACGTCCTGCGCGGCCAGCTGCACGACGCCGACTTTGCCGTTCACGCTGAGCACCTGACCGCCCTCCGGGGCCAGCTCTTCCGCCCGTTCGGCAGCGGCCTCAGCCCGGGCCGCTGCCTGCGATGCCTTGGCGCTGTCGTTGCTGGCACGCTGGGCAGCACTTTGCGCGTTCGCCGCATTGGTGGCTGTGCTGGATGCGTTCAGGGCTGCTTTCTGGGCCGATGAGGCCGCGCTGCTGGAGCTTTCCAGCACCCGCGCCACGAACTGCTCATACAGGGACGGAGGCAGTTCCTCCGTGCCGCCGTCGGTGGGCAGGATGGCGTAGGTGTCGTAGCTGCCGGGGCGGGTGTAGGCGGTGTAGCCTGCGTCGGTGACAGCCGCCAGCATCCACTGCCCGCCGGTGCTTCCGGTGAGCCGCCGGTCCACGGTGACCCGGTCGTTCTCGTCCAGCGGCACCGGGGCCAGCAGGGTGCCGTCGCTGCGCCGCAGATACAGCGCAACGGTGCATCCGGCCCATGCTTCCGGCAGGAAAAACTGCAGCTCGTCCACCCCGGCGGCGTTCTGGGCACCCAGGTGCAGGCGGTGGGGCCGGGCAGCGAATTCGGTGCCGCCGCACTGCTTTTGAATGATTTGGATTTCCATGCAAAACCTTCCTTTCTGCTTTTTTCTCGATTGTACCGTTGGCGGCGGGTCCTATCCAGTGCGTACTATTTTGTAAAACATTTCTGGGGTTCGGCATTTTGCCGGACTGCATTTTTCGGGAGAAATTCATGCACATTTCCGTGTGTGAAAACACCGGGTTTTGCAGGTGGGTTTTGTGCCGAAAACCTGCGATTTTGGGCATCTTGTTGACGCTGCAAAGCGGGCGGAAAGTGCAGTTTTCGGTATAAAAAATCCAAAATAAATGTTAAAAATTCGTGAACGAAACATGCAGGAAAAAATGAGAAAAATCATAAGGAAATAACCTAAAAAACAATTTTTTGGAGAAAACACTGTTAAAGTTGCACAAAAAAAGAATGTCAAGAAACTAACGAAGCGGCACCCCTGATTTGACAAACAGGCTCCATGCTGGTAAAATAAGACCCGCTCAACAAACGTTGCAGCGTCTAAAATTTATCTGGATGAAGTGAAATGCCGTCTTTTGCGCGGCTCGGCACGGGCAGACGGGGCCCGGCCGGTGAGGAATGAAAAAGCCATTCCGCATGGAATCCAAATTGTAATACGATGCTCGATTTTACCAAAAATAGGGCATCGTATTTGATTGTGGGGCCTGGCAGTTTCTGCGGCTCTGCAGTCCGGGCGGCCGGAGCGTTTTTTACCCTGATGCCCGCGGCCGCAGCCAGATTTTGAGAAGAGAGGAGTTGTCTCGTATCGCTTCCGTAAAAGTAAAGAAAGCATTGTCTGCCTGCAAACAGGCAGTCTCCCCCCGTGTGCTGGCGTTCTGTGTCATGGTCGTGTGCCTTGTGGCTACACTCAGTGTGACCGCTGCGAATCTGCGGCTGACCTACGTCACAGACTCCAATGGTGCCCGGCAGGTGATCCTCACCTCCGAGACCGACCCCGCACAGGTCATGAACCTTTCCGGCATCCAGTCCGAAGAGGGCGACAAGGTCTACTACACGGCCTTCAGCGGCAACCTCGCCGCACTGAACATTGAGCGCGCATTCTCCGTCAGCATCACCGCCGACGGCCAGGAGTATCCGGTCAAGATGGTGTTCGGCACCGTGGCGGATGCCCTGCAGCGCGCAGGCATCACTCTGGAGGGTGATGATTACACGGAGCCTGCTCTGGATCAGCTGGTGGCAGCCGGCACCCAGATCACGGTGCACCGTGTGGACTATGAAGACCGCGTGGAGACGCAGGCCATCCCCTATGACACCGAATATGTCTACACCAGCCTGTATTTCCGCAACACCGGCCGCACCACCACCGTGCGCCACGGTTCGGAAGGCCAGCAGACCATCACCACCCGCGACCGCTATGTGGACGGCGAGCTGGAGAACAGCATCGTGGTGGATTCCACCACGACGGTGGAGCCCACCAACCATGTCATCAAGACCTATGGCGCAGGTGCTCCGGTTTCTCCGCTGACCGGCCCGGACGGCACCACCAACGCGCCCACCTCTTACAGCAAGGTGCTCACCGGCAAGGCCACCGGCTATTATTCCAAGTCCGGCAAGGGCTCTTCCGGCCTGGGCCTTGGCTACGGCACCGTGGCGGTTGACCCGGATGTGATCCCCTACGGCACCAAGCTGTATATCACTTCCACTGACGGCAAGTTCGTTTACGGCTACGCCGTGGCCACCGACACCGGCATCGCGGTGCAGAAAGGCCAGATCCTGGTGGACCTGTTCTATGAGACCTACGCCGAGAGCGTCATCAACGGTGCCATTCAGGTGAATGTCTATGTGGTGGGCTGAGCCTGCTGCAAAAACCGGTAAAGACTGAGAAAAACCGGAACTGAAAATTTTCAACAGAAACAGAGAGCTTCTGTACACCTTCCCTCCGGGAGGGTGCGCAGAGGCTCTTTTTTGTTGTTTGATTGGCAGGATTCACCATAATTTTTGTAAAAAATTGGGTAATGTGGATACAATAGAAAAATATCAAAGAAAAGATTATGGTAGATTTTCCAGAAAAGGCCTTGAAAAAACCGACAAAAGCCTTTAATATAAAAGGGTAAAAAGCTACAGGTGCGCGTCCGCGTGCCTGTACGGGGAGGAGCAGTCTATGAAACCGACCGAGGACAAGATCCAGAGCAATGCATCGGATTTGCCGGTGTATCTGTTCAAGCAGGGCAATAACTGTGAAGCATATCGCTACTTTGGCGCGCACATGGAGACGCGTGCCGGAGAAGCCGGCGTCGTCTTCCGCGTCTGGGCACCCCATGCTGTGGCTATCAGCGTGGTGGGCGATTTCAACAGCTGGAAGCCGGGCAGCCACCCGATGCGCAAGGTGGATGGCGATTCCGTGTGGGAATTGTTCATCCCCGGCATGAAGGAATATGATGTTTACAAATACTGCGTGACCACCCGCGCAGGGGATCTGGTTTACAAAGCCGACCCCTACGCATTCCACGCTGAGACCCGCCCGTCCAACGGCAGCAAGGTCTATGATATCAGCGGCTTTGAGTGGCACGATGCCGCATGGCAGGATGCACAGAAAAAAGCGGACGTGATCAACGGCCCGATGAACATCTACGAGATGCACGCCGGCAGCTGGAAGCTGAAGGAGGGCGGCAAGCCCTACAACTATTCCGAGCTGGCCGACCAGCTGATCCCGTACATCACCGAGATGGGCTACACCCATGTCGAGCTGCTGCCGGTCATGGAATATCCGTTTGACGGCAGCTGGGGCTATCAGGTCACCGGCTATTTCGCCCCCACCAGCCGTTACGGCACCCCCAAAGACCTGATGGCCTTTGTGGATAAGCTCCATGCCGCCGGCATCGGCGTCATCATGGACTGGGTGCCCGCCCACTTCCCGAAGGATCAGTTCGGCCTGTACAACTTCGACGGCGAGGCCTGCTATGAGGACCCGAACCCGAAGCGCGGTGAGCACAAGGAATGGGGCACCATGGTGTTCGACTTCGGCCGCAACGAGGTGCAGAGCTTCCTGATCTCCAGCGCATTGTACTGGCTGGAGCAGTACCACATCGATGGTCTGCGCGTGGACGCCGTGGCTTCCATGCTGTATCTGGACTATAACCGCAAGCAGGGTGAATGGGAGCCCAACAAGGACGGCGGCAAGGAAAATCTGGAAGCTGTCGCGTTCCTGCGCAAGCTGAACAACACGGTGCTGGGCCGTCACCCCCACAAGTACATGATCGCGGAAGAATCCACCGCATGGCCCATGGTCACAAAGCCCGCTTCGGACGGCGGCCTGGGTTTCAATTTCAAGTGGAACATGGGCTGGATGAACGATATGCTCAGCTACATGAAGACCGACCCGCTCTTCCGCGCCGGCAACCACAATAAGGTCACTTTCAGCTTCTTCTACGCTTTCAGCGAGAACTTTGTGCTGCCCATCAGTCATGACGAGGTCGTGCACGGCAAGGGAAGCCTCATCAACAAGATGCCCGGTGAATATGACGACAAGTTCGCCAATCTGCGCACCTTCTTCGGCTACATGATGGCCCACCCCGGCAAGAAGCTGCTGTTCATGGGTCAGGAATTCGGCCAGTTCGCCGAGTGGAACGAAGCAAAGCAGCTGGACTGGATGCTGCTGGGCTACGACAAACACACCGAGCTGCAGAATTACGTCAAGACTCTGAACGCTTTCTACAAAGAGCACCCTGCTTTCTGGCAGGTGGATTACAGCTGGGAAGGCTTCCAGTGGATCGTGCCGGATGACTCGCAGCAGAGCGTGATCGCCTTCCTGCGAAAGGATGCTTCCGGCAAGCAGATCCTTGTGGTCTGCAACTTCAACCCCGTTCTGCGCGAGGGCTACACTCTGGGTGCTCCGGCAGCCGGTGCATACAAAGAGATCCTGAACAGCGACGAGGCCGAGTTCGGCGGTTCCGGTGCGGTGCACAACAAGTCGGTGCGCACCCACAAGAAGCCGCTGCACGGCTTTGAGCAGAGCATCACCATCACTCTGCCGCCCATGAGCACCCTGTACTTTGAAGTGCCTGCAAAGCGCACCCGCAAGGCTGCAGAGGACAAGACTGAAAAGGCAGAGAAAGCGGTGAAAAAGCCCACTGTCAAAAAGGCCAAAGATGAAAAAGCTGCTGAGCCGGAAAAGGCTGTGAAAAAAACCACCCGCAAGGCAAAAGCCGAACCGGAAGCACCTGCTGAAAAGCCGGTGAAGAAAACGACCCGGAAGGCAAAAGCTGAGCCCGAGGCACCTGCGGAGAAGCCGGTGAAAAAGACCACCCGCAAGGCCAAGGCGGAGCCGGAAGCCGCAGCGGAAAAGCCTGCAAAGAAGCCTGGCCGCAAGCCCAAGGCAGAAGCAGAACCCAAGGCAGAAAAAGCACCTGCAAAGCGCACCCGTAAACCGAAGGAGCTGAAGGAATGACTCCGGCACCCCGGACGACCCGTAACCGCACATGTTGACTATCATTTCTGCAAAAAATCCAAATGCGGAAATGTTAATGTTAAAGGGGAGAATAAAGCTATGGCAAAAGAAATTGTGGCAATGATCCTTGCCGGCGGACGTGGCTCGCGTTTGTACGCGCTGACACAGAAAACGGCAAAACCTGCAGTGTCCTTCGGCGGCAAGTACCGCATCGTGGACTTCCCGCTGTCCAACTGCGTGAACTCCAACATCGACACTGTCGGCATCGCAACTCAGTATCAGCCCCAGAAGCTGAACGAGTACATCGGCAACGGCCAGCCCTGGGATCTGGACCGTCTGCACGGCGGCGTGCACACCCTGCCGCCCTATGAGCAGGCAAAGGGCACCGACTGGTACAAGGGCACTGCAAACGCCATTTACCAGAACATCGGCTTCATCGACAGCTATGATCCCGAGTACGTCATCATCCTGTCCGGTGACCAGATCTGCAAGCAGGACTACGCCGATTTCCTGCGTTTCCACAAGGAAAAGGGCGCAGAGTTCTCTGTGGCCGTCATGGAAGTTGACTGGAAGGAAGCTTCCCGCTTCGGCCTGATGGTCGCTGACGAGAATGACCGCATCACCGAGTTCCAGGAGAAGCCCCCGGTACCCAAGTCCAATCTGGCTTCCATGGGTATTTACATCTTCAATTGGGATGTCCTGAAGAAGTATCTGGAAGAGGACGAGGCAGACCCCAACTCCAAGAACGACTTCGGCATGAACATCATCCCCGCACTGCTGCGTGACGGCCGCAAGATGTACGCTTACCGCTTTGCCGGTTACTGGCGTGACGTCGGCACCATCGACAGCCTGTGGGAAGCCAACATGGAGGTCCTGGACCCCGAGAACTCCGGCATCGATATCTTCGACAAGACCTGGAAGATCTACAGCCGCAACCCCGTGCTGCCCGCTCAGAAGATCGGCCCCCGCGCCGTCGTGCAGGATTCCCTCATCACTGAGGGCTGCAAGATCTACGGCAACGTCAAGCACTCCGTGCTGAGCGCAGGCGTCATCGTGGAAGAGGGCGCTACCGTTGAGGACGCTGTCCTGATGGATGGTGTCGTCGTCAAGGCAGGTGCCGTTGTCAAGCGCTGCATCCTGGCTGAAGACGTCGTGATCGGCGCAGGTGCCAAGGTTGGCGGCGATGGCCCCATCGCTCATGTTGGCACCGGCCTGACCGTCGGCGCAGGCGCCACCGTCAAGGAGGGCGCAAAAGTCTTTGAATCCGTCAAGGAGGGCGTGGAAGTATGCTGAGACAGAACACCAATGCGTTGGGCATCATTTTCCCCAACAGCTATGACAATACCGTTCCCGAACTGGTGACCGAGCGTGCAATGGCTTCGATCCCCTTTGCAGGCCGTTACCGCATGGTGGACTTTGTCCTGTCCAGCATGGCCAACTGCGGCATCTCCAATGTTTCCATCGTCGTGCGTAAGAACTACCACTCCCTGATGGATCATCTGGGCACCGGCCGTGAGTGGGATATGGCCCGCCGCCACGGCGGCCTGAACATTGTGCCTCCCTTTGCTGAGAAGGGCGTGCGCATTTATTCCGGCCGTGTGGAAGCTCTGGGCTCCATCCTGAACTTCCTGGAGAACCAGAAGGAAAAGTATGTGGTCATGAGCGATGCCAACATCGCCATCAACTACGACTTCAACGCTCTGCTGGCTGCTCATCAGGCAAGCGGCGCGGACGTGACCATCGCTTACCAGAAGACTGAGATCCCCGAGGGCCGCAAGAACGACAACTACACCCTGACCGTTGATGCTGACGGCCGTGTGACCGAGCTGCTGTTCAACGATTACCGCCCCGGCGTTCAGAATCTGGATCTGAACATCTACGTCATGGAGCGCGAGACTCTGATCAAGCTGGTCAAGGACGCAACCTCCCGCGGCCTGATCTACTTCGAACGCGATATTCTGGCTCACAATGTCAACATCCTGAACATCCATGCTCTGGAATACACCGGCTATGTGGCTCACATCTGCGATATGAAGAGCTACTTCGATGAGAACCTGAAGCTGACCGACGACCAGAACCTGGAGATGCTGTTCCCGAAGAACAGCCCCGTCTACACCAAGATCCGTGACGACAACCCCACCCGTTACGTCACCGGTTCCAAGGTCACCGACTCCATTCTGGCCGATGGCTGCGTCATCGAGGGCACCGTTGAAAACTGCGTGCTCTTCCGCGGCGTCAAGGTCAAGAAGGGCGCTGTGGTCAAGAACTGCGTGCTCATGCAGGACACTGTTGTGGAGCCTGATGTTGAGCTGGACTGCGTGGTCACCGACAAGAACGTGAAGATCACTGCCGGCAAGAAGCTGTCCGGCACCGAGAGCTTCCCGGTCTACGTCCAGAAGAACCACATCGTCTGATCTTCTGCATTATCCATAGGGGCGGCTTCCTCCCCGGTAGCCCCTCTTGAGAGGGGCGGGGGCACGCGTGTGCCCCCGCCTGCTCTTTTGTCAAATGGTTCTGTGCCGCTGCACTGGCGGCGGGGAGCACGAAAACACCAAACATATGGAAGGAGCGATCCTATGAGAATCCTGTATGCTGCTTCGGAAGCCAATCCTTTTGCAAAATCCGGCGGTCTGGCTGACGTTGCGGGCGCACTGCCCAAGGCTCTGGTCAAGGACGGCGTGGATGCCCGTGTTATCATGCCTCTGTATGGCGACCTGAAGCACCGTGAGCTGCTGGAGTATGTCACCAACTATTCTGTCCCTGTGGGCTGGCGCAGCCAGTACTGCGGCCTGTTCAAGGCAGAAGTGGACGGTGTGACCTACTACTTCCTCGACAACGAATACTACTTCAAGCGCCGCGGCCTTTACGGCTTCTACGATGACGGCGAGCGTTTCGCTTTCTTTGCACGCGCCGTTTTAGAGACCCTGTTCTACATCGACTTCACCCCGGACATCATCAACTGCAACGACTGGCAGACTGCTCTGGTGCCCGTGTACCTGAACCTGTACTACCGCCATCTGGATAAGTTCAACCGCATCAAGACGGTGTTCACCATCCACAACATCGCTTATCAGGGCAAGTACGGCACCGACATTCTGGAAGACACCTGCGGCATTGGCCGCCGCGACCAGCACATTGTGGAGTACGATGGCTGCGCAAACTTCATGAAGGGCGCTTTCGAGACCGCCGACAAGATCACCACTGTCAGCCCCACCTACGCACAGGAGATCCTCGACCCGTGGTTCAGCTACGGCCTGGATGCTCTGCTGCGTGAGAAGCAGTATAAGCTGTGCGGCATCCTGAACGGCATCGATATGGATGCCAATGACCCGGCCACCGACAAGAACATCCCTGCAAACTACGACATCAACACCTTTGAAGTCGGCAAGGCAAAGTGCAAGGAAGCTTTGCAGGACAAGTTCGGTCTGGACAAGGACGGCAGCCCCGTCTTCGGCATGGTCAGCCGCATGGTCGGCATGAAGGGCTTTGACCTGGTGCAGAGCATTGCGGACGGTCTGGTGGACCGCGGCATCGAGCTGGTCATTCTGGGCAGCGGCGAGGGCCAGTATGAAAACTTCTTCTCCGACCTGTGCGCACGCCACCCGGGCCGCGTAGGCACCTACATCGGTTTTGAGCCGAAGCTGTCTCAGGAGATCTACGCCGGCGCAGATGCTTTCATCATGCCGTCCAAGAGCGAGCCCTGCGGTCTGGCACAGATGGTGGCCTGCCGTTACGGCACTCCTCCCATCGTCCGTGAGACCGGCGGCCTGCGTGACTCCATCCATGACAGTACCATGGGTGAGGGCAACGGCTTCACTTTTGCGGGCTACAATGCCCATGAGCTGTATGTGGCCTGCTGCAATGCACAGGACGCTTACAACGACAAGGAGAACTGGAAGAACCTCGTGCACCACTGCATGGAGTGTGACTTCAGCTGGGATGTCTCCGCCAAGAGCTATGAGGGTCTGTACAACGAGACCGCAAACCTCTGGTAACTTGGAAGCCGTTTTTATAAGCAGTGCACACCGCCTGAACGGCCTGTTTGCTCGCATGCTGCGTTGCTTTCCCTTGCAATCCATCAGGATTGCTGCGGAAAATCGCCTTGCCTGCAAGCAAACATTCACGTCATTCGGCGCACCCTGCTTTATGAAAACGACTTCTTAATCCCCAAAGCACTTTCAGCCGCCCGGCTCGTTATGAGCCGGGCGGCTTTTTTAGGAATAAGACTCCTTCAGTCTGCTTCGCAGCCAGCTCCCTCAGTGAGGGAGCTTTTGACAAAACGAATCAGTTCACCTTTTATAGGGCAAGCTTACGGTTTCGCCAGAGGCCCCATCTCCGAGGGGGGCTGGCATCGCGCAGCGATGACTGGGGGAGTTTATTTTTTCGCACTCTGCACAAGAAAACCATCAAACTTTTGGTATTGATGCGTTTGCAGGCGCACAAACTCCATAGAGGACGTACAGTTGTAACGTTAGCGTGAACAAACTATGAAATTTTACTAGAAATCAGTGGAAAATTGATTGAAAAAACCACCGGTTTGAATTATACTAGCGTTATAAGATTTTTTGCCCGCTTCAAGTCTTTGGCAAAGAATCCAAATTTTTACTGCTGCGCAGAGCGCTTCCGGGGGAGGGGAACATGCATTGAAGGGCTGGTATAAGGCGCTGGAGGATCTCGTCTGGCTGACCCAGCTGGGCCTGAATATGCTGTTTCCGCTGGTGATGTGTCTGGGCGGAGCCTGGTGGGCGGTGAACAACTGGAACTGGCCGGAATGGCTGTTCCTGCCGGCCATTCTGCTGGGTCTTGCTGCCGGGGCACAGAACTTCTGGGTCTTCTGCAGGGAGCGCATGGACCGCACCAAAAAGGAAAAACCAAAGCGTGTGGGCTTCAACTCGCATCAGTGAGCAAACAGGAGGTTTCCCTTTATGAAACTGCAGCCGGAATCCAAAAAGGAGCTGACGCGCATCGCCTGCGGCACGGCCATCTGCACCGCTGTCATGTGGGTGGTGTTCGCGGCGCTGCACCTTGTGGGCTGGGTGAAATTCGATTACACCGTCATTCTTGCCAGCCTCATCGGCGCTGCCGTTGCCATTGGCAACTTCGCAGGCATCTGCGTCGTGTGTCAGAAGGCCATCGACGAGCAGGATGAAAAACGCCGCAAGGCAGTTTTGCAGGCTTCCTACAATGCCAGAATGCTGGTGCAGGCGCTGTGGGTCATCGTGGCCATCGCGGCCCCGGTGTTCCAGCCGTTTGCAGGCGTTCTGCCGCTGCTGTTCCCAAGAGTCACGATTTACTATCTGCAAATAACCGGCAAGTACAAGCCGCTTGCCCCGGCAAAGCCTTCGGTGGACGTATCCGTGGAGGACGACCCCGAGCCCGCACCGGGACCGGCGGCTGAACCCCGTGACGAAGGGGGTGAAACGTAACAAATGGAATTGAACGGCGCAAAGATCCTGTATACCATCCATACCGATATCCCCATTCTGGGTGATTTCAAGATCACGCAGACTCTGGTCAGTACCTGGATCGTCATGGCGCTGCTTTCGGGTCTGGCCATCTGGCTGGGCAGCAACCTCAAGCTGGAAAATGTTTCCAAGCGGCAGGCCGCGGCGGAATTCATCGTTGAGCGGCTCGACCAGTTCGTGCACGATAACATGGGTTATCACTTCGACAAGTATATCCCGCTCATCGGCTCGATCTTCGCTTTGAGCATCGGCTGCAACCTCATCAGTGTCATCGGCCTGTGGAGCCCCACGGCTGACCTGAACACCGAAGCGGCATGGGCCATCGTGGTGTTCGTGCTGATCATGTATTACAAGATCAAGACCAACGGCATCCTTTCCTACCTGAAAGGCCTGCTGGACCCCATCTTCATCATGGCGCCCATCAATGTGCTTTCGGAGGTGTCCACCCCCGTCAGCATGGCCTTCCGTCACTTCGGCAACATTTTGTCCGGCACAGTTATCTCCACGCTGCTGTACTGGGCGCTGGCAAGCCTGAGCCATGTCATCTTTGGCTGGCTGCCCGGCTTCCTGAGCCAGATCCAGCTGTTCCAGATCGGCATCCCGGCCTTCACGGGCCTGTATTTCGACTGGTTCGGCGGCTGCATCCAGGCTTTCATCTTCTGCACCCTGACCGCTATTTTCATCAAACGTGCTGCCGGTGAGGACTAAGCCCTCAGAACGGCATCTCCCAAAACAAACACATCTTTTAGGAGGACAAATCTTATGACTGATTTTCAGTATCTGGCTCGTGGTATCGCTCTGGCAGGCTGCGGCATCGGCGCTGGCTGCGCACTGATCGCAGGTATCGGCCCTGGTATCGGCGAAGGCAACGCAGCAGCTGCTGCCTGTGAGGCCGTGGGCCGTCAGCCCGAGTGCAAGAGCGACGTCACCAGCACCCTGATCCTGGGCGTTGCACTGTCCGAGACCACCGGTATTTACGGCTTCGTCACCGGCCTGCTGCTGATCTTCCTGGCACCCGGCATGTTCATGAAGTTCCTGGCATAAGCTCAGCCTTTGCAAAATAACGAAAGGAGACGCTTATGGAACTGTACCAGGCGTTGATCACGCTGGATGGCTGGACTTTTCTGGCTCAGATCTGCAACCTGATGATCCAGCTGCTGATCTTCAAAAAGTTCCTGCTGAATCCGGTAAAGAAAGTCATCGCGGAGCGCAAGGCGAAGGCCGACAGCCAGATCGCCGATGCAAAGAAGCTGCGCGAAGAAGCCGAAGCCATGAAGGCGGAGTATGAGCAGAACATGCAGAATGCCCGCGACGAGGCAAACGAGATCGTGGCCAATGCGCAGAAGACTGCCACCGCCCGCGGCGAAGAGATCGTGGGCGAGGCCCGCGCACAGGCCGCTGCCATGAAGCAGAAGGCCGAAGCCGACATTGCGCAGGAGCGCAAGAAGGCAGTCAACGAGGTCAAGGACGAGATCGGCGGCATCGCCATGGAGATCGCCTCCAAGGTGGTGGAACGCGAGATCAAGGAAGAAGACCACAAGGACCTGATCGACGAATTTATCAAAAATGTGGGTGAAGCATCATGACCGAGATCGCAAGGATGTACGGCGGAAGCCTGTACGACCTGGCTGCGGAGGAAGGGCTGGACACCCGCATTCTGGGCGAGCTGGATGAAGTGGTGACGCTGCTGAAAGCAAACCCGGACTACCTGCATCTGCTCAGCACCCCCAGCATCCCGAAAAGAGAGCGCTGCGGGCTGCTGGACGAAGCGCTGCGGGGTCAGGTCCACCTCTATGTGCTGAACTTTTTGAAGATCCTGTGCGAGAAGGGCACCCTGCGGGAGCTGCCCGGCTGTGCACGGGCCTACCGTGTGCGCTACAACGAAGCCCACGGCATTCTGGAAGCAACGGCCACCACGGCAGTGGCCATGACGCCCGAGCAGGAAAAGAGCCTGCACGAAAAGCTGGAAAAGCTCACCGGCAAGACCATCGACCTGAAAACGAAGGTCGATGCCAAAGTGCTGGGCGGCATCCGACTGGACATCGAGGGCACCGAGCTGGACGGCACGGTGCGCAGCCGTCTGGCTGCCCTGCGCAGGGACATTGCTTCCGTGACCCTGTAAAAATGAATCGAATTTCCACCCGAAATGATTTCAAGAATTGAGTGGTGAACAAACAAAGATGCAACTGAAACCTGAAGAGATCTCCAAGATCATCCGTGCGCAGATCAAGCATTACGAAAATGCCATTGAGCAGAGCGAGACCGGCACGGTCATTATGGTGGGCGACGGCATCGCCCGCGCAAGCGGTCTGGAAAAGTGCATGGCAGGTGAGCTGCTCCAGTTTGACAACGGCGAATACGGCATGGCCCAGAACCTTGAGGAGAACACCGTCTCCATCGTTCTGCTGGGCTCCGACGCCGGCATCAAAGAGGGCAGCACCGTCAAGCGCACCGGCAAGGTCGTGTCCGTGCCCGTGGGCGACGCCATGATCGGCCGCGTGGTCAACGCACTGGGCCAGCCCATTGACGGCGCAGGCCCCATCGAGACTACCGAGTTCCGCGCCATCGAGAGCCGCGCCCCCGGCATCATCGACCGCCAGCCGGTCAAGGAGCCGCTGCAGACCGGCATCAAGGCCATCGACTCCATGATCCCCATCGGCCGCGGCCAGCGTGAGCTGATCATCGGTGACCGCCAGACCGGCAAGACCACCATCGCATCCGATACCATCATCAACCAGAAGGGCAAGGACGTCATCTGCATTTACGTTGCCATCGGCCAGAAGCGTTCGACCGTGGCAAACCTTGTGCAGAGCCTGACCGAAGCCGGTGCCATGAGCTACACCATCGTGGTGTCCGCAACGGCATCCGAGCTGTCCCCCCTGCAGTATATCGCACCCTATTCCGGCTGCGCCATGGGCGAGTATTTCATGCATCAGGGCAAGCATGTTCTGATCATCTACGATGACCTGTCCAAGCACGCTGTGGCTTACCGTGCACTGTCGCTGCTGATCCGCCGTCCCCCGGGACGTGAGGCTTACCCCGGCGATGTCTTCTATCTGCACTCCCGTCTGCTGGAGCGCGCGGCCAAGCTTTCCAACGAGCTGGGCGGCGGCAGCCTGACGGCTCTGCCCATCATCGAGACGCAGGCGGGCGACGTTTCCGCCTACATCCCGACGAACGTCATTTCCATCACCGACGGACAGATCTTCCTGGAGACCGAGCTGTTCCACTCCGGCGTCATGCCGGCCGTCAACCCCGGCATCTCGGTGTCCCGCGTCGGCGGCAACGCCCAGATCAAGGCCATGAAGAAGGTTGCCGGAACCCTGAAGCTGATCTACTCCCAGTACCGTGAGCTGCAGAGCTTTGCTCAGTTCGGCTCGGATCTGGACGCCGACACCAAGGCCCGTCTGGCACAGGGTGAGCGCATCGTGGAAGTGCTCAAGCAGAACCGCTCCGCTCCCGTGCCTGTGGAAAAGCAGGTGGCTATCCTGTATGCCACCATTCACGATTACCTCGTGAAGGTCAAGGTGCCGGATGTGGCTGAGTATGAGAAGGGCCTGTACGAATATCTGGACAACGACGCCGCAGGTGCTGCCGTCATGGAGACTATCCGCACCACCGGAAATCTGGATAAGGACACCGAAGAGCAGCTCAAGAGCGTGCTCACGGCCTATACCGACAGCTTCGTCAAGGCGCACTAAGGAAGGAGGCGTAACGCATGGCTGGTTCCATGAAGGACATCAAACTGCGCATCAAAAGCGTAGAGAGCACCATGCAGATCACCAAGGCAATGGAACTGGTGGCTTCCTCCAAAATGCGCCGCGCCAAGGAACGGGTCGAGCACAGCCGGCCCTACTTTGAAACGCTGCATGAGACCCTGACCAAGATCGCCGCGGCAGACCCCCGCGCCCGCAACCCGTACCTGCGCAGAGAGGAAATCAAAAAGACCCTGCTCATCGTCATTGCAGGTGACCGCGGCCTTGCCGGCGGATACAATTCCAACGTGCTCAAGCAGGCCGGGGCAGAAAGCGGCGAGGCCGTCGTGCTGCCCATCGGCAAGCGCTCGGCAGAGTATTTCGTCCACCACGAGACGCCCCTGTTCACGCAGGAAGTGCTGATGGCGGCGGACATCTCGGTGGGCGAGTGCTTCCAGCTGTCCCGCCAGATCACGGAAGGATACCTCAAGGGCGAGTATGACGCGGTGAAGATCTGCTACACCCGGTTCGACTCCATGATGACCCAGACGGCCGCCACGATGGAGGTGCTGCCGCTCTCCATTGAGCCCACCGAGCAGCAGAAGGCGGAAGCCCGCCGCAGCCAGATCTTGTACAAGCCCAGCAGCGAGGAAGTATTCAGCGCGATCATCCCGGAATATGTGGCCGGCATCGTCTACGGTGCCGTGTGCGAGAGCGTGGCAAGTGAGCTTGCCGCCCGCCGCACCGCCATGGACGCTGCCACCAAGAACGCCGGTGAGATGATCGACCATTTGAACCTGTATTATAACCGTGCCCGTCAGGCCGCCATCACGCAGGAGATCACCGAGATTGTGGCCGGTGCGGAAATTTAAAGGCGGCTCGCCCTCTCCCATCATTGCATTCGCAATGCCGCCGGGAGACAAGAACCTGACCTCTGCGCTCTTGGCTCTCCCTCTGGGAGAGCTGGACGCGAAGCGGCCTGAGAGGGCGAGGACGCTGCCGATCAGCATTTGCATTATTGAAAGATAAGGAGTTGTAGCCTATGTCCGAAAAACATATCGGCAAGGTGCTCCAGGTCATCGGCCCGGTGCTGGACATCCAGTTTGAGGATGGCCAGCTGCCGGAGCTGCTCAACGCCATCGAGATCGACAACCACGGCGAAAAGCTGGTGGTCGAGGTGGCACAGCACACCGGCGATAACGTGGTGCGCTGCATTGCAATGAACAGCACCGATGGTCTGGTGCGCGGCACCGAAGCCGTGGATACCGGCGAACCCATCAAAGTGCCCGTGGGCGACCAGTGCCTGGGCCGCGTGTTCAACCTGCTGGGTG
The DNA here is from genome assembly GCA_963615785.1 of Oxalobacter sp. GTDB lineage: Bacteria > Bacillota > Clostridia > Oscillospirales > Ruminococcaceae > Faecalibacterium. The sequence continues at coordinate 334,873 of CAVEID010000001.1, read as the reverse complement.
AGCCCGTGGACAACAAGCCCGCCCCGGCCCCGGAGGCCTACTGGCCTATCCACCGCCCTGCTCCCAGCTACGAGGAGCAGCAGTCCACCACCGAAATTCTCGAGACCGGCATCAAGGTCGTTGACCTGATCTGCCCCTACGCAAAGGGCGGCAAGATCGGTCTGTTCGGCGGTGCAGGCGTCGGCAAGACCGTTCTGATCCAGGAGCTCATTTACAACATCGCCACCGAGCACAACGGCTATTCGGTGTTCACCGGCGTCGGCGAGCGCACCCGTGAGGGCAACGACTTGTACGGCGAAATGACCGAGAGCGGCGTTATCAACAAGACCGCGCTGGTCTACGGCCAGATGAACGAGCCCCCAGGAGCCCGTATGCGCGTGGCACTGTCCGGCCTGACCATGGCAGAGTATTTCCGTGACGTGAAGAACCAGGACGTGCTGCTCTTCATCGACAACATCTTCCGCTTCACCCAGGCCGGCTCTGAGGTGTCGGCTCTGCTGGGCCGTATGCCCTCCGCCGTCGGCTACCAGCCCACGCTGGCCACCGAGATGGGCGCTCTGCAGGAGCGCATCACCTCCACCCGCAAGGGCTCTATCACTTCCGTTCAGGCTGTTTACGTTCCCGCCGACGACCTGACCGACCCGGCCCCCGCCACCACCTTCACCCATCTGGATGCAACTACGGTCCTGAGCCGTGATATCGCTTCTCAGGGCATTTACCCCGCTGTGGACCCGCTGGATTCCACCAGCCGCATCCTCAGCCCGGAGGTCGTGGGTCAGGAGCACTACGAGATCGCCCGTGCCGTCCAGAAGGTGCTGCAGCGCTATAAGGAGCTGCAGGACATCATCGCCATCATGGGCATGGACGAGCTGAGCGAGGAAGACAAGCGCACGGTCAGCCGCGCCCGCAAGGTGCAGCGCTTCCTGAGCCAGAGCTTCCACGTTGCAGAGCAGTTCACCGGTATGCCCGGCCAGTATGTGCCGCTGAAGGAGACCCTGCGCGGCTTCAAGATGATCCTGAACGGCGAGTGCGACGATCTGCCCGAGAGCGCATTCCTGTTCGCGGGCACCATCGACGACGTGTTCGCAAAAGCGAAGAAAGGGTAAACCATGACGACCTTTCATCTGACGGTGGTCACGCCGGACGGCTGCGCCTTTGACGGGCAGGCCGAGCGCATCGTCTGCCGCGCCATCGACGGCGATCTGGCCATCCTTGCCAAGCACGGGGACTACTGCACCGCGCTGGGCATGGGCGAGGCCCACATCGTGGACGCCGAGGGCCAGCGCCGCCGCGCCGCCTGCATGGGCGGTCTGCTGAGCGTGCTGGATGGCGAAGTGCGTCTGGTCGCAACCACATGGGAGTGGGCCGAGGAGATCGATCAGGCCCGCGCCGAGGCCTCCAAGAAGCGTGCGGAAGAAATTCTCGCGCAGAAGAACCTCGATAAGCGGGACTACGAGCTGGCACAGGCACGCCTGAAGCGTGCACTGGTGCGTACCTCCATCCACGGATAACACAAACAAAAGCCCGGAGCTCCAAGCGGAACTCCGGGCTTTCTGCGTCATTCGGCCAGCGGCTCCCAGAAGTTAGGAATGGCCGTCAGATGTTCTTTGATGTACTGGGCATAGTCCAGTACGTTCTTGTCGGCGTGCGGCGCAGTGACGAAGCCCAGCTTTGCGCCGCCCTCCCAGTCCAGCGGAAGAACAGGGGAGTGCCCGCTGTACTGGATGGCAGGCAGCAGCAGGGTGGTGGGCCGGTAGCTGGCGGTGAAAAAACCGGCGGGGTCTACATATTCAAACCGGGACATGTTTTCGTGAAGATGGCGGCGCAGCCGGTCTTCGTACAGGTTTTGCCCCGGGTGGTTGTGGAACGCCAGCAGCTGGCCATCCAGCTCTTCCAGCCGGATGGGACGCTTGTTCCAGATGGAGAGCATCTCCGGCGAAAGCTTGTGTGCTGCCGGCATACACAGCTCCGGCACCCGGGCAAAGGGCAGGAACCGTAAGCCGATCTTTGCAATGTCCTCGCTTTCCAGCAGAGCGGCGATCTGGGCTTCGCCCCGCAGCAGAGCGGCATACAGCGCTTCACGGCTTTCGTACCGCACCGCACAGGGGGCATACTGCTCCGAAAGCGGCATGGCGATCTGCAAAAGGTCCTGCCAGATCTGGTAGAACTGGTCGTTCAGGCAGCCGATGCACAGCCGCTTTACATGGCGCTGGTGCATCTGCTGCAATTGCTGGCCCTCGGCCATGGCGTGGATGTAAAGCTCCTGCATTTTCAGGGCGTTCTGGTAAAAGCTGCGCCCGGCCTCGGTCAGTACGGCCCGGCGAGAGCTGCGGTCGAACAGGACAAAGCCCAGCTCCCGTTCCAGCGCTTTTATCTGCTGGGAGAGGGCGGACTGTGAGATGTAAAGCCTGTCGGCTGCGGCGGTGAAACTCTGGTATTCGGCAATGGCCAGAAAGCCTTTCAGCTGTGTCAGGGTCATAAGCGGCTCCTATAAGTTTTTTCTTATAGATAGTATAAGCAGATTGATTTGTAAAAGCAAGATTGAACGCTTATAATTAGAATCAGAATTGGTTTGTGAATTAACAAACCAAGTTTCACGCGAGAAGAGAAAGAAAAAACAAGGAGAACACACAATGGAAAAGATCACCCGTAAGAGCTTCGTCAAGGGCGCTCTGGGTCTGGGCGCTGTCAGCCTGCTGGCTGGCTGCGGTTCCAGCGCCAGCAGCACCGCCGCTGCTTCCAGCACTGCCGCACCCGCAGAGCAGAAGGAATTCAACTTTGCCCAAACTGTCCGCTGGGATGCTGTGTATGATGTCGTCGTCATGGGCATGGGCGCTGCCGGTATGGTAGCCGCCAAGACCGCAGCCGACAACGGCGCAGAAGTCGTTATCGTGGAAAAGTGCGAAGAGGGCAAGGCCGGCGGCAACACCAAGGTCTGCGGCCAGCTGTTTGCTTACGCCAACGGCGACAAGGAAGCAGCCAAGAGCTACTACACCGCTCTGGCCGGCGGCCGTGACATTGAGCCCGAGATCGTTGACACCATCTCTGAGGGTGTGGCCAACATGGCTGACATTCTGGCCGATGAGTTCGGCTTCAACAAGGACGAGTATATGGACTGGACCGGCGTGGATGTCGGCGGCACCAACATGGGCGCCATGAGCCCCGAGTACCCCGAGATGCCCGGCCATGAGAAGATGGCTCTGTGGACCACCCACCCGGGTGCCAGTGACGGCTACCTGTATCAGGGCCTGAAGCAGAACGTGCTGGACCGCGCCGACAAGATCGACGTGTGGTACAGCTCCCCCGCCAAGAGCCTGATCCAGGACCCCGTTACCAAGACCGTTGTGGGCGTCACCGTTGAGCGCGACGGCAAGGAAATGAACATCCGCGCCCTGAACGGCGTGTGCATCTGCACCGGCGGCTTTGAGTGCAACAAGGAGATGGTCCAGCATTACCTGAACGTCATCAACTATGCACCCCGCGGCGGTCAGTTCAACACCGGCGACGGCATCAAGATGGCACAGGCTGTGGGCGCTGAGCTGTGGCACATGGACTGCTACGAGGGCCTGTTCGGTCTGGGCAGCATGACCTACCCCACCGAGGAGGGCGTGCCCTGCGATATGATTGCCACTCTGGCACAGAACGCCATCAACACCGGCGCTGCCATTCTGGTGGGCACCGACGGCGAGCGCTTTGTCAACGAGAGCGAGACCGTCCGTCACGGCCACCTGTATGAGAACGGCATCTGGGAGAACCCCACCTTCCCCGAGAAGGTCTGGTACATCTGCGATGAGACCCAGAAGGGCGAGATCGAGGCCGCAGGCGTTATGCCCGAAGAGCAGCTGGCAAAGCTGACCGCTTACGACAGCATCGACGCTCTGGCCGAGGGCATCGGCGCAGACAAGGACCGTCTGGCCAAGACCATCAAGAACTACAACAGCTTCGCCAACAACGGCGAGGACTTCAAGTGCGGCCGCGAAGCACAGTACATGCGCGCATTCGACGGCAAGAAGTACTATGCAATGTATCTGGTGTCCGGCCTGCTGAACACCCAGGGCGGCCCCAAGCGCAGCGCAAACGCCGAGGTGCTGGATACCAACGGCAACCCCATCCCGCACCTGTACTCCGCCGGTGAGTGCGGCGGCATCACCGTCTGCATGTATCAGGGCGGCACCAACATTGCCGAGTGCATCACCTTTGGCCGCATCGCCGGCAAGAACGCCGCTGCCGCCAAGGACGCTCTGCCCGCTTACGTTGTGGAAGCTGTGGAGTCCAGCCCCGCACAGCCCGGCGAGATCGATGACATGATCGGTGAGGAAGAGACCTACGACACCGCTGACAACCAGTACATCGGCAAGGCACAGGGCATGGACGACGAGATCGTTGTGCGCGTGACCGTGGACGACGGCAAGATCAGCGGCGTGGAAGTGCTGAAGCAGAACGAGACCCCGGGTATCGGCGTGCCCGCTACCGAGCAGCTGCCCGAGAAGTTCATCGGCCTGGACACCGAGGACGCGATCAACGGCGTGGACGGCATCACCGGCGCGACCGTTACCTCCAACGCTCTGAAGCAGGCAGTCGTCAACGCACTGCTGCAGGCACAGGGCTGATAAAGCAGAATAAGGTTTGACCCAAACAAGGTGCAGTTCAGTTTGAGCTGCACCTTGTTTTTTTGTGTGCGGAGAAAACAGAAAGAGGATTGACAATTTTATCACGGTTTGGTATCATAGCAAATGTGAATTTTGACACGGTGTCAAAACGATATGTAAAAAGAAGAACACGAGGAGGAACTTTCATGAGAAAGGCAAAAAAAGCGCTTGGCGTCGCTTCGGTGGCCCTGTGCGCTGTGCTGCTTGCATCCTGTGCAGGCAAGACGCAGCAGGCAGCGTCTTCGGCTGAGACCAAGACTTACACCGGCAGCGCCACCGGTATGGACAGCGTTGTCACCGCAACCCTGACGATGGAAGGCGGCAAGATCACCAACGTTGAAATCGATGTTTCCGGCGAGACCAAGGGCATTGGCGACGCCATCGGTGACGAAGTGGCACAGCAGGTTCTGGATGCCCAGAGTGCCGACATCGACGGTGTGGCTGGCGCAACCGTCACCAGCAATGCTGTTAAGGAAGCCGTCCAGAACGCTCTGGATCAGGCCAACGGCAAAGCCGGCAACAGCGGCAAGCTGACCCCGGGCACCTACACCGCCACCGCACACGGCGCAAAGCATGACGTCACTGTGGAGGTGGATGTTTCTGAGGACAAGATCGAGGACATCCGTGTGACCGAGGCAAACGATTCTCCCTTCGTCAGCAAGACGGCCATCGAGAAAATGCCTGCCCGCATTCTGGAAAACCAGTCCGTGGGTGTGGACGCTGTGACCGGTGCCACCTTCACCAGCTCTGCTATCCGCAATGCGGTCAGCGACTGCCTGACTCAGGCCGGTGCAAACCTGGCCGACTGGTCCGCAAAGCCTGAGATCACCGAGGGCGAGGACGAGAACGTTGACGTTCTGGTGGTTGGCGGCGGCACTTCCGGCCTGACTGCTGCTCTGGCCGCAAAGACCGACTCTGCTCTGTCCGATGTGGACAGCGGTCTGGACGTCATGGTGGTGGAAGCCAACGGCTACGCAGGCGGCAACATGGCCATCTGCGGCGGCTACATCGCCAGCTATTTCGGCACTGAGCTGAACGACTATACCGGCAGCAGCATCCAGCCCGATGAGCTGGTCAATGACCTGCTGGACCTGTACCCCCAGTACGCCGACGTGCTGGACGGCGACCTGATGTATAACATCGCCGACCTGACCGACGACACGCTGAACGGCCTGATGGCCCGGGGCTTCTACCTGACCGGTTCGGATGCCTACATCGGCAAGTCTTCCCGCATCTCCAAGGACGGCCCCACCGAGTACACCTCCAGCACCGTCATCGCCAACAAGGAGACCGGCGAGCGCTCCGGCGACAACGGCTATGATGTGTACGGCGGCGGCGCTTACTTCGCCGAGACCATGACCGACATCGTGGAAAAGGCCGGTGTGGACATGCGCTATGAGACCAAGGCCACCGAACTGCTCATGGACGGCGACAAGTGCATCGGCGTGAAGGTGCAGGACCACGAAAAGACCTACAACGTCTACGCCAAGAAGGTCATTCTGGCCACCGGCTACGCCGGATTCGATGCCGAGACCATCGCTTCCTACCTGCCCGCAGAGTACAGCAACGTGATCGGCGCTGAGACTGCAGCCAACCAGAGCTTTGCACAGAAGCAGGTCACTGCTCTGGGCGGCGACGTGAACGATGTGCATGAAGCCATCAGCGACGGCCACATCATCCTCGGCTACAACTCCGTGCTGGCTCACTTCGGCGAGGAGCGCAAGCTGTACAACGAGATGAACGGTATGCTGGTGAGCACCGACGGCACCCGCTTCACTGACGACTCCGACCGCGGCCATGACACTGCCATGAAGGTCATGGAGCTGGGCGGCAAGTGCTACATGATCTTCGACAGCACCCACGACGGCGTGAAGTATGTGGACTTCCTGGCACAGAACGGTCTGGCTTGGACTTCTGACACCATCGAGGGTCTGGCCGACCAGATCGGCGTGCCTGCCGACGCACTGGCTCAGACCATTGAGCAGTACAACTCCGATTACGAAGCAGGCGCAGACAGTGCCTTCGGCACCCCTGTGGACAAGATGGCTCCCGTCAAGACGGCACCTTACTATGCAGTTCAGGTGAACGCCATCTCCACCGGCGGCATCGATATCGCCGTGTACACCGACGAGAACATGAACGTCACCCTGACCAAGGGCGGCAAGCCCATTGAGAACCTGTACGCCTGCGGCGGTGCCGGTTCCGGCAGCTACTTCCCGCTGTGCAACATCGGTCTGGGCTCCCACGTTGTGGGCTGCATGACCACCGGTGTTTATGCTGGCAACTGCGTCCGCGACGCCCTGCTGGCTGAGTAAAAAATCCTGCCCCGGGCAGAAAAAAGAGGGACACCGTTTCAAACGGTGTCCCTCTTTTGCATATCCGATCATTTCAAGATCTGCAGCAGGGCGCTGTAGGCCAGCTCATAAATTGAAGTCTTCGGCAGGCGGAAGTGCACTGCCTGCCGTGCAGCGTCCTGCACAGGAGTGATGTCGATGTAGCGGTACATGCCGTGCATAAAGGGAAAGAAGATATACAGGATGCGGCAGAGATCTTCCTCGCTCTTTTCCGGGCAGAACTTGGCAATGCAGTCATGAAAGGCTTCAATGACGTTGGAAAACGCCTGCTTGTGGTCAAACACCAGCTCCCGGCGGCAGTGGGCTTCCCGCTCGTGGAAGTCGGCGGTGGACAGACGCAGCATCCGTTCCCGCTCTTCCAGCGAATGGGCGATGGCGTCCGCCAGCTCTTCGCGGCTCATGGCGTCGCGGCTCTGCTCGATCTCCCGCAGAGCCTGCGTCCAGCGGACGTATTCTCCCTGATAGGCACAGAGGAAAATTTCGTCCATGTTCTTGAAGTAGTTGTAGATGGTGGCGCGGGTGAAGCTGGTCTCCTCGCTGATGGCCTTGATGTGGATGTCGCCGAACACGCGGGTCTCATAGAGCTTGAAAAAAGCATCCAGAATTTCCTGACGGCGCTTTTCGATCAGGATGTTGGGGTCTTTCATGGCAGAAGCCTCTCTTCGTTGTAGTTTTGCGGGAGAAGGACTTTTGCGTTACATCATGTTCGCCTTTTCGATCAGGCTGCGGATGTGATGGGCCAGCATCTCAATGGCGGTGGTGTTTTCGCCGCCGTTGGGCACGATGATGTCCGCGTTGCGCTTGCTGGGCTCCACGAAAGCCTCATGCATGGGCTTGACGGTGGTCAGGTACTGCTCGATCACGCTGTCCAGACTGCGGCCGCGCTCCTTGACGTCCCGCACCAGACGGCGCAGGATACGCTCATCTGCATCGGTGTCCACAAAGATCTTGTAGTCGAACATGGCGCACAGTTCCGGCTCCACAAAGGGCAGGATGCCCTCCACGATCAGCACCGGGGCGGGCTCGATATGCTGCACCCTGTCACTGCGGTTGTGGTCGGCGTAGTCGTACACCGGGCAGTCGATGGCGCGGCCGGCCTTCAGCTCCTGCAGATGGTAGATCAGCAGGGCGTTGTCAAAAGCATCCGGGTGGTCGTAGTTCAGCTTGCAGCGCTCTTCAAAGGGCAGCTCGTCGTGGCGCTTGTAGTAGCTGTCGTGGGAGATCAGCCGCACCTCGTCCTCCCCAAAAAGTGATTTCAGCCGCAGAGCAAGGGTGGTTTTGCCGCTGCCGGAACCGCCCGCGATGCCAATGATCAGATTGTTCATGTGTAGGATCCTCCTGAGTGGATTCTGCCGCTTTGGGTGGAAAAAAGGGCAGAAATGGATTATAATAGGAATATGATCTTTCTGCCGGCCGCCTGCAGCGGCCCGGGCAGATTCTTTCCTGACCATAATAACACAAAATGACCGGATTGGACAGCCCGAAGCACGGTCTGCGGGAGGATTTTTATGAAAAAACTCGTTTTGGCACCCTATATTGACCAGACGGCCCGGTGGCCCAACGGGTGTGAGAGTGTCAGTGCGGTGATGCTGCTGCGGACGGCGGGCGTTTCCATTGACCCGGACACTTTCATCGAGCGGGATCTGCCCCGTGCACCCTACCGGGAGCAGGACGGAATGCGCTTCGGCCCGGACCCGGTGCAGGTGTATCCCGGTGACCCGCGCGATGAGACGGGATGCGGCTGTTTTGCACCCTGCATCGTGAAGGCCCTGCAGAGCGCACTGGAACGCACCGGCGCGGCGGACTGGCTGGAAGCCGTGGACGAGACCGGAAAGACAGCAGAGGAGCTCTGCCGCTGCATCGACGGGGGACTGCCGGTGGTGTTCTGGACGACGCTGGGTTTTGACCCCGAGCCGAAGGGCGAGGAGCGCTGGCTGCTGGACGACGGCAGGGAAGTGGTGTGGCACAGCGGTGAGCACTGCGTGCTGCTGGTGGGCTATGACGCCGAAAACTACTGGTTCAATGACCCCCACGGCAAGGGTCTGTGCAGACACCCCAAGGAGCTGGTGGAGCGCTGCCACGCGATGCAGGGAATGGCGGCGGCAGCCTTGCGGCGGCGCTGACGATTTTGTCCCAGCGGCTGGCTGAAAAAGTGATAGCGCCCGGTGAACGGATTTTGGTATCATAGAGAAAAACACCTGACAGGAGGAGCGACCCTATGAGCAAGATTTTGTTGATCGACATTGACGGCACCCTGGTGGACTATGAGAACCGCCTGCCCGCTTCGGCGGTGGATGCCATCCGCAAGGCCCGCGCCAACGGACACAAGGTCTATCTGTGCAGCGGCCGCAGCAAGGCCGAGAACAAGCAGGAGATCTGGGACATCGGCATCGACGGCTACATCGGCGGCAACGGCAGCTATGTGGAGTCGGACGGCGTTGTGGTGATGCACCAGCTCATCACGGCCGACCAGTGCCGCCGCATCGTGGACTGGCTCAATGCCCGGGGGCTGGAGTTCTATCTGGAAAGCAACAACGGCCTGTTTGCCAGCCGCACCTTCAAGGACGTGGTGGTGCCCATCATGGCCGAGTACGCCCACCGCAAGGGCCGTGAAGCACGCACTGACATCACCTATGAGCAGGCGTTCCCGGGCATGATCTGGGACGGCGAGCTCTACCGCGGCGACCTGAACAAGATCAGCTATGTGCTGCACAGCTATCAGGATCATCTGGATGCAAAGGAAGCCTTCCCCGAGATGCAGCACGGCACATGGGGCGGCGCAGGCGAGACTGCGCTGTTCGGCGATATGGGCGTGAAGAACATCACCAAGGCTCACGCGGTGGAGACTCTGCTGGCTCATCTGGGCGCTGACCGGGCAGACACCATTGCCTTTGGCGACGCCAAGGTGGATATCCCCATGTTCGAGGCCTGCGCCTGCGGTGTGGCCATGGGCAGCGGCGGTGACGAGATCAAGGCAGCTGCCGATTATGTGACCACCGGCGTGGAAGAAGACGGCCTGTACAACGCGTTTGAACATCTGGGACTGATTTAAAGAAGGAAACGGAATGCAGAAAGAACAGCTTCAGCAGAACATGAAGGATAGGGTCAGGGTGTTTGAGGATGGCGGCATCCGTCTGCTCAAAAAGGGGCAGAAGGGCGTTGTGCATGCCATTTTCAGCCGCTTCGGGCTGATCCTTGTGCTGCTGCTCCTGCAGGTGCTGGCGCTGTTCAGCCTGCTGCGCTGGTTCGGCGGGCTGCTGCCCCACTACCTGGGCGGCAGCATTCTGAGCACGGCGATCATGATGGTCTATCTGCTCAATCAGGACATGGACAACAGCGTGCGAGTCACCTGGCTGGTGGTCATTGCGCTGGTGCCGGTGCTGGGCGTGCCGCTGTTCTGGTACACGAAAAAGGAAGTGGGCCACATTGCCCTGAAAAAGCGTCTGATAGAGCTGGAAGGCCAGACCCGCGACCAGCTGCCGCAGGATGAGCGGGCAGTGCGCCAGCTGGAAGAGCAGGACCCCGGTGCGGCGTCGCTGGCGCGGTATCTGCGGGGCAAGGGCGGCGGCTTCCCGGTGTATCAGAACACGGAGGTGACCTATTTCCCCGGCGGAGAAGCCAAGTTTGAAGAGCTGCTGCGCCAGCTGGAAACTGCCCAAAAGTACATTTTCCTCGAATATTTCATCGTGGACGAGGGCCTGATGTGGGGCCGCATCCTCGAAGTGCTGGCCCGCAAGGCGGCGCAGGGCGTGGACGTGCGGGTGATGTACGACGGCACCTGCGAGTTCTCCACCCTGCCCCGGGATTATCCCAAGCGGCTGGAAGCGCTGGGCATCCGGTGCAAGGTGTTTTCGCCCATCACACCTTTCGTGTCCACCCATTATAATTACCGCGACCACCGGAAGATCCTGGTCATCGATGGCAGAGTGGGCTTCACCGGCGGTGTGAATCTGGCCGACGAGTACATCAACCATGTGGAAAAATATGGCCGCTGGAAGGATGCCGCCATCATGCTGCAGGGCGAGGGCGTGCGCTCCATGACGGCGCTGTTTCTGCAGATGTGGAGCATCCTGCAGCAGCCGGAGTTTGAGCAGTTTTTGACCGAACCCATCCCGGCGGCCAAGGCGAAGGGCTTCGTGGTGCCCTACGGGGACTGCCCGCTGGACGGGGAGCGCGTGGGTGAGATGGTCTACATCGACATGATCAACCGTGCCCGGAAGTATGTGCACATCATCACGCCCTATCTGATTCTGGACGGTGAACTGGAAACAGCCCTGCGCTTTGCGGCAGAGCGGGGTGTGGACGTGCACCTGATCTTGCCCGGAAAGCCGGACAAGTGGTTTGCCTATTCGCTGGCTAAGACCCACTATAAAGCGCTGCTTTCTTCCGGCGTGAAGATCAGCGAGTGGACGCCGGGCTTCACCCATGCCAAGGTCGTGGTGGCCGATGGCCGGGAAGCTGTGGTGGGCACCATCAATCTGGACTACCGCAGCCTTTACCATCACTTCGAGAATGCCGTGTGGATGTACGGCACGGACTGCATCCGCAATGCGGAGTCGGATTTTCAGGCCACACTGGCCCAGTGCCGCATCGTGGAGCCCAATGCCCGCAGCATCTGGCAGGGAAAACGGCTGCTGTATCTGACCGGCCTGCTGCTCAAGTTCATTGCGCCGCTGATTTGAAAAGAAGACTCCTTCAGTCATCGCTGCACGATGCCAGCTCCCTCGACGAGGGCAGCAGCAATGACCGCTGTCTGCGCAGGCAGACGGGAGGAATTCTGAGAATGCAAAAAGGCCCGCTGTCGAAAGACAGCGGGCCTTTTGTTACCGATTTAAGTTAAAATCAGCGCTTAGTTCTGCTTCATGCGAGCGAAGCAGTCAGAGCAGTAGACCGGACGGTCCTCACGGGGCTGGAAGGGAACCTTGCAAGCCTTGCCGCAAGCTGCGCAGACAGCATCGAACATCTGACGCTCACCGCCGTTGTTGCCGCCACGGACGCCGTTCTTGCGGGCGTCACGGCAGGGCTTGCAGCGCTGGGGCTGGTTCTCGAAGCCGCGAGATGCGTAGAACTCCTGCTCACCAGCAGTCCAAACAAACTCCTTACCGCAGTCCTTGCAAACTAAAGTCTTGTCTTCGAACATAGTAGTATCTCCTCTTTGTTAGTTCTTGCCCACGGAAGGATTGTAACCATACCTTTGGTTTTGGGACCATCGCGCTGATCAGTAAGCTTACCAGGGGCTTGAAATGATAGATGCCCTCGGATTGAGGACTTTTCTATTGTACCGTTAAACGGGGGTTTTGTCAACCAAAAAACAAACCGTCGGGCTTTTATTTGTGGATATGACACAATAAGACCGTCTTTCTTTGGGCAGAATCACTGCCGCGGCAAAATAAAAAGAGCAGCGCCCTCTTTGCAGAAGACGCTGCTCCAAAATGAAAATCAGATCACAGGGAAGAAGCCGCTTACTTCTCGATGACTTCCTTGGTGTCGCGGGCGATCATCAGCTCCTCGTCGGTGGCGATGACCAGAGTGCGGACCTTTGCGCCCCAGGCAGTGATCTCGCACACATCGCCCTGCGGGTGCTTGTTCTTCTCAGTATCGATGCGGATGCCCAGCCAATCCATGTGGTGGCAGACCTTTGCACGGGCAATTGCGTCGTGCTCACCGATGCCGCCGGTGAAGACGATGGCGTCAACGCCGCCCATGGCAGCGATGTAAGCGCCGACAGTCTTCTTGATCTGGTAGTTCAGCATGTCGGAAGCCAGCTGTGCGCGCTCGTTGCCGGCCAGAGCAGCCTCTTCCACGTCACGCTTGTCGCTGGAAACACCGGAGATGCCCAGCAGGCCGGACTTCTTGTTCAGGATCTCATCCAGCTCGTGGCCGGTGATGTTCAGGGTGTACTTCAGGTAGTTGACCACAGAGGGGTCCAGGTCGCCGCAGCGGGTGCCCATCATCAGGCCGGCCAGCGGGGTCATGCCCATGGAGGTGTCCACGACCTTGCCCTGGTCCACAGCAGCGATGGAAGAACCATTGCCCAGGTGGCAGGTGATCAGCTTCAGGCGCTCAATGGGCTCTTCCAGATACTCGGCAGCCTTGTGAGCAACGTACTTGTGGCTGGTGCCGTGGAAGCCGTAGCGGCGCACGCCGTACTTCTCATAGTACTCATAGGGGATGGCGTACATATAAGCCTTCGGGGGCATGGTGCTGTGGAAAGCAGTGTCGAACACAGCGACCATCGGCACGTTGCCGAACACCTTGCGTGCGGCCTCAATGCCCAGGATGCCGGCGGGGTTGTGCAGAGGAGCCAGAGGGCTCAGCTCACGGATGGTCTCGATGACCTCATCGGTGATCAGGCAGCTCTCCTTGAACTTCTCGCCGCCGTGCACGACGCGGTGGCCGATGGCGTTGATCTCGCTCACATCGTCGATGCACTTGCCCTCGCCGGTGGTCATCTTCTTCACGACCTCAGCGAATGCCTCGGTGTGGGTGGGGAAGATGGCCGGGGTGGTGGCCTTGTGGCCGTTGGCCTCATGGGTGATCATGCTGCTTTCCATGCCGATGCGCTCGCACAGGCCCTTGCACAGCACCTTCTCGCCGTCCATATCGATCAGCTGATACTTCAGGGAAGAAGAACCGCAGTTAATAACCAGAACTTTCATCTGTGTTGCCTCCTGTATGTTTTTGCTCCGTCCCGTGTCAGGACAGAATTTTACAGATTCCTGTGTTTATTATATAATAGGAAAAACACCTTTTCAAGCCACAACCCGGGCAAAGCGGTAAAACTTGTGTACAAGGTTTTTGTACATCCTGCCCACAATCGCGCGAGAACCCGGAACTTTTCTGTGTATATGATATAAATTTAACAATCTTTTGGAAAAAGAAGGAGCTTTTCATGAGGTTTGCAGGCATCATTGCAGAATACGACCCCTTCCACAACGGCCACGCCTGGCAGCTGGCGCAGGCAAAGGCCCTTGGGGCGCAGCATGCGGCGGTGGCCATGAGCTGCGGGCTGACCCAGCGGGGTTCGCTGCCGCTGCTGCCGGAAAGCGTGCGAGTGCAGGCGGCACTGCAGTGCGGGGCAGACTTTGTGTTCGCCCTGCCTGCGCCCTTCGCCTGTGCCGGGGCGGAAGCTTTTGCCCGGGCGGGGGTGCGCATCCTTTCCGCCACCGGGTGCGACGCACTGGTGTTCGGGGCCGAGACGCCGGACGCCGGCCTTTTAATGGAAGCCGCCCGGGTGCTGAGCAGCGAAGCCTACCGCGCCGAGCTGAAACGCCAGCTTGCCGCCGGGGCCCGCAGCTTTGCCGCCGCCCGGCAGGCGGCAGTGGAAACCCTGCACCCCGGCAAAGAGCTGGCCGCGCTGCTGGACAGGCCCAACAACAACCTTGCCGTGGAATACTGCAAGGCCATTCTGGAGCAGGGGGCACCCATGACCCCAGTGCCCCTGCCCCGGATGGGGGCAGACCACGGCCAGACCCTTGCCGAAAGCGGCCATGCACAGTTCGCCAGTGCCAGTGCGCTGCGGGCCCTCTGGGCGGAGCGGGGGGCGGATGCGCTGACTCCTTATGTGCCGGAAAAGGTGCTGAAATTGTATAAAAAAGCAGAAATTGACGGAGCGTATACGGATTTTGACGCTGCAGGCCGGTGTGAACTGGCGCTGCTGCGTGCAGCCTGTGCCCGGCCGGAACCTTTTGCATCGGTGCGGGGCATTTCGGAAGGGCTGGAACACCGGCTGGAACATGCTGTGCGGCAGTCTGCCGACCTGCCCGCTCTGCTGGATGCCATGACCACGGTGCGCTATCCCCGGGCCCGGATGCGCCGCCTTGCCATGGATGCGGCGCTGGGGTACACGGAAGACGGGCTTCCGGTGCTGCCGCCTTATCTGCACCTGCTGGGTGCCCGGCGGGAAGTTCTGCCGCTGATGAAGACGGCGGTGCTGCCGGTGAGCCACTCGCTGGCAAAGCTGGAAAAAGAAAACGCGGACTGCGCTTGTATAGCAGCCGCGCAGGCGAGAGCCAGCGACTTTGGGGCGCTGTGCCGAAAAGTGCCGACAGCCATGGGCGGGATATATCGTCAAAAAATTATCTTTTTGACGAATTGACAAAAAATAATCGAAAAATTTTTATGCAGAACCTCTTGTATCCGGGGCGGTTGTGGTGTATCATTAAATCAATGCAATGTTGGATACAACAAATGAGAATGGAATCAGAAAACCGCACGCAATAAGGAGGAAATCATGGCACTTCATGTTCTGGACGAAGCCAACCGCTGCCTTGGCTGCAAAAAGCCCATGTGTCAGCAGGGCTGCCCCATCCACACCAATATCCCGGAGGTCATCCGTCTGCTGAAGGCAAACCAGATGGACGAAGCCGGCAAGATGCTGTTCGAGAACAACCCGCTGACCACCGTCTGCTCTCTGGTGTGCAACCATGAGAACCAGTGCGAGGGCCACTGCGTGCGCAACCGGATGCCCAGCCACGACCCGGTGCACTTCTCCATCATTGAGGACTATATCTCCACCACCTACGCCAACAAGATGACGGCCGGCCCCGCCCCCAAAAACGGCATGAAGGCTGCTGTGGTGGGTTCCGGCCCGGCGGGCCTGACCATTGCAGTGCTGCTGGCACGCTGGGGCTATGATGTGACCATCTTCGACGCCCGCGACAAGATCGGCGGCGTCATGCGCTACGGCATCCCCAACTACCGCCTGCCGGACAGCGTGCTGGACGACTTCCAGTACCGCCATCTGGAGCTCAAGGGCATCAAGGTGCGCCCCAACACCACCATCGGCAAGACCATCACCATCGATGATCTGTTCCGCGACGGCTACAAGAGCGTGTTCATTGGCGCGGGCCTGTGGAAAGCCAACGCCATGCACATCAAGGGCGAGACGCTGGGCAATGTGGCCTTTGGCATTGATTATCTGGCAAACTCCAAGGCGTTCCGTCTGGGCGATGATATCGCTGTCATCGGCGTGGGCAACTCCGCTATGGACTGTGCCCGCACTGCTATCCGCAACGGTGCCCGTCACGTTACCTGCTACGCCCGCCGCGATGAGAGCTGCATCAGCGCTTCCGAGTACGAAGTCAGCTATGCAAAGCTGGAGGGTGTGGGTTTCCGCTTCTGCAAGGCTCCGGTGGAGATCCGCGAAAACGGCCTGATCTGCCGCGACACCGTCAAGGGTGAGGACGGCAAGTTCACGCAGGTAGAGGGCAGCGAGACTTTCTACCCCCACACCGGCGTGATCGTTTCGGTCAGTCAGGGTTCCGAGAGCAACCTCGTCAAGACCACTACCGGCATCGAGACCAACCAGAAGGGACTGCTCACCGTCAGCGAGGATGGCAGCACCACCCGCGAGGGCGTGTTTGCGGGCGGCGATGCCGTCATGGGTGCACGCACGGTCGTCGAGGCCGTAGCTGTCGCCAAGAAGGTGGCTGAGTCCATGGACGCCTACATGAAGAGCCTGCCCGCCGATGATGCAGCAGACCCGTATGCCAACATCCCTGTGTTCCAGACCCCGACTTCGGACGTGCTGGGCAAGCAGGAACTGTAACTGTACTGTGGACAGTTTGTAAATAATTACCTCTTAGCCAATCTTTGCCGCTCCGTTCGTTGACGGGGCGGCTTTTTCTTTGTATACTATTTATATACTTGTTTCAAATTTGTACAAACTGGAAACAAAAAACGGCGAAAGGCGGTGGACGCTATCCTCAAAGCATCTCTCCCGAAGCTGCGGGAAAAACTGTTGGAAGCATTGCAGGCGGTGCTGCCCATTGCAGCTATCGTGCTGGTGCTGAGCTTTTCCATTGCGCCGGTGTCGCCCAGCATCCTGCTGTGCTTTTTGCTGGGTGCGGCCATGATCGTGGTGGGCATCATGTTCTTCACGCTGGGTGCAGAAATGAGCATGACCCCCATGGGTGAACGCGTGGGTGCGGTCATCACACGAAGCAGAAAGCTTCCGGTGATCCTGGGCATCGGCTTCCTGCTGGGGTTTCTCATCACCATTTCGGAGCCCGACCTGCAGGTGCTGGCCAATCAGGTGCCCTCCATCCCAAACCGTACGCTGATCCTTTCGGTGGCGGCGGGTGTGGGCCTGTTTCTGGTGTTCGCATTCCTGCGCATGCTCATCGGCATCTCGCTGCCCCGGCTGCTGGTGCTATTCTACAGCATCATCTTTATTCTTGCGGCCTTCGTGCCCAAGGAGTTTCTGGCCGTGGCCTTTGACTCCGGCGGCGTGACCACCGGCCCCATGACCGTGCCCTTTATCATGGCGCTGGGCGTGGGTGTGTCTGCCATCCGCGGCGACCGCCATGCGGCGGACGACAGCTTCGGCCTGGTGGCCATGTGTTCCATCGGCCCCATTCTGGCCGTGCTCATCCTGGGCATCGTGTTCAGCGCGTCGGACAGCACCTACATCCCGCCGGTGATGCCCGAGGTGGGCGACTCGGTGGAGCTGTGGCAGCTGTTCCATGAGGGTCTGCCGGAGTACATGAAAGAAATTGCCGTTTCTCTGCTGCCCATTATCGTGATGTTCGGCGTGTTCCAGTTCGCGGCCCTGCACATGGACCGCCGGTCGCTGGGCCGCATTGCGGTGGGCCTGGCATATACCTATGTGGGTCTGGTGCTGTTCCTCACCGGCGCAAATGTGGGCTTTATGCCCGCCGGCAATTATCTGGGGCAGGTGCTGGCCGGGCAGAGCTTCCGGTGGATCATCATCCCCATCGGAATGCTCATCGGTTACTTTATCGTCAAGGCTGAGCCTGCTGTCTATGTGCTGAACAAGCAGGTGGAAGAGGTCACCGACGGGGCTATCTCCGCCCGGGCAATGGGCACGGCGCTTTCGGCAGGCGTGTCCATCTCGGTGGGCCTTGCCATGGTGCGGGTGCTCACGGGCATTTCGATTTTGTGGTTCCTTGTGCCGGGCTATCTGTTCGCCATCAGCATTTCGTTTGTGGTGCCCAAGCTTTTCACCGCCATTGCGTTCGACGCGGGCGGCGTGGCGTCCGGCCCCATGACCGCGACATTCCTGCTGCCGCTGGCGCAGGGAGCCTGCGTGGCTGTGGGCGGAAATATCGTCACGGACGCTTTCGGCGTGGTGGCAATGGTCGCCATGACCCCGCTGATCACGGTGCAGCTGATGGGCCTGATCGCACAGATGCGCACCCGCAGGGCCCGGCGGCTGCAGCCTGCGGCCGTGGTCGCGGCCTTTGCCGATCTGCCGGATAACGAGATCATTGAGCTGTAAGGAGGAAGCGGTATGAGTTCTTTGTTCTGGATGGTCACCATCACCGACCGCCGCTCCACCGACGCATTTCTGCAGCTGTATGAAAAGCACGGCGTGAATGTCAGCCTGCGCACCGTGGGCTCCGGCACGGCGGTGCGGGAGATGCTTTCCACATTGGGCCTGGAAAAGACCGAAAAGGCCGTGCTGATGGCTGTGGTCACAGCCGACACATGGAAAGCCGTGCAAAAAGACCTGCGGCGCAAGATGCGCATTGATGTGCCGGGCACCGGCATCGCGTTCACCGTGCCGCTGAGCAGCATTGGCGGCAGACGGGCTTTGATGTTCCTCACAGAGCATCAGCCCCTGACACTGAAGGAGGAGAGCACCTTGAAGGATACCCGTTACGAACTGCTGCTGGTCATTGCCAATCAGGGATATACCGGCTCCATCATGGATGCCGCCCGCGCAGCCGGGGCGGGAGGCGGCACTGTCATCCACGCCAAGGGCACCGGAATGGAAGGTGCGGCCCAGTTCCTTGGCGTGGAGCTGGTCAACGAAAAAGAGCTGGTGCTCATCGTGGCCCGCACCCCGGAAAAGAACCGCATCATGAAAGCCATCATGGACGGTGCCGATCCCAAGGCGGGAGCCATTGTGTTCTCGCTGCCGGTGGCCGATACCGCTGGTCTGCGCCTGCTGGAAGAAGAGGAAACTTCTGTGCAGTAAACTACTGAACGTAAATTCGTGCAAAAATATTCCGCGTTTATGGGCCAAAGCCTTGATAAACGCGGATTTTTTCGTTATCATAGAAGAAAGAAATTCAAGAATTGGAGCATAAAGATGATAAAGCTTTCATACAAACAGCAGATTGCATTCAACTCACTGTCCATCATCGTGGGCAACGCGCTGTATGCGCTGACGGTGGTTCTGTTCCTCGTGCCCTCCGGCCTCATCACCGGCGGTGCCACCGGTATCGCGCTGGCGGTCAACAAGGCGGTGGGCCTGCCGGTGTCCGGCGTGCTGTTCGTCATCAACATTGCCATGCTGGTGCTGGGCTGGATCGTGCTGGGCAGGCGCTTCGCCATCACCACCGTTGCCAGCACGATTTTGAGCCCCATGTTCCTGGCCCTGTGGGAGCGTGTGTTCGGCGATTTCGTGCTCACGGATGATCTGGTGCTCAACACCATTTTTGCAGGCCTGGGCGTGGGCATCTCGCTGGGCATCACCATCCGGGCAGGCGCATCCACCGGCGGCATGGATATCCCTCCGCTGGTGCTGAACAAGTTCTTCCACCTGCCGGTGTCGGCCACCATGCTGGTGTTCGATATGCTCATCCTCTGCCTGCAGGCGGCGTTCAGCCCGCTGCAGCAGTGCCTTTACGGTATCGTGCTGGTCATCGTGTACACCATCGTGCTGGACAAGGTGCTGATCTTCGGCACCACCCGCACCGAGGTGAAGATCATCAGCAAGTATTCGGATGAGATCCGGGAAGCCATCCTCTCGGAGCTGGACCGCGGCGTCACCGTGCTGCACGGCGAGGGCGGCTACCGCCACGACCCCGAACAGGTGCTGCTGAGCATCATCTCCAACCGTCAGCTGCCCAAGCTGGAAAAGCTGGCCCAGGCCATCGACCCGGCCTGCTTTATGATCGTCAGCCACGTCACCGAGGTGAGCGGCCGCGGCTTCTCGCTGGAAAAGGATTATCAGGATTCCTGATTTTCTCAGCAGATATCTGGCAGATACTTGAAAAAGATACCCTATTTGGGGTATATTATATAGGAACGGTAGGTTTTGCCGTGAACGTCCCCACACAGAAAGGAAAAAATACCATGTTTGATATTTTCAATATGCTCAAAAAGGAAGACCACAACGCACCCAAGCAGGTGACTCGTGACACCATCATCGGCGACATTCTGGATATGGACCAGACCACCGCTCCCTACTTCATGGAGATCGGTATGCACTGCCTGGGCTGCCCCGCCTCCCGCGGCGAGAGCATCGAGGAAGCCTGCGCAGTTCACGGTGTGGACTGTGACGAGCTCATCGAGAAGCTGAACGAGCACCTGGCAGCCAAGAAGGCCTGAGTGCTGCCCGTACTGGATGCGCGTCTCGCCGCTGCCGCCGAGCTGGTGCGCCCCGGGGAACCGGTGGCGGACATCGGCTGTGACCACGGCAAGCTGACGGCGGTGCTGGCGGCTTCGGGAAAATACCCGAAGGTGATCGGGGCTGACCTGCGCCCCGGCCCGCTGGCAAAGGCAAAGCAGACGCTGGAACATGCGGATTGTCAAGACCGCGCTGAGCTTCGGCTTGGCGACGGTCTTTCTGTGTTATCGGAGAACGAGGTGGGCAGCATCGTGCTGGCGGGCGTCTCGGCTCAGACGACATGGGAAATCTTAGAGAAGGCCCCGTGGGTGTTCCGCAGGAATGGGCCGCGGATCGTGATGATCCCCGCCACCCGCCACGACGCGCTGCGCCGCTGGCTGTGGGAACACGGCTTCTCCTTTGCGGCCGACCGCCCGGTGCAGGCGGCGGGCCGCTGGTATGCGGTGATGGCCGCTGAATATACCGGCGAGACCCGGGAGCCTGCCTTTACCGAATGCCTGTTCGGCGGGACAGGAGAGTGGCCGGAAGGAAAAGGCTACGCCGACTGGCAGAAAGCCAAGCTCCCCCGGATGCGTCTCGGCGTGCCGGACGGCAGCGAACTGGCGCAGGAAATCGATAATTTGCTAGCGGGCTCGCCCTCTCCGTCATTGCTTACGCAATGCCACCTCTCCCAAGGGGAGAGGCAAGAAACGTAGCGGTCAGGCCCTTGGCTCTCCCTTTGGGAGAGCTGGACGCGAAGCGGCCTGAGAGGGCGAGGATGGTGAAGATATGACAACGATCAATCAGCTTTACGAAGAAATGAAACGCATTGCTCCGCTGGAGCTGGCGGAAAGCTGGGACAACCCCGGCCTGCTGGTGGACTGCGGCGGCGAGGTGCACCGGGCGCTGGTGACGCTGGACATCACCCCGGAGGTGGTGGCTGAAGCGGCTGAAAAGCACTGCGAAGCCATTGTGTCCCACCATCCGGTCATTTTTGACCCGCTCAAGAAGCTGGGCCCGCAGGATGTGCCGTTCCAGCTGGTGCAGGCGGGCATTTCCGCCATCTGTATGCACACCAATCTGGACGCCGCCGAGGGCGGCGTCAACGAGGTGCTGGCAGGGATCCTCGGGATGCAGGATATGGAAGTGTTTGCCGGGGGCTGCGGACGCGTGGGCAGCATTGAGCCCATCTCCGTGCCGGAGCTGGCCCGTAAGGCACGGCGGGAACTGTCTGCCCGGTGCAACATGCCGAAAACGATAAGCCCGGCGGTGCAGGTAAAATTTGCCGACACCGGAAAGACCGTGCGCCGGCTGGCGGTCATCAGCGGCGCAGGCGGAAGCATGTTTGAGGATGCCATCGCTGTGGGCGCGGACTGCCTGCTGACCGGCGAGGCCAACCACCACCATGCCCTTGACGCCAAAAGGCTGGGGCTGTCCCTCATCGCGGAGGGACACTACGCCACCGAGTTCCCGGTGACGGCGGCTGTGGCTGAAAAGCTCCGTGCCGTCCTGCCGGAGCTGGAAGTGCTGGTGAGTACCGAGAACCGCGACCCTTATATTTATTTATAAAGGAAGATGCCGTATTCCGCAGCGGCCCTTCCCGTGAAAAAGTAAGTCGGAAAAATCCGCAGATTTTTCCGACTTACAATTATCAATAGAAATTCCGCTATTTATGGCCAAAGCGAATGCGTCGGCCATTCTTAATCATAAAACGAGGTAAATACTATGGCATTGGATGCCGCGACACTGGCCCTGACGGCCCGGGAGCTCAAAGAGACCCTGACCGATGCCAAGATCGCAAAATTGTTCGAACCGACCCGCGACGAGCTGGTCATCACCCTGCGCACCCGCACGGACACCTATGCGCTGCTGCTTTCAGCCCGCAGCGGTTCCGCCCGGGTCTGCCTGACCGAGGAAAGCTTCGAGAACCCGGAGACGCCGCCCTCTTTCTGTATGCTGATGCGCAAGCACCTCACCGGCGGCAGACTGCTGGATGTGCACATGGAGCCGGGCGACCGCATTGTTTATTTCGACTTCCAGTGCACCAACGAGATGGGTGACCTGGTGCGCAACACCCTGTGTGCCGAGCTGATGGGACGCTATTCCAATCTGGTTCTGGTGCAGAACGGCAAAATTATTGACGCGCTCAAGCGTGTGGACTTTGAGGACAGCGACGTCCGGCAGCTGCTGCCGGGCCTGCCCTACACTACGCCCCCTAAGCCCGCCCGGCCGGATTTTCTGCTGGTGAGCTCTGCGTCCATCGTATCTGCGGCCTGTGAACGCGACCTGCCGGTGGCGGATGCCCTGAACAAAACAGTCGCCGGTGTGGGCCCGGTGGTCTGCCGGGAAGCCGCGTGGCGCGCCTTTGATGGTGAACATCTGATCGCCAACGAGCTGACCGAGGAGCAGAAGCGCCGCTTGATGGCGTCCATCGATGAGCTGAAGGAGATCCACGAGAACGGCGGCTGCCCCTGCAGCGTCACCGACCCCAGCGGCAAGCCCATCGAGTACACCTTCTTCCGTCCGCAGCAGTACGGCGAGAAGTATACGGTCAAGGAGTGGCCGTCCTTCAATGCGATGCTGGAGGGCTACTACGCCGAGAAAGACCGCGCCGAACGCCTGCGCACCAAGAGCAAGGAACTGCACAAGGCCGTGCACAACATGTATGAACGCGCTGTGCGCAAGCAGGCTGCCCGTCAGGAAGAACTTGCCGCCAGCGGAAAGAGCGAAAAGCTGCGCCTGTACGGCGAGCTGCTCTCCGCAAACCTCTATCTGGCCCAGAAGGGCATGAAGAGCATCACTGTGCCCAACTGGTATGACGAGGGCAAAGAAGTGACGATCCCGCTGGACCTGCGGTTCACTCCCAGCCAGAACGCCCAGAACTTCTTCAAAAACTACAAGAAAAAACAGACTGCCGCCCGGATGCTGGTAGACCTGCTGGCCGAGGGCGAAAAAGAGATCGCCTATCTGGAAACTGTCATGTATGAGGTGGAGACCGCTTCCGGTGAGGCAGCTCTCAACGAGATTCGGGCCGAGCTGAAGAGTCAGGGCTATCTGAAATACTACAAGCAGCGCGACAAGCGCCAGAAGCCTGCAGATTTCCTGCGGTTTACTTCCAGCGACGGGTTTGAAATTCTGGTAGGCCGCAACAACGCCCAGAACGACAAGCTCACCCTGCACACCGCCCGGGGCAAAGACCTGTGGTTCCATGTGCAGAAGGCCCCCGGCAGCCACGTCGTGGTCATGAGCCGCGGCGAGGACATCCCGGACACCACCAAGCAGGAAGCCGCCGAGCTGGCTGTCATCTATTCCAGCACCTACAAGGCAGGCACCGGCGCGAAGGTGGCGGTGGACACCACCGAGGTGAAGAACATCTGGAAAGCCAACGGCGCAAAGCCCGGCATGGTGCTGTATGAGGTGTATACCACTGTGTACATCACGCCCCGGGACGGACTGGCGGAGCTGTTGAAGAAAAAATAAAAACGAACTCCTTCAGGCGCTTACGCGCCAGCTCCCTCACGGAGGGAGCCTTTGGCAAAACCGGAAACTTTACCGTATTGCCAAGGGCCCCATCTCCGAGGGGGCTGTCCGCAAAGCGGACTGGGGGAGTTCTCCTTTATATATAGGTATAATCCACAAGAAAACTGCCCACACTACCCCTGCGAAAACAGGAGAACAGGGTTTTCCACCCGGAAAAAGCCAAACGATTGTGCATCTTGCACAGAAAATGCGCTCTTTGACAAAACAGAGAAAATAAAAAAAGAAAATTCGTTCTTTTTTCTAAAAAACACTTGCCAAATGCACGAAGGTGTGATAAAATAACTCTCGGCTGCAAAGGGCTTGTGCGATACAAGTCGTGCAGGCCAGCGATATGCGTAGATGCGGGAGGTTGTCATCCGGCGATAGCTGCGATGGGTTATTTCCGCGGAGTATGTCCGATCTTAGAACCGGGCGAAAGAATTACTGACAGCGATGGAATACGTTCCTCCGGCAGAGAAGTTACTCCTCTGCGAAACGGACGGAACCAATGTTCGGATTTGATTTGCTAATATGTTTCCGGGAGAACTGCCATGCGGTTCACCGGCTTTTATAGTGCCAAATCGAGGAACACCCGGAACTGTGTAGAGCAATTTATCGGCTCGCCTAGGGCAAAATCAATTTTTTCAGGAGGCGTAAGCAATGGCAGTCAAAGAGAAAATCAGAATCCGTCTGCAGAGCTATGATGCTCAGCTGATCGATGCCGCAGCAGAGAAGATCGTGGAGACCGCAAAGCACACCGGTGCACGCGTGTCCGGCCCCATCCCCCTGCCCACCGATCGTGAGATCGTCACCGTTCTGCGTGCTACCCACAAGTACAAGGATAGCCGCGAGCAGTTCGAGAGCCGCACTCATAAGCGTCTGATCGACATTCTGAAGCCGTCCAACAAGACGGTCGAGGCTCTGATGAGCCTCCAGCTCCCCGCTGGCGTGGACATCGAGATCAAGCTGTAAAAGACACTCGATCAAATTCGATGCCCTCGTTTCCCGAGGGGTCATGTTGGCAGTGACGTGCGCTGCCAACCAATAACCTTTACAGGAGGAAAAGAAAATGGTTAAAGGCATTATCGGCAAGAAAGTCGGTATGACCCAGCTGTTCGACGCGAACGGCAAGGTCGTTCCCGTCACCGTCATCGAGGCTGGTCCCTGCACCGTCGTGCAGAAGAAGACCGTCGAGAGCGATGGCTACCAGGCTGTTCAGCTGGGCTTCGGCGAGGTTTCCGCCAAGAAGGTCAACAAGGCAGCTGCAGGTCACTTCAAGAAGGCAAACGTTGCCCCCAAGAAGACCCTGCGCGAGTTCCGTCTGGAAGATGTCTCCGCAATGAACGTCGGCGATGTGCTGAAGGCTGATGTCTTCGCAGAAGGCGACAAGGTTGACGTTGTGGGCGTTTCCAAGGGCAAGGGCTACCAGGGCGTTATCAAGCGCTACGGTCAGCACCGTCTGCGTGAGAGCCACGGCACCGGTCCTGTCGCTCGTCATGCAGGTTCTAACGGTTCCACTTCTACCCCTGCTCGCGTGTTCCCCGGCAAGCGCCTGCCCGGCCACATGGGCTTTGTGCGCGTCACCGTGCAGAACCTGACTGTTGTCAAGGTTGACACCGAGAACAATCTGATCGCTGTCAAGGGTGCTGTGCCTGGTTCCAAGGGCACCATCGTCACCCTGGCCAACAGCGTGAAGGCGTAAGGAGGAAAGCTACAATGGCAAAGTTTAACGTAGTCGATATGAACGGTCAGCATGTTAGCGAGATCGAGCTTTCCGACGCCGTGTTCGGTATCACCCCGAACGAGAAGGCTGTCCACATTGCTGTGGTGAACTTCCTGGCCAACCAGCGTCAGGGCACCCAGAACACCAAGATCCGCATGGAAGTTTCCGGCGGCGGCAAGAAGCCCTGGCGTCAGAAGGGCACCGGCCACGCTCGTCAGGGTTCCATCCGTGCACCGCAGTGGACTCACGGCGGCGTCGCTCTGGGCCCCAAGCCCCGCAGCTACAACTACCACATCAACAACAAGGTCAAGCGCCTGGCTCTGCTGAGCGTCCTGTCCGACAAGGCTGCCAATGGCAACATGGTCGTTGTTGATAAGTTCGCCTGCGACGAGTACAAGACCAAGACTGTGGTTGCAATGCTGAACGCTGTTGGCGCCGGCAAGAAGAACCTGCTGGTCAATGAGACTGTCGATGCAAAGTTCGTCAAGAGCGCTGGCAACATTGCTGGTGTGAAGACCACCTTCGCAGGCAGCGTGAACACCTACGATGTGCTGAACGCCGACAAGCTGATCATCAGCGTCGACGCAGCTAAGAAGCTCGAGGAGGTGCTTGGCTAATGAAAACCGCACATGATATCATCCTGAAGCCGGTCATTACCGAGAACTCCATGGCTGGCATCGCTGATAAGAAGTACACCTTCAAGGTCGCTACCGACGCTACCAAGGTCGAGATCGCTCAGGCTGTCGAAGTCCTGTTCCCCGGCGCTAAGGTTGCTAAGGTCAACACCGTTTCCGTGCGCGGCCGTTTCCGCCGCCAGGGCATGCACGCTGGTTACACCGCTGCATCCAAGAAGGCAATCGTGACCCTGACCAAGGACTCCAAGGAAATCGAGTTCTTCAACAGCATGGTCTAATTCGAACCCACCGAGGGTTCCTCTATGGGGATATGACCCCGATAATAATTCATAAGATAAACAAAGGAGAATAGCACAATGGCTATCAAGAAGTATGGCCCCACTACTCCGGGCCGCCGCGGCATGACCGTCACGGATTACAGCGTCCTGTCCAAGGTCGCTCCTGAGCGCAGCCTGCTGGAGCCCATGAAGAAGCACAGCGGCCGCAACAACACCGGTCGTATCACCGTCCGCCATCAGGGCGGCGGCAACCGCACCAAGTATCGTGTCATCGACTTCAAGCGTCAGAAGACCGATATGCCCGCTACCGTCAAGACTCTCGAGTACGATCCGAACCGCAGCGCATTCATCGCTCTGGTCGAGTACACCGACGGCGTCAAGAGCTACATCATTGCTCCCGACGGCCTGAAGGTGGGCGATGTGGTCCTGAGCAGCAAGACTGCCGACATCAAGCCCGGCAACTGCCTGCCCTTCGAGAACATCCCCGTCGGTACCATCATCCACAACATCGAGCTGTATCCCGGCCGCGGTGCTCAGCTGGTTCGTTCCGCTGGCAACATGGCTCAGCTGATGGCTAAGGAGAATGGCTACGCTCTGGTTCGTCTGCCCTCCGGTGAGATGCGCAACGTGCCCGTGAACTGCACCGCAGTCATCGGTCAGGTTTCCAACATCGACCACGAGAACGTCAACCTGGGCAAGGCTGGCCGCAAGCGCCACATGGGCGTCCGTCCCGGCAGCCGTGGTACCGTCATGAACCCCTGCGACCATCCCCACGGTGGTGGCGAGGGCCGCGCACCTGTTGGTCACTCCGGTCCTATGACTCCCTGGGGCAAGCCCGCTCTGGGTCTCAAGACTCGCAAGCATCATAAGCGCTCCGATAAGCTGATCGTGAAGCGTGCAGGTAAGTAAGAGAGGAGTTTAAGACAATGGGTAGAAGCATTAAAAAAGGACCTTTCGTCCAGGCTGCTCTTATGAAGCACGTTGAAGCGATGAACGCTTCCGGCAAGAAGCAGGTCATCAAGACCTGGAGCCGCGCCTCCACGATCTTCCCCGAATTCGTTGGTCACACCTTTGCCGTCCACGACGGCCGCAAGCATGTGCCTGTGTATGTGACTGAGGACATGGTTGGCCACAAGCTGGGTGAGTTCGTTCCCACCCGTACCTTCAAGGGCCACACTGGTAATTCTAAGTAATAGAGGGAGGAACACAACATGGAAGCTCGGGCAATTCTTCGTTATGCCCGCATTAGTCCTCGTAAGGTGTCTATCGTTATGGACCTGATCCGTAACAAGCCCCTGGACGAAGCGCTGGCAATCCTGCAGTACACCCCGAAGGCAGCTTGTGAGCCCCTTCTGAAGCTGGTGAAGTCTGCAGCCGCTAATGCGGAAAACAACTTCAATATGGACAAGAACAACCTCTACGTCGCCGAGTGCTACGTCTGCCCCGGCCCGACGCTGAAGCGCATGATGCCTCGTGCACAGGGCCGCGGTTACCGCATCCTGAAGCGCACCAGCCACATGACCGTTGTTCTGAAAGAGAAAGAGTAAGGAGGGAAAACAATGGGCCAGAAAGTAAATCCGCACGGCATTCGTGTCGGCGTTATTAAAGACTGGGACAGCCGCTGGTTTGCCTCCAAGAAGGATTTCAGCGATAACCTCGTCGAGGATCACAAGATCCGCACTGAGCTGAAGGCTCAGCTGAAGGACGCTGGCGTCCCCAAGATCGAGATCGAGCGCACTGTGGATCCTTCCACTTCCGCTCCTCGTGTGACTGTCAACATCTACTGCGCTAAGCCCGGCATGGTCATCGGCAAGGGCGGCGAAGAGCGCGTTGCTCTGCAGAACAAGCTGACCAAAGAGTATGGCAAGACCGTCATCGTCAATGTCATCGAGGTCAAGAGCGCTGCTACCAACGCTCAGCTGGTTGCTGAGGATATCGCTCGTCAGCTGGAGAACCGCGTGACCTTCCGCCGTGCCATGAAGCAGTGCATGCGCAATGCTATGAGCCCCCGCGATCGTTCCACCGTTCCCGCAAAGGGCATCAAGGCAATGTGCTCCGGCCGTCTGGGCGGCGCTGATATCGCTCGTACCGAGAGCTATCACGAGGGCACCATCCCCCTGCAGACCCTGCGTGCTGACATTGACTATGGCTTTGCAGAGGCTGCTACCACCTACGGCCGCATCGGCGTTAAGGTGTGGGTCTACAAGGGCGAAGTCCTGAAGAGCGCTAAGACCGCTCAGAAGAAGGAAGGAGGCAACAAGTAATGTTACTGCCTAAGCGTGTTAAGTACCGCCGCGTCCAGCGCGGCCGCATGACCGGCAAGGCTACCCGCGGCAACGTGGTGTGCCAGGGTCAGTACGGCCTTGTTGCTCTGGAGCCGGCATGGATCTCTTCCACCCAGATCGAGGCTGCTCGTGTTGCCATGACTCGTTACATCAAGCGTGGCGGCAAGGTGTGGATCAAGATCTTCCCCGATAAGCCCGTGACTGAAAAGCCCGCTGAGACCCGCATGGGT
Organism: Oxalobacter sp.; assembly: GCA_963615785.1. GTDB lineage: Bacteria > Bacillota > Clostridia > Oscillospirales > Ruminococcaceae > Faecalibacterium. Next base: position 305,900 of record CAVEID010000001.1, on the reverse strand, counting down.
TCCGGTAAAGGCTCTCCCGAATACTGGGTCGCTGTTGTGAAGCCCGGCCGCGTTCTGTTCGAGCTGGCAGATGTCGATGAGGCAACTGCTCGTGAGGCACTGCGCCTGGCTATGCACAAGCTGCCCATCAAGTGCAAATTTGTTGTCCGTGAGGACTCCGTGAAGGAGGATGGCACCAATGAAGGCTAATGAACTCCGCGAAATGCAGACCGCAGAGCTGACCAGCAAGCTGGCAGACCTGAAGGCCGAGCTGTTTAACCTGCGCTTCCAGCATGCCATCAACCAGCTGGAGAACCCCGGCCGCATCGAAGCAGTCAAGAAGGACATCGCCCGCGTGATGACCGTTCTGGCTGAGAAGCAGTAAGGAGGTTAAACGATGGAAGAACGTAATCTGAGAAAGACCCGCGTCGGCGTCGTCGTGTCCGACAAGATGGATAAGACCATCGTGGTTGCCGTTAAGGATAGCGTGCAGCACCCCCTGTACAAGAAGATCCTGAAGCGTACCGCCAAGTTCAAGGCTCGTGATGAGAAGAACGAGTGCGGCATCGGTGACCGTGTTGAGATCATGGAGTGCCGCCCCCTGTCCAAGGATGTGCGCTGGCGCCTGGTCCGTATCGTTGAGAAGGCAAAGTAATTTGCCCGCTGCTTTGAACAGTTTGAAAGGAGATATCTGATATGGTTCAGATGCAAACTTATCTCAAAGTTGCCGACAACACCGGTGCCAAGGAGCTGATGTGCTTCCGCGTGCTGGGCGGCACCCGCAAGAGATACGCAAACATTGGTGACGTCGTGGTCTGCTCTGTCAAGAAGGCAGCCCCCGGCGGCTCCGTTAAGAAGGGCGACGTCGTCAAGGCTGTCATCGTGCGCAGCAAGCATGGCGTCCGCCGCGACGACGGCTCCTACATCCGTTTCGATGAGAACGCCGCCGTTATCGTCATGGCCGACAAGAGCCCCAAGGGTACCCGTATCTTTGGACCCGTTGCTCGCGAGCTGCGTGATGCCGGCTACACCAAGATCCTGAGCCTGGCTCCGGAATCGCTGTAAGGAGGTTTTAAAAATGAATAATCTTCATGTTAAAACCGGCGACAACGTTATGATCATCAGCGGCAAGGACAAGGGCCACACTGGTAAGGTCCTGCAGGTCAGCCCCTCTGAGAACAAGGTCATCGTTGAGGGCCAGAACATGGTTACCAAGCACGTCAAGCCTCGTCGTCAGGGCGAGCAGGGCGGCATCGTCAAGGCTGAGGGTGCTATGTACGCATCCAAGGTCATGCCCATCTGCCCCAAGTGCGGCAAGGCCGTGCGTGTGGGCCACGTCGAGAAGGACGGCAAGATGGTTCGCGTCTGCAAGAAGTGCGGCGCTGAGCTGTAAGAAAGGAGTAAGGAACAATGGCTCGTTTGAAAGAACAGTATGTCAATGAAATTGCTCCTGCTCTGAACTCCAAGTTCGGTTACAAGAGCGTTATGCAGATCCCCAAGCTGGACAAGGTCGTCATCAACGTTGCCTGCGGCGAAGCCAAGGACAACGAGAAGATTCTGGAAGCTGTCATGAAGGATCTGGGCCAGATCACTGGCCAGAAGGCAGTCGTCTGCCGTGCCAAGAAGAGCGTTGCTAACTTCAAGCTGCGCCAGGGCACCCCCATCGGCTGCAAGGTCACCCTGCGCGGTGAGCGTATGTACGAGTTCGTCGATCGTTTCTTCAACATCGCCCTGCCCCGTGTCCGCGACTTCCGCGGCATCAACGGCAACGGTTTCGATGGCCGCGGCAACTTCGCTTGTGGCATCAAGGAGCAGATCATCTTCCCTGAGATCGACTTCGAGAAGGTCGATGCAGTCCGCGGCATGGATGTCTGCTTTGTCACCACTGCCAAGACTGACGAAGAGGGCAAGGAGCTGCTGAAGGCTCTGGGCGCTCCGTTCGCAGAGAACAACTAAGGGAGGAGATTTGTACAATGGCTAAACTGTCTATGAAGCTGAAGCAGTCTCGTCCTGCTAAGTTCTCTACCCGCGCATACACCCGCTGCCGCATCTGCGGCCGCCCCCACTCCGTGCTGCGCAAGTACGGCGTGTGCCGTGTGTGCTTCCGTGAGCTGGCCTACAAGGGCGAGATCCCGGGCGTGAAGAAGGCTTCCTGGTAATCAACCGGAGGGCCGGATAATTTGTCGGATATCCGCCCCGGGGCAAACAGTTGTTTCGGGGCGGTATCATTATAAAACAAACGAGAGCTAATCTAAGGAGGTTAGTGGCAAATGCAGATTACTGATCCTATCGCGGACCTGCTGACTCGCATCCGCAACGCTAGCACTGCCAAACACCCTTCTGTGGAGATCCCCGCTTCCAACATGAAGAAGGCTATCTGCCAGATTCTGGTTGACGAGGGCTACATCAAGGGCATGCAGGTCAAGAACGACACCGTTCAGGGCACCATCGTTGTCACCCTGAAGTACCAGGCTAACGGCGAGCCCGTTATCGCTGGTCTGCGCCGCGTGTCCAAGCCGGGCCTGCGCATCTACACCAACTGCGAAGATATGCCCAAGGTCATGAAGGGCCTGGGCACCGCAATCATTTCCACCTCTAAGGGCATCATGACTGATAAGGCTGCACGTGCTGCACACGTCGGCGGCGAAGTCCTGGCCTACGTGTGGTAAGAAAGGGGTAAAAGACAATGTCGAGAATTGGAAGAAAACCCATCGTCATTCCTGCCGGCGTCACTGTCACTGTCGATGAGGCAGCACACACCGTCGCTGTCAAGGGCCCCAAGGGCAGCCTGAATTCCAACTATCATCCCCTCATGACCGTCAAGGTCGAGGGCAATGAAGTTCTGGTTACCCGCCCCAATGACGAACCCGAGGCCCGCAGCCTGCACGGCCTGACCCGTACCAACATCGCTAACATGGTCAACGGTGTTGTCAACGGCTACGAGAAGAAGCTGGAGATCGTGGGCGTCGGCCTGCGCTGCCAGAAGCAGGGCTCCAACCTGGTCATGAACCTGGGCTTCTCTCATCAGGTGACCATCCCCGATACCGAGGATTGCACCATCGTGTGGCAGGACCCCAACCACTTCACCGTTACCGGTATTGACAAGCAGAAGGTCGGCCAGTATGCCGCTGAGATCCGCGCCAAGAAGCCGCCCGAGCCTTACAAGGGCAAGGGCATCCGCTACGAGGGCGAGGTTGTCAAGCACAAAGAAGGCAAGGCCGGCAAGGGCAAGAAATAAGGTAAGGAGTGAAAGACAATGGTTAAGCAGATCGACAAGAACGAAGCTCGTCTTCGTCGTCATCGCCGCGTTCGTAACAAGATCAGCGGCACCGCAGCACGTCCTCGCCTGGATGTTTTCCGCTCCGCCAAGCACATTTACGCTCAGATCATCGATGATGAGCAGGGCGTGACTCTGGTGTCGGCTTCTACTATGGACAAGGACTTCAACGGCAACGGCGGCAACGTCGAGGCCGCTGCTGAGATCGGCAAGAAGATCGCAGCAAAGGCTCTGGAAAAGGGCATCACCGAGGTCGTGTTCGACCGTGGTGGCTACGTTTATCATGGCCGTGTTAAGGCCCTGGCTGATGGCGCCCGCGAGGGCGGCCTGAAGCTGTAATGAGAGGAGGAAACACATTATGGCTATGAGAAACCGTGAAGACGACGGCATGATCACCAAGGTTGTCTCCATCAACCGCGTTTCCAAGACTGTCAAGGGCGGCCGCATCATGAAGTTTGCCGCTCTGGTTGTCGTGGGCGACGGCAAGGGCACCATCGGTTACGGCATCGGCAAGTCCGGCGAAGTGCCTGAGGCAATTCGCAAGGGCGAGGCTGCTGCAAAGAAGAACATGCACAAGGTTGCCCTGAAGGGCACCACCATCCCCCACGAGATCGTCGGCAAGTACGGCGCAGGCGCCGTTCTGCTCAAGCCGGCTGCACCTGGTACCGGCATGATTGCCGGCGGCCCTGTGCGTGCCGTCATTGAGGCTGCTGGCATCAAGGACATCCGTGCGAAGTCTATGCGTTCCAACAACCCCATCAACGTTGTGTCTGCTACCTTCGCAGGTCTGTGCGGCCTGGTCAGCGCTGAGTCTGTCGCTGAGAAGCGCGGCAAGACCGTGAAAGAAATTCTGGGTTAAGGAGGTAACAAACCATGGCAGATAAGATGCTCAAGATCGAGCTGAAGAAGAGCCTGATTGGCCGCGGCGCTAAGCAGATCGCTACCGCTGAGGCTCTGGGCCTGAAGAAGCCGGGCGACGTTACCGTTCAGCCTGACAATGCCGCTACGCAGGGCAAGATCGCAAAGATCGGCTTCCTGCTGAGCGTCACCGAAGCCTAATAGCAGGGGGTAAACGCACAATGAAGCTTCATGAATTGCACGCCAGCAAGGGCGCCAACAAGCCTGTGACCCGCAAGGGCCGCGGCATTGGCTCCGGCAATGGCAAGACTGCCGGCTTCGGCAGCAAGGGCCAGAAGGCCCGTTCCGGCGTGAAGCACGCTGGTTTCGAGGGCGGCCAGATGCCTCTGGCACGCCGCCTGCCCAAGGTTGGCTTTAACAACATCTTTGCTACCCAGTATGCCATCGTCAACGTGGCTGATCTGGAAGCTGCTTTCAACGCCGGCGATGTCGTCGATACCGAGGCTCTGAAGGCAAAGGGTCTGGTCAAGAAGACCCTGGACGGCGTTAAGGTTCTGGGCAACGGCGAGCTGACCAAGGCTCTGACCGTGAAGGCCGCAGCCTATTCCGCTTCTGCCAAAGAGAAAATCGAAAAGGCAGGCGGAAAGGCTGAGGTGATGTAAGGTGTTCCAGACATTCCGTAACGCATGGAAGATCCCCGAGCTTAAAAATCGTCTCCTGTTCACGCTGGCGATCCTCGTGGTGTACCGTCTGGGCTGTGCCATCCCCGTTCCGTTCGTTTCGAACTCTGCACTGACGCAGATGTTTGCAAACGGCGACATGCTCTCTTATCTGAACATGATGAGCGGCGGTGCACTGGCTCGTTGCACGCTCTTCGCGTTAGGTGTGACACCCTATATCAACGCCTCCATTATTGTGCAGCTGCTCACCGTGGCAATTCCTTCGCTGGAGAATCTGGCCAAGGAAGCCGACGGCCAGCAGAAGCTGCAGCAGATCAACCGGTATGCCGGCGGCGTGATCGCTCTGATCATGAGCATCGGCTACTACTTCGTGATCCGCAATATGGGCGCACTGAAGTATACTTCCGGCGCGGCTGGCGTCTTCGCTGCCGTGGTCATCATCGCAACGTTCGTGGCAGGTGCTCAGCTGATCACCTGGTGCGGCGAGCAGATCGATGATAAGGGCATCGGCAACGGTGTCTCCCTGATCATTTTCGCATCCATCGTTTCCAACTGGTCTTCGCTGTACACCTCTGTCGCGGGTCTGCTGACCCAGGCAGCGTCCGGCAAGCCCCAGTATTATGTGTTCCTGCCGCTGCTGGTCATTCTGGCACTGGTCGCTGTGGTCTTCGTGGTCATCATGACCAACGCGGAGCGCCGCATCACCATCCAGTACGCCAAGCGTGTGGTGGGCCGCAAGCAGATGGGCGGCCAGAACAGCTACCTGCCCCTGAAGCTGAACATGAGCGGCGTCATGCCCATCATCTTCGCTTCGGCTCTGGTGTCCATTCCGGGCACTATCGGCAGCTTCCTGCAGATCGATCAGAATGCTCACCCTGTGTGGTATGCATTCTTCCACACCTTCAACTACACTTCGTGGCTGTATGTTGTGATCTATCTGCTGCTGATCCTGGCATTCAACTACTTCTATGTGGCCATCCAGTACAACCCTGTTGAGATCGCCAACAATCTGCGCCGCAACAACGGCTCGATCCCCGGTTTCCGTCCCGGCAAGCCGACCAGCGATTTCATCACCCGCACCCTGAACAAGATCACCCTCATCGGCGCGATCTTCCTGGCTGTGGTGGCTGTGCTGCCGATCATTCTGGGCAACCTGACCGGAATGCGTATCCAGCTGGGCGGTACCAGCCTGCTGATCGTGGTTGGTGTGGCACTTGATACCACCCGCAGCCTCGACAGCTTCATGACGATGCGCAATCACAAGGGCTTCCTTGGTTGATCCACAATAATTAAGATGTGAGAAAGCACTGGAAAGGAGAGTACGCTCGGACTTTTCAGTGCTTTTTTACTTTTGGGTTGTTTGTCAGCCCAAACAAGAACGACGTCCTTTTATAGAAGGAAAGGAGAGATCCTATGAATCTGATTCTGTTGGGCGCTCCCGGCGCCGGCAAAGGCACTCAGGCCGAGATCATCTGCGCAAAGCTGAACATCCCTTCCATCAGCACCGGCAACATTCTGCGCGCTGCTGTCAAGGAAGGCACCGAGATGGGCCTGAAGGCCAAAAGCTTCATGGACGCAGGCGCACTGGTTCCCGATGAAGTCATCATCGGCATCCTGAAGGAGCGTCTGGCACAGCCCGACTGTGCAAACGGCTTCATTCTGGACGGTGTGCCCCGCACCATCGCTCAGGCCGAGGCCATTGAGACCATGGGCATCCGCATCGACAAGGTGCTGGAGCTGCAGGTCGAGGACAATATCATCGTTGACCGCATGAGCGGCCGCCGCGTCTGCGAAAAGTGCGGCGCAAGCTACCACATCGTCAACAAGAAGAGCAAGGTCGAAGGTGTATGCGATCTGTGCGGCGGCAAGACCGTCATCCGCAAGGATGACCAGCCCGCCACTGTGCTGGATCGTCTGAAAGCCTATCATGAGCAGACCGAGCCGCTGGTGGAGTTCTACCGCACCCGCGGCAAACTGGCAGAGATCAAGTTCTGCCCCTCCATCGAGGAGACCACGGCTGAAGTCATGAAGGCTTTGGAGGCATAATTGTGATTCAGATCAAGAATGCGAAAGAGCTGGACGGTATGCGCAAGGCCAATGCCCTGAGCGCGGCTGCCCTGAAATACGGCGGTGAACATATCGAAGCAGGTATGACCACCTGGGAACTGGATAAGCTGATCTATGACTTCATCGTCAAGCACGGCGGCATCCCCAATTTCAAGGGCCTGTATGGCTTCCCGGGCACGGCCTGCATCAGCCTGAACGATACCATCATCCATGGTATCCCTTCGCATGACATCGTCATCCGTCCCGGCGATATCGTCAGCATCGACACCGGTGCAAAGATCGATGGATTCAACGGCGACAATGCCTGCACCTATGCGGTGGGCAAGATCGATCTGGAGGCTCAGCGTCTGCTGGATGTGACCAAGGCTGCTCTTTATAAAGGTATCGAGCAGGCCAAGGCCGGCAACCGCGTCGGTGACATCGGCTACGCGGTACAGAGCTACTGCGAGGACGCCGGTTTCTCCGTTGTCCGCGAGTTCGTGGGCCACGGCACCGGCAAGGAACTGCATGAGGACCCGGAGATTCCGAACTACGGCCATCAGGGCCGCGGCCCGCGTCTGGTGCCCGGCATGACCATCGCCATCGAGCCCATGATCTGCCAGTATGACTGCAAGATCTTCCAGTCCAAGGACGGCTGGACGGTCAAGACCAAGGACGGCGGCCTGGCTGCTCACTTCGAGCACTCCAACGCGATCCTGAAGGACCACACCGAGATCATGACCCGCTTCTGGGATGACCCGGACTTTGACCCGGAGAAGTTCAGCCTGAAGTAAGGCAGAATCCCCAATAACGGCAGACGCCGCCTGTGAAAGAGCAGAAATGCTCCGCTGCAGGCGGCGTTTTTATAAAGTCAGACCTGCCATTTGTGCAATTATGACAACTTTTGGTGAAAAAGTTTCATCTTCGCGGTGGAGAAAACCGAAGGCGGGGGAGACGAAGCGCCGATTTTAAATTTGAAGAAATTTTTATCGGAAATACGGAAAAAACCTCTTGCAAATTGACAGCAAAAGGTGTATAATCTATAAATGGCTGTGGAAGCCAGATACTTCCTCGACGGACAGGGTCTCTCTGCCCGTTTTGCGGATTTCGTGCCGCAGGAGATGAAGTATGTGGCGCTCATCGCCACCTGTCCGTCTGTGAGTCAGGCCGGAAGCGAAGATCAGAACGCATTGCTGAGAACAGTAAATCGGGCGCAGGCACGAGAAACTGTGAAGGCGGCGCAAAGAACTGAGACGAAGGCGTGGCCCCGTTCAACGACAAACTGAGCAGATCCAAATGAGGAGGCAAATAGCTTGTCTAAAGAAGACGTCATCGAGATCGAAGGCATTGTGCGTGAAGCCATGCCCAACGCCATCTTTAAGGTGGAAATGTTGAGCGAGGATAAGAACACCGGGAAGCTCACTCCCAGCGGTCACATCCTCTTAGCGCACATCTCCGGCAAGCTGCGGACCAATTTCATCCGTATCCTGCCCGGGGACAAGGTAACCGTGGAAATGTCGCCCTACGACCTGTCGAAGGGCCGCATCACCTGGCGCTCCAAATAAGCACCAGGGTATCAACCAAAAGGAGGTTCAACATCATGAAGGTCAAGCCTTCCGTGAAACCCATCTGCGAAAAGTGCAAGGTCATCCGCCGCAAAGGCCGCGTGATGGTCATCTGCCAGAACCCCAAGCATAAGCAGCGCCAGGGCTAATTCGGGCGCCTGGGGGTCAAGTGCGTAGAGTCCCGGCGCAGACCCCGACACTGACATGGGATGATTTTTGGAGGAAACTACTATGGCACGTATTGCCGGCGTTGACCTGCCCCGCGAGAAGCGCGTTCAGGTGGGTCTCACCTACGTTTATGGTATCGGCCAGACCACTGCTAACAAGATCCTGGAAGCAACTGGCATCAACCCCGATACCCGCGTCAAGGACCTGACTCTGGAAGAAGAGGCTAAGATCCGCGACTACATCGATCAGGCTAACATCATCGTTGAGGGCGACCTGCGCCGCAACGTTGCTCTGGACATCAAGCGCCTGGTTGAGATCCAGTCCTTCCGTGGCACCCGCCATCGCAAGAATCTGCCCTGCCGCGGCCAGCGCACCAAGACCAATGCACGCACCTGCAAGGGCCCGAAGCGCACTGTCGCTAACAAGAAGAAGTAAGGAGGATTTGAGAAATGGCAAGTGCAAATAATGCCAAGAAGGGCGCTAATGTCCGCATGAAGCGCAAAGAGCGCAAGAACATTGCTGCTGGTCAGGCTCATATCCAGTCTACCTTCAACAATACTGTTGTCACCATCACCGACCTGCAGGGTAATGCAGTGTCCTGGTGCTCCTCCGGCTCCCTGAACTTCCGCGGCAGCCGCAAGAGCACTCCGTTTGCAGCCCAGTCTGCTGCTGAGACCGCAGCTAAGGTTGCTATCGAGCATGGCATGAAGACCGTTGAGGTCTACGTCAAGGGCCCCGGCGCTGGCCGTGAGTCCGCTATTCGTGCGCTGCAGGCTACCGGCCTGGAAGTCACCCTGATCAAGGACGTGACTCCCATTCCCCACAACGGCTGCCGTCCCCCGAAGCGCCGTCGTGTCTGATCGAAGGAGGAAATTGAATTATGGCAAAGAATACGCAGCCTATCGCAAAGCGTTGCAAGGCCCTGGGCATTTCTCCTGCGGTCATGGGCTATGCAAAGAAGAATACCACCCGCAACTCCAATGGCAACATGCGCAAGAAGCAGTCTGAGTACGCATCTCAGCTGAAGGAGAAGCAGAAGGTCAAGTTCATTTACGGCGTTCTGGAGAAGCAGTTCCACAACGCTTACCTGAAGGCAGAATCTCGCCCCGGCAAGACCGGTGAGAACCTGCTGCAGATCATGGAGTGCCGTCTGGACAACGTTGTGTTCCGCCTGGGCTTTGCTCAGACCCGCCGCGACGCTCGTCAGCTGGTTTCTCACGCTCACTTCACCGTCAACGGCAAGAAGGTCAACATCCCCTCTTACCAGGTGAAGGCCGGCGACGTGATCGAAGTCCGCGAGTCCAGCCGCTCCTCTGCAAAGTTTGCAAAGCTGACTGGCCCCGAGGCTCCCGTTGTTGCTCTGCCCTCCTGGCTGAACCGTGAGACCGGTTCTCTGAAGGGCGTTGTCGCAAAGCTGCCTGAGCGCAGCGACATCGACTACGAAGTCGCAGAGCACCTCATCGTCGAGCTGTACTCCAAGTAATCCATTAAGAAGGACGAGCCTTCCTACTGGATGGCTATCTTTCGCATTCTTTTCTTTGAAAGAATTTAATAATGGGCCGGTGGATGCACCGGTTTGACAAGGAGGGCATAGATATGATGGAGATTGAACGTCCCAAAATCGAAACGGCAAGCCTGTCCCCGGACGGCCGCTACGGCAAATTCGTGGCAGAACCGCTGGAGCGTGGCTTTGGCATCACACTGGGCAATAGCCTGCGTCGTGTGCTTCTTTCCTCTCTGCCCGGTGTCGCCGTGACCAGCGTCAAGATTGACGGCGTGGTTCACGAGTTCTCCACCATTGAGGGCGTCAAGGAAGACGTTACCGAAATTGTCCTGAACCTGAAGGGTATTGCTGCAAAGCTGTACACCGATGGTCCGAAGACAGTGCGTGTTGAGGCAGTCGGCCCCTGTGAGGTCACCGCTGACAACATCAAGCAGGGCGATGACATCGAAATTCTGAACCCTGAGTGGCACATCGCAACCCTGGGCGAGGGCGGCAAGCTCGTCATGGAGCTGACCTTCGACAAGGGCCGCGGCTATGTGCCCGCAGAGCGCAACAAACAGGCTATCATCGAGAAGAACGACATCAACACTCTTCCCGTTGACAGCATTTACACCCCTGTGCTCAAGGTGAATTATAACGTCGAGAGCACCCGTGTTGGCCAGGCGATCGATTATGACAAGCTGACCATTGAGGTTTGGACCGATGGCACGATCAACGCTCAGGAAGCCGTTTCTCTGGCTGCCCGCGTGCTGACCGAGCACCTGAACCTGTTCGTCAACCTGTCCGATGAGGCCGCTGGCGCTGAGATCATGGTGGAGAAGACCAACGACGACAAGGAGAAGGCTCTGGAGATGACCATCGAAGAGCTGGATCTGAGCGTGCGTTCCTTCAACTGCCTGAAGCGTGCCGGCATCAACACGGTGGAAGATCTGGTCAGCAAGAGCGAGGACGAGATGATGAAGGTCCGCAACCTCGGTCGCAAGAGCCTGGAAGAAGTCATGGCAAAGCTGGACTCTCTGGGCTTCAAGCTGAACACGGATGACGAATAACTAAAATAATTAAGGAGTGAAACGGGATGCCCGGTACCAGAAAGCTCGGTAGAACCAGCGACAGCCGCAACGCTATGATGCGCGCTATGGTTACCTACCTGTTAGAGAATGGCAAGATTGAGACCACTGTCACTCGCGCTAAGGACGTTCGTTCCATGGCCGAGAAGATGATCACCCTTGGCAAGGCAAGCGACCTGCACACCAAGCGTCAGGTTTATGCCTACATCACCAAGGAAGATGTTGCAAAGAAGCTGTTTGATGAGATCAGCCCCAAGTACGCTGACCGCAACGGCGGCTACACCCGCATCATCAAGATCGGCGCTCGCCGCGGCGATGCAGCTGAGATGGCAGTTCTGGAGCTCGTCTAATCGACTCTGACTGTTCGATACAGTTTTCCAAAGAGACTATCGCACTCAGGTGCGGTAGTCTCTTTTTTTAAATAAATATCGCTTATGGGCTGAGCATCAGGAAGCTTTCCACGCAAATGCTTCGGGCCATTCCATCGCCCGCCCTATTGCCCTACGGGCAACAGGGTCCCACCCCAGCGGATCATTTGCTTAGGAAACTTCCTGATGCTCGGCTGGGAAAGATGCTGTTTCCCGCTGCGACCCCTCTCGTGAAAAAGTAAATTAGAAAAATAATATTTCCGCTAATATTGTCAGAGCGAAGCGGAGACAATTTTAAATCGTTTTCAGGTGTTGGCATTGCGCCCGGCCCGTGGTATACTGACAATAGCGTATTTTCGGGTTTTGCCCGTGAGTTTTGCAGGAAGGAGGAACAGCTGTTGAAGCGGTCTTTGAAAAGCGTCTGTGTGCTGGCCTGCATGCTGCTGTGCCTGCTTCTTTCTGGCTGCGACGGGATGCTGGGGGAGCGTGCGCAGGTGGAAGAACTTCTCCGTGCGCCAAAGCTTTCCGGCGATTACGGTGATGTGCAGACGGCCCTGAACGACTGGCTGGGGGAGAGCGCCCAGCTGAAATATCCCATGCAGGGAGATCTGCTTTCGCCTTTTTTGATCCATGATCTGGATGGCGACGGCCAGCAGGACGCCGCAGTTCTTTACACGACGGCTCAAAGCTCCAATGTCTGTATCGCGATCCTGCAGAAGGACAGCGACGGCGCATGGAAGGTGCGCCAGAACGTGGAAGGCCTGGCCGACACAGTGGAGTCCGTGGGGCTTGCGCAGCTGCAGCCGGGCGGTGCCAGCCAGCTGGTGGTGGGCTATGTGGCAGCACAGGGTGACCATTATCTGGCCGTCTATTCCTACGGAAGCGGAGTGCTGACCACCATTCTGGAGCAGCAGTATCAGCAATATCTGGTGGAGGACATCACCGGCGGGGGCAATCAGGATCTGATCCTCATGTCCACGCTGGAAGACGGCGGCGTGCAGATCGAGCTGCTGACCGTGGACAAGGAAGGCAGCTTCCAGCAGGTGGCCGTCATGGGCCTTTCGGCCAACCGCTTCTCAGGCTGTGCTTCGGTGGCGGCAGGCATGGGCGCTGACGGCAAGCATTATCTGGTGCTGGACGGCTGGACCGGCATCTCGGGCAACAACCTGGCTTCTGTGCTGCTGCACTTTGATGAAGACACCCAGCAGATGGTGCCCGCCAGCCAGATCAGCACCGAGCGGCTGTACAACGCATCTCTGCGCAATGTGCCGAATCTGGTCAGCCAGGATCTGGACGGCGACGGCATCGTGGAGATCCCCACCCAGCCGGATGAAGCGGGCCTGCTGAACATGAGCCAGAGCCGCCGCATGGATTTCATCGTCTGGATGGATTACACCAGCCCGAACCCGGAAAAGAGCTTCGGCCTGCTGGACGAAGAGACCAACTGCTATATCGAACTGCCCATGGAGTGGGAGGGTAACCTCAAGCTCACGGACAGTGAACAATACGACGGGGCGGTGGAGCTGCGCACGGTGGATGAAGATCAGCTGGTGCTCACGGTGCGGCTGGCCCGCACCACTTCCAGCTCCAATGGCTGGACCCGGCTGGGCATTGTGGCATCCCGCCAGATGCAGGCCAGACTGGCCCCGGATGCGGAGATCACCGACCCCAATTACCGCCTGTCCAAGGCGCTGCACCTGCTCAATTGAGGAATGGAGGAACAGTTCATGGTACGAGTGCTTGTCGTTGAAGATGAAGCCAATATCCGCGAAATGATCGCCCTCAACCTGCGGCTGGCAGGCATGGAAGCCGTGGAAGCCGAAAGTGCCGAAGCGGCTCTGCCCCTGCTGGAGCAGAAGCCGGGCTGCGATGCAGCCATTCTGGACGTGATGCTGCCGGGCATGAACGGTTTTTCACTGTGCGAGACCATCCGCCGCACCGACCAGAAGATCGGCATCATCATCCTCAGCGCCAAAGGGCAGGAACAGGATAAGATCCGCGGCCTGTCCATCGGTGCGGATGATTACATGACCAAGCCTTTCAGCGTCAGTGAGCTGCTGGCCCGCGTGGAGGCGCTTTGCCGCCGCGTCAGCCGCACTGCCGGCGGAGATGACCGGGAGCGCGGAGAGCTGGGAATGCTCACCAGCGGTGACTTTGTGCTGGATGAAAACCGCCGCGTGCTGCTGAAAGCCGGCCAGCCCATTGAGCTGACGCAGGTGGAATTCCAGATCATGGAGCTGTTCTTCCGCAACCCCGGCATTGCGCTGGTGCGTGAAAAGATCCTGAAAGGCGTCTGGGGCGAGAACTACTTCGGTGATGTGAAGATCGTGGATGTGAACATCCGCCGCCTGCGCATGAAGGTGGAGGATGAACCCAGCCACCCCACCCATATCCTCACTGTGTGGGGCTATGGCTACCGCTGGGAGGAGTAAAGACCTCTCAGTTGAACCCTAACGGGCCGACCAGTAAAGATGAAGCTTGCCCGGCATCGGCACCGACTGCTCCGGCAGGATGATGCGACGCCATGTCTGAAGGGTGGGCTGCAATTTCAATCGACGCTGTATCTCTGCGTGGAATGCGAGACTTTCTTTCGCTGGTGGTCTGGCGAGCGTCAGCAGGACGGAGTGGGCGGTGCCAACGCCATGCAGATAGGTGTCGCTTCCCTTTGCGACCTTTTCCCGTAAAAAAGTAAATCAGAAAAGCCCGCAGGCTTTTCGGATTTGCAAATATAAAAAATAACATTTCCGCTAAATATGGTCAAAGCGCACGCGGCGGCCATTTAAAATCGTAAAATGTCAGAAAGGAGGAAAACCGCCATGCGAAGCGGAATCACCCGCCGCTGGCTGCGCGGCAGCCTGCTCATCACGGTGCTGCTGGTGCTGCTGGCCGAAGCCATGTTCCTGTACAGCTATACCCGCGGGTATTATAACAGCGTCCAGCAGACCATGTATCGGCGGTTTTCCTCCGTGTCCGGCCAGCTGAAAATGTACACCGGCGACACGGCCCAGAGCACGGCAGCCACCCGCAGTGTGGCGCTGCGCCGCATGGTGGAGCAGTTCTCGGACAAGGACAAATATGAATTTATGCTGCTGGACAGCTACGGCGGGGTCATTGCATCTTCCAGCGGCACCAGTGCTGAGGGCATTGTCACCAGCACCGATTTTGAGCAGGCGCAGGACGCAGCGGACGGATTGGGCGTGGCCATTTACCGCACCCAGTCCGGTGAGATGGTCATGGCAGCCTGTTATCTGGTGCCCTATGCCGCCGAGGATGTGGCGGCGATGCGGCTGGTCACCAGTCTGGCCCTGATCGAAGCGCAGATCAAAAACGCTATCATTGCCAGCCTTGTGATCGTGGCTGTGATCCTGACATTCACGGTCATGTCCGGTCTGTATTTCATCCGCAGCATCGTCGTGCCGCTGGGGCAGGTGGAACGCACTGCCGCCAGCATTGCCCGGGGTGAGCTGGACGTGCGCCTGCCGGTCACCGGCGACGAGCACGACGAGGTGGACCGCCTGCGCGGCACCATCAATCAGATGGCCGAGGGACTGGAAGAGACCGAGAAGATGAAGAATGAGTTCATCAGCTCCGTTTCCCATGAGCTGCGCACGCCGCTGACCTCCATCCGCGGCTGGGTGGAGACCCTGCGCACGCTGGATGACCCCACCGATGAAAATTACCGCAAAGGTCTGGAGATCATCAACAACGAAACAGGCCGTCTTTACAATATGGTGGAAGAGCTGCTGGATTTCAGCCGCCTGCAGAATGGACGCATCCGCATGGACTGCCGCCCCCTGGATCTTGTGGCGGAGCTGACCGACGCGGTGCTCTTCTGCGAAGCCCGTATCCAGAGGGAGGGGCTTGTGCTTTCCTACAGTGAGCCGGAAGAGATGATCCCGGTCTACGCCGACCCCGACCGCCTGCGGCAGGTGTTCATCAACATCATGGACAACGCCATCAAGTATTCTGCTCCCGGCGGGCGCATCACGGTGAAGCTGTGGGCAGGGGAGTACAAGGCTTTTGTGGAGATCATCGATCAGGGCCGCGGCATCCCGCCGGAGGACCTGGAAAACGTGAAGACCAAGTTCTACAAGGGCAGCAACTCGGTGCGCGGAAGCGGCATCGGCCTTGCACTGGTGGATTCCATCATGGCCGCATTGGACGGCACCATGGACATCAAGAGCACCCTTGGCCGCGGCACTGTGGTCACGCTGGGCCTGCCGCTGTATCATAAATGATTTTTCATAATTCTATGATAAAATAAACCTGTTCGCGCTCCGTGAAAAGAGGGCGAGGCCGTTTATCTGAAAAACTAGGAGAACCCAATGAATCAACCCAAACAGGAACGTTTCAAGACCAGCGTCGGCGGTCAGGCTTTGATGGAAGGCATCATGATGCGCGGCCCGAAGCTGATCTGCTGCGCGGTGCGCAAGCCGGACGGCACCATTGAGACCAAGATCGACCCGGTGAAGAACCACGGCGTGTGGACGAAGATCCCCCTTGTGCGCGGTGCCATCTCCATGATCGAGAGCCTGATCGTGGGCTACCGTTATATGATGTACTCCGCGCAGGTGAGCATGGGCGATGACTACGACCCCGAAGAGGAAGAGACCGCCTTTGAAAAATGGGTGGGCGACCATCTGGGCAAAAAGGCGGAGGACGCGCTGCTGGCCTGTGCTGCCGTGCTGGGCGGCCTGCTGGCGATTTTGCTCTTCACCGTGCTGCCCACCCTCATCGTGGGCGGCGTGAACCACTTCGTCACGCTGGGCCGCTGGGGCAAGGTGGTGCTGGAAGCAGTGCTGAAAGTGGGCATCTTCCTGACCTACATGGTGGCCATCTCAAAAATGAAGGAGATCCACCGTGTGTTCGAGTATCATGGTGCAGAGCACAAGACCATCGCCTGCTACGAGGCCGGCGACGAGCTGACCGTGGAGAACGTGCGCAAGTACACCCGGTTCCATCCCCGCTGCGGCACCAGCTTCCTCATTCTGGTGGTCATCGTCAGCGTGTTCCTCTACAGCGTGCTGCCCTGGGGCAGCATCGGCCTGCGGGTGGTGTGCAAGCTGCTGCTTCTGCCGCTGGTCATGGGCATCAGCTATGAGCTGCTCAAGTGGTGCGGACGGTCGGACAACATCGCCACCCGCATCATCCGCCAGCCGGGCATCTGGGTGCAGCACCTGACTGTGTTTGAGCCGGACGACAGCATGATCGAAGTGGCCATTGCGGCTGTGACGCCGGTCCTGCCCGAGAACCCGGAGGAGGGCAAATGGTAAACGAAGCCATGACGCCCCGGCAGGCTGTGCAGGAGGTGGAAAGCCGCCTGACCGCTGCCGGATGCCCGGATGCGGATTATGACGCCCGGGAACTGTTCCGGGCGGCAGCCGGGCGGGATGCCCGCATTTCTGACCGGCTTCTGACCGCAGAGGAAGCCCGGACGCTGGAAGCTCTCTGTGTCCGCCGCGAAGCCCGGGAACCGCTGCAGTATCTCTGCGGCACATGGAGCTTTCTGGATTTTGATCTGGCTGTCGGCCCCGGTGTGCTCTGCCCCCGGGCAGACACGGAGGTGGTGGCCGAAGCCGCTGCCGAACAGCTTTCCGGCATTGCTGCACCGAAGGTGCTGGATCTCTGCGCAGGCACGGGCTGTCTGGGGCTGGGCGTGAAGCGCTTCTGCCCGGCGGCACAGGTGACCTGCGTGGAAAAGAGCCCGGAAGCGTTTCAATATCTCGAAAAGAACTGCCGCTGCGCCCTGAAAGGGCAGGGCGGGCAGACTGAAAACCTGCTGGAGCCCACGGCCTTCGAGGAAGCGGAAGCGTCGGCCTTTGACTGGGGCCCGGCACTGAACGCTCTGCGCGCGAAGGCAAAGCCTGCCTATGCCGTGCAGCCGGTGGAAGGCGACCTGTTCACCTACTGGCAAAGCCTGCCGGAAGGGCAGCTGGATCTGATCGTATCCAATCCCCCTTACCTGACAGCCGCCGAAATGCGGGAGCTGCAGCCCGAAGTGGCGCAGGAACCGGCCATGGCGCTGGAAGCGGGGGAGGACGGCCTTGTGTTCTACCGCGCCCTTGCGCAGCATTACCAGAAAGCGCTGCGGCCCGGCGGGGCGCTTGTGCTGGAAATCGGCTGGCAGCAGAGGGAATCCGTGACGGCTCTGCTGGCGGAAAACGGCTGGACAGACATTGAATGCCGGAAGGACTTTGGCGGCAATGACCGCTGTATGATCGCCCGCAGCCCCGAAAAATAAATGAAAAATAGAAACAACTTCTTGTTGTAATATTTTGATTTTGTGGTATACTATACTGGAAAAGGATACGATCGCCCGCCAAAAGCGGGCAGCAGGAAGAAAAGGAGCAGCACGCTATGGCGAAAAATCAGAATAACACCGTTGCCCCGGCCACCAAAAAGACCGAGCCGGAGGCAAAAAAAGATGCGCTGGCCACCGCACTGGCCCAGATCGAAAAGCAGTTCGGCAAGGGTGCCGTCATGAAGCTGGGCGACAACGCCTCCATGCAGGTGGATGCCATTTCCACCGGCAGCCTGGGCCTTGACCTGGCTCTGGGCGTGGGCGGTGTGCCCCGCGGACGCATCATTGAGGTGTATGGCCCGGAATCCAGCGGTAAGACCACGCTGGCTCTGCACATTCTGGCCGAAGCCCAGAAGAAGGGCGGCGAAGTGGCGTTCATCGACGTTGAGCACGCTCTGGACCCCACCTATGCGGAAGCACTGGGCGTGGACATCAACAATCTGCTGGTGAGCCAGCCGGACACTGGTGAGCAGGCCATGGAGATCTGCGAAGCACTGGTGCGTTCCGGTGCCATCGACGCCATCGTGGTGGACTCTGTCGCCGCCATGGTGCCCCGCGCCGAGATCGAGGGCGAGATGGGCGACAGCCATGTGGGCCTGCAGGCCCGTCTGATGAGCCAGGCCATGCGCAAGCTGACCAGCGTCATCGGCAAGACCAACACGGTCTGCGTGTTCATCAATCAGCTGCGTGAAAAGGTGGGCGTCATGTACGGCAACCCGGAGGTCACCACCGGCGGCCGCGCCTTGAAGTATTACGCATCTGTGCGCATCGACATCCGCCGCGTGGAGGGCCTGAAGGACTCTTCCGGCCAGTTCATCGGCAACCACACCCGCGCCAAGATCGTCAAGAACAAGGTGGCTCCTCCGTTCCGTGAGGCAGAGTTCGACATCATGTTCGGCGAAGGCATTTCCAAGATGAGCGAGCTCATCGATGTGGGCGTCAAGCTGGGCATCGTCCAGAAGAGCGGCGCATGGTTCAACTATGGCGACATCCGTCTGGGCCAGGGCCGCGACAACGCCAAGCAGTTCCTGAAGGATAATCCCGAGATCGCAAACGACATCGAGGGACAGATCCGCGCCAATGCGGACAAGCTCTATGCTTCCCGCCGCCCGGCAGGCAAGGGCGCTGCTGCCGCCGCCAAGGCCGAAGAGCCTGCCAAGCCTGCCGACGCCAAGGAGCCTGTGGTCAAGGCTCCTGCCCGCAGCAGCGAGAGCGAGCTGGATATCATGGTGGAGGACTAAATGTCCTTTTACAGAAAGCGCCGCCCGCGCCCGGAGGAAGAAAAGTGCGCTGACCCGGCCAAGGCCCGGGCCCGGGCACTGGATGCGCTGGCGTCCCGGGAGATGTCCTCGGCGCAGCTGTATGAGCGGCTGTGCAATGGTTTCACCGAGCAGGCCGCAGCCGAAGCGGTGGCCGAGATGGTGGAGCGGGATTATGTCAATGATGACCGCTACGCCGAAGCCAGGGCCCACAGCCTGTTGGCTTCCCGCAAGAGCCGCCGTGCCGCCGCCCAGAATCTGCGGCAGAAAGGGCTTTCCGGCCAGCAGATCGAGCAGGCACTGGAAAGCGTCTATGCCCCGGATGAGGACGGCGAAAGCCCGGAGCTGGAAGCCGCTGCTGCGCTGGTGCGAAGCCGCTACATGAAAAAGCTGGCCGACGGCCGGCGCGACCTTGTGGTGGCTGCTTTGCAGCGCCGGGGCTTTGCGTATCCGATCATCAAAGAAGCGATAAGAAGAGCGGAAGAAGAGTAGAACTCCTTCCGTCATCGCTTACGCGATGCCACCTCCCTCAGTGAGGGAGGCTTTGGCATATCGGGCGGCTTTCCCTTTTCGCCAGAGGCTCCCTCTTGGAGGGAGCTGTCAAAGCCGTAAGGCTTTGACTGAAGGAGTTCCCCCTCATGCGCCGCAGCGCACATCATTTTGCGCAGCAAAACATCATTGCGTCAGCGCATCATGCCGCAGGCACATCATTCCGAATGAAAAAGCAACCCTCAAGAGAGAAAGAGAGTATTATCCCCTATGAAAATTGCGTGTATTTCCCTTGGCTGCCCGAAGAATCAGGTCGATCTGGACGTGATGGTCCACATCCTGCTGTCTGCCGGTCACGAAACCGTGGCCGATCTGGCCGACGCCGATGTCATCCTCGTCAACACCTGCGGCTTCATCGAGAGCGCCAAGACCGAAGCCATCGAGAACATCCTTGAGGCCTGTTCCTATAAGCAGCAGAACCCGAACCTGAAGGTCATCGTCACCGGCTGTCTGGCCGAGCGCTACCGCAGCCAGATCGAGGAAGAGATCCCTGAGGTGGACGCTGTTGTGGGCTGCGCCTCCAACAAGGCCATTGACACCATCGTGGCCCGCCTGTTCCACGGTGAAGACCATCTGGAAAGCTACGGTGCAAAGAAGGACTTCCCCTTGGGCGGCAAGCGCGTCATCGGCACCCCCGCCCACTATGCGTACTTAAAGATCGCCGAGGGCTGCAACAACCGCTGCCACTACTGCGCCATTCCTGCCATCCGCGGCCCGCTGCACAGCCGTGACATGGCCGACTGCGTGGCTGAGGCCCGCTGGCTGGCCAGTGAAGGCGTCAAGGAGCTTATCGTCGTGGCGCAGGACCCCACCGCCTACGGTGAGGACTGGGGCAAGCCGGGCAGCATCTGTGAGCTGCTGGACAAGCTGAACAAGATCCCCGGCATCGAGTGGATCCGCATCATGTACGCTTACCCCGAGCGCATCACCGACGAGTTCATCGCCGCCATGAAGCGCAACGAGAAGGTCCTTCCGTACCTTGACCTGCCCATCCAGCACTGCAACGACGTGATCCTGAAGAATATGAACCGCCGTTCCAACCGTGCTGAGCTGCTGGACGTCATCGGCAAGCTGCGCCGTGAGATCCCGGGTGTCACCCTGCGCACCACCCTGATCGCAGGCTTCCCCGGCGAGACCGAAGAGCAGTTCGAAGACCTGTGCAATTTTGTCAAGGAAGTGCAGTTCGACCGTCTGGGCTGCTTTGCCTACTCTGCCGAGGAGAACACGGTCGCCGCAAAGATGGACGGCCAGATCGAGCAGGAAGTCAAGGACAAGCGCGCCGAGCTCATCATGCAGATCCAAACCGGCATCATGGCCCAGAAGCAGGCTGAGAAGGTGGGCCAGACCGTTCATGTCATCTGCGACGGCATCGACGAGGAGAGCGGCCTGTATCTGTGCCGCACCGCAGGCGACGCCCCCGAGGTGGACGGCAACGTCTGTGTTTCCAGCGAAGAGCCGCTGTATCCCGGCCAGTTCTATGATATTCTGGTGGACGACAGCGACCTTTACGATTTGTATGGTACTGTTGCAAAATAACAAATTGGAGGAGGATTTTGTATGAATCTGCCCAATAAACTCACTTTGACCCGCATCCTTCTGGTGCCGGTGTTCATGATCTTCGTGTCGCTCGGCCAGTATCAGACCCCGGATTACAGCCCGCTGTGGTATCTGATCGCAGGCATCATTTTTGCTGTGGCAAGCTTCACCGATTTTCTGGATGGCCATCTGGCCCGCAAGTGGCACATGGTGACGGATTTCGGCAAGTTTGCCGACCCGCTGGCCGACAAGCTGCTGACCACTGTGGCATTCATCTACATGATGCGGGACGGCGTGTGCAGCCCTGTGGTGCTGTGCATCATTCTGGCCCGCGAGTTTGCAGTGTCCGGCCTGCGCATGATCGCAGCCGGTGCCAAGGACGGCAGGGTGATCGCCGCCAACATGTGGGGCAAGGTGAAGACCGTGCTGCAGATGCTGACGATCCTTTTCTACTATTTCAGCGTTTCGCTGACAGGGAATGTGCTGGGCGCACAGTGCGCTTCTGCGGCGTCGGTGCTGTGCTGGCTGGTGGCAGCTGTCACTGCAATTTCCGGCATCAAGTACCTGTGGGACAACCGCAGCTTCATCAACACCGCAAAGTAAAAGTGGCTTGAAAAAGGGCAGGGAGACGATATAAGCCTTCCCCCTTGGGGGGAAGGTGGCATTGCGTAAGCAATGACGAATGAGGGGCAGTTGTGTTCAGAAGTACTTTTACCCGAACAAAATCTGAAGATTGCTTCCCCTCATCAGTCGCCTGCGGTGCCAGCTTCCCCCAAGGGGGAAGCCTTTATAATCCAGAAGAAAGGCCCTTTATGAAAAAATTCCTCGATATCCTCCGCCGTCTGCTCTCCATTGCGCTGAATCTGTTCGTCATCTGCGTGGAACCCATCGCCCTGCCCCTGAGCTGGAGCTGGGGGCAGGAGAGCATCTTTTTCTTCTACACCGAGGATTCGAACATCTTCGCGGCCTGCGTCTGCGCCATGGTGGCGGTGGGCCAGCTGGTGTGCATCTTTACCGGGAAAGAGCTGCCCCGCTGGCTGCATACCCTCAAGTACATTGCCACCTGCTGCCTGACCATGACCCTGCTGACGGTCATTTTTGTGCTGGGGCCCATGTACGAGGACGGCAACGGCTGGTACATCATGCTCTGCACCAGCTCCATGCTGTATCACCATCTGCTCAATCCGCTGGCGGCGATCTTGTCCTTCGTGCTGCTGGAGCGCGCACCGCGCCTGCCCCGCAGCACCGTGAAGTGGGCGCTGGTGCCCACGGTGATTTACGGTGCCATTTTGCTGTGGCTGAACGTGCAGCGCGTGGTGGAAGGGCCGTACCCCTTTTTCAAGATCTACGAGCAGAGCCCGGCAGCGTCGGTGCTGTGGTGTGTCGCCATTCTGCTGATGGCCTATTTCTATGCCTGGCTGCTCTGGAAGCTGAACGGCGGGAAAAAAGCGTAAATAAAAAGTCCTTCACCGGCTGGTGAAGGACTTTTTGCGTTTCAGGTCGTTAAGACACAGTAGCGTGCGCTTCCAGCCAGTCCAGCACACAGGACTGCAAAGCGTTCAGGCGGGCACGGTTCTGGCCGTAGGTGTCAGCATATTCGGCGTCAGCGGCGTCGATCTCTTCCTGCGTCGGGGTGATGTTCTCCGCATCGGCAACGGCCTGGAAGATCAGGTCCTGCTTGGCCAGATGCTCAAAGTAGGAGTCCGAAGCAGCCAGCATGCTGTCGGCGTCAGCGTAGCCCTGGGTCTGCGCAAGGGCATTCAGATCCATGCCGTAGAGAGAAGCATACTGATTGTAATAGCTCAGGAACATGCGGATGTAGTAACTGGTGATCGCAGAGGGCAGGGCCTTGAACTCGGAGTTGGTCATCAGATAGTCCACAATGGCGTTCTGGTAGTTGTCCTCATAGAGGGCATCGTTGAAGTAGCTGCGCAAGTCATCGGCAGTGTGCAGGCCATCGGAGACGCCGAAGTTGGAGTCCACCCATTCATCGGTCAGTTCCGGAGTGACGCTCACGGAGAGGGAGTTCAGGGTCACGCTGAACACGGCTTCCTTGCCGCTGAGGGTGATGGTGTTGCCTTCGGCGTCGGTGGAGTCGCCGTAGCCGTCCGGGAAGGTGACGGTGACGTCGAAGGTGTCGCCGACGTTGTGGCCGATGATCTGATCTTCAAAGCCGTCGATGAAGGTGCCGCTGCCGAGGGTCAGGTCATAGCCGGAAGCAGTGCCGCCGTTGAAAGCCACGCCGTCTACGGTGCCGGAATAATCAATGTTGGCGATGTCGCCGCTCTGGGCAGTGCGGCCGGTGACTTCCTGGCTGGTGGTGTACTGGTTCAGCAGATTATTGAGCTGATACTGGATTTCATCCTCGGTGGGGGTCAGGTCGGACTCCTTGAGGGCGATGGAGCCGTAGTCCTTGGGCAGGGTGATGTAGTCTGCCGTATTCTGGATGTCGGCCCAGCGGCCATTTTCATCCAGACCGTCGCTGTAATCGAAGTTTTCATAGTCGAAGTCTGCCACGGTGCCAAACCGGGAGACAGAAGAAACGGACGAAGAGGCGGCTTCGTCGCTGGTCTGCTTCTTTTTGGTGAGGGTGAAGCAGGCAAAGATGACGCACGCTGCCGCCGCGATGGCGCACAGGATGCAAAGGATCTTACGAGTGGTGCTGTTCAAAAGAAATACCTCCTGTTGTACCGGCTCACAGGGCCGGGGGAAAGCAAATGATACCGTACCATTATAAACGCTCTGACGCAAAAAGAAAAGTTCTTTGCAAAATTTCCACAAATCCGGCGGGGCATTCGTGGTACTTTTGCCTGTTCTCTGCCGCAAAAGTGGGCAAAACCGGTGGAAATGGGAAGAAGGTTCTGTTACAATAAAACTAAGTGAGCCTTCCCCCTCGGGGGAAGGTGCTGAACGAAGTGAAGCGGATGAGGGGAAGCCGTGGTCAGATTCCGCTTTGTTTGGGCGAGATCAGAAGATAACTTCCCCTCATCAGTCGCTGACGCGACAGCTTCCCCCAAGGGGGAAGCCTTCTAGTGGAATTGGAGGAACTTCAAATGGATTACAATAAAGCTGCTCTCGAAATGCACGAAACTCACAAGGGCAAAGTGGGCATCGTGAGCAAGGTGGAGGTCAAGACCCGCGACGACCTGTCCACCGCCTACACCCCCGGCGTCGCCGAGCCCTGCCGCAAGATCAAGGCAAACCCCGACGACGTTTACAAGTACACCTTTAAGGGCAACATGGTGGCTGTCGTCTCCAACGGCACTGCCGTGCTGGGCCTGGGTGACATCGGCCCCGAGGCCGGCCTGCCGGTCATGGAGGGCAAGGCCGTGCTGTTCAAGGAGTTCGGCGGTGTGGATGCATTCCCCATCTGCATCGACGCCCACGACGCGGCCAGTGTGATCGCGGCCTGCAAGGCTATTGCCCCCACCTTCGGCGGCATCAATCTGGAGGACATCAAGAGCCCCGAGTGTTTCGAGATCGAAGAGACTCTGGAGCGTGAGCTGGATATCCCTGTCTTCCACGACGACCAGCATGGCACCGCCATCGTGGTCACTGCGGCCCTCATCAACGCTCTGCGTGTGGTGGGCAAGAAGATGGAAGATGTGCACATCGTGCTCAACGGCCCCGGCGCGGCCGGAACCGCCATTATCAAGATGCTGATGACGGCAGGCGCGAAGGACATCATTGCCGTTGACCAGTTCGGCACTCTGTACAAGGGCTGCAACAGCGCCGAAGCCCACAAGAACTGGCTGGGCGAAGTGACCAACCCCCGCCAGATCAAGGGCGGCCTGAAGGAAGCCATTGAGGGCGCAGACGTGTTCATCGGCGTGTCCAAGCCCGGCATCCTGACCACTGAGCTGTGCAAGACCATGAACAAGGACGCCATCGTCTTTGCCATGGCCAATCCCACCCCGGAGATCATGCCCGACGAAGCCAAGGCAGGCGGCGTGCGCGTCATGGCCACCGGCCGCAGCGACTTCCCCAATCAGGTCAACAATGTGCTGTGCTTCCCGGGCCTGTTCAAGGGCGCTCTCAGCGTCCGTGCCCGAGACATCAACGACCAGATGAAGCTGGCCGCTGCCTACGCCATCGCTGACCTCATCACCGATGATGACCGCAGCGAGGAAAACATCATTCCCGGCGCGTTCGACCCCCGTGTGGCCGAAGCTGTGGCAAACGCCGTGGCAAAAGCTGCCCGCGAGACCGGTGTGGCCCGGCTGTAAGCGGAGGAAGTTTCTATGAGAACCATTTCCGCACAGGAGATCACAAACACCGTGGCAAGGCTCTGCATCGAAGCCAACACCCGCCTGCCGCAGGATGTGCAGAACGCGCTGGATAAGGCCCGGCAGGAGGAACCCTGGCCGCTGGCAAAGAGCACCCTTGACCTGCTGTGGTCGAACCTCTCTGCCGCAAAGGAAAAAGACCTGCCCATCTGTCAGGACACCGGCATGGCCTGCGTGTTCGTGGAGCTGGGCACCGATGTGCACATTGACGGCAGCTTTGAAGCCGCCATCCACGAAGGTGTGCGCCGGGGCTACACCGACGGCTATCTGCGCAAGAGCATCGTGGCCGACCCGCTGCGCCGGGGCAACACCGGCGACAACACCCCGGCGGCCATCACGGTGCATCTGGTGGACGGCGACGTCTGCCGCATCACCGTGGCCCCCAAGGGCTTCGGCAGTGAGAACATGAGCCGGATCAAAATGCTCAAGCCCGCCGACGGCGTGGAGGGCTTCAAGAAGTTCGTGCTGGACACCGTGAAGCAGGCCGGTTCCAACCCCTGCCCGCCCATCGTGCTGGGCATCGGCGTGGGCGGCAGCTTTGACAAGGTGGCTTATCTTGCCAAGAAAGCCCTGCTGCGCCCGCTGGACGTGCCGAACCCCGACCCCTACTATGCAAATCTTGAACAGGAATTGCTCACCGCCATCAACGAGCTGGGCATCGGCCCGCAGGGCTTTGGCGGAAAGACCACCTGTCTGGGTCTTGCCATTGAGCAGATGCCCACCCATGTGGCGGGCCTGCCTGTGGCTGTGAATGTTTCCTGCCACGTCACCCGCCGCGCCAGCGCGGAACTGTAAGGAGGGGCAAAGATGGAATACAGACTCACAACTCCCTGCACCGCCCAAGACCTTGCCCCGCTGAAGGCGGGCGATACGGTGCTGCTGTCCGGTGTGGTGTACACCGCCCGCGATCAGGCCCACAAGCGCATGACCGAAGCACTGGATAAGGGCGAAAAGCTGCCCTTTGACCTCGAGGGCAGCGCCATCTATTACGTCGGCCCCACCCCGGAGCGCCCGGGTGAGGTGATCGGCTCCGCAGGCCCCACCACCAGCGGCCGCATGGACGCCATGAGCCCCCGTCTGCTGGATCTTGGCAACAAGATCATGATCGGCAAGGGCAAGCGGGACGACGCCGTGAAAGCCGCCGTGGTGCGCAACGGCGCGGTTTATCTGGCGGCCCTTGGCGGCGCCGGTGCCCTGATGGCAAAGAGCGTGGAAACGCTGGAAGTCATTGCATGGCCCGACCTCGGCTGTGAAGCCGTGCGCCGCCTGATGGTGAAGGACATGCCCCTGACCGTCATTCTGGACGCCCACGGCGGCGATCTGTACCAGTCCGGCCCGGCGGCGTATCTGGAGAGCAAATAAGGCTTTGACGGAATCGGCACACCGCCGTTTTTCCGTAGGGAACGGATTTATCCGTTCCGCCGCTTTCCGGCAGCTGGCGTTTTCCCCGCGGAGCGGATGAATCCGCTCCCTACAGAGGGCGTGCCCGCTGCCCGCGTTGAACCGCTTTTTGTGCAAACAAGCCAAAACAAAACCGGCAAAGATGGAGTCAAAACAGCAGATTTGTGCAGGAAGAAATTGGTTTGTTTGCACAAACTTCCTGCGAATTGCTTGCACATCGGCCAAAAGTGTGATATCCTGTACTATATGAAACCGTGGTGCTTTGCATCCCGGCACAGACAGGAGGCAAACATACCATGCAGATCCACCAATCCGCAGAAGATTATCTCGAAACGATCCTTATGCTCACCCAGCGGATGGGCCGTGTGCGTTCCATTGACGTGGTCAATGAGCTTGGCTTTACCAAGGCAAGCGTCAGCATTGCCATGAAAAAGCTGCGCGAGAACGGCTATATCGCGGTGGACGGCGAGGGCAACCTGACCCTGCTGGAGCCGGGCCGCGAGATCGCCGAGCGCATCTATGGCCGGCATCGCCTGCTGACCCACTTCTTCATGCAGCTGGGTGTGGACGAAAAGACCGCCGCCGAGGACGCCTGCAAGGCAGAGCATATCCTCAGTGAGCAGACGCTGGAAAAGATCCGCGAGCGTGCCCTTGAAACGGACGCCGAGCTGGCTGCAAAGCCGGAATAAGCCACAAGCTCCGTGTGAGAAACGATGCCGTTCCTTCCCTTGAGAAGGAGCGGCATTTTTGTTTTGGAAAGCCGGCGTGAATTTTTTCTTGCATCCCGGGCCGGGGTGCGGTATGCTTATAAGATAAGAAGGTTTTCATCAGCGAACCGGGGAGGGAAAACGCCATGGACGCAGAAGAGATCCGCATCCTGTTGGGAGACAACATTTTTGAGCGGGCGGTCAAATACCGCAAGCGTATCCAGCAGAGCACCTGCACCGTCAACGCCGACGGTGTGCGCCATCTTTCGGCTGTGGTGCAGGGCAAGCGTGCCAATTATTATTACACGCAGGCATGGCTGCGGGAAAACGGAAGCTTTGTCAGCGCCTCCTGCGACTGCCCCTATAACCAGAACGGCGAGGGCACCTACTGCAAGCACATCGGCGCTCTGCTGCTGGAAGATGCCTCAAAAAACAGCGGGGAAGCCGCGCCTGCAAAGCCGGATGCCATTCCGGGTGTGGTGCGGGGCACTGGCGGGCTGAATGCAGAGCCGCCCCGCAGGGACAGCTATGCTTCCGGGCTGGAGATGCTGTTTGGCCGCAAGTGGCATGGGGACGCTCCCGTCACCGACTATGAAGCCCGGCGGCTGCTGGACGCCTACAGGGAAGCCGCCTTGCAGGACATCGGCGCAGAGGACATGCCCCAGCGCACCGGCTTTGTCCGGCTGGAGCCGGAGCTGACCCTCGTGTCCGGCCAGCAGCCCTGGCTGCGGCTGCGCATCTCGGACGGCGACGGCGGGCGGCAGTATGTGGTCAAGAACATCCCGGATCTTCTGGAAAACATCGAGCGCGGCCGCAGTGTCAGCTACGGCAAGGCGCTGGCTTTTATTCATCGCTGGGACGCCTTTGACGAGGAGGCCCAGCAGCTTCTGCGGCTGGTACGCCGTCAGGTGAGCGCAAAACAGAGCCTGGACAGCATGGCGGTGCGGGTTTACGGCGGGGCCGAGCGCGGCCCGGCGGGCGGCATTGCCCTGACCGGCGAAAACTTTGACGCGCTGGTGCAGCTGTATGAGCACACGGGAGATCTGGGCGGCTATGACCTGCGGGAGGGGCTGCCTGCCATCACCATGAACGTGGAGCGCCGCCGGGGCGGCGTGCAGGTGGAGTGCAGCCCGTCGCTGGGGCTGGCCCACGGGCTGGACTATGACTATCTGTTCAGCGAGGACACGGTCTGGCGGCTGCAGAAAGCCGGGTGCACCCGCATCCTGCCTGCGCTGCAGGCCCTGTGCGGCAAGAGCCTGTTCTTCACCAGTGCGGATGCTTCGGCTTTTTGCAGCTATGTGCTGCCGGAGCTGGGCAGCAAGCTGAACATCGTGGACCCCGACCGCCTGCTGCTGAACCAGATCCCGCTGGAACCGGTGGTGCAGTTCTATCTGGACGCCCCGGACAGCTTCCGCGTGGAAGCTCACGCAGAGTTCCTCTATGGTGAGGATAAGGTGACCCCTTTTGTCCCGGCCCCGGCGGGGCTGCTGCGGGATGTGCGGGCCGAGAGCCGGGCCAAAAAGCTGCTGGCGGCTTACCTGCAGGCCGGTGTGGACGACAACCCGGAAGTATACGGTATCGCCGATGAAGAGGACATCTACCGCTTCCTCGAAGAGGGCGTGCCTGCCCTGCTGGCTGAGGGCGAAGTCTACCTGACCGATGCCTTCCGCAATTTACAGGCCGCGCCGCCGCGCATCACGGTGGGGGTGTCGGTGCACGGCAGCGTGCTGGATCTGGAAGTGGACACCGGCGAGTTCCCGGTCAGCGAGCTGAAAGACCTGCTCCGGTCCCTGCACCAGAAAAAGCGCTATCACCGCCTGCGGGACGGCCGGCTGCTGCGGCTGGACGACAATCTGGAAGGGCTGGACGAGCTCAACGACACACTGGAACTTTCCGGTGCCAAGCTCAAAAGCGGCCATGCGGAACTGCCGCTTTACCGTGCCCCCAGTCTGGACTGGGCACTTTCGGGCCAGAACAGCCTGCGCTTCAACCGCGACGATGCATTCCGCCGCATCAGCCGCAGTTTTCATGCCGTGAAGGACAGCGAATACACCCCGCCGGAAAGCCTGCACAGCATCCTGCGCAAATATCAGCGGGACGGCTACCGCTGGCTGCGCACGCTGGACGGCTACGGCATGGGCGGCATCCTCGCGGATGACATGGGCCTTGGCAAGACCGTGCAGGTGCTGAGCTACCTGCTGGCCATGAAGGAGAGCGGGCAGAAGCTGCCCAGTCTCATCGTGTGCCCGGCGTCGCTGGTGCTCAACTGGCAGGAGGAATGCCGGAAGTTCACCCCGCAGCTTGTCTGCATCGCGGTGGACGGCGACGCCGCTCACCGGGCCGAACTGGCAAAGCAGTGGGCGGACGCCGACCTTGTGGTGACCAGCTATGACCTGATGCGCCGGGACGAAGACCTCTACAAAGAACAGCAGTTCTACGCCTGCATTCTGGACGAAGCGCAGGCCATCAAGAACCACACCACCCAGAAATACAAGGCCGTGTGTCAGGTGAACAGCAAGGTGCGGTTTGCCCTCACCGGCACCCCGGTGGAAAACCGTCTGGGTGAGCTGTGGAGCATCTTCTCCTTCCTGATGCCGGGTTATCTGCCGCCCTACAAGACCTTCTGCGCCCGGTTCGAAAAGCCCATCGTGCAGGAGGACAACAAGGACGCCCTGCGCCGCCTGAACCAGCTCACAGGGCCCTTCATCCTGCGGCGCATGAAGTCCGAGGTGCTGAAGGAGCTGCCGCCCAAGACCGAGAACATCCACCGCATCGAGCTGGAGACCGAACAGCGCAAG
This sequence comes from Oxalobacter sp., assembly GCA_963615785.1. Lineage (GTDB taxonomy): Bacteria > Bacillota > Clostridia > Oscillospirales > Ruminococcaceae > Faecalibacterium. The sequence goes on along the minus strand of CAVEID010000001.1, from coordinate 275,551 downwards.
CTCTACCTTGCCGCCGTGGTGGACGCGCGGGAAAAGCTGCGCGCCGCCAAGCCTGAGGACAAGATGGCAGTGTTCGCGGTGCTCATGCGCCTGCGGGAAATTTGCTGCGACCCCCGCCTTGTGGCGGACAACTGGGACGGCGGCAGCGCCAAGCTGGAAGCCTGCATGGAGCTGGTGACGGCTGCCGTGGAGGGCGGCCACCGAATCCTGCTGTTCAGCCAGTTCACCTCCATGCTGGAGCTGCTGGCAAAGAGGCTGGATGAAGCGGGCGTGAGCCACTTCACCCTGCAGGGCTCCACCCCGAAGCCTGTGCGTGCCGAGCTGGTGCGCCGGTTCAACGGCGGCGAAGCGGACGTGTTCCTTATTTCGCTGCGGGCCGGCGGCACGGGCCTGAACCTGACCGCCGCCGACATCGTCATCCACTACGACCCGTGGTGGAACGTGGCGGCGCAGAATCAGGCCACCGACCGCGCCTACCGCATCGGCCAGCAGAACCCGGTGCAGGTGTACAAGCTCATTGCGCAGGACACCATTGAAGAAAAGATCGTGGAACTGCAGCAGGCCAAGCAGGACCTTGCCGAGACGGTCACCGGTTCGGCAGATGGGGCCATCCTGTCCATGAAGCCGGAAGAGCTGCTGCAGCTGCTGGAAGAATCATAAAAAGGGGAGAAAACTATGAAAGTCTGGGATCTGCACTGCGACACCCTCAGTGAGCTGCGCCATGCTGAAAAAGCGGGCCAGCCCAAGAGCTTTGAACACAACGATCTGCATATTGACCTTGAAAAATTACAAAAAGGCGATTATCTGCTGCAGTGCTTTGCGGCGTTCGTCAACCTTGGCGACAAAACGCCCGGTGCCGACCCGCTGGTGACGGCGCTGGAAGAGATCGACCAGTTCAAGCGCATCATGGCGGCGTACCCGGACAAGATCGCCCCGGTGTACACAGCGGCAGACATCCGCAAGAACGCCGAAGCGGGGAAGATCAGCGGGATGCTGACCATTGAAGAAGGTGCCTGCTGCAAGGGCAGCGTGGGCGTGCTGCGCCGGATGTATGAGCTGGGCGTTCGCATGATGACCCTGACCTGGAACCACGAAAACGAGCTGGCAGTGCCCCAGCTGAACCCCGGCGGCGTGCTGGTGCCCCAGACCGAAAAGGGCCTGACCGAGAAAGGCTTCGAGTTTCTGGCCGAGATGGAGCGGATGCATATGGTCGTGGACGTGAGCCACCTTTCGGACAAGGGCTTCTGGGATATCGTGGAGCACGGCACCCGGCCTTTTGCGGCCAGCCACTCCAACTGCCGTGCACTGGCCCCCCACACCCGCAACCTGACCGATGAGATGATCCGAGCTCTGGCCGACCGGGGCGGCATTGCGGGCCTGAACTACTATGCGCCCTTCCTCGACGCTGACCCCGCCCACCCGGAGACCTGCCGCAGCACGGTGGAGCTCATTGCAAAGCACGCGGCCCACTATAAGCAGGTGGGCGGCGCACAGATGATCGCCCTCGGCAGCGATTTTGACGGCATCGACGGCCCCCACCAGCTGGAAAACGCATCGTATCTGCCGCTGCTGGCGGATGCCCTGCGCAAGGAGGGCTTCACCGAGGACGAGGTGGAGGGCGTGTATTCCCTTAACGCGATGCGCTTCTTCACCGAGAATTTGTAATAATCACGGAGAATATACCGATATGGATAAAAATATGACGCTGGAAAAGCGCATCGAAGCGGAACTCTACTGCTATCAGGGCAAGATGAGCGTCTTTGTGGACGACCTGCGGGGCCGCACTGTGGAGATGGGCGCGGATGAGGAATTCGAGACGGCCTCCACCATCAAGGCGTTCATTCTGGCTGTGCTGTATCTGCAGGTGCAGCGGGGCAGAGCAGACCTTGAGGAAGAGATCACCTATGAGCAGAGCCAGTTTGTGGACGGCAGCGGAATGCTGCGGGCTCTGGGCGTGGGCGCAAAGCTCAAGGTGAAGGACACCGCCACCATGATGATCATCTGCTCGGACAACATCGCCACCAACATGATCATCGATTATCTGGGGCTGGACACCATCAACGCCTGCATCCGGGAGCTGGGCTTTGCCCACACCGTGCTGCACAACCCGCTCCACTTCGACCGCTACCGCAAACTGGGTACCACCACGCCCCGGGACTATGCGGCACTGTTTGCCCGCATCGCAAAAGGCGAACTGGTCAGCCAGTCCGCCAGCGCCGAAATGCTGGCCATCCTGCGCCAGCAGCACTACAACACCATGCTGACCCACGACTTTCCGCAGTATTACCTCGACTGCGAGGAGACCGGTGCACCGGAGCTCATCTGGGTGGCCAGCAAGAGCGGCAGCATGAACGCCTGCCGCAACGACGGCGGCATCGTCCACACGCCCTATGGCGAGTATGTCATCGTGCTGATGAACAAGGACTTCCATGATATCATTGAGTACAACGAGCACCCGGCTATGGTGTACGGCGCAAAGGTTTCGCGGATGATCCTGGATCAGGTGCTGGCGTGTGAAGGAAAATTGTGGCTGGAATAAGATGATTTAGAATTGTCTCCGTTTCACTCTGACAATATTAGAGGAATTTTAATTTATAATTTGAAAGCCAGAAACGCCTGCGGGCGTTTCTGGCTTTCGTTTTCACGGGGAAAGGGGTGTTTCAATCAGCGGCATCTGCACAGCTTGGTACTGATGCGATTCTGCGTTACGCGACCTATGGAAAAGCAGAGTCGGGACGGCTGTAGCTTCACCGTTCTGCAGGATAAAAATAGTTCAAGCTTTCGTTTTCACTGGAAAGAGCGGTTTCGGTCAGCGTCATCTGCTGTGGCTGTTCCTTTTGGGCGCATCCGCGCAGCTGGAAACAGATGCAATTTTTCTCTATGACCCTCTCAGTGAAAAAGCAAGCCGGAAAAATCCGCAGATTTTTCCGGCTTGCAATAAAAAATAATGTTTCCTCTGAAAATTGTCAGAGCAAAGCGGAGACAATTTTAAATCGTTTATCAGTCAGTCAATGACCAGTCCCTTGTCAAAGAACGCCAGACCAAACGCTCCCGGGCCCGCATGGGTGCCGATGACGCAGCCGATCTGCCGCACCAGCGGCTCGGCCATCTGCAGGTTGTCCCGGAAGTAGTTCTCGATGGGCTGCACCTCGCGCAGACCGGTGGAATACCCCGCCACGGCAGCGAAGTCCGGGCTGACGCCGCCCAGCTCTTCGATCTTTTTGAACAGCGCCACATAGGCACCGGGCAGGCCGCGGGCCTTGCCCGCCATGGCCACCTTGCCCTCCTTGATGGTGATGAGGGGCTTGATGCCCAGCATTCCGCCGGCCACAGCCACGGCGGCGGGCAGACGGCCGCCCTTGCGCAGATATTTCAGGTCGTCGATGGCGGCAACAAGGTGCAGATGCTCCTTGGCGTGTTCCAGATCAGTGGCGATCTGCACCAGCGTCTTGCCGGCGTCCCGCAGGTGCACGGCCAGACGGACGAGCAGCGCTTCGCCCAGGCAGACATTGGCGGAATCCACGAACAGCACGTTGTCCACGTTGGCGAGGTCTGCAGCCAGCTTTGCACACTGGCAGGTGCCGGACAGCTCGTGGGACAGGAAGATGCCCAGTACTTCGTCCCCGGCGGCTGCGGCTTCCAGATAGAACTTTTCAAACAGCTCCGGGCTGGGCTGGCTGGTGGTGGGCAGCTTGCGGCAGGTGCGCAGGTGGTCATAATAGGCGCTGGGGGTCATGTCGATGCCGTCCCGCAGGACGGTGCCGTCCTCCAGAGTGACGTTCAGGGGGATGACGGTCACGCCCAGCTGCTCGGCTTCGGCAGGCAGGATGTCGGACGCAGAATCGGTGAGAATGCGGATCATAAAATACCTCCGGTTTTCCGGTGAAAAACAATTTGAAGCAAAATACACGACGCTTTTTGCAAAAACGTCGGAAAGCATTATACCAGAAGCCGTAGGGAAAAGTCAATTGTTTGAGCAAAATTTGTTTCGTCAGAGCGCAGAATCCTTGCGCACGGCCTGCCGTCTGTGGTAAGATAAATGCCGGGAACGATGCAGCAGGGAGGAAAGGCCATGGAACAAAAGGCGAAAACAAAGGCGCTGCTGTCTGCCTTCGGCTGTGCGCTGGCCTACCTGCTGGCGGGAAAGCTGCTGGCCCTTCTGCCCGCTCCGGCAGGGGATGCCCGGGCGCTGTCCTTTTGGCATCACTGCATCGCCGCGCCTGTTGTGGAAGAGCTGGTGTTCCGTGGCGCGGTGCTGCGGCTGGCCCGGCCTTTGGGACGGCGGGAAGCCGTCTTTTTGCAGGCGGTGCTGTTTGCCTTGCAGCATGGGAGCCCGGCGGCCATGGCCTGGGCGCTGGTGTGCGGCGCGGGGCTGGGAGCGCTTGCCGACCGCACCGGGCGCGTATGGCCGGGGATGCTTTTGCATACATTGAATAATCTGCTGGTTTTTGCGGCAGGATAAAGGGGAAGCTATGACCGATTTTGAACTGATGGGCCTTGCGCTGGAAGAAGCCCGCAAGGCGGCGGCGCTGGGCGAAGTGCCGGTGGGGGCTGTGGTGGCGCGGAACGGCGAGGTGATCTCCGCCGCCCACAACACCCGGGAGACCGAGAAGAACGCTCTCCACCACGCGGAGCTGCTGGCCATCGATGCGGCCTGCAAAAAGCTGGGGGGCTGGCGGCTGTGGGAGTGCGAGCTGTTCGTCACGCTGGAGCCATGCCCCATGTGCGCCGGAGCCATCATCAACAGCCGGGTGCGCCGGGTGGTGTACGGCGCTGCCGACACCAAGGCCGGGTGCTGCGGCAGTGTGGCCGACCTGTTCGCCATGCCCTTCAACCACCACCCCAAGGTGGAGCAGGGCCTGCGGGCCGAGGAAGCCGGGGAGCTGCTGCAGGCGTTTTTCCGGGACCTGCGGGCCCGGCTTGTGGCCCGGCCGAAGTGGAAACCGCCGGTGCCTCCGGCTGAGAATATGAAGAAAACGTAAAAAAGTGGAAGCTGCGTGAAAAAGTGGGCAGCTTCCACTTTCTTTTTTCGGCAAATTGTGCTATATTATTTAATGGTGTTTTGTCGAAACCCATCTTGCAGACCTTCCCGTCACGCTGAGCACCGGACTTTGACCGGAGAAAAAGAGGACGTTGACCGGATGGCGGTGGGCGCAAAGCCACCTCCTGCGCCGCACGCGGTGCAGAGAACACGACAGGAGGACTAAACTCTTGTACGAAGATGAATTTGAACTGACCTTCAACCTGTCAGGCGATGAACCGGCCCCGCCGGAACCCGCCGCGGAGCCGGTGGCGCAGCCAAAGGCAGAACCGGCTGTGCAGGTGGTGGATGAGCCCACCCGGATCGCGGTGCTGGACAAAGAGCCGGAGCCGCCCGAAGAGCCGGAAGCCCAGGCAGAAGAAGAGCCCGCCCCGCAGGAGCCGGAGCACACGGAATGGAACGGCCGGTGCGTGCTGATCTCCGGCGGCGACCGGGGCATCGGCGCGGCAGCTGCCCGGGCATTTTATCAGGCGGGCTATCGCGCGGCGATCCTGTACCACAGCAACGCGGATGCCGCAGCGGCGCTGGAAAAAGAGCTGCCGGGCATCACCGCCGTGCAGTGTGATGTGGCGTCCCGGGCCAGCTGTGAGCTGGCGTTCCGCACGGCGGAACAGGCGCTGGGCCATGTGGATGTGCTGGTGAGCAATGCGGGCATTGCCCAGCAGAAGCTGTTCACCGACATCACCCCGGAGGAGTGGCAGCGGATGCTGGACGTGAACCTGACCGGTGCGTTCAACCTGTGCCAGCTGGCCCTGCCGGGCATGATCCGCCGCAAGGCCGGGCGCATCCTCACCGTGAGCAGCATGTGGGGCCAGACCGGCGGCAGCTGCGAGGTGCATTATTCCGCGGCCAAGGCCGGCCTCATCGGCCTGACCAAGGCATTGGCAAAAGAAGAAGGCCCCAGCGGCATCACAGTGAACTGTGTGGCCCCGGGGGTCATTGAAACTGACATGATGGCAGCTTTCACCGCCGAAGACAAAGCGGCGCTGGCCGAAGAGACCCCCGTGGGGCGTCTGGGCAGTGCAGATGAGGTGGCGCGGCTGCTGGTGTTCCTGGCAGGCGAGGACGCCGGATACATCACCGGACAGGTGTTCGGGGTGAACGGGGGCCTTGTGATCTGATGCGCAGGAACGACCGATTACACAATTCCCACCGGAGGGACGATCCCCGGAGCAAGAAGGAGAGAGCAAAATGGGCATGACTTTAAAGGAACTGTTGACGAAAGGTGAAGGCACCATTTCGGCCAAGGAGGCCAAGGCGCTGGCATCGCAGTGCAGAATGGATGAGGAAACGCTCTACACTCTTCTGGAGGAACGCGGGATCAAGGTGCTGGAAGAGGACACCGAGCCGACGCTGGACGTGGACAGCATCATGGCTGAGGTGGAAAGCGCTGAGAACAACAACGACGATCTGGGCCTGAGCGAAGACGGCGAGGATGACCAGAGCGAGGAGAACCCGGCAGACCTGAAGGCCGCCATGGACGAGCTGCTGGACGACCCCGTCAAGAACTACCTCAAGCAGATCGGCCAGATCCCGCTGCTGAGCGCAGAGCAGGAAGTGGAGCTGAGCCGCCGCATCCATGCCGGTGCCGAAGCAGCCCACATCCTGCAGGCTGACCGCCAGAAGTACGGCGGCCCCGAGTACATCAAGAAGAACAGCGCACGCTTCTCCTTTGAAGAGGACGAGAACAGCCGCAGCTACAACGAGGATCTGGACGACGAAGGCAACGAGAAGTCCAGCGAGGACGCCGAAGAGAAGGCTGCTGAGGAAAAGGCAGAGGAAGCCGTGGAGAACGGCCCCCTGACCGAAGAAAAGCGCGCTGAGCTGCTGAAGACCCGCCGCGACGGCCTGAACGCCCGCCGCAGCCTGAGCGAAGCCAACCTGCGTCTGGTGGTCTCCATCGCCAAGAAGCATGTGGGACACAATCTGGCATTCCTGGACCTGATCCAGGAGGGCAACATCGGCCTCATCAAGGCGGCTGAAAAGTTCGACTGCGACCGCGGCTTCCGCTTCTCCACCTACGCCACCTGGTGGATCCGTCAGGCCATCACCCGCGCCATTGCGGATCAGGCCCGCACCATCCGCATCCCGGTGCATATGGTGGAGACCATCAACCGTATGCGTCAGGCCACCAACCAGCTGGTGTACCAGAACGGCCACGAGCCCACCCCGGAAGAGCTGGCAAAGGCCATGGACATGAGCGTCGAGCGTGTGCGTGAGATCCAGCGCATGGCGCAGGAGCCTGCAAGTCTGGAAAGCCCCGTGGGTGAGGAAGAGGATTCCTCTCTGGGCGATTTCGTGGCTGACGAGAACGCTGAGGCTCCCGGCAAGGCTGCAGACCGCGCCATGGTGGCCCAGCAGATCAATCTGGCCCTCAAGAGCCTGACTCCCCGTGAAGAGAAGGTCATCCGCCTGCGCTTCGGCCTGGACGATGGCCGTCCCCGCACGCTGGAAGAGGTGGGCCGTGATTTCGGCGTCACCCGTGAGCGCGTGCGCCAGATCGAGGCCAAGGCTATCCGCAAGCTGCACAGCCGCAAGTGCCTGTCTCTGCTGAACGGCCTGATCGAGTGATCCTGACAAAGCTTTGAACATGCGAACCGCTCGACAGTGGAAAACTGCCGGGCGGTTTTTGTGTGCGGGGCCGCAGATGTTCGGCTGCAGCAAGAAGGAGTACATCCGGCATCTTGTCCTGTATATTCCGCTGTGCGCGGTGGCGGCGTGGGTGCGCACCCTTTTCTGAGCCTGCCGGGGCAGAATTTCCGGCAGGTTTCGGCAGAGAAAACTGACTTTTTTCGAAAAATCCAAATTTTTTGCAAAAAGCCCTTGCCAAACGGCGGAACCTGTGGTAATATAATTGAGCTGTGATCGTGCTGCTATAGCTCAGTTGGTAGAGCGCATCCTTGGTAAGGATGAGGTCTCCAGTTCGAATCTGGATAGCAGCTCCAGCTCAAACGCCTCGAAGCGGAAACGCTTCGGGGCGTTTTATGTTGTTTGTTGATAAAACGATTTGGAATTGTCTCCGCTTCGCTCTGCGAATCTTATAGGAATTTTTATGCTATTTGAAGGCCAGAAACGCCTGCGGGCGTTTCTGGCCTTCGTTTTTACCGGAAGAGGACGTTTCAGTCAGCGGCATTTGCTGGATTTGCGCCCTTCAGGGACATTCGGGCAGCAAGACATACGATGCATTTTTCCTTTGCGACTCTCCCTGTGAAAAGGCAGGTCGGAAAAATCTGCAGATTTTTCCAACCTGCAATCAAAAAATAATTTTCCATTCTGAATGGTTGTCGCTGCAAAAGTCAGGCGAAAAACCGGCCGCTGGCTCTCAAGGTGAGAAACCAGCGACCGGAATGGGAGGTTATTTTGTTATGCCGTCAGGAGATCAGAAGTCCACCTCGGTGTCATAGTAGCAGCACTTGAGCAGCTTTTCCATCTCTTCCTGGCTGGGCTGACGGGGGTTGGAGCCGGTGCAGGCATCGGCGATGGCGTTCTTGGCGATCTCAGGCAGACGCTCCAGGAACACTTCCTCCGGCACAAAGCCCTGCTCCGTGGGGTAGGAGTCCGGGCCGTAGTTCTTGATGCAGTGGGGAATGTTCAGCGCATCGTTCATGCCGCGCAGGTACTCAATGAGCAGCTTGACCTTTTCATCGTCGGTGGTGCCGCCCAGCTTCATCTCGTCGGCGATCACGCCGTAGCGCTTCTTGGCCTCGGGGTCCTTGGCGTTGAAAGCGATGACCTTGGGCAGGTACATGGCGTTGGCTGCGCCGTGGATGATATGTGCGCCGTAGTCCGCAAAGGCTGCGCCGGTCTTGTGGGCCATGGAATGTACGATGCCCAGCAGTGCGTTGGAGAATGCCATGCCGGCCAGACACTGGGCGTTGTGCATGGAGTCGCGCTTGGACATGTCGCCGTTGTAGCTGTCCACCAGATCGCCCTGGATCATGCGGATGGCAAAGATGGCCAGCGGATCGGTGTAATCGCAGTGGGCGGTGGAAACATAAGCTTCGATGGCGTGGGTCATGGCGTCCATGCCGGTGTGTGCCACCAGCTTCTTGGGCATGGTCTCGGCCAGATCGGGGTCCACGATGGCCACATCCGGCGTGATCTCAAAGTCGGCGATGGGGTACTTGATGCCCTTCTGGTAGTCGGTGATGATGGAGAATGCCGTCACCTCAGTGGCAGTGCCGGAGGTGGAGGAAATGGCGCAGAAGTGAGCCTTGCGGCGCAGCGGCGGGATGCCGAACACCTTGCACATCTCTTCAAAGGTGATGTCGGGATATTCATACTTGATCCACATGGCCTTGGCTGCATCGATGGGAGAGCCGCCGCCCATGGCGATGATCCAGTCGGGTTCAAATTTCAGCATGGCTTCGGCACCGCGCATGACGGTCTCGACCGAAGGATCGGGTTCGATGCCTTCAAACAGCTCCACTTCCATGCCGGCTTCCTTCAGATAGGAAACGGCGCGGTCGAGGAAGCCGAACCGCTTCATGGAGCCGCCGCCCACGCAGACGATGGCCTTTTTGCCGGTGAAGGTCTTCAGCGCTTCCAGTGCGCCCTTGCCATGGTAAAGATCACGGGGAAGGGTAAAACGAGCCATAGATGTGTACCTCCAATTGTTCCAATACTCTCAAATGCGGCCAGGCTGCCGCTCAATATACTATGACAATTGTATAACAATCCTGCGGCGACATCAATTGACAGCTGTGAAGGAAAGTTGCGCGCACTTTTGGGCAGAGTAGCCAACCAGATGGATGCAACAAAGAAACAGCAAACAAAAAGCACCCCGAAGTCCTGAGACTTCGAGGTGCTTGCCTTTGGAGCTGCTATCCAGATTCGAACTGGAGACCTCATCCTTACCAAGGATGCGCTCTACCAACTGAGCTATAGCAGCAAATGGCGACCCGGATCGGGCTCGAACCGACGACCCCCAGCGTGACAGGCTGGTGCTCTAACCAACTGAGCTACCGGGCCATGATCGCTCAAGTTTCGTGCGGTACTCACCGCCGGAACGTGCTTTATTATATCGAAAAAACGCCTGCTTGTCAAGCATGAATTTCGGAAAATTGCAAAAAGACTTGAAAAGACGATTCGAAATGGTTTGGCCCTGCCGCGGGCGCACAAAAAACAAAACGCACAAGTTCCGAAGAACCTGTGCGTTTGTGGCAGGGGTAGTAAGTCTCGAACTCACGGCACGCGGTTTTGGAGACCGCTGCTCTACCAACTGAGCTATACCCCTATCTGTGACATTCGCTGAATGCTAGATTATTATAGCCGATGCAGGCGCGAATGTCAAGCATTATTTTTCAGTTTTCGAGCTGCACCCGCAGCAGCCCTCTTTTTTTGCGGGTTCTGCAGCGGGCAGCTGACTGGCCAGCTGTTCCAGCGTCACGCTGTCGATGTACTGATTGATGACCTCGTCCAGCCCCGCCCAGAAGGGCAGGGTGAAGCACTGCTCCGACATGGGGCACTCGTTGGTCTCGCTGCCAAGGCAGGGGATGGGGGCCACGCTGCCCTCAATGGCGCGCAGGATCTCGCCCGCAGTGTAGTCGGCAGGGGCCTTGGTCAGGCGGTAGCCGCCCTGACTGCCGCGCTCGCTCTTCACAAGGCCCACCCGGGCCAGCGGGGTGACGATCTGTTCCAGATATTTCAGGCTCAGGTTCTGCCGTTCGCTGATCTCCTTCAGGCTGACCGTGGTGCCCGGGGCATAGCGTGCCAGCTCTGCCATCAGGCGCAGGGCATAGCGGCTCTTGGTGGAAAATTTCATGGTGACTCTCTCCTTATTGTTCTTTTATAGTATAGCACGGCAGACCGCTTTTGCAAAGCAAAACTCTTGTGCAAACAAAAAAGGTCTGTTATCATAGGATGGATAAGACGATATCGCAAGGAGTGAGAGTATGACTGAGAAGATCAACGCCGCCGACGCCATCCGTCTGCTGGACGCAGGCAAGGCTGTGGCGGTGGACGTCCGGGAGCCGGACGAGTTTTCCGTGGGGCACATCCCCGGTGCAAAGCTGCTGCCGCTGGGCGAGGTGCTGAGCCGCGCCGCCGAGGTGCTGCCGGATAAGGACGCCGTGTGGCTCATCTACTGCCGCACCGGACGCCGCAGCGCCGACGCTGTGCAGAAGCTGGAGAGCCTGGGCTACACGAACCTGTATGATCTGGGCGGCATCCTGAGCTGGCCCTATGAGATCGAGGGCGACTTCGAAGGACATTTTTAATTAAAAAGAAAGGATGGCAAACCATGTCGTTTGACCCGAAAGATTTCGCCGGCAGCCACTGCGGCTGCCGCTACCAGCAGGACTACCGCCCCACTCTGGGCCGGGACGGCAAAAAAGAGTCCGGCACGCTGGAGGTCATCAAGTTCTATTATGATGGTGCCATCCGCTTTGAGCAGCACTGCTACGGCGAAGCGGCCACCTTCGTGTTCGGCGTGTGGGCCGACCGCATGGACGAGGACGGCACCCTGCACTGGGTGCTGCCCGACCGGCGCAAGAGCTACTATGACGAGGACTATCTGCCCAAAAAGCTGGACCGTGTGGACGAAGACGGGAACCTCTATTTTGACGGCAGCCCCTTCCCCTGGAAACTGGCTGACGACTTCGCCGAGGATAAGCGCTGGGGCTACCCCAAATGGAAAGTAATGCTGGGAAAATTGACCGGAAAATCGAAAAAACGTGACTGAATCACGAAAATATAGTATTCCTATTGACACACTAGGGGATAATACGGTATAACTATCTCTGTCAAAATGAGTATTTCACGGGTCAAGGCCCGGACGACGCAGGACAGAAGGAATGTTCTGCGCCTGCAAGAAAGGATATCCCTATGGAAAACACAGAAAAAGTGGTTTATCTGGACAACGCTGCCACCACAGCCTGCGCTCCCGAGGCTCTGGAAGCAATGGTCAAGGCACTGAGCGGTGCCTGCGGCAACCCCAGCAGCCATTACAGCGTGGGCTACGAGGCCAAGGAGTTCGTGGACACCGGCCGCGCTCAGATCGCAAAGGCCATCAACGCTTCTCCGGCTGAGATCTTCTTCACCAGCTGCGGCTCCGAGGCCGACAACTGGGCTGTCAAGGGCACTGCCTTCACCAAGGCACGCCAGAACAAAAAGCACCTCATCACCAGCGCTTTCGAGCACCACGCCATCATGCACAGCATGGCCGCTCTGGAGCGCATGGGCTTTGAAGTCACCTATATCAAGCCCACCACCGAGGGCTATATCCGCCCCGAGGATGTGGAAGCTGCCATCCGTCCCGACACCGCACTGGTCAGCATCATGATGGCCAACAACGAGATCGGCACCATCCAGCCCATCAAGGAGATCGCTGAGATCGCCCACAAGCACGGCGTGTGGATGCACACCGACGCTGTGCAGGCTGTGGGCACCATCCCGGTGGACGTGAAGGAGCTGGGCGTGGATATGCTGTCCATGAGCGCCCACAAGTTCAACGGCCCCAAGGGCATGGGCGCACTGTACTGCCGCAAAGGCGTGTGGCCCCAGAACCTGATCGACGGCGGCAGCCAGGAGGCCCGCCACCGCGCAGGCACCGAGAATGTGGCCGGCATCGCCGGCATGGGCAAGGCGCTGGAAATCGCCACCACCCATCTGGACGAGCGCATGTCTCACGAGCAGGAGCTGCGTGACTATGTCATCGACCGCATCCTGAAGAACATCCCCGAGGCCCGCCTGAACGGCGGCCTTGAGCACCGCCTGCCCGGCAACGTGAACATCAGCTTCCCGGGCCTGGAAGGCGAGACCATCCTGCTGGATCTGGATATGCACGGCATCTGCGCCTCCACCGGCTCTGCCTGCAACTCCGACAGTCTGGATCCCAGCCATGTTCTGCTGAGCATCGGCGTGCCTGAGGAGATCGGCCATGGTTCCATGCGCTTCACCTTCGGCCCCAAGAACACCATGGAAGAAGCAAAATATCTGTGCGACGTGCTGGAGGAAGTGATCCCCCGCCGCCGTGCTATGAGTTGTATGTGGCTGCAGGGCCAGAACAAGGCCCGCCAGTTCAGCCTGAAGGGAGAAGAGTAATTATGGCAAGCATGTATAGCGCAAAGGTCATGGAGCATTTTGCAAACCCGCACAATGTGGGTGAGATCCCCGACGCCAACGGCGTGGGCGAAGTCGGCAACCCCAAGTGCGGCGACATCATGCGCATGTACCTGAAGATCGAGAACAACGTGATCGTGGATGTCAAGTTCCTCACCTTCGGCTGCGGCGCTGCCATTGCCACCAGCAGCATGGCCACCGACCTCATCAAGGGCAAGACCATCGACGAGGCCCTCAAGCTGACCAACAAGGCTGTTGTGGAAGCTCTGGAAGGTCTGCCTCCCATCAAGGTGCACTGCTCCGTTCTGGCCGAGCAGGCTGTCAAGGCCGCTCTGTCCGACTACTACCGCCGTCAGGGCATCGATCCGGAACCCATCGTGGGCAAGATCGAAGAGGACTGCGACCACTGCGAGAGCTGCGGCTAACTGAAAAATTGATTCATCTACAAACGGGAAACGACTGCGGTTGTTTCCCGTTTGTGTTTTCGAGGGCTTTGTGCTGATGCCAAAGGCTCCCTCTTAGAGGGAGCTGTCGCCGATAGGCGACTGAAGGAGTTTCCACAGCGTTGTATCCTATCCGAATTGTAATAACTTGACATAAAAATATCAGAAGTTTACAAAAACACCCCTTGCACCGCCTTGTTCATGAAATGTTCATAAAACGTTCAGAATGAGTTCACCACTTTCCGGTATAAGTAGGGCAACACAGGCGCAAAGAGCGCCGAGCCCACGCGGACAGGGGCGGAAAGCGGCGAAGAAAAACGAATCGCGGCTGTCTTTGCAGGGAGCAGAAGGCCCCTGCAGAGCATCGGCGCTGCACAAGCCCTCCGCACAGGAAAGGAATTGGATCGTTATGAAAATTGGTTTTTGGGAAATCGTCGTGATCGTCATCGTGGCGTTCGTGTTCATCGGCCCGGATCAGCTGCCCGTCTACGCAAAGAAGATCGGCAAGATGCTCCGCGAGCTGAAGAAGTACACCGGCGCTGCTTCGGAAGAGATCCAGAAGAACGTGGTGGAGCCGCTGAATGAGATCCAGGCTCCCCTGAAGGAGGCCGTCGCCCCGCTGACCGACATCAAGAAGGATATCGACAGCAGCGTGAAGGACGTGACCAAGAGCTTCACCGGCATTGGCAAGACCAGCAAGGAAGAGGCCGAGAAGAAGGCCGCTGCCGAAGCGGAGGAAGTGGTCGATCTGACCGAGGAGCCGGTGGAAGAGCTGCCCGAGGAAGAGCCCGCTGCCCCTGCTGCTGAGACTGCCCCCGCCGAGGATGCACCCAAGGCAGAGGAAAACGCTGCCCCTGCAGAAAAGCCCGAAGAGCCCGCCGCCGAAGAGCCTGCGGCAGAACCGGCTGAGGAAAAGGCTGAGCCCGCTGAGGCTGCTGCCCCCGCGCAGGAAGCCGCCGAAGCTGCCCCCGCCGCCGAGCCGGTGGAGGAAGACCCTCGTCAGAATGATGTTCTGCCGAAGGACTGATTACTTACTGGATGCACCCGCGCCCGCGGTTGCCTGATATTATGCAATAAGCCCGCCACGCGGCGCGGCAAAGTAAAAAGGAGATTTTTATTATGCGTATTGGTACTAACGAACTGCTGATCATTCTGGTCGTCGCTCTGCTGATCTTTGGACCCAAGAACCTGCCGAAGCTGGGCAAGATGTTCGGCAAGACCATCAACGGCTTCAAGAAGGGCATGGAGGACGATGAGGAGTCCGATGATTCCGAGGAGAAGACCGAGAAGAAGGCTTCCAAGAAGGCCGATAAGGACGAAGACGAGGAGTAATTGTGGCTACGAACGTTAAGCGCAAAAAGAAAAAAGCCGAAGTCATGACGGATGACGGCAGCATGACGCTGACCGGCCATCTGAAAGAGCTGCGGAACAGGCTGATCATCTGCGCGGTGGTGTTCGTGGTGGGCGTTGTGGTCTCGCTGGCGTATGCAGACCGTCTGATCGATCTGCTCACTGCCATGGGCCGCGACTATTATGAATTCGTGTCCATTGCCCCGCAGGAAAAGCTGATGCAGTATTTCCGCGTCTCCATTCTGGCGGGCGTGGTGGTCACCGTCCCGGTGGCGTTCTATCACATCTATGCCTTTGCAAAGCCCGGCCTGAAAAAGAGCGAGAGCTTCTTCTTCAAGATGGTCATGCTGCTGGGTCTGATCCTGTTCTGCGTGGGCGTGCTGTTCGCCTACAAGCTCATGATGCCCTTCATGCTGCGGTTCCTCAGCACCGGCATCAACGGCGCGGAGTACATCCAGACCACCACCAGTATCGAGAGCTATGTCAACCTCTGCCTGACGATGTTCATCATCTTCGGCTGTGTGTTTGAGATGCCCCTGATCACCATCATCCTGTCCAAGATGGGCATCATCAGCCCCGCGATCCTCAAGCAGGTGCGCGGCGTGGCCATCGTGGTCATCTTCTTCATCGCGGCTGTGGTCACCCCGCCGGACATCGTGTCTCAGTGCATGGTGGCAATCCCCATGGTGCTGCTGTACTTCATCAGCATCTTCCTGAGCGGCATCTTCTACAAGCCACATGACGCGGATGACGATGAGGACGACGAAGACGAGGATGAGGACGAAGAGTAAATCTTCGGGCATCCGGAGGCTTCCGGCTTTCTGAACCCTGCAAAAACAAGGCTGCTGTGCCGCTTGGCATGGCGGCCTTTTTTGCTGCGCTCTACCGTGGAGAAATAAGTGGCGAAGTGACAAAAATAATATATAGATACGCTTATAATTGCCAGTTCGCCAATTTGGCGAAGTGACCCCTGTTGGCGAAGTGAGTCAGTTCGCCATATGATTGTCAGTCCGCCACGTTGGCGAAGTGCATTTTTGGACGCAGTGACGATTAAAATTGGTCACTTCGCCAGATAACATTACCACAGTGATCGCCGGGCGGAACTTTGCCCTTTTTATTTTGCCGCAGGTGTGCTATACTGAGCTTGGACGATGCCCCGCAAGGGGACGGACGAATCTCATGAGAGATCACATTCTTTCTTTCCCACTTACAATACCCCGCAAGGGGACGGCTGCATGAAGTCAGGAATGAACTCCATCATCATATCAAGCTAGCCCCGTCAGGGGACGGCAGAGAGTGAACAATAACTGTGAAATGCTTTTTACCATCGCGGCTCCCCGCAAGGGGACGGAAACACATCGTCCTCGTATGACGTCCAAGTATAATCCCAACTATTTCAACCCCGTCAGGGGACACAAAAAGCCGCTGGTTCAGCGGCTTTTTTCTTTGGGGCAGCTTTGCGCCATGAAAAAAGCAGCTCTGGAAAGATCGGCAGACCTTCCAAAGCTGCAGGCATCAAAAGAGTGTTCTGATTTTTACTTGGTCTATACAAGCCAGCCGCCCTGTGCTAGAATGGAGCCAACAAATCAAAGGCGGTGAAATGATGCACCCTCTGACCGAATACCCCCGCCCGGCCCTGCGCCGCGACAGCTATGAGAACCTCAACGGCCTGTGGAAATATGCCATCACCCCCACGGCGGAACACCCCACTGCCTGGGACGGCGACATTCTGGTGCCCTACTCCCCGGAAGCAAAAGCCTCCGGCGTGGGGCGCACCCTGCAGCCCGGCCAGTGGCTGCACTACCACCGCTTTTTTGCCCCGCCTGCCGGGGAGGACGGACGGGTGCTGCTGCACTTCGGTGCGGTGGACTATGCCTGCGCCGTGCAGGTCAACGGGCATCTCGTCGGGGGCCACCGGGGCGGCTACTGGCCCTTCACGCTGGACATCACCGCTCAGCTCAACGGCACCGGCCGCAACAGCCTGTGGGTGGCCGTGCAGGACCCCTCCGGCAGCGGCACGCAGGCCCGGGGCAAGCAGACCTTGAAGCCCGGCGGCATGTTCTACCCGGCCCAGAGCGGCATCTGGCAGACCGTGTGGCTGGAGCGTGTGCCGGAAAATTACATCCAGACCCTGACCGTTACCCCGGACTATGACGCCCGCACGGTGACTGTGAAAGCCCACACCTCCGCGCCCGGCAGCGCCGCGAATCTGTGGGCCGTGGTGCGGGCCGGGGGCGTGACCATCGCCGAGGACTGGGGCAGCGACGAAGCTGATCAGGACGGCGAAGTGACCCTGAACATTCCGGAAGAGCACTTCTTCCCGTGGAGCCCGGACACGCCCTTCCTCTATGACCTGACCGTGGGCACCACGCAGGGCGCGGAAGAGGGCTTCGACACGGTGCACAGCTATTTTGCCCTGCGCAAGTGGAGCTGTGAGCCGGACGCGCAGGGGGTGCTGCGCTTCTGCCTGAACGGAAAGCCCATCTTGCTCAACGGCCTGCTGGATCAGGGCTACTGGCCCGACGGCCTTTACACCCCGCCCTCGGATGCGGCGGTGGAGCGGGAGCTGAGCGAGGTGAAAGCGCTGGGCTTCAACCTGCTGCGCAAGCACGCCAAGATCGAGCCCCAGCGCTGGTATTATCACTGCGACAAGCTGGGTCTTGTGGTCTGGCAGGACATGGTGAACGGCGGCAGCGCCTATAACCTGTGGTTCGTCACCTACCTGACCAATGTGCTCCAGCCGCTCATGCGCCGCCTGCCCGACGCAGAGCCCCTCTGGGGCCTGCTGAGCCGGGGCAGAGAGTCCGGCCGGGAAGAATACCGCCGTGAGCTGGAAGCCACCGTGCAGGCGCTTTCCTGCCACCCCTGCGTGGGCTGCTGGGTGCCCTTCAATGAGGGCTGGGGCCAGTTTGATGCAGCCGGGGCCGTGGAGGCCGTCCGTGCGCTGGACGGCACCCGCCTTGTGGACGAGGCCAGCGGCTGGTACGATCAGGGCGGGGGAGACGTTTACTCCATCCACAACTATTTCTATCCGCTGCGGGTGAAGCCGAAAAGCCGCACCGTGGTCCTGAGCGAATACGGCGGCATTGCATGGCCCATGCCCGGCCACGAGGCCCCGGGCAAGACCTATGGCTACGGCACCGCCAAGAGCAAAGAGGAGCTGACTGCCCGCTACAAAAAGCTGCAGCTGGGCACGGTGCTGCCCCAACTGAAAAAGGGGCTTTCGGCGCTGGTGTACACCCAGCTCACCGACGTGGAGGACGAGGTGAACGGCCTGTTCACCTACGACCGCACCGAGATCAAGCCCGACGCCAATGCTGTCCGCTCGGTGAATGCGGCCCTCGCCGCAGAGTTTGCGAAAGTGATAAAATAAAAAACTCCCTCAGTCATCGCTGCGCGATGCCAGCTCCCTCAAGGAGGGAGCCCTTGGCAAAACCGGAAAGTTGTCCGTACTGCCAAAGGCCCCATCTCCGAGGGGGCTGTCTGCGCAAGCAGACTGGGGGAGTTTTATGTTACAGCAGTCTCAGCTGTTGGCGCTGCTGTTCACGATCTTCTTTGCGGGCAGCTTGTTCATGGCGGAAGAATCCAGCGCATGATCCAGCTGTGCGCCATAAGCGGCGAGGCTGTCGTCCAGCTCGTTGCCCTTCATGTCGCTGAGGATCTGGCCACGCAGGTCGTCCAGAGAGGAAACGCTCAGCGGGTCGATGCGCACCATCAGGATCAGGGTGTAGCCGTTGATCTGCGCGGCAGCGGCCTCGCCGTAAGAAAGGCTGCGCAGGGTGTCGGCGGCACCGTCCTGCGTGAATGCGGCGGCAAGGTCGCTCTCGGTCAGCAGCTCGGTCTGCACGCTGGCGTCGTCCTCCGAAGACTCGGCATCCAGCACGGCGTAGATGTCCGGCAGAGCAGCTTTGGCGGCGGCGTGCAGGGCGCTGAACTGGTCGGAGACCGTCTCGGCGTCTTCGGCGTTGGCGCTGTCGGCAGCGGCCTGCGCCAGCTTGAGCATCTCGGCAGCCTGGTCGTCGCTGGCAAAGGCAAAGGTGCTGGTGTTGTATAGCGGGATGGTGATGTAGCCGATCTCATACATGCTGTCGTCCAGATGGCTGGTCAGCTCGTCGTCGGCCACCGGGGTCTCGCCGTCTGCGCCGTAGATCATGTCCAGCAGCAGGGTGTGTTCCACCTGCAGGCGCTCATAGGCCTTGAGGGTCTCCAGACCGATGCCGTTGGCGGTGTAGGTGTCGCCGTACTGATCCATCATCTGCTGGGCGTAGCTGTCGGCGGTGGAGAGCTGGTCGTCGGTCAGTTCGCCGCCCAGCTCCCTGAAGCGGGTGTCCACAGCGGCCAGCGTTTCCAGCGTCTCCTGAGTCTTCTGGGCCACATAGTCGCTGACCACGGCGGTCTCGCCGCTGTCAGGATCGGTGGTGATGGTCTCTTTCAGGAAGGCTTTCACGTCCGCGGCGTCCTGATCGGTGCCGGCCAGCTGAGCTGCCTGCTGATAGGCGCCGTACTGGGCCAGCAGATACATGCCGGAAGTGACTTCGAAATCACCGATCCTGCCCACGGTGTCCGGGGTGGAGATGGTGCAGCCTGCAAGGCTGAAGATGAGTGCCAGTGCGCAGACCAGCGCAAGCAGTTTCTTTTTCATAGTTGATGCTCCTAGTGTTTTAGAATAGGCTTCCCCCTCGGGGGAAGCTGTCGCCGCAGGCGACTGATGAGGGGAAGTTATCTTAAAATGCCGTTGGGAAACGGCATCGAACCGCAGCTGCCCCTCATCCGTCCGCTTCGCGGCCACCTTCCCCCGAGGGGGAAGGCTTCAAAATATCCGCCATCGCTTTCAGGATGCTCTGCAGCAGTTCCAGCGGTTTTTCGTCGGGCTGCAGCACCACCGAAAGATAGGGCCGGTTGCCCGCGCCTGCGGTGACGCGGCCATTGAATGCGATCAGCAGGCCCCGGATCATGGGCACATCCAGGCTTTCCAGCTGCAGCACGAGAGTGTCCTTCTTCTGGGTCACCTCGTACACGCCCACAGCCGAAGCCTGCACCCGAACCAGCGACACGTTGACCAGGTCGCTCACCGAGGGCGGCGGGTCGCCGTAGCGGTCGATGAGCTCGTCCAGCACGTCGGCGGCGTCCTCGGGGGTCTGGATGGCGGCGATGCGCTTGTAAGCTTCGATGCGGCCCGGGCCGTCCGCGATATACTTTTCCGGGATGAATGCGTCCACCCGCAGGTCCACAAGGCAGTCGCTCTTGTCCCGCTGGACGGGCTCGCCCTTGGCCCGGGCGATGGCCTGCCCCAGCATCTTGACATAGAGGTCATAGCCCACGGCTTCCATGTGGCCGTGCTGGCTGTGGCCCAGCAGGCTGCCTGCGCCACGGATCTGCAGGTCGCGCATGGCGATGCGGAAGCCGGAGCCGAAGGCCGTGAACTCCCGGATGGCGGAAAGCCGCTTCTGGGCGATGTCGGTAAGGGTCTTGTCCCGGCGGAAGGTGAAGTAGGCGTAGGCTTTGCGGCCCGAGCGGCCCACGCGGCCCCGGATCTGATACAGCTGGGCCAGACCCATGCGGTCGGCGTCCTCAATGATGAGGGTGTTGCAGTTGCGCACGTCGATGCCCGTCTCGATCAGGGTGGTGCACACCAGAATGTCGATCTCGCCATTCAGCAGGTGCTGCCACACGGGGTTCAGCTCTTCCTCGGTCATCTTGCCGTGGGCGATGCCGATGCGGGCCCCGGGCACCATCTGGCTCACATGGGCGGCGCAGGCTTCGATGTTGTCCACCCGGTTGTGCAGGTAGTAGACCTGACCGCCCCGGGCCAGCTCCTTCTTCATGGCTTCGGCCAGAATGACGTCGTTGTATTCCAGCACAAAGGTCTCCACGGGCTGGCGCTCGATGGGCGGCTGCTCAATGGTGGAAAGGTCGCGGATGCCGCTCATGGCCATGTTCAGGGTGCGGGGGATGGGGGTGGCCGAAAGGGTGAGCATGTCCACCCCGATGAAGTTCTCCTTGAGCTTTTCTTTGTGCTTGACGCCGAAGCGCTGCTCTTCGTCGATGATGACAAGGCCGAGGTCGTGGAACTTCACGTCCTTGGAAAGCAGCCGGTGAGTGCCCACCACGATGTCCACCACACCGGACTGCAGGCCCCTGAGGGTCTCTTTCTGCTGCTTTGCGGTGCGGAAGCGGGACATCATCTCCACATGCACGGGAAAGGCTTCCATGCGGGAGAGGATGGTGTTGTAGTGCTGCCAGGCAAGCAATGTGGTGGGGGCCAGGATGGCGCACTGCTTGCCGCCCATGACGCACTTGAATGCTGCACGCAGGGCCACTTCGGTCTTGCCGACGCCCACGTCGCCGCAGAGCAGCCGGTCCATGGGGTATCCCTTTTCCATGTCCTTTTTGATCTCGGCGGTGGCGCTGAGCTGGTCGTCGGTCTCGTCGTAGTCGAAGCGGGTCTCAAAGTCCCGCTGCCAGTCGCCGTCCGGCGGGAAGGCATAGCCCGTGGCCTGACGGCGGCGGGCGTAGAGCTCAATGAGCTCCTGCGCCATCTCCTCGGTGGCCTTTTTCACCTTGGCGCGGGTGCGCTGCCACTCGGCACCGCCCAGCTTTGCCAGCTTCACCTTTTCCTCGTCGCCGGGGGCGGTGTAGCGGCTCAGCAGATCCAGCTGGGTGACGGGCACATACAGCACGTCCGAGCCGGAATACTGAATTTTCAGATAGTCCTTGGTGGCACCCTGCACTTCCAGACGCTGGATGCCCGCATACATGCCGATGCCCTGATTCTGGTGCACCACATAGTCGCCGGGCTTGATGTCCGAAAGGCTGGACAGGGCGTTCTTGTTCTTCTTGCGCTTTTTGGCTTCGGCGGCGGTCTCTTCGTCCAGACCGTGCCGGCGGCTGGAAAGCACCGCTGCGTGGGCGAAGGGGAAGGTGCACCCGGCAGTCAGATGGCCCGGCAGCACCTGCACGATGCCTTTGGCTGGGCGCACGTCCCGGCTCATGCTCACGGCATAGCCCTTGTCCGCAAGGTCGCGGGTCAGGGCGGCGGCACCCTTGGGGGTGCCGGAGAACAGGGTGACGGCATAGCCCTGCGCGATGAGCGGGTCAAGGTCCTCCCGCAGGGAAGCCAGATCGCCGTTCCAGTTGGGGGCGGCGTAGGCTTCGGCGTTGATGAGGTCTTTCAGCTTGAATTCGTTCATGCCGCGCAGGAAGTTCTCGCACAGCAGGGTGCTCTGCTTCCGGGCTGCGGCGGCAAGGTCGTCCATGGTCTGGTAGAGCACATCCAGCCCCGGGCAGAGCACGCCCTCTTCCAGCAGGCCGGTCAGCTCCTCGCTGCGGCGGAACTCGGTGGCTTTCTGGGCATCCCGGATGCCACCCACTTCGTCGAGGATGAACAGCGGCGCGTCCAGATGATCCAGCAGGGTGGCCGGTTCCGGGTAGCGCAGGCCGTAGTATTTGTCCATGGCTTCCGGCATCAGGCCGGAGTCCAGCTGAGCCAGATCGGCTTCCATGGCCTTTTCCAGCGCGGTGCGGTGTTTGCCCCGGGCCTTTTTCTGGGCGGCACGCAGGGCTTCGGCTGTCTCGGCTGTGTCGCCGAACAGCACCTCACGGGCTGGGGAGAGATAAATCTTTTCCAGTGCGGTGTCCCGGCGCTGGGTGAGCAGGTCAAAGGACGAAATGGAGTCGATCTCGTCGTCCCAGTATTCCACACGGGCGGGCTGGCGCATGTCCGGCGCGTAGATGTCCACGATGTCGCCGCGCACGCTGAACTGGCCCGGGCCGTCCACCTGACTGCGCCGCACATACCCGGCGGCGAACAGCCGGGCCACAAGGCCCTCGCGGTTATACACCATGCCGGGCTTGAGGGTGAGCGTATTTTTTAAAAACTCGTCCCGGGGCACGGTGTACTGCAAAAGGGCTTCGGCGGGCACGCAGACGGCCTGCAGCCGTCCGCCCGCCAGCGAGCCCAGAACCGAAAGACGGCGGTACTCGTATTCACGGCCCGCGCCCTCCACGGGCCGCAGCATGAAGTCCCGGGGCGGGAACACGGCAGCGGAGAGCCCCAGAGCCTTGAGGTCGTCCGCAAAGTGGGTGGCCTCGGCTTCGCCGGGGGTCACGATGCACAGCACCCGGCCAAGGTCTTTCTGCAAAGCGGCATACAGCAGGGCGCGGCCTGCGGGCGGCAGACCGAACAGCGCAGCGGGGCCGGGTTTTGCAAAGCTGGCCGTAATTTTTTCATATTCCGGTGTGGCTTTCAAAAGCGCTTCGTACATGGGAGACCTCCTTTCGAGGAATGATATGCCTGCGGCATGATGCGCTGACGCAATGATGTTTTGCTGCGCAAAATGATGTGCGCAGCGGCGCATGGGGACTTTCGGCAAAACCGCAGAGCTGCCGGTATTTTCGTAGGGAGCGGATTCATCCGCTCCGCAGGCGGGCAGCATCTGCCGGGAAGCGAGCGGAACGCATAAATGCGTTCCCTACACCCGGAGGAGAAGATGCCGTTTCCAATTGCGGCCCCATTCGGTGAAAATGTGTTTGGAGCGGCAGGCGTCCGCCGGAAAAACTCCTCCAGTCACGGCTTCGCCGTGCCAGCCCCCTCGGAGATGGGGCCTTTGGCAAAACCGAGACGCTTTCCTGCAAAAGATAAACTTTCCTGCACTGCCAAGGCCTCCCTCTTAGAGGGAGGTGGCATCGCGCAGCGATGACGGAAGGAGTTCGTCCCCTTACCCGTTATACTTGCTCTGTGCCAGCCCCAGCTTCCCATCCATGATGAGCTTCGCGGCGGCTTCCAGGTCGGGATAGCGGTCGGCAAGGGCCTTGGCGTCCTCGGCGGGGAACTTGCCCAGCACCCATGCGGCAAGGTCGTAGTCCGGGTGGGGCTTTGCGCCCACGCCGATGCGGATGCGGGGGAAGTTGTCTCCGCCCAGACGGGCGATGATGCTCTTCAGGCCGTTGTGCCCGCCTGCGGAACCCGAGGGCCGGATGCGCAGCTTGCCGGGGTTCTGGGTGATGTCGTCGCACAGGACGATGACGTGGTCGGCGGGGATCTTGAAGAAGCCCGCCATGGGGGCGATGGAATCGCCCGAAAGGTTCATGTAGGTCAGGGGCTTCAGCAGCACGACCTTGCGGCCCTCCACTTCGCCCTGGCCCCACAGGCCCTGAAATTTGGTTTTGCTGACCGAAATGCCCCATTTGCCCGCCAGATAGTCCAGCGCGGCATAGCCTGCGTTGTGGCGGGTGCCGTCGTACTTCGGCTCGGGGTTGCCCAGACCGGCGATCAGCCAGATGTCATTGGTGTTCATAGTGATGTGTTTTCCCTTTTCTTGATAAATTGTCCGATGCAAGTCATAAGTATAACATACGCGCGTGCAAAAAGATATACATTATAAGCGAAAAAGATGCACCTGCAAACAAAAACCGCCGCGCAGGCCATCCTGTGCAGCGGTGTGTATGCGTTCGGCGGGCAGTTACTTGCTCTGCTCGTCCTCCAGCTTCTTCTTTTTGGCGATGTAAGCTTCCATCTTGGGTTCGGCCCAGCCCTCCAGATTGGTCTGGCGTTCGCGGGCGATGCCCAGAGCCTGCGCAGGCACATCCTTGGTGATGGTGCTGCCGGCGGCAGTGTAAGCACCGTCGCCCACCTTCACGGGGGCCACGAGATTGGTGTTGCAGCCGATGAAGCAGTAGTCACCGATCGTGGTGCGGAACTTGTCCTTGCCGTCGTAGTTGCAGGTGACGGTGCCGCAGCCGAAGTTGCAGTATTTGCCCACATCGCTGTCGCCGATGTAGGTCAGGTGGCTCACCGTGTTGCCGCGGGCAAAGTTGGAATTCTTGGTCTCCACATAGGCACCCAGATGCACGCCGTAATCGGTGACGGTGTTCACACGCACATGGGTGAAGGGGCCGATGTTGTTGTGGGGGCCGATGTGGCTGCCGTAGATCTGGCTGGCGTTGACGGTGGTGCCCTCGTCGATGATGCTGTCCTCGATGAGGGTGTTGGGGCCGATGACGCAGCCCGCGCCGATGACCGTCTTGCCCCGCAGGATGGTGCCGGCCAGGATGACAGCGCCCGGCGCGATGACCACGTCCGGTGCAATCTGCACGGTGCGGCTGTCGATGATCACGCCGTTTGCGATATGCTGCAGCAGAATGGCCTCGCGGGCTGCTTCGGCAGCATCCAGCTGCTCACGCGCTGCATTCAGCGCAGCGGAAGAAACGGAATTTTCCATGGATAAGATCTCCTCTCCGGCCTGCTTCGCGTGGCGGCAGGAGTTTCCCGGCAGACCCGGAAAAATGTTGCCGCTGCATTCAGTGATGCATACAACAGGAGCTATAGGCCGACAAAAAAGAATGTTTGAAGTTTCAGGGATAGAAAGTTGTATCCAACAGACGGAGAAACCGCGTCAGAAAACGAAAAACCTCTCGAACTTTCTCCCATTTTATATTACCGGAAAACTTAGCAAAATTCAAGTGATTTGCATAAAAAATATCAATCAAATTCGGGATTTTGCACGGTGGAATCGGATGGATTTTCTGGTATAATAGTTTAGCATTCACAAAACAATGTTCATCGATTGAGTTTAAGACAAGGCAAACGATGAGACTGCGGCGCGCAGGTGCTGCGGTCAAAAATGGGAGGTAAACAACGCATGAGCAAAAAGTATCTGTACTACTTCAGCGAAGGCAATGATGCTTTCGGCGGCGACAAAGTCACCATGAAGAATACTCTGGGCGGCAAGGGCGCTGGTCTGGCAGAAATGACTGCAGCCGGCATGCCGGTCCCTCAGGGCTTCACCATCACCACTGATGCCTGCACCCAGTATTATGCAGACGGCCGTCAGATCAATGACGAGATCACTGCTGACATCTTCGAGCACGTCAAGGGCCTGGAAAAGATCACCGGCAAGACCTTCGGTGATAACGAGAACCCCCTGCTGGTCTCCGTCCGTTCCGGCGCACGTCAGTCCATGCCCGGCATGATGGACACCATCCTGAACCTGGGCCTGAACGATCAGGCTGTCGAGGGTCTGGCCAAGAAGACCAACAACCCCCGCTTTGCTTACGACTGCTACCGCCGCTTCGTGCAGATGTTCGCCGACGTCGTCATGATGGTCCCGAAGAGCCTGTTCGAGGTCGAGATCGATAAGATGAAGGAAGCCAAGGGCGTCAAGAACGACGTTGACCTGACTGCCGACGACCTGAAGGAACTGGTCGGCATCTTCAAGAAGATCTATGAAGAGAACGAGGGCAAGCCGTTCCCCCAGGATCCCCGTGATCAGCTGATCGAGGCTGTCAAGGCCGTCTTCCGCAGCTGGGACAACCCCCGTGCAAATGTCTATCGTAAGATGAACGAGATCCCCTATGAGTGGGGCACCGCTGTCAACGTTCAGCAGATGGCATTCGGCAACTCCGGCGACCGTTCCGGCACCGGCGTTGCATTCACCCGTGACCCCGCCACCGGCGCTAAGAAGCTGATGGGCGAGTACCTGATCAATGCACAGGGCGAGGACGTCGTCGCAGGCGTGCGCACTCCTTCTCCCATCAGCCACCTGAAGGATCAGATGCCTGAGGTGTACGATCAGTTCGTTGAGATCGCAACCCGTCTGGAGAACTACTTCCGCGATATGCAGGATATGGAGTTCACCATCGAGGACGGCCACCTGTACATGCTGCAGACCCGTAACGGCAAGCGTACCGCTCAGGCTGCTCTGCAGATCGCATGCGACCTGGTGGACGAGGGCATGATCACCGAGCAGGAAGCTGTCCTGCGCGTGGAGCCCAAGCAGCTGGACACCCTGTTGCACCCCCAGTTCGACGCAGCTGCCCTGAAGGCTGCTGAAGTCGTCGGCAAGGGCCTGGCAGCTTCTCCCGGTTCCGCCTGCGGCCAGATCGTCTTCACTGCTGAGGAAGCAGAGGAGAAGGTCAAGTCCGGCGAGATGAAGAAGGTCGTTCTGGTCCGTCTGGAGACCTCTCCCGAGGATATCGTCGGTATGCAGGTCTCTCAGGGCATCCTGACCGTCCGCGGCGGCATGACCAGCCACGCAGCCGTTGTTGCCCGTGGTATGGGCACCTGCTGTGTCTCCGGCTGCGGCAATGACAACGATGTTAAGATCGACGAGGAAGCAAAGACCTTCGAGATCAACGGCCACAAGTTCACCGAGGGCGACTGGATCTCCATCGACGGTTCTACCGGCAACATCTACGGCGAGCAGGTCGCAACCGTCGCCGCTACCGGCAACAAGAACTTCAACCGCTTCATGGGCTGGGCAGACGCAGCTCGTCAGCTGCTGGTCATGACCAACGCTGATAACCCGCGTGACGCACAGCAGGCAGTTGACCTGGGTGCTGAGGGCATCGGCCTGTGCCGTACCGAGCACATGTTCTTCGCTGAGGACCGCATCAAGGCTGTCCGTGAGATGATCTGCGCACGCACCGTTGAGGAGCGCGAGGCAGCTCTGGCCAAGGTCGAGCCGTTCCAGCAGGGTGACTTCGAGGCAATGTACCGCATCATGGGTGAGCGCCCGATGACCATCCGCTACCTGGATCCGCCTCTGCACGAGTTCCTGCCCACCAAGGATGAGGACATCAAGGAGCTGGCCGCTGATATGGGCATGACCTTCGATGACCTGAAGAACGTCGTTGCATCTCTGCACGAGTTCAACCCCATGATGGGTCACCGTGGCTGCCGTCTGGCTGTCACCTATCCCGAGATCGCAGCAATGCAGACCCGCGCTGTCATCAAGGCAGCTCTGAACGTCTCTGCTGAGACCGGCTACATGATCACCCCGCACATCATGATCCCGCTGGTTGGCGAGGTCAAGGAGCTGAAGTTCGTCAAGGACGTTGTCGTCAAGGTTGCTGATGAGCTGATCGCTGCTGCTGGCGTTGACATGAAGTACCAGGTCGGTACCATGATCGAGATCCCGCGTGCCGCTCTGACCGCTGGTGAGATCGCTAAGGAAGCTGAGTTCTTCAGCTTCGGCACCAATGACCTGACCCAGATGACCTTCGGCTTCAGCCGTGATGATGCCGCTAAGTTCCTGGGCGCTTACTACGAGAACAAGATCTACGAGAGCGATCCGTTCCAGCATCTGGATCAGATCGGCGTTGGCAAGCTGGTCAAGATGGCTGCTGCTGATGGCCGCGCAACCCGTCCCGACCTGGGTCTGGGCATCTGCGGCGAGCACGGCGGCGATCCCACGAGCGTTGAGTTCTGCCACAACGTTGGCCTGGACTACGTCAGCTGCTCTCCCTTCCGTGTGCCTATCGCACGTCTGGCCGCTGCCCAGGCTGCAATCAAAAATCCCAGAAAGTAAGATTGTTGCATGAAGATGCACTAATCGTGCTAAACATGGGAAGATAAGCGTATGATAAACCTCCCCGGTGAAACTTAATGGTTTTGCCGGGGAGGTTTTACTTTAGGAGGACAGGTCAATGGATGAGAAAAATGCCTATATCGAATTGGTTAAGCAAAATAGAGCTAAACACAGGGCGAAACTCAAAGCGTCGAAAGAGATTAAGGAGCTTGAACAGAAGAAGGAAAAAGTTATTTTAAAATACGAACAGGCGGCAAAAGATAATACCTGCATAACATTCCATCAGTATTGTAGAAGGAAATGGGCATCGGAGGCTGGAATAGAGAGTGTGCCAGACGATGACGAGACTGATGTAGAATGGCAAGAAAAATTGAATGCCAAACAAAAAGAAGAAGATGCGTGGGAGGATGTGCCAGATGTTGGAAATGGATTAAAGAGGGTGAATGAGAGGCTTGTAGCTAGGTTAAGAGTGATTCTTGGAACGGAACTTGTAGATCACGATTTGAAATTGGGGACTAAAACAAACATAACAGCGCAAAATGCGGCTTTTTTTGATCTACTTCTATTATTTGAAAAGAAAGAAGGTGTGCAGTTATTTAAAAACTTTATGGCACGAGCTTTAGACGAGGCAGCAAGAGAAGATGGCTGGTGGCTAGATTCCCTAGATGATTCGGTGATGAAAGCTGGAGATGAAGTTTTAAAGGAGATTATAATCAGAGGCATACGATCTTTAGAAATGAACCGTAGGTTAGGGTTGGAAAAAGAGAAGTTAGAGCTTATTATAAAACTACATTTTCCGAAAGAGGTTGAGGATAACAAATCTTGTATGATAAAAACGTTTGAAGAATTATCTGATATGGTACAAGATTATGAATATAATTGTCCACATGATATAGACGCGAATTTAGTTATATATGAAAAGATGAGCGAGATATTGAATGAATGCATGGGAAAGCTTAAAGAGATATCTAAACACATGGAGTTTTATGAAGAAGAGGATGTATATGAAGAACTAGAACGACTTTTTGGAGATCAGGAGATGGAGTAAAAAGAAGAATCTTGCAAGGAAAAATCCAGAGATGCTATGTGGAGCGGCATCTCTGGATTTTTTTTATTTTAAATTTTGTTCCTTGATTTAATGCGAAAAATGAAATGGGTTTTATAGAATAACGATAAAACGACAGTTTAATTGAGCGAAAAATTCCTATGTGAATAAACTGTGAATGAATATCGGATGAAAAGATGATTTTCTATGATAATCACCAGTCGTGAGCAAATGAGGAAAGAGTGATAAGCTATAGCTGCAAACGACAGATACGTTGTCGGAGCAAATTATCATTTATTTTAGGAGGCTATAATTATGATGCAGAAAAGCAATGAAGAAATCTACAAAGCTCTGAGTGAGGCAGAACGTAACCTGGCAGAAAAAAATGTTGGGTGGATGGATAAAGCTTCCAAACGAAAAGAAAACCATGCGGCTATTGGAAAAGCCAGCGGTGAGGTTGTCTTTTATGATGGGGAATATGTCTCCACCCTTGAGGGACTTCAGGTTTTTGTTTTCAAGGATGGAAAGCAGATCACAGCCTACAATTGGAAAATTGAAGATGGAACTAAGAGTTTTCGGGTTCTGTGCAGCACGAAAAACGATAAATCCGGGAAAATCTTCTTCTGTCTTATTATCAGAGGAGATGTACCAATTATCGTTGGTCATGCCGAGGATATTGAACAGGAGACTCACTATGAGCTTTTGATTCATGCTTGGGATACAGAAACTGGCTACATCTGGGTTGGCGACAACCGTGATGACGGACTGACAAGAATTGACTACCTTATTTCAGGTAATGCGACAGGTAAGCAAAACTTCATTGAGAAGCTTACCGCGCAAAGTTATCTTCAGAAAAATTCTGAGGAGGTAAAAAAACATGAGTAAGGTCAATTTCAAGCAAAAGCAGAAGAAACTGCGTGAACAACGTGTGCGACAGACTGGATGGTCGGAAGGTACTTGGGACTGCAGTTTCAGCGATTCTAATGAGGTTCTCCAATCCGATGAGGCTGAATCGCCTAAGGGCGTGTCACAGGCGGTCTTTGACGAAAGGCCAAAAGCTCGCGAGAAAATCAAGAAGAAGCTAGAAGCGGCACGGCATAAACCAGATCCATCGGTGCTCACAGAACAGTTTTCGGACGATCCGGACTCTCTCAATGTGAGAGACGCAGTACCGCCACCCATCTTGATGCGGGGTGACGTACCAGACACGGTGCAGGAAAGCACATTGTCTGAGCCGGGAAATCCACCACCCCCTGCACCTATCCTCAAAAAAGCTCCTAAGACCCAATCCATCGTCGGAATGACAAGGGAGTTGAAGAAACATGTCAGCATCATTTCTTATGGGAATGCGCTGTACTACCATAATGGGCATTACTACGCATACCTTGATGCAGAGCACTTGATTAGGTTGTACCGAGAGCATGTGGACTACGAACTCAACCATGAGTCGAGCCTATATGGGCACAAAGACCTCTATGAGTGTTGCGTCACAGACCCCAAGCTCCAGCGCGGCGCGGCAGAAGATGAGCCCATTTATGCGCCCTTGCAAAATGGCATCTTTGACCTTGCAGAGCAGCGGCTTTACCCACATAGCCCTAATCGGCTGACCTTTACCTGCATTAAGGCAAAATATGACCCGAAGGCAAAGTGCCCAGTGTTCGACAGTTTTCTTTTCTGGGTAACACATGGGAATCCTCAACTGCTTGAGAGGTTCTGGATGGCGCTCGGATCGCTGTTTATCTATCCTACACGAGGAAAATTCTTCATCTTCATGGAGGGTGTTTCGAACAGTGGCAAGAGTGTTCTGGGCAACTTCTGCCAGAGACTTTACCCCAAGGAATCTGTCAGCAACATTCGTCTTCGGACAATGAAAGAAAATTTTGGTTTGATGCGGTTGCTTGGCGCAGTCATCAACTTTGAACTAGACATGCCAAACACAAAGCTCAATGTCGAAGTTGTCTCACGCCTTAAGCAGATTACCGGTGGCGATTCCATTGATGTTCCACGCAAATACCTCAGCTCAGTGACGCTGGAAAGGCAGATCAAGTTTGTCTTTGCCAGCAATCACCCGCTTTGTCTGGACGGAGAGGATGATGCGTTTGAGAAGCGTATCGTGTATCTGCCGTTCGACAGAGCGGTTCCGGATGACCAGCAAGACCCGTATTTGGGCGACAAAATCTGGGCTGAGCGAAACGCCATTGTCACAAAGGCACTGCACTATGCGCAAAAGCTCGTACGGCTCAACTACATTTTTCCGAAGATTCCTCAGGTAGACAGTGCAAAGTGCATTGTGCAGAATTCTTCGACCAAGAGTGTAGGTCAGTTTGTACAGGAGTCTTGCGAGCGGTGTGATCCGGATGTGGTGACAGCGCTCGAAGACTTGTACAATGCCTATCTGGACTTCTGCAAGGAGAAGGATATTTGGGCGTGCAGCAGGTCGGCGTTCAAAGAGGAGCTGACTATGATGGAACTGGAACACACACGTTCCAGATGTCCGGGCAATGACATGATTGTCCGCAAAAACCCTGTGTCAGCGTTCCGGGGCATCCGCCTTCGTCCGTAACGTCTGACTTCTCAGTGATATGTTATATCTCTGATCACCAGCACAATCACAAACACTATGGGGGTGTCACCATGCTGAACGTTGACGAAAAGGCGATGGCTTACTGTCTGATCGAAGCTCTTTTTGCGGCAGGGCTGCTGAACCTGCCCACCTATCAGAACTTCCTTCGGATGAAGTGTGAGCAGGAGGAAGAACCGCCTGCAAAGGCTTCGTAAGCGACGGAGAAAGGCTTTGGTAGAGGATTCTGCCAGAGCCTTTCTTTTTACCCTGAAATCGCAAAATGTGGAGGTAAAAATATGCGAGTAGCAGTATACGCGCGTGTCTCAACGGAACATGAGGCACAGATCAATGCACTGGAAAATCAGCTGGAATGGTATAAAATTGAAGGTTCCC
This sequence comes from Oxalobacter sp., assembly GCA_963615785.1. Lineage (GTDB taxonomy): Bacteria > Bacillota > Clostridia > Oscillospirales > Ruminococcaceae > Faecalibacterium. The sequence goes on along the minus strand of CAVEID010000001.1, from coordinate 243,348 downwards.
GGCACGCGGACTGGGAAATTGTGGAGGTCTATGTAGACCAGGGCATCACCGGAACGCAGGCGCAAAAGCGGCCGGAGTTTTTGCGTATGATGGAGGATGCCAAGAAGGGCAAGTTTGATCTCATCATTACCCGCGAGGTGAGCCGATTTGCACGAAATACAGTTGACACGTTGTCCTATACCCGTGAGTTGAAGGCTGTGGGCGTGAATGTGTTTTTCATCAACGATGGCATCAACACGGCCACCGATGATGGCGAGTTTCGATTGTCAATCATGTCTTCCATGGCACAGGATGAAAGTCGCAAAATTTCGGAGCGAGTCAAGGCTGGGCAGAAGATTAGCCGGGAAAAGCACGTTCTGTACGGCAGCGGAAATATCTTGGGATACCGCAGAGAGAACGGAACCTATGTTCCAGACCCAGATCAGGCGCAGACCGTAAAGCTGATTTATCAGATGTACTCGACCGGCAAGGTCGGGCTTCAAAAAGTGGCAGCAGAATTATACAGGCTAGGCAGATTGGATGCAAGTGGGCATGTCTCGTGGGACGCTTCCAAGGTGAGTCGGGTGCTGCATAATGCGAGCTATAAAGGCTGCATCTGCTACAACAAATCCCACAGTGACGGCTATTTAACACAAAAACGTGTCAAAAATCTGGACGAAAGCAGCTACGTCTATGTGAAAGGCGATTTTGAACCGCTGGTGTCAGAGGAAACGTGGGACAGGTGCCAGCAGATCTTGTTATCGAAGTCGGCACGAGTGATCGATGAAAACGGAAAGAAGCACAAGTATATGAGGAACACACCCAAATCCATCTGGACGGCAAAGCTGCGGTGCAACTGTGGCGCCGGATTTATCCAGTTCAAGTGGCGCGTGAACCGTGACGGTGCTGTGATTCATGGCTTTCAGTGCTACCGCCGCACCCGCAAACCGAGTATCACCTACTTGCAGGAACATGGACTTGATTTGAACATCAGCTGTCAGATCAAGGCAATCTGTGAGTGGAAACTGGATTTGATGGCCGAGAAGGTGCTCCAGCATCTTACCTTTGACAAAGGCAAGACGGTCAAAGAGGTCTATAAAATTCTGAACCGCTGCATGGCAGAGGAGAAAAGTGTCCGCATTTCCAAGAAGACGATGCTTGAAAACAGTATTGCACGGCAGAAGGAGCGGTTGGCTAAGTACATCGATCTGTGTGCGGATGGCATTATCACCAAACAGGAACTTTTGGAACGCCGCAAGGGTCTGGACGAGCAGATTGCAGAATTGCAGTCCCAGTATGAGAGCGTGGAACAGGAGGATGAACGCAGTGGAGCATTGGACATGAATCGGATTTCGCAGAAGCTGGACGAGTGGCAGCGGTCATCGGAAAACGATGTCAACCGGGAGCTTATCAGCAGCTGCGTGGCACAGATCACGCCTGTGACAAACGAAGAGTTTCGCTGGGTGCTTGATTTCCAGCTGTCAGAGTTGCAGGGGAGAAATACCGCTGCGTATACGATGGATGGCTTTATCGAAATGGCTCGCTTTTCGATTTCATTCGAGGAAGCAAAGGCATTCAAGGCATCCCGCAATCAGGGAATCCGCAAAAACGAATGGCATGATCTCACGGTAGCTGTAGGCATCCGGTCGAAAATTCAAAGGTAAGAAGGTGTGTCAACTGTGCCGGTTGTGTCAGAAATTTTCAAAATAAATCCCATATATACTTATATTTTCACCCCTAAAATGCCCGGAAAACATGAAAATATAGAGCTGATTTGTAAAAACACTGACACATCTGACACACTTGGCACAAGCTAAGCGTATCTGCCTTAGATATAATTATATATTATAATCTTGGTTAGAAAGACCTGTAAGCAAATTTTGAAGCTTACAGGTCTTTACTTTTTACAGAAAAACGGAGGAAAAATCAATGACTGAAATTTTGGAAAAAGTGTTGGTGGAGGTGGTGAAAGCGGTAGGAAAGGGGGCTGCAAAGATCATAGTCTGGACAGCACATCAGATCGAAAAGAAGTAAGAATATCAATCAGAAATAAAATCTTGGAGGTAAAGATTATGTCTGCAAACGTTGAAACCATGTTCTCTGTTCGTGAAACCCCTTGGCATGGCCTTGGCCGCATCGTGATGGATGCCCCCGCAAGCCGTGAAGCCTTGGAGCTGGCCGGTCTGGATTGGCAGGTAGAAAGCCGCAACATCTATTCCAGTACGGGTGCCATGATTCCCGGCTATCGCGCCAATGTCCGCAGCACCGATGATGCTGTTCTGGGCGTGGTATCTGACCGCTACCGCATTGTGCAGAACGAAGAAGCGTTCCAGTTCACCGATGACCTGCTGGGTGAGGGTGTCACCTACGAAACTGCTGGTTCTTTGCAGGGTGGCAAGAAGGTCTGGATGCTGGCAAAGCTGCCTGAAAAGTACATCATCGCCGGGGATGAAGTAACGCCATATCTTGTGTTCTTCAACAGCCACGATGGCAGCTCTGGTGTCAAGGTCGCTATGACTCCGGTTCGTGTGGTCTGTCAAAATACCCTGAATCTGGCCCTCAGCTCCGCAAAGCGCATCTGGACTGCTCGCCACACCGAAAATGTTCTGCTTCGGGTTCAGGATGCCCGTGAAACCTTGCAGCTTGCCAACGGTTATATGGCAGAACTGGGCAAAGGCATCCATGAGCTGACCACCATCAAGCTGTCCGACCGCAAAGTGCAGGAATTCATCAATGAGTTCTTCCCCATCACGGAAGACCTGACCGATGGCCAGCGGAAAAATAACCTGCGCTTGCAGGAAGATCTGAAAGCCCGCTACTACAACGCACCTGATCTGGAATGGGTTGGAAAGAACGGCTGGCGATTTGTGAACGCTGTTTCGGATTTTGCCACCCATGCAGACCCCATTCGTAAGACCCGGAACTACAACGAAAATCTGTTCCTGCGCACCGCAGAGGGCAATCCGATGATCGACAAAGCCTACAAGATGGTGCTGGCCGCAGCCTAAAGGAGAACGTATGAATGATGTAAACAACCGCATCTTCCGGGAATTTACTATGTTCCTTGGAGATGTTGGGAAGAAATCTCCTGAACTTAGCGTCTCCTTAGCATATGAGATTACGATCAAGAGCACGATTTGCACAGCCCTTATGACCTTGAACTCCGAAGGCGGATTGGACAACCGTTACTGGAACCATCTGAGGGTACAGAGTAATATTCTGGATTTTCTATATCAACTGTGGCTCAGTTCCGGGCATTCATTGGCCAGCGACTTTTCCACCATCATGAAAGACTTAGTGGAATACGACTTCAATCTTACAGAATCCATTATGAAAGAGAGGATGAAAAGCGCATGAAACGGCTTGTGTCTACGCTGAATTTACCCAAAGAAGAATGGCTGCGCTACCGCAAGTGCGGCATCACCGGTACGGATGCAGGTGCTATTCTTGGCCTGAACCCGTATCGTTCTGCTTTTCAGGTTTATCACGATAAAATTAGCGATACCGTTGAAAACATCGACAATGAAGCTATGCGGCAGGGCCGCGATCTGGAAGAGTATGTTGCGCAGCGCTTCACCGAGGCCACCGGCCTGAAGGTACGCCGTGCAAATGCCATCTACCAGAGCGAGGAACATCCGCTGCTTCTGGCAGACTTCGATCGGCTGATTGTCGGGCAGAAAGCAGGACTGGAATGCAAAACGGTTTCGCCCTTCTCTGCGGACAAGTGGGCAGAGGGTAAAATCCCTGCGCATTACATGGCACAGGTCAACCACTATCTGGCTGTCAGTGGTTTCGACTGCTGGTACATTGCGGCTCTGATTTTCGGAAAAGAGCTGGTGATTCACAAGATCACGACTGACAAGGAGATTCTGAACCATCTCATCGCAGAAGAAGAGCACTTCTGGAAGTACAATGTGATGCCCGAAATTCCGCCTGCACCGAATGGAAGCGAGGGTGATACGCAGCAGATCAACCGGATGTACGCGGATGCAGACAAAAACAAAACAGCTAACCTGAACTCTGTCTGCGGCCTGCTGGATAAGCGGCAGGAACTTTCTGACCAGATTGAACAGCTGGAACAGGAAAAGACTGCGATTGAACAGCAGGTGAAGCTGAAAATGCAGGATGCTGCTTATGGCACAGCACCGGGTTATAAGGTGTCGTGGGTATCCTCTGAAAGCAAACGAGTTGATTCCCAGCGGTTGAAGAAAGAGCAGCCCGATATTTTCAATCAGTACAGCAAGAATGTGAGCAGCCGCAGGTTTACCATTGTTCATGCGGCATAAATTTTGTATGCGGCGGCAGGGAGTACTTCTCTGCCGCCTTTTTTCTTGGAGGTTTGATTATGGCCACGGAAAATCCATTTGAGAAATTATTCTGTATCGACTTCAAAGATCATCTGGAAGTAAAGAAGTCTGGCAATACCGAGCTAAAATATGTGAGCTGGGCGTATGCATGGGCAGAGGTGAAAAAGCTGTACCCCGCTGCCAGCTATGAGGTGAAAAAGTTCAACGGTCTGCCCTATGTCTATGATCCTATCACCGGATTTATGGTCTATACATCCGTTACCATTGAGGGTGTTTCGCATGAAATGTGGCTGCCCGTACTGGATAGCGCAAATAAAGCGATGAAAGCTGTGCCTTACACCTACACCACCCCGAAATGGGAGTATAACCCGCAGACCCACCGCCGTGAGAAGGTCGGCATGGAAGAACGCACTGTAGAAGCGGCTTCCATGTTCGATGTAAACAAGACCATTATGCGCTGTTTGGTCAAGAACCTCGCAATGTTTGGCCTTGGCCTGTATGTCTATGCTGGGGAAGATTTGCCTGAAGATGCTGCACCGCAGCCGGATGCAGAACCGAAAAAGCAGCCGAAACCGAAATCCACCAATCAGAAACAGGAGAAACCTCCCGTGCCCTGCATCTGTGTCCGCTGTAATCAGCCCATCAAACGGGTCAAGCTGAAGGATGGTTCCATCATGCAGGCGGCAGAGTTTGCGAATACCCATGATGGAATGTGCGCGGACTGCTATAAAGCTACAAGATTTAATGTGGCATAAAGGAGAAATTTATATGTCTTGCAATGCGATGACCGAACACTATGAAGAAATCACTGTCTGTGGAAATCCTGCATTATTCACAAGTTTCCGCATCAAAAGAGATACCGTTCCGGATAGTCTGTATGTCTACGATGTGCGGCATGATGATGACTGCCGGGGGATTCCTTGTGAGATCGCGCCGTTTATCATGGTCAATCACTGGGGTACGATTATTCTTGCAGAGCCGTTGGAACTGCCCGATGATGGACGGCGATACATCGATGAAGAAAGCGACTGGAACTATGATCCGTTTGGAGGAGCAGAGAAAAATCAAAAGCCTTGTGTGACGGTGGAAGAATTTATAAAGACATATGTGAATCGGGGATAAGAGCAAGCTGTGTCATGACGAATAAATTTTTGAAAGCCAGCGTAGAGGACGGACGGTGTGAACCGTTCGTCAACGAGATGAGCTTGCAAAAATTTACGAGGAATGACACAAGGCTTGTTCTGGAAAGGTATTAAAAATGCCGTAGGTGCAGAAAAGTATCAATTACAGTGTGATTGAGCGATTTGTCTTAGCAAATTTGTAACTCAAAAATGACGAACGGCATTTTTGATACAGAAAGAAAATGGTTATGAGCATTTATGGTTATTGCAGAATTTCCACTGCAAAACAAAGCGTTGACCGTCAGCTTCGGAACATCAAAGCCGAATATCCGACTGCCCACATTGTACAGGAAGCCTATACAGGAACCTCTATCCTCCGGCCAGAATGGAGCAAGCTGTATCGAATTCTGAAAGATGGGGACACGGTGGTATTTGATTCTGTCTCCCGAATGTCCAGAAATGCGGAAGAGGGATTTTCATTGTATGAGGATCTCTATAATAAAGGTATCCGGTTGGTATTTCTGAAAGAGCATCATATTGATACCGAAACCTACAAAAAGGCCCTGTCAGGCAGCATTGCCATGACAGGAACCAATGTGGATTTCATACTAAAGGGCATCAACGAGTATCTGATGGCATTGGCAAAAGAGCAAATCAAGCTGGCCTTTGAGCAGTCTGAAAAAGAAGTGGCCGATTTACACCAGCGTACCAGTGAGGGCCTTGTGACAGCGAAGCTGAATGGAAAACAGATTGGTCGTAAGAAAGGCACTGGATTTGAAACCAAGAAGTCTAGGATAGCCAAAGAGAAAATCCGTATCCATTGTAGGGCATTCGGTGGAACATTGGACGATGCAGAATGCATGAAGCTGACTGGACTTGCCCGGAATACCTATTATAAGTATAAGCGGCAGATTCGGGAAGAAAAAACAGAGTAGCTGTTTTGCAGTCTGCCGGAGAAGCAGGCGGCAGCAAAAGAACAGGATGACTTTCTCAAAAGAAGACATCTTGTTCTTTTTTTGATTTTGCAATGAAAATGGACATCCATGTTGTCCAACTCAATCGCTATAATAAGGACATAAAAAGAGAAAGAAACTGTTAGGAGGAGAAAATGAGATGAAAAAGATGCTGATATTTCTGCTTGGGACGGCGGTTGCACTGAATGTGCTTCTGGTGATTGGTATGATCAGTGAAAGCATTTCGCCGCAGCAGGCGCTCTATACCATCACCGATGAAATGATGAACAGTGTATATCGCTTCAAAAGGGGTTGGCATCTGAGAACTATGCTGCCTTGACCTTTTAGGAGATGGACATCTTATGTGTCCATCTCCTTTTGTATACTGAGATTGTGCAAATGAAACAAAAATCTTTTTTGATTTCTGTGAAACGACAAAACTTCACACAAAGAATTGCGGCATCTGCTGCACTGTGTTACAATGGACTGAGAAGGAGAAATACTATGCGCAATAGTAGACTGGACCGTATACTCTATATTCAGCAGGTGCTGGTGCAGGGTGGTGTGCTGAACAAGCAGCAGACGGCCGACCACTTTGGCGTCAGCGAGAAAACCATTCAGCGCGATCTCGACACGCTGCGCAATCATTTTGCAGACAGTGAACCGCGCCGGGAGATTTTGTACAACTCTGCAAAAGGCGGTTATCTGCTGGACGATACCTTGTCTCGTTTTCTGACCAGTAGCGAGATTCTGGCGGTGTGCAAGATTCTGCTGGAAAGCCGCTCCATGGTCAAAGAGGAAATGTTTCCTATTCTGGACAAGCTTATTTTAGCCTGTACGCCGTTAGATAGGCTGAATCAAGTCAAAGACCTCATCAGCAATGAACGGTTCCATTATGTCGAACCGCAGCATGGACGGAAATTCATCGAGAGCTTGTGGGAGATTGGAACAGCAGTGGAAAACCACAACATCATGGAAATCACCTACTGCCGCACCCACGACGGTGAGACCCGCGTGCGAACCATTGAGCCGGTGGGCATCCTGTTCAGCGAGTATTATTTCTATCTGGCGGCGTTTATTGAGGGCATCGACAAGGATAAGCACTTCAAAAACCCGCAGGATAACTCCCCTACCATTTACCGCATTGACCATATCCAGAGCTATAAGACGCTCGACCGGCATTTTGCTCAGCGGTACGCCGACCGTTTTCAGGAAGGCGAGATGCGCAAGCGCATCCAGTTCATGTACGGCGGTGAATTGCAGACCATCCGGTTTGAGTACACCGGCCCGAGTTTGGAATCGGTGCTGGATCGTTTGCCCACCGCAAAGGTACTGCAGGTGACGGAAAAGGGCTGGATCGTGGAAGCCGAGGTGTTCGGCACGGGCATCCAGATGTGGATACGCAGTCAAGGTGACTATGTGCGAATCATATCTGAAAACACGGGAGCTCAATAAACGAAAAAGAACATGCAGATGTTACGATCTGGCTGGTAAAGGAACAACGTAAATCAAGGAAAGAAGGCTTGCGTGCATGATAAAACGAAATAAACTGAAAATGATCAGCAACCAGAGCACCCACAAAAACTCTTTTTTCTTTCTGAATGAGAACGGAGAATGGGTGACAGTGGATTCGGCTTCGCCGTTGTCTCGAAGAGAATATACAGAAGCGGATATCCAAGAAAAAATCTTCCAAATTCTCCAGATCGTCGATGAGGTCTACAATACAGGAAATCGCGGCGTCGATTTGATCTTTGAAGGTGCTGGCGAAGAGGGCGGCTTTATCTGTGATGCAATCAGAAAAGCAAAACTCGATGACGCAATTTCTTTCGACCAGAAAAAGACGATCATTGCGGTAGCAGGAAAGCTCCGCTCCGGGAAAACGACATTGATCGAAGAAATCGGAAAGATGCAGAATGTGGAATACGTACAAGAAAAAGAAAATGATTACGTGGTTTATCGTGAACAGCATGGCAATAGCGCATGGTATGAGCTGAATGGAATCGATTTGGGGAAAGCCTGTATGGAACATGCCGAAGCAGTTCTGGAAGGGCTGGTACAAAAGGGGCTTGGGATAATTATTTATTGTCTGTCGAATGGAAAGATTGAGCAAATTGAAGAAACACTGCTGAAAACATTCAATGAGAAACATCCGGATATCAAAACCTTATTGGTACTTACGAACAGTGCAGATGAAGAAGCGGAACTGTTTGCAGAACAGCTTAGCAGCCGACTAGGACAGGTGCGTGTGATCCCGGTACTGGCGAAGGAAATCAAGACACGAAGCGGCAGCATCTCCCCATTTGGACTGAATCAGCTTATAAAGTATATTTACGAGGGAAAGTGATATGGATAACCTGAATCTGGTCGTAATGGGCAAGACCGGTGTGGGAAAAAGCACTCTGATCAACGCAGTCTTGGGAAAAACACTTGCTCCCGTAGGAAAAGGACAAGCTATCACCAGAGAAAATGAGGTCTATCAGGAAGAACTGCTTCTGCCGATTGGACAGCGGCAGTATAACGGAAGCTACGGGATGGTGCTCCGGAATGTCAACCTGTACGATACGGTTGGTTTGGAGATCGATGCGGAGAAAACGAAAAAGACACTGAATGACATTTGTACATTCATCCGAAGTTCTCAGCAGAAAGAGCAGCAGCGTGACGCAACGCTGGTCTGGTTCTGTGTGAATTATAACAGCAATCGGTTTGAAAAGTATGAGCTGGACCTGATTCGGATGCTATCCAGAAACTATGAGCTCCCCTTTATCATCGTGCTGACACAGTGCATTTCAGAAGAAAAAGGACGATTGGAACGGCAAATCGAAGTGGAACTGCCAGAGGTAACGATAAAACGAGTTCTGGCACAGGACTACAAACTTCGTGGACGAACACCTGTTCCGGCCTTTGGAATGACAGAACTGATCCGTTCTTCTGCACTGGATTACAACAAGAATAAAGTACACATTCTGGAAAGAAAGCTGGAAGCATTGACTCAAGATAAAGAAGTGCTTGTTGAACAAATGCGGAAGAAAGGTCAGGATTGTGTAAAGTCCTATGGCAGTGCGGCTATAAAGGTCGGAATCCTTCCAGTTGGCTGTATCCCCATCGTTCATGGCATGTGTATTAAAATGATATGCGATCTGCACAGGATCTTTGGAATCAATTCGACAAAAGGGTTTGCAAGTGATATTTTCGCAAATGCGGTCGTTGGGGTGATTGCAACACCTTTTATGGCAGTTCCTGTTATGAGTGCACTTATGGCAGGCGGTTATATTCAGGGGATAGGAGAGTTTTATCTTGAAGCATTGGCTGCGGTCGTAGACCGTTCCACAGCAGCGGAATTGAAAAATAACAGCTTGATGGAACAGCGAATCAAAGATGAATTAAAGCAGCGCAAAAAGTAAAGGAGAATGAAAAATGGCTGAGTATACGAATGCAGAAAAAGCGGAGCACAATGCAAAAAGCTGGGATGAATTTGTTGATTCTCTGGATCAGAATCAGCTGCCGAAAGCCAATATTATCGTTGCAGGCATTACTGGTACTGGAAAAAGCACCCTGCTTAATGCGGTGTTTGGAACAGATATGGCAGAAACGGGAAAAGGCCGTCCGGTTACAGATCACATGAACGAATACAACAATCCAGATGTGCCGATTCGTGTCTGGGATACTGTTGGCCTAGAGCTGGATTCTGAAAAAACGAGAAAATCGATCGAAGCGATTCAGGATGTCATTGCAAGCAAGGCAACCTCAGAGCAGCAGTTTGACCGGATCCATGCAATTTGGTACTGTATCAATTCCGGCAGCAATCGCTATCAGGGTGCAGAACTGAACTTTATCAAGTCGCTACATGCGATAGGCGTTCCGTTTATTATCGTTTTGACGCAGAGTTTTGGCGATGAAGATGAAGAGAATGCGTTTGAAGAGCAGATTCGTCAAGAAAACGCTAAAATGGGTATGAGCGATATTTCCATTGTGCAGGTTCTGGCAAAGGATTACAAACTTCGCGGCCAGCCTCCCATTCCGGCATTTGGTCTGGATGCCCTGATCAATCTGACTATTTCGCAGCTGCCGAACTATCTGAAGGGAAGTGTGACGGCGGCACAGAGAGTCAGCCGAGACCAGAAGCGAATCCAGAGTGAAGAGATAATTGAAAAATACGTACAAGCTGCACGGGAAGGTTTCTGGGATAAGGTGCCCCTTGCCAACATTTTTGTGGCAAACAGGCGGATCGTAAAAATGCTCCAGAAAATTGGCGTGATGTACAACATGCAGATATCGCAGGATGTCATCGAAAAACTGGTGAAGGATGCCCATATCGACTTTTCCAATGCCTTCAGTGGTCTTGTAAATCCGTTCTATAAAAAATATTATAACGAGGTGATGGAGAAGCTCGGAAAAGAAAAAGTAAATGGATTTTCCGTGGAACTTGGAGAATTGAAAAAGTCGGATCGCGTAGCAGTGATGGTGGCATTGTATGGATACGTCTTTGTTGAAGCACTTGAAAGAGTCTGGGCGGAATCCACAGAAGCGGAGCTGAAAAACATCGAACGGATATCGCAAAAGCTGCTGGATATGATCAATGAACTGCTGTATAGCAGAAAAAACGGTTGATCCAGTGCAAAAGGAGATAAGACGATGGGAATTTTAACAAATGCAAAAAATTTTCTGGCAAAGAAAACAGTTGCAGTTGCTAAAAAGGCAGCGGATGGGATCGCGACGACCTCTGCACTCAGTCCAAAACAGGTAGAAGCAGTTGACGAAAAACGTCGGAATTATCTTGCACAGAAGCCGGATATGGACAGTGAAGAAGTGCAGAAAACGATCCAGAACAATCTGGGGGCCATTGGTGTTGAAGTCTATCAGGATTATTTATCGCTGCTGAAGAAGATTTATGCTCCGATGGATACAGCCATCGAAAATTTTGACGCGTTAAATCGAATCCGGTACTTTAACATTACAAAATGGGTCACGGATGCAGAGGAACAGAATCTGGACCGACTGGTAAATGTATATCAGGTGTTGAGCAAGGAAGAGTGTAATATCGCTTTGATCTATCATCGCACTATGGAAAAATGCGAAGTGACATTGGGCGTTGTAAGCACGAATCCGGATCAGGCAGACCCTTCACGCGTGATGATGTATGATGAAAGGTTGAAAAAGGCGATTCGCGGCAATTTCCCCGGTGTAGAGATTCATGGAAATCAGGGAAAAGCCGATCCATTTGGCCTTGGCATTCCACAGACATTGGAATCGTGCGTAGAAGAAAAGGCGGTTCAGTCGGTTGCAATCGTATCCAATCTGGCATCGGAAAAATCGAAGGATTTTATCAGCCAGAGTATGGATAAGTTGCTGGATGGAATTATCCCGCAGAATGAAAAAGAAGAGTACACACTGGTCCTTCTGGCAAAACCAATCAATGACCAGCTGGAACGCAAGAATCGTCTGTACGAAATGAGCTCGATGCTGGCCCCGTATGCTTCATGGCAGAAAAATTATACCTATAGCGAGTCGGATGTTACCAATTCGTCAGCTAATTTTGGAGCAAATCTTGGCGCAAGTGTGGGGGCACAGGCTTCGGTCGGAAAAACCACCGGCACCAATACGCCGCGCCTCAATGAAAGCGCAAAGCGGGGAGAGCCGGCCAACCAGACAAAAATTGGGAAAGGTGTAAAAAACACGCTCAAACAGATGGTCGGAATGTACGCGCCTATTATGGACACCCAATCGGATACCAATACAACTGGTATGCAGGCTGGTGCGAATTTTGGTGTTTCCTTTGCACGAGCATCCAGTGTTACAGCACAAGTTGGCAAAAATGAAGGAATTACACAAACTTACTCGAACTATGCCATCCAGCATACATTGGAGGTACTGGAAGAGCAGGTCAAACGAATGGAAGAAAGCTCGGCATTGGGCATGTGGGAATTTGCAGCCTATGTGACTTCGAGAAGTCCGGTCGTTGCCAACAATGTGGCGCAGATGTATCTGGCTTTAACACAGGGGGATCAGTCCTACATGACAAGTTCGGCGGTCAATCTCTGGGACGGAGAAGAAACCCCGGAACAGGCTCGGACGATCCTTCAGAATGTGCAAAAGCTCCAGCATCCGGTATTTGGATTGAAAGATACATTGGATGAGGAATGGCTGCTCTATCCTACGCTGGTAACACCTTCTGCAATTTTGTCGGGAAAAGAGCTTGCAAAATCGCTTAATTTCCCTCGTAAGTCGGTCAGCGGTCTGCCAGTTTTGCAAAGCGCTGCATTTGGCAGAGAAGTCCAGCGCGAGGAAATTTCTGGAATAGAAGAAAAGACCAGAAGAATAATTTCAATCGGCCAGATCTACCATATGCGCAGTGTAGAGAAAAGCCGTGTGGATTTGGATGTGGACAGCCTTACTTCCCACACGTTCATTACGGGCTCTACGGGTGCGGGAAAATCAAATGTGATCTATCAGATGCTGTCCAAGCTGCAGGAACAGGGCGTAAAATATCTGGTCATTGAACCGGCAAAGGGAGAATACAAGCGGGTATTTGGAAAAAATTGCAATGTTTACGGTACGAATGGACTGAAATCAAAACTGCTGCAGATCAATCCTTTTTCGTTCCCGGATGGCATTCATGTGCAGGAACACATTGACCGCTTGCTGGAAATTTTCAATGCCTGCTGGCCGATGTATGCGGCAATGCCGGCCGTATTGAAAGCAGCCGTAGTAAAAAGCTATGAAAACGTTGGATGGAACGTGAACACCTCGAAGTGTGCACAAGGGCTATTTCCAACGATGGCGGATCTGCTGGATGCACTTCCGCAGGTGGTAAATGCATCGCTGTATTCAGCGGATACCAAAAGTGATTATGCAGGCGCATTGATCACGCGTGTGCAGTCACTGGCAAACGGTATCAATGGTCAGATTTTCTGCGCCCAAAAAGAAGTGCCGTTGGAAACGCTCTTTGAACAGAACACCATTGTTGATTTGAGCAGAGTCGGTTCTATGGAAACGAAATCGCTCCTGATGGGCATTCTGGTAATGAAATTGCAGGAATACCGGATGAATCTGGAAAAGATGAATGAGCGCCTGATTCATGTGACGGTTTTGGAAGAGGCACATAATCTTCTCCGAAAAACATCGGTTGGCCAATCTCAGGAAAGCTCAAATCTGCAGGGAAAGTCTGTGGAAATGCTGACAAATTCCATTGCAGAGATGCGCACCTACGGAGAAGGCTTTATCATTGCAGATCAGGCACCAGATCTTCTGGATGAAGCTGTGATTCAAAATACAAATACCAAAATTGCACTCCGCCTGCCGAATGCGGCAGACCGAAGACTGGTAGGTTCTTCTATGGTATTGAACGATGCACAGATCGAGGAACTGGCAAAACTGCCCAGAGGAGTTGCGGCTGTTTATCAGAATGATTGGATCGGAACGGTGCTTTGCCATTTTGATAAGTATTGCGATTTTCAACCACTGGAATATCATCCTATAAAAGAAGAACCGGTCGGGGAGCACTATTTGAAGCTTGTATTTGGGGTGAAAGATGATTATGAACTGACCGCAGAAGATGCCGACCAGATCAGGGAATGGATCCGACATCTGAGAGTAAGCCAGGAAACAAAACTGCTGCTTCAGAAACCGCTGGATAAGAAAACACTGAATCCTCTGAATCGACAGACGATTGCCTACAACTTGTTTGACGGCAAAGAAACTGCTTTAATGCTGGAGGCGGAACCTGATACAAAACAGGGCGTGAAAAAAGTGAAAGCGAAGATTCGCGTTGCTGCTGGTGTGGAGGACGAAATTCTGGTGGAAGAATGCCAGAGAGCTTTGATGGGGGCGATTTTTAGAAATCTTCACAATGGAGAATTACGTCAGAGATACGCAAAAGTTGAACAAGAAGGGAGAGTTTTGTAATGGCAATTGAAGCAGTCGCAGCAGTTGTCAAGGAAGTTGCAGTAAAAACGGTAGAAACTACGGTTCAAATCGCCGAGAAAACAAGCGAAGTGGTCGGTACGTTAGAACAGGCCATAGAAAAACTCCCGGAACAAGTTGGCCGAGTGACTGAAGCAGAACAGCTGCCAAATGAACTTACAGAAGTATTTGAACCCAATATATCATTTGAAATGGATGGAGTTATCTATGAAACGAATGATGCGGGCATTGTTTATAAGATCGACGGAGAACTGGTAGAAGAAGTTGACTTGGAAGAACTTTTGAACGCATATTTTCAAGATCTAAAGAACTATTCTGAATGTCCCGAAACGATTCTGGATAAGCCATTTGATGTGTCCGACCTGAAAAAACGAACACCCGAGGAAAACGCAGAGATGAGAGAAGAATTTAATGATAACAAAGCTCAGCTCAAGCGAGAATGGGAGGAGATAAACCATCGACCGTGGCCCAAATATGAAGAGGATGTGTACTCTGCAAATGGAAATCTAATTCGGAAAGCAGGTAGTGATTATGATGCGCATCATATTCAGCCTTTGGGTATGGGTGGAAAGAATGAGGCCATCAATATTACACCCTTGAGTGCAGAAGTGCATTATGACAAGCAGGGAATACATGCTTCGGGAAGTCCATATAGCAAACTGGATCAAGCATTGGGAGGTATGTGAGAATGACGGCAAAAGAATATTTTGAGTCTGTAACAAAAAAGGAAATTGATTTAAGTAAGGTTGCAAAAATACAGGATATCTATAATAAAGTGCTTCCAGAGGAAGTTCAAAAAATCGTATCAAATGCAGAAAAATCAATTTTTTTGGATGATGTGCGGCTTCTTTCTTATAAGGAAATTTTAAATGCAGAACATGATTTACACATTGACTTTAAGATGAAACAGATGATTCCATTGGCTGATTGTGGAGACAATGACTTTGTAGTTTATCATTTTGATACGCACGATTGGTCGAGGTTTAATATTATTGATGAATTGACATTCAAAAAGAGAAAAACTTTAGCAGAAGTTTTATAATCAAGACTATGAAAATTTCAGAATGTGGTGCGGAACTGCATTTTGCGGTCCACTGCATTTTTAGGTTATTACAATTTTAGTCGATTGCACATACAATACAAGTATCACTTCACAAAACGGGGGATACTTGCATTATGGTGGACTACGCCGACATCGGAAAACGCATCCGTGCCTGCCGCCTTGCAAAAGGCATGACGCAGGAACAGCTGGCCAATGAGGTCGGCGTGGTGGTCACTCACATCAGCCATATCGAAACGGGCAACTCCGTGCCCAGCCTGAAAACGCTGATCGACATTATCAACGCGCTGGACTGCTCAGCGGATGAACTGCTCTGCATTGAAGTCAAAAAGGCAAAACCGGTGTTTGATAACTGGATGACCGAACAGCTTGCGGATTGCTCTGCCGATGAAGCGAAGATAATCAAAGAAACCGTGGTCAACCTGAAAAAATCGCTCCGGAAAGTGTATGGAAAGCCGTCCAAGAATAGATACGATTAAAATTTCAGAAGAGAATCTCAATGTTATTGCTAGACATTGAGAGCCTGAAAAGCGCTAGTAAACGTAATGAACCGCCCCCGGTTCCCGTAACAGGAAACCGGGGCGGTTTTTCTATGTGGCACTGCTGTTCTATAGAATGATTTTGGCAGGCGTTTGCTGGATGGACAACAATTGTGTCCAATCAACTCCTTATAATAAAGGCATCAAGAATGATTCAATCAAATCATTCAGTACGGAAAAGGCTGCTTATCCACTGAACTGGAGGAAAAAATCATGAAAGAGCAATTTAGGATCTATGATGGTAGCGCAGAGTCTCAAGAAGCCAAGGCACAGGTAAAAAGTCTGAACGGTTTTCATCCGCTGTTCACAGCGTCCGCACGCAGAAGTATCGTGCTGAATTCCCTGAAAATTTGGATGCTGGTGGGATTTGTTGTCGGCGTAGTGACGGGCATTGCAGTAAATGCCGGATTGACATCGGTTCTCTTGGGACTTTTTATCGCAGCAGTTATCTATTTCGGCTTCCGGAATGATGTTTATAAAAAAGTATACGACCCGGATCATGACAGGGGCCAGATAAACCTGCCGGAAGGAATGAGTTGGGAAGAAGCTGTAGGCCGCATCCGCCGTGGATTTGCCAATCCGGACGTTGAACAGGTTACAGATACTGCGGATGCTATGACCTTTTACAGCAAAAAGTGTGGTACCTATCAGCTGAAAAATACAGTCGATGGTCTGAAAATGACCATCCTGACCAAGCCGTCCAAAAGCAGTAAGAAAGAATATCTGTATACAGTTTTCAGTAGCGTTCTGCTGTCGCAGGTAATCGCCATCCTGTACCCCGAAAAAATTTCTGCGGTACAGGTGGAAGAAGAAAAGTCTGAGGTCAAAAAGCTGTTCAAGGTACATAAAATGCCGCTGTTGATCGAGCTGGCAATTGCAGCAGCGTTTATTGTGTTTGCAGGGTACATGTTTTACAATCTCTTTTATTCTGATTCGGCACGGTCGAAGAATATCTCGGACAGCTATCTGCCGCAGGTGTTCCCAGCAGAAGCCACTGTGGGCGAAGTGCTGGACGACTTTTTTGCAAACGGTAAGTGGGAAAACTATGAGCAGGACGGTGTAACCTTTGTCCACTACAGCGGTGAGTGCGCCAACACACAGACCGGCGAAAAAATCATCATGGGCTTCTACTTCAAGTTGGATGATGACTCTTTCAGCATCGACCGTATGACTTGGGACGGCGAGACAATGAACCTGCTGGAAAGGTACGCCGTGCTTTCCAAAATCAGTGAGAGCTATTGCAAAAATCACGGCATTGCCAGTAGCAATGCGATGGATGATGCATTTAACGAATTAGAAAACGCTCTGAATGATGCCTTTCCGAATTCTTCTTCCAACACCAGCATGGCGGAGCCTGCAAGTGAGCCGGAGAGCGAGACATACACAGCCGATACGGCTTCAAACACTTCGACCCGGATGGCTACCAGAACGGACCATAAAGTTGTTGGCACAAATGGGGTGGACACATACTCGGAACTTTCTGGTGATATCTCTGTAGACATCAACTCCTATGAAATTGGAGAAATGCCGGAAAGCACGAAAGAATATTACCTCAGCTATGGCAATGATTTTGATACCGCTTGGCTGAATGCAATGTATACGGACGTATACGAGTACAGCGGAAAGTATAGCAATTTGGACGCATGGAATCGTTTTACACAGTATATCGCATTCTATGATGAGGTAGTGGACTACAATAATGAGCTGGCACCGGCCCCGGGGCTCTATGACGTATATTACGCATACGATCCCGATACAGAGGAAGAGGCAGGCCAATGCGTGGATGAAGTGATTCAGATCGCAGAGGAAAGCGGTGCCGAAATTCAGTTCTACTAAAAGATAATCATAAGCGACCATGAGGCGGAGCTTTTGCGCAGATAAAATGCTGCGGGAAGCTTCGCTTTTTGTATAAATGAAAACTTTTTACTCTTTGATTTTGCTTTATAAAATTGATATGAGAATAAAATTTTCTGAAATGCTAGAATAAAAAGAAAAAATGAGCTATAATAATAGCAGAAAGGAGTTGAAAGAATGCTTTGCCAGTTTTCTTTTCAGAATTTTAAGTCTTATAAGGATGAAACTACATTCGATTTCCGCGCAATGGCGATTCCGGAGTTTCAGGACGCCTTGATTCGGCAGGAGAAAGCGGAAGACCTGCTTCCGGTCAGTGCAGTCTACGGCCCAAATGGTGGCGGCAAGACAAATCTGCTTCAGGCATTCTTTTGCCTGATTAACCTTGTTGTAAAGCCGATTCATGCATTGGAGAAGAACCGACAGCCTATGATTTTTCAGCAGGGCAGTAGTGTAGCTCCTTTTATGTTGGATGAAAGCTCTGCCAATGAACCTACGATTTTTCAGGTGTTCTTCCGTGTAGGTGAGAAGGAATACCAATATTATATTTCACTCAAGGAAGAAATTGCCTTTGAATCCCTTTTGTGGCGCACGCTTGGCGGCAAGAAGACGGGCCTGATTTTTGAGCGAGACGGTCAGAAGATTGAATTGGGTGCGAGCATCAGCAAGGCAAGCATCAACTTGGACGTCAATCCGAAGATGCCGTATCTTTCTTTTTTGGCGATTAACTATAATATCCCTGTGATTGCAGAAGTGCAAAATTGGTTTGAATCCTGTATTACGCAGAGCTACGCGAACCCCAGAGCGGAAAATATTGTGCTGGTGTCCAAGAATGAAG
This sequence comes from Oxalobacter sp., assembly GCA_963615785.1. GTDB lineage: Bacteria > Bacillota > Clostridia > Oscillospirales > Ruminococcaceae > Faecalibacterium. The sequence goes on along the minus strand of CAVEID010000001.1, from coordinate 224,780 downwards.
CGACCAAAGAAAGTCTGATTCATGCATTGAATGATGTAGGTATTGATTTGTCTGGCTATCGCTATGATGAGGATAGCCAGCACCTGTTCACACAGAGAACGATCAATGGCAAGGTCTATGAGCTTCCCTTTGAAGCGGAGTCGGATGGAACCAAGAAAATGATTGCAGCCTTGCCGGTTTTGATGGTAGCATTGCAGGAAGGTCGCACAGTGGTTGTGGACGAACTGGATGCCAAGCTGCATCCGAAGCTGCTCCGGTATGTGATTCAGATGTTCAAGAACCCGGAACTGAACAAGAAGGGTGCGCAGTTGCTATTTAGTTCTCATGACCTGACCACGATGAAGAATACGGTCTTCCGCCGCGATGAAATTTGGTTTGCCGCAATGAATGACAATCATGAGAGCGAAATTTATTCGCTTTATGAGTTCCGGCAGGAGGACAACACCCGCGTTAAGAGCACGGCTGCTTTTGATAAGCAGTATCTGGAAGGCCGATATGGTGCAGACCCATACCTCTCTAATATGCTGACGGGGAGGGATTGGGCATGAGTCTGAAACCTCCAAAGAAAAGTGACCTTGGGAAAAGCTGGATGAAAGACCGCCGTGATAAAGCGAGGATGATTCAGCCAGAATACCATTTGATTGCATCCGAGGGCACAGAAACAGAACCGCAGTATTTTGGTGCAATTCAGAAAATTATCAATACTAAGTACCGTGATAGAATCCAGCTAAAGGTAGAGGGTATTGGCGACAATACGGTGAACCTGCTGATGAAAGTACGTCAATACGTTCAGAACTGCGGCGTTGTGTTTAAGCACGTCTGGATTGTCTATGACACAGATGATTTTCCGGCAGAAAATATCGACATGGTGGCACAGCTGTGCGAAGAATACAGTGCGCAGGGTGAAACAATTTACCACGCTGTATGGTCGAACCAGTGCGTAGAACTGTGGTATTTGCTGCATTTTTTGTATATGGATACTGATATTGACAGATCTCGCTATTGGCCAAAGCTGAGCGATTGGCTGAAAAACATCGGTGCAGGTGGTTACGAGAAAAACCGCCCAGATATGTATGAAGTACTGCGACCTTACATGGACATTGCGATTGCCAATGCAAAACGGTTGGACAAGCGGAATGAAGGTCGGAAACCTTCTGAATCGGCACCCGGAACGAAAGTTTACGAACTGGTTGAGATGCTGAAGCCTTATCTTTCGGACACACAGTGACCATTATTATAGTAGAAGGGTGATTATGCCTTCTCAAAAATAAGTTCTTAAATGCCTATGGATTTCCCGATGGAATCCATAGGCATTTTTCTGTGAAGGGTGGAAGGTTCTTGTTTTATGAGTGGCGGGACGGTATAATTGAGTTACAGTTATGAAGATGAAAGGCAGGATCTTTGTGAAGAAGATATTTGCAAAATATAAATGGCTACTGATTGCGCTGCTTATGATCTCAATGATCGCTGTTCCAATCGTGGTTAATATCCTCTTTAAATTTTCCAGCGCTTTTCCGGCTGAATGGTCGGCAGGAGATGCGCTTTCTTATGTTTCTGGCTTTCAAGCCTTGTTTGGGACTGTTATACTTGGCATTATCACTGTTGAGCAGGGGCAAGACGCACAGAAAGTCAATGAGCGCTTGAGCGAAGAAAATAATAAACTTCAAAAAATAATGGCGCAAAAATTGTTGCCAGTTGTGAAGATGACAAATCCATCTTGCAAACCAACAGAGCCTTACTGTACAAAACTTTTTTACATGCCACAATGCAAATGTTTTAGGATTGCTAGGTCGTATCGTGGCAATTCTGCACAACATGAAATCAATGATGTTCTCGTGAATATTGATTCTTCAGTTGAGGAGATAAAGCATATTAAAACAGTAGAATTTTCCCTGCAAAATATTTCCGAATCGATCATTCGGCATATTCAGATTGATAGCGTTGATATCGTTGGATTTGAGGGGAAAACAGAGTTGGTGACATGTCAAAATTCTGGGCAGGGAGGAATAGGAGCACTGCTTGCAATGGGTGATTCAGTAGATGTAAGCCTGAAATTGTATGCCAATAATGCCATTTATAAGGAAATTTGGGATAATGATTTGGCAGGAGTAGACGTTGTGATGCATTTGACGAATACTACGATTTCTGGAACGACATTTTCGGAATATATTGAAGTTAGAATGCAGAATAACGGTCATTACCATATTAACTATGGAGAGTCTCTCAAGCAGACAGGGCAAGCGAAGGTGGATTGAACTGAACGCTCTGTAATTTTGGCACCCGCTCAGGCTGCTATCAAGAACCCCCGCAAGTAATTGCGTGAGAGCCTGAGAAAGCGTAAATAACGTAAAATGAACCGCCCCGGTTTCCGTAACAGGAAACCGGGGCGGTTTTACTTTAAGCTTTAATGTTCTGAACTTTCAAACGACAAAATATACATGCAACGATTTCCGGAACGGATGTGGAAATTCTGGACGTGGAACAAATTGAGCGAAAATGCTATAATTTTGGCAGTGATAAGAAAATAAATGTGCTAGTCAACAGGCAAGGGGGTGAAAAAATGGACGAGCGGATCTGGACGATTGCAGGCATTCTGAACAAAAACGGGCCTATGACGGCGGATGAGCTGGCCGCACAGCTGAAGCTCAGCGGCAAAACGGTGCGCAGCCTGATCAAGACCTATGCCAAGGAAATGCAGGAAAACGGCTTTTGCATCACAGCCAAACCCGGCAGGGGGTTCGGCATTGAGATTACGGATGCAAAGGTGTACGCGGCAGGCCGGAACGAGCAGGGTGCCGGGCAGGACAGCGTGCCGCAGGATGCGCAGGAGCGGATACAGCGGCTGATGCAGTATCTGCTGGAAACGGACGGCTACTGCAAGCTGGACGATTTGAGCGAGCAGTTCTTTGTGTCGCGGCGGTCGATCTCCAATGACCTGCGGGAGGTGGAACGGCAGCTGGCGGAATACGGGCTGAACATTAGCCGCAAACCGGGCTATGGCATCTGCGTGGTAGGCCGTGAGACCAGCCGCAGGATCTGCATTGCAGCGCAGCGGGACGAGAGCCGCCCGGTCGGCCAGCAGATCCAGGAACTGGTCAGCCGTATTCTGGAAAAAGAAAACTTTGCCATGTCCACCATGGCGCTGGAAAACCTGGCGGTCCACCTCGAGGTGGCTGTGGAGCGCATCCGCACAGGGCACGCCATTGAAAGCGCAGACGGCGTGCAGGCCGACCTGCCGGAGCGTATCCTGGAAGTGGCCAGCCACATTGCAGTGCAGATCGAAAAGCTGACCGGTGTGGCCTTTCCGTTGCCGGAGGTCTACTACATTGCCATGCATCTGAACGGCAAGCAGATGTACCGGGCAAACGCCATGACTTCAGACGAGAATCTGGTGATCCCGCAGGAAGTCAACCGGATCGTATCGGATATGATCGAGCATATCTACGAGGCGTTCCGCATCGACTTCCGGGATAACCTGGAACTGCGCATGGGTCTGTGTATGCACATGGTGCCTTTGCTGGCGCGGCTCAAGAGCGGGATGCGGATGAAGAACCCCATCCTGCAGGACATCAAGCGGGAGTATCCGCTGGCCTACGAGATGGCCACGCAGGCGTGCAGCGTGCTGCGGGACATCAGCCCGAACCCCGTCAAAGAGGACGAGATCGGATACATCGCCGTCAGTTTTGCGCTGGCTCTGGAACGGCAGAAGGCCAAAGAGTGGGCACCCAAAAACATTCTGATCGTCTGCGCCAGCGGCAAGGGCAGCGCACAGCTGCTGGCCTACCGCTACCAGCAGAAGTTCGGCAAGAATCTGGGCAGGGTGCAGACCTGTGATGTAATCGGGCTGCGCAGTATCGATTTCAGCCGGATCGACTACGTGTTTTCCACAGTGCCCATCCCCATCTATGTTCCGGTGCCCATCCGGCAGATCCAGTTCTTCCCTACGGAGAAAGAACTGATCCAGATGAAAAAGCTTCTGCTGCAGGGCAAAAAGGGCACGGTGGAGGAGTATTTCAGCCCGGAGTTGTTTGTGCCGCATCTCAACTGCAAAACACGGGAACAGGTGCTGGAGCAGATGTGCCGCTTCGCCTGCAGCAAAAAGGAGCTGCCGGAGAATTTTTTACAGCTTGTGAAAAAGCGCGAAGCGCTGGCAGCTACCTCGTTCGGCGGGCTGGTGGCCATGCCGCATCCGTGGAAGGCTGTGAGCAGGGAGACTTTTGTCTGCCTTGCCATACTGGACGAGCCCGTGCAGTGGGGCGAAGCAAAGGTGCAGGTAGTGTTTCTGGTGTCCATTGCGGACGACGCCACCGCAAATCTGCAAAAATTTTATCAGGTAGTTGCGCAGCTCATGGTCGATGAAGTCAGCATCTGCAAGTTGATCGCAGAGCGCCGGTTCGAGGTGCTTTTGGAGCTGCTGAGACAAAAAGAGCAAGGCTTGGAGGAGCAAGAAAATGGTTGATGATGAGAAGTACGAAGTTGCGTTTGAGATTATTGCCTGCGCCGGCGATGCAAAGTCGCTGGCTCTGATGGCAATCGAGGAGGCCCGCAACGGCAATTTTGAACAGGCGGAAAAGAACCTGGCCGAGGCAAGAGAACAGATGGCCAAGGCGCACGATGTGCAGAACGATATGCTGCAGAGCGAAGCACAGGGCAAGAGTGTGGAACTGAACATCGTGCTGATCCACGCAGAGGATCACCTGACCATGGCAATTATGTCCATCGATTTTGCGGAAGAGTTCATTGAACTCTACAAGCAGAATCACAAATAAACACGGAACACAAGAAAGGAAGAATCGTTATGAAAATTATGCTGGCATGCTGCCTGGGAATGTCCACGAGCGTTGTTGTTCAGAAGATGAAGGACGCCGCAAAGGAGCAGGGCAAGGACTATGAGATCTGGGCTGTGGACCAGAACAAGATTGCCGAGAACGTCGGCAATTTTGACGTGCTGCTGCTGGGCCCGCAGGTGCGCCACCTGCAGCGCAAGGTCAAGGCAACGGTGGGCGATGCTGCACCGGTAGCGGTCATCGATGCACTGGCCTACGGCCGCTGCAACGGCGCTGCCATCCTGAAGCAGGCCGAAGATCTGGTAAACAACGGCTGAGCCGTTTGGAAACGCCCTTTTGGAGGAGAAAAACATGAGTAAGTTTAGCGACAAGTTCATCGACGGCATGAGCCTGGTGGCCGAAAAGGTGGACGAGAACAAGTTCCTTGGCGCCATCAAGGATTCCTTTACCATCTACATGCCGTTCGTTATCGTGGGCTCGTTCATGAGCCTGTTTAACACCATCCTGTGCAGCACCACTACCGGCCTTGCCAAGTGGATCCCCGCACTGGAAGCACTGAAGCCCATCTTCAGCGCTGCAAACTTTGCAACGCTGTCCTGCATGACACTGCCTATCGTGTTCCTGATCGGCCTCAAGCTGGGCAAAAAGAACAATGTGCCGGAGCATATTTCTGCCATCATGGCGCTGGCTTCCTACCTGACCATCTGCCCGCAGATCGTCTCTGTGGTGGTGGACGATAAAACCGGCACTGCCAGCGGCCTGCCCGGTGCGGCGCTTGGCTCTCAGGGTCTGTTCGTTGGTATGCTGATCGCCATTCTGGCAAGCGAGCTGTTCGCCTTCCTGATGACCTTCGACAAGCTCAAGATCAAGATGCCTGCTTCTGTGCCCACGGCTATCACCACTTCTTTCAACTCTCTGATCCCCATCGTTCTCACCCTGCTGGGCGTTTCCATCGGCGGCTACGCATTCCGTCAGATCAGCGGCCAGTACCTGACCGATTGGATCTACACCACCATCCAGCACCCGCTGGAGAACGCCTTCCAGAGCCCTGCCGGCCTGTTCATCATCATTCTGGTCTGCCGTGCATTCTGGTTCCTGGGCATCCATGGCGACCTGATCATCAAGCCTGTGCGTGACCCGTTCCTGGCTGCAGCTCTGGCTGCCAATGTGGCCGCTGTTGCCGCTGGCCAGACCCCGTCCTCTCCCATCACCTACGGCTTCTGGGTTGCATTTGTGGTTCTGCCGGTCTCTCTGCCCGTCTGCCTGGCCATCTTCCTGGTGTCTAAGCGTGAGGATTACCGTGCTGTTGCAAAGGTGGCCATCGGCCCCGCACTGTTCGGCATCAGCGAGCCCATGGTCTTTGGTCTGCCTCTGGTGCTGAACACCACCATGCTGATCCCCTCCATCCTCTCCGTGATGCTGTGCTCCGGCACTGCACTGTTTGCAAGCACGATCGGCTTTATGCCCTGCAACACCGTTGACGTTGCCTTTGGTACGCCCGTGCTGCTCAGCGCACTGATCGGCCACGGCTGGCAGGGTGTTGTGGTGCAGATCATTGGTCTGGCACTGGCAACTCTGGTGTACATCCCCTTCATGATTATTGCCAACAAGCAGGCAGAAGCAGAGCAGGCTGCTCAGAACTAAAAGGAGAACTGCCGTGAAAACCTTTGCAAAAGACTTCTTATGGGGCGGCGCGCTGGCGGCAAACCAGTGCGAGGGCGCTTACCTTGAGGACGGAAAGGGCCTGGAGATCTGCGACCTGCTGGAGACTGGCAAGGATCGCTTCATCAAGCTGGACCCGGCGCTGGAACTGCACGAGGGCCGCGTCTATCCCTCCCACGAAGCCATTGACTTCTACCATCACTACAAAGAGGACATCGCCCTGTTTGGCGAGATGGGCATGAAGTGCCTGCGCACCTCCATTGCATGGAGCCGCATCTTCCCCAATGGTGACGATGCCGAGCCCAATGAAAAGGGTCTGGCTTACTACGAGGATATGTTCCGGGAATTGCACCGCTGGGGCATTGAGCCGGTGATCACCATCTCGCACTTTGAGACCCCGCTGGCACTGGTCAAAAAGTATGGCGGCTGGGACAACCGCAAACTGGTCGGCTTCTATGAGCGTTACTGCAAGGTGCTGTTCAAGCGCTACAAGGATCAGGTCAAGTACTGGATGACCTTCAACGAGATCAACAACACTCTCAAGCTGCCGTATCTGGCAGCAGGTATGGTGGTAGCGGACGACGCCAACGCACCTCAGCGGCAGTATCAGGCTGCACACAATATGTTCGTGGCCAATGCGCTGGCTGTCAAGGCCTGCCATGAAATGATCCCGGGTGCAAAGATCGGCTGTATGCTGTCCCTGAGCACGGCATACCCCAACACCTGCCGTCCGGAGGACGTGATGGAGACCTATCAGCTCCGTCAGCGTTCGCTGTTCTTCTCGGACGTGATGCTGCGCGGCCATTATCCCTCTTACATTGACCGCAAGTGGGAAGAACTGGGCGTGCAGGTGCAGATGGAACCGGGCGACTTGGAACTGATCGCCCAGAACACCAACGACTATCTGGCTTTCAGCTACTACATGACTTCCACCCACATTGCCGGCATGAAGATCCGCTCCAACACGGGTGGTCATGTGGGCGCGGACAACCCGTATCTGGAAAAATCCAAATGGGGCTGGCCCATCGACCCGGTGGGTCTGCGGTTCGTCTGCAACGAGCTGTATGACCGCTACCAGAAGCCCATGTTCATTGCGGAGAACGGCCTTGGCACTGCGGACACCATCGACCCGGATGGACGCATCCGAGACACCGCCCGCATGGAGTACCTCAAAAAGCACATCGAGGCTTTGCAGCAGGCCGTGGCCGATGGCTGTGATATCTTCGGCTACACCTGGTGGGGGCCCATTGATATCGTGAGTGCTGGCACTGGTGAGATGGAAAAGCGGTACGGCTTTATCTATGTGGATAAGGACAATCAGGGCAACGGAACGTTGCAGCGCCGGAAGAAGGATTCCTTTGAATACTACAAAAAGGTGATCGCTTCCAATGGACAGGACCTGGAACTGCCCACCGAGGACTAACCGAATAGAAAATCAGTGCAGTGTTTTCAGGGTCCGCCCGGAAGATGCTGCACTTGATTTTTGTGTGCGTGCGGCACTTTGCAGCCGCCGCAGAATACAGGAAGAAAAATATGATAAGTTTGATTCTGGCAAAAAAGATCTTCTCGCTGTTTCTGGTCATGCTGCTGGGTTTTGTGCTGGTGCGCTGCGGAATTGTCCGCAGTCAGGACAGTAAGGTGCTCTCCATGATCTCGTTGTATCTGGTTATGCCGTGCGTGATCATTTCCGCATTTCAGGTGGACTATCAGCCTGAAATTTTGAGCGGCCTGCTGCTGGCACTGGCGGCGGCAGTGATCCTGCATCTGGTGCTGATCGTGCTGATCGGCCTGCTGGGCAGGGTGCTGAAATTGGACGGCGTGGAGGAGACCTCGCTGATCTATTCCAATGCCGCCAACCTCATCATCCCCATTGTGACGGCCATTCTGGGCAAAGAGTGGGTCATCTACACCAGCGCATTCGTCTCGGTGCAGCTTTTTCTGCTGTGGAGCCATGCTAAGATGAAGCTTTGCGGTGAGAAGGGCATCGACCTGAAAAAGATCCTGACCAATGTCAACATGATCGCCATTTTTGCGGGGGTCGTGCTGTTTTTGCTGCGCGTCCGGCTGCCTGCACCTGTGCAGGATGCGGTGGATTCGGTCAGCAGCATGGTGGGCCCGATGGGCATGCTGATCCTTGGGATGCTGATCGCGGGCATGGACCTGAAAAAGCTGCGCGATTACCGCCGTCTGTGGTGGATCACCCTGCTGCGTCTGGTGGGTGTTCCGCTGGTGAGCATTGCGTTGCTGAAATTCAGCGGCCTTGCTGCACTGGTGCCGGAGGGCCGGACGATCCTGCTCATTACGCTGCTGGCCACCTGCACACCGTCGGCGTCCACCCTGACCCAGATGGCGCAGGTGTACGGCAAAGACGCCGACTATGCCAGCGCCATCAATGTAGTGACAACCCTGCTGTGCATCGTTACGATGCCGCTGATGGTGGCGCTGTACCAGATGTGAGTACGGCTGAACGCTCTGCAATTTTGGCACCCGCCCAGGCTGCTATCAAAGCCCCTCGGTTTCCGTTTCAGGAAGCCGAGGGGCTTTTGGCTGCAAGAAAGAATGAGTTCCGACCTTTTGTGGAGTGAAAACCGCGGCGACTCTGCCAAAGAAGGGAGAACAGGCGGGTCAGACCGTTTCTTCGCTGGAAGGATTTCCCGGCCCGAGCTTTTCTCCAACGATGGCGTAATCGCCGGATGCCGTGCGGAAGGTGCCTGTCAGGCCGCTGCCGGTCAGAACGCATTCGGCCTGATAGGGGATATGAGAGACCAATGTCTCGATCTGCCCGGCAAAGCTGTACTGGCCGGGCCGGAGAACCTGGCCGGAGAAGGGATGTGTCTGCCCCAAAAGCTGCAGGCTCCCGTTCAGGCGGCCGTCCTGCTCCGTCCAGGCAAGCGTGCCGTGCCGGGGGCCCAGCTGTGTGGAAAGATGAATCTGATAGTGTTGTTCTGCCATTGCAGGTGGCTCCTTTACGTTTGGAATGATTTTATCCTACCAGAAGCACCTGCTCAATAAAACCAACAAAAAAGAAGCTTTGTGGCAAAGAAACCGCAAAGCTTCTTTTTGTTGTGGGAGCGGGCTCAGCCTTCGCTGCCCTTTTTCAGCACCACCGGCAGGGAGGAGAGCAGGATGTCGGAAAGATACTGCACGGTGGCCTCTTTTTCTGCGGGGGTGTGCTTTTCGTGGAACCAGTTCACCAGAATGCCGGCCAGGGCCTCGGTGTAAAACTCCCGCACAAACCTGTGGTATGCAGTGGGAAGGGCAACGCCACAGGTGGCGCTGCAGCGGTCGATCATGCCATCCACCAGCTCGTAGAAATCGCTGCAGAAAAAGCGCTTCATCTCGTCGCGGCCAATGCTGTCATAGGCGCAGTTGAGAATATGCGCGTTTTCTTCGGCGTAGTTCATCACAAACAAAATGGCGTCGTGGCAGTTGGTGAGCAGGTCAAACTGCTTTACCACCTCCACGGCCTCCTGCTCCAGCGTCCACTTGAGCAGGGCGTAGATATCGGCAAAGTGATAATAAAAGGTCTTGCGGTTCAAATTACACATGCCGATCAGGTCATTTACCGTGATCTTGCGCAGAGGCTTGTGCTCCATCTGTGCCTTTAATGCGGCCGAAAGTGCCTTGCGGGTCTGCAGGCTGGCTTCTTCGTGTTTCATAGCAGCATCCCTCCGTTTGGGTTTATTATACAGTTGTCCGGCAGCCGAAACAAGGGACGAATTTGGACAATTGTCCGGCAGATACCGGACAAAAATGCAGAAATGTCCGTGTTTGCACAAATGACCGGAAGTGTCCGTTTTATCTTGCAGGCGGCTGCGGTATCCTATGGCTGTTGATTCTGACATGGGAGGGAATGCCAATGAACGAACAAGCCGCCCCGAAGAACGACCTGATGCACAAACTGGCGCGTCAGATCGTGGAACGGCGCAACCTGATCTTTTTGATCGTTATAATCTCAATGATCTTTTCGGTCATTGCCAAAGACTGGGTCAGCGTGGAAAACGACCTGACCACTTATCTGCCGGAAACTTCGGAGACCCGCCAGGCTCTGGACGTGATGGCCGACGAGTTCACCACCTACGGTACAGCCGATGTCATGGTGGCTAACATCGGGCCGGAGCGTGCCCAGGAACTGGCCGACCAGCTGGCAGAGCTGAAAGGCGTGCAGAGCGTGACCTACGACGAGACGGATTCGCACTACAACAATGTGTCGGCACTGTACTCGATCACGTTTGATTACCCGGAAGAGGATGACCAGTGTCTGACCGCACTGGATGATGTCAAGGACTCTCTCTCGGGCTATGACATCTATGTCTCCACCGGCCTTGGCAACAGCAAGGCGGAGATCATTGCACAGGAAGTCAATGTCATCATCATTTATGTGGCCATCATCGTGGTGATTGTGCTGGTTTTTACCTCACAGACCTACGCCGAGGTGCCGGTGCTGATTTTGACCTTCGTGATCTCGATGGTGCTGAACAACGGCACAAACTTCCTTATGGGCACGATCTCCTTTGTGTCCAACTCGGTCACAAGCATTCTGCAGCTGGCCTTGTCGCTGGACTATGCTGTTATCTTCTGCAACCATTTTAAAGAAGAGCATGAAACGATGCCTTTGAAGGAGGCGGTCATTGAAGCGCTCTCCAAGAGCATCCCGGAAATTTCTTCCAGCTGTCTGACCACGGTGGGCGGCCTGATCGCCATGATGTTCATGCAGTTCAAGATCGGCCCGGATATGGCGATCTGCCTGATCAAAGCCATTGCCTATTCCATCCTGTCCGTGTTCCTGGTCATGCCCGGTCTGCTGATGCTCTTTGGCCCGCTGATGGACAAGACCAGGCACAAGAATTTTGTTCCCAAGATCCCCTTTGTGGGCAAAATGGCTTACCGTACCCGCAAGATCATTCCGCCGCTGTTTCTGGTGCTGGTGGTCTTTGCCTGCCACTTTTCCAACCTGTGCCCCTACGCTTACGGCTACAGCGGCATTGTGACGCCCAAGCTGAACGATGTGCAGATCGCTGAAAACATGATCGACGAAAACTTTACGGCGTCCAATATGGTGGCTCTTGTTACGCCCAAGGCGGACTACAGCGTGGAGCGCTCTATGGTCGAAGAGCTGGAGGGCCGCAGCGAGGTGGACAGCATCATGGGCCTTTCCAACATCGAAGCCATGGATGGCTACTGCCTGGAAGACAAGCTCACTGCCCGCCAGTTCTCGGAGCTGGCCGGGCTGGACTATGAGCTGGCCCAGACCATCTACGCAGCCTATGCTGCTGAGAACGACGAATATAACCAGATGATCGGCAGTTTTTCCAGTTACAGCGTGCCGCTGATGGACATGTTCCTCTATGTATGCGACAAGATGGATTCCGGTCTGGTGAGTCTGGACGATGAGCAGGCTGACACCCTGCACGATGCCCAGAAGCAGATGCTGAGCGGCAAGGCCCAGCTGCAGGGCGAGGACTACAACCGCATCCTGATCTACCTGAGCCCCTCGCTGGAAAGCGGCCAGACGACCTACGATTTTATTGATGAGATCCGCAGCATCGCCCGCAAATATTACCCCGAAGGTGATATCTATGTGGCTGGTGACGTGACCAGTGAGTACGACTTCCAGAAGTCTTTTGAAGTGGATAACAAGGTGGTCAGCATCGTGTCCATCCTCATCGTTCTGGTGGTGCTGCTGTTCACGTTCCAGTCCGCAGCAATGCCGATCCTGCTGATCTTGGTGATTCAGGGCGCTATCTGGATCAACTTCTCGTTCCCCACCTTTACCAATTCGCCGCTGTTCTTTATGAGCTATCTGGTGGTCAGCTCCATCCAGATGGGCGCGAACATCGACTACGCCATCGTCATTGCCACTCGCTATAATGAGCTGAAAAACCAGATGTCCCACGAGCAGGCCATCATTGAGACGATGAACTTCGCTTTCCCAACGATTCTGACCTCCGGCACCATTCTGGCAACGGCAGGCATCCTGATCGGCCAGATGACTTCGGAAGTGGCCATCGTCGGCATCGGTCAGAGCTTGGGCCGCGGCACCATCATTTCCATCATTCTGGTGCTGTTCGTGCTGCCGCAGATCCTGCTGCTGGGCGGTGTGCTGGTGGATAAGACCTCGTTCTCTATGCCGAAGGTCACCGCTCGTTCCAGCGTGAAGGGCCGTGTGCGTGTCAACGGCATTGTCAAGGGTGAGGTGCACGGCAACGTGTCCGGCACCATGAACGCCATCGTGAACGGCGACGTGCAGCTGACCGTCCTTTCGGGCAATGTGACGCAGGAGGAAGAAGATGAACCGAAACAGTAAGCATTTGCGGACGCTGCGGCGTCTGACGGCTCTGGTGCTGGCCGCGGTCTTCGTGTGGGCCGCTGCGCTGCCCGCCCTTGCGGGAGGGGAAGAAGCCGTTCAGAGCGACACCATTTATATCAACAGCACGTCCGATTTGGTCAGCTTTGCCCAGCGCTGCGCGGTGGACAGCTGGTCCAAGGGCAAGACTGTTGTCTTGCAGGAAGACCTCTCCCTGAAAGATGTGGATTGGGAGCCCATCCCTTCTTTCAGCGGCACTTTCCGCGGCAACAGCCACGAGCTCCGAGACCTTGAGCTGGAAGGCTCCTACTCCCCGGCGGGCCTGTTCGCCGTGGTGGAAAAGGGGGCCGTGATCGAATCTCTGAGCGTGCAGGGCTGGGTAGCCCCCGGCGGTGAAAAAGGCACCGTGGGCGGCATTGCCGGTGTGAACAAGGGCACCATCACCAACTGCCAGTTCTCCGGTGCTGTAGAGGGCGGCACCGAGGTGGGCGGCATCACCGGCCGCAATGATGACACCGGCGTGCTGGACCGCTGCACCTCCCGCAGCATCATTACCGGCAAGAGCTGCACTGGCGGCGTTGCAGGCCAGAACTCCGGCTCCATCACCAGCTGCACCAATGTGGGCGCAGTGAACGCCGACTATCAGGACACCACCCTCAACCTGGATGGCCTGTCCGCTGATGTTCTGGCTTACCTTGAGCAGAAAGTGGATTCCAGCGCAGAGCCTCTTTCGTCCAATGCACCCACGGACACCGGCGGCATCGCGGGCCGCTCCTCCGGCATGATCCTGAGCAGCAGCAATGCGGGCACCGTGGGCTATGAGCATCTGGGCTACAATGTGGGCGGCATCGTGGGCCGCACCGATGGCTTCGTGTCTGGCTGCATCAATCAGGGCAGGGTCTATGGCCGCAAGGATGTGGGCGGCATCGCCGGTCAGGCGGAGCCGTATCTCGAACTGGATCTGTCCCAGAGCACACTGGAAAAGCTGCGCACTGAGCTGGACAAGCTGCATGACGTGGTGGACGGCTCAGCCGACGAGATGGATAACAGCTCTTCTATTGTGAGCAACAACCTGAATGCTCTGCAGGCGCAGATGAACACCGCCATCAGTGCGGCGCGCCAACTGCAGGAGCAGGGCAGTGACTACATGGATACGGTGGCGGATGAGGTGGACCGCACGGGTGTTCTGGTCAGCGACACGCTGGGCCAGATGGAGCCGGTGCTGGATTCCACCGAACAGGCCATGCAGCAGGTGACGGATGCTCTGGATGAGCTGAAGTGGGCCATGAGCGAGGCATCCATGGAGATCGCCTATCTGTCCAGCGACCTGGAATACTTCCGATCTGCGGCCAGCGATATGGGCGACGCCATGGACGACACGCAGAAGGGCCTTGACCTGATCGAAAAGGGCCTGCAGCAGCTGAAAGATGCCTACGACAATGGCGACGACAGTGCAGCTGAGACGGCCATTGCTCAGGTGCTCAGCGGGTATGATCTGATCCCTGCAGGCTCCGGGGATGCCAACCTGCAGACAGCCCGCCAGCTGATGCAGCTTGCAAACATTGCATTCAGTGCGTTCAGTGTCAGCAGCAATATGAGCGCAGAGATGAAAGCACTGTCTGCAGGCCTTGGCCTGCTGCGCAGTGTGGCGGTGATGGCCGGTGCCGACACCAGCCAGACCGCAGCAGTTTCCCGGCAGATCACCGGCGCACTGCGGGAGCTGTCCAGCCTCTCCAACAAAATGGGCAGTCTGGCAGGCGAAGCTTCCCGTGCGGCATTGGAGCAGGGAAACACTGAGATGGCCGGTGCGCTGAGCACCATGTCCCGGGCCTTTGGAAGCATCGGCGATGATCTGGGAGATCTGGAAGACATCCTGACCGATCTGGGCTTTGACACGGACGGCCTGCAGTCTGGTGCGGATAACATTCAGGCAGGCGTCGGCAAGCTGCAGGACGCTGCAGAGCAGCTGCGGGATGCTGCCGATGAGCTGGAAAGCGGTGTCAAATGGATGGAGCTGGACGGCACGCTGGTCAGCGGCACGGTGCAGAGCATCTCGGATGCCATCGGCACCCTGAAAGACGGAGGCTCGGATACGGTGGATGCGCTGAGCCAGCTGAAGGACATCGTGAGCTGGCTGGGCGATCAGGACCCGCTGCACATGCCCCGGCCGGATTCCGCCATGCAGGACACCACCGACACCCTGTTCGACGCGGTGGACGGCATGTCCAGCCAGATGAGCACCCTGAACCAGAACCTGAAGGGCGTCAGTGACCGCATGAGCAATCAGGTGCGCGCCATCAACGACCAGATCCAGGTGGTCACCGGATTGCTGCTGGACGCTGTGGAAGAGATCAGCGACCCGGGCAGCAAGACCGTGCTGGAAGACGATTCTGACAGTCTTGCAGGCATGACCGATGGCCGCATTGAGAACTGCACCAACCGCGGTACCGTGCAGGCGGATGTGGATGTGGGCGGCATTGCGGGTGCTGTTGCGGTGGAAAACCTGCTGGACCCCGAGGATGACCGTCTGGAGGAAAGCGGTTCGCTGCTGCGCACAGGTTATTCTGCCTTTGCTGTGGTGGATGGCTGTGTGAATGACGGCACAGTGGAAGCAAAGAAGACCGCTTCCGGCGGCATTGTGGGCCGCATGGATCTGGGCCTTGTGCAGAACTGCGAAGCCTACGGCGACGTGAACGGTGCCGATCAGGTGGGCGGCATTGCAGGTGCCTGCAGTGCAAAGCTGCGGAATAACTGGGCCAAGTGCCGCCTGTCTGGACGGAACTTTGTGGGCGGCATCGTGGGCGAAGGCACTGACAGCCGCCTGACCGACGGCAGCTGCACCGTGGCGGACTGCCGCGCACTGGTGGATATCCTCGAAGCAGACCAGTTCGCGGGAGCCATCTCCGGCGGACAGGACGGCAGCTTTTCCGGCAACCTGTTCGTGTCCGACACCCTGCGCGGCATCGACCGCCTGAGCAAGGCCGGGCAGGCAGAGCCCACTGACTATGAGACCCTCATCGCACTGGAAAACACCCCGAGACGGTTCAGGCAGATCACCGTGACTTTCAAGGACGAAGACCACGTTCTGGGCCGGGTGGATCTGGACTACGGCGATTCGCTGGATGAATCCGGCTACCCGGAACTGCCCGCAAAGGAGGGCTGCGCCGCCCGCTGGAGCACCACCGAGCTGACAGACCTGCATCTGGACACGGTGGTGGAAGCAGTGTACACCGATTACATCACTGCCCTTGCCAGCGCCTATGAGCGTGAGGATGGCCGGTCGGTCTTCTTCACCAAGGGCCTGTTTGGCGACCGCGACAGCCTGACCGTCTCGATGCAGGATGTGCCCGAAGAACTGCACAACGCTGTGGAAAGCTGGCAGCTCACCATCCCGGACGACGGGCAGGAGAACCACACCGTGCGCTATCTGCCGCTTGAGACCGACAAAAAGTATAAGGTCTATGCAAAGCAGGACGGAAGCTGGAAGCAGCTGGACACCGAGCAGATCGGCAGCTATCTGACCTTTGAACTGCGCGGGAATACCGCAGAGCTGGCCATCGTGTCCGGCGGCAGTGTCCCGGTCTGGGCCATCGTGATCGCGGCAGCGGCTGTGGTGGTACTGGCAGGCGGCACCGTTCTGATCCGGCGCAGGAAAAAAGCGCCTGTAAAGCAGGAAGAAGAGTAACCGCTCATGCCCTGTTGCATTGAAGGGTGATCCGCAGCTGTCCCGGACGCTCTGGTTTTTGGCATCTGCCCAGGCTGCGATCAGGAACCCCCGCAAGTGATTACATGAGTGCTTGAGAAAGAACAAATAAAACATCGAAGCCCGTCGTTTTTGATATGTACCCGGTTTTCTGGACACAGATTCAAAAATGAATCATTAGGTTTCTATCATGGATGCTTTCCTGAATGTAGAGGGAAGCATCCATTTTGTTTCAGCTTGAATTCTTCTGCTATTGTAATAATAGATATACTCAGCATGTGTGACCAGTTGAGCTTTAAGGAATACGAAGACCTGTTCAAGAATGCAGCTGACTTCGATGACGACGATTCGCCAGAAGTGCCTGCAGATAGTATGAGAAAGTAAAAGCGACGTCAGTGTGCGGTTGACGTCGCTCATTGCGCGCCTTTAGGCGCGGCTGGTATTATGGCCCCTATGGGGCCGCTTTGCATTTCAGACGGGCGGAGAGATCAGCCTTTCACGCCGCCAAGGGCTACGCCGCGGACAATGAACTTGCTCAGCAGCAGGTAGACGACGATGACAGGCAGAATGGCGATGGCCACCATCATGTACACCTTGCCCATGTCAAACTTGAGGAAGTCTGCACTGCGCAGCTGTGCAATGAGGATGGGCAGGGTCTTTTTGTCGGCGCTGTCCAGCACCAGAGCGGGAATGAAGTAGTTGTTCCAGCTGGCCACGAAGGAGAAAATGGCCTGCACAGCCAGCGCCGGCTTCATGATGGGAAGCACGATCTTATTAAAAGTGTAGAACTCGCCGGCCCCGTCGATGCGGGCGGCCTCCACGATCTCCATGGGCAGGGAAGCGTCCAGATACTGTTTCATGAAGAAGAACACGGTGGGCGCTGCGATGCTGGGGAGGATCAGCGGGATAAAGCTGTTCTTCAGGCCCATTTTGGTGATCAGCTGCAGGAAGCCCAGAGCGGACACCTGCGTGGGCATGGTCATGATGAGCAGGATCAGCGCAAAGGCGGCTTTCTTGAACTTGAAGTTATAGGCGTAGATGCCGTAGGCCGTCAATGCCGAAAAGTAGACGCTGAACGCTGCCGAGAACGCGGAGACGATCAGACTGTTGCGGATGCCGGTGAGCACCGGGATGTTGGCATCGCCCAGCACATTTTTGAAGTTTGTGACAAACGTTTTGCCCGGCAGCAGCGAGAAGCCTTTCTGGATCTCGAAGTGGTTGCGGGTGGAGTTGATCACCAGCACATAGAAGAAAAACAGGCACAGGAAGCTGATGAGCACCAGCACAAGATAGCACCAGGCGCGTCGTGCCGCCAGCGTTGCTTTTTCCGATTGATTTCTAGGAGCATGTGCCATACTCATTTCCCTCCTTTGGCAGCAGCCTTCCGGGCTGCCTTCAGTTCTTTGCGCTGGGCGCGGGTCAGGCCGTCATCCTCCTTGGTGAGGGAGAAGTAGACCACGACACACAGCACGGCGCACACCAGAAACAGGACTACGGAAACTGCACCGGCCATGCCGTAGTTCTTGCTGAACAGGTGGTTGTTCAGGTACATGATCATGGTGGTGGAAGTGCGGTTGGGGCCGCCCTTGCCGTTGGTCAGGATCTGCGGCACATCAAACATCTGCAAGCCGCCGATCATGGAGGTGATCATGACGTAAACGAGGATGGGGCGGATCAGCGGGATGGTGATCTTCCAGAACATCTGGTTCGGGGTGCAGCCGTCCAGCTCGGCGGCTTCATACAGGGTGGGGTCCACGCCCATGATGGCGGCCATCAGCATGATGGTGGTGTTGCCGAACCACATCAGGAAGTTCATCAGGCCGATGAGCCCGCGGTTGCCCCAGACCGAGTTCAGAAAGCTGAACGGCTCGTCAAGGAGCCCCATGCTCATGAGCACCGAGTTCACCGGGCCATTGTCCGAGAACAGGGCAAAGAACAGCATGGCGAATGCCGAGGCCATGATCAGGTTGGGCATGTAAATGACGGTTTTGAAAAAGGTCTGGCCTTTCAGTTTCAGCCGCAGGTCGGTGAACCACGCTGCCAGCAGCAGGGAGACGGCGATCTGCGGGATGAAGCCGATGATCCACAAGATTAGGGTGTTGCCAAAATATTTGGGCAGATCGGTCGCAAACAGGGTGATGTAGTTTTTCAGGCCCACAAAGTTCGGGCCGATGACCTTCAGGCCGCTGCGGTAATATTCAAAAAAGCTGTAATAAATGGTGGAGATCAGAGGGACCAGCTGGAATACCGCAAAGATGATGAAGAACGGCGCAATGAAGATGTAACCCCACTTTGCGTAGCTGATCGACCCCTTCTTTTTCGTCTTTTCTCCCATAAGGATCGCCTCCTGTCGTGATCGGAAAAGCAAAGGGGACGGGCGAGATATGCCGCCCGCCCCCTGTATTCACTTTTCCATGGAAACGAGTGGATCGGCCATTATTCAGGCCAGACCACGTCGGTCAGTTCGGGGTACTTTTCCTGGATCGAGGTCTTGAAGTTTGCCTTTGCGGTATCTTCGTCCACGTTGCCGGTGAAGTAATCCTTGAATGCAGCCTGGAAACTCTCGGTAATGCCCTGATCGTACGGGCCTGCATTGGACATGTCAATCTTGCCTGCAGCCTCTGCAAACAGAGCGATGTGGTTCTGGCCGCCCAGGAAGTCGGACTTGTAGTCGCTGTTGGCAATCTCGTTCATGGCTTTCTCGTTGTTGGTGTAGTCCTGAGTATCCAGAGTGATCTGCTTCATGATGGCTTCATCGCAGGTCAGCTTCTGCATCACATCACGGATCAGCTCAATGTTGTCGCTGCCGGCTGCGCCGCAGATCCAGGTGCCGCCCCAGTAGTAGGGCTGAGGGCCTTCGCACACTGCGTAATCGCCATAGATGCCATTGCCTACCTGCGGAGTTTCGCCATCGGCCACAGGAGTTTCCAGCGAGTTGCCCAGCAGGGTGAAGTTGATGCCCCAGGTGGAGTAGAAGAAGCCGAACACTTTGCCGGTGGGGCCCTGATCCGCTGCCCACTGAGAATCCCACAGGCTGGACTTGTTGTTGTAGCCCTTATCGGTGTATTCCTTGGTCTGATCGACCCACTTCATCATGTTGGGATCGACCTTGATGGTGGTTCCGTCTACCCAGGGTGCGCTGATGTTGTTGGAGAAGGTGCGGAAGGAATCATCGAAACCGGACAGCATCTTGTAGCCCTTGGCGTAAGCCTTTGCAGCCACATCGTTGAACTTGTCCCAGTCGGACAGGTAGCTCTGCACTTCGGTGGGGTCCTCGGTGCCCAGAACATCCCTTGCAATGCTGCGGCGATATGCGAACAGGCCCGGGGTCGCCTGCCAGGTGGTGCCGCGCTGGCTGCCATCGACTGTCACGATGTCTTTGGTGTACTGGTACTGGCCGGCCAGATCATCGTCGGTCAGGCCGATGTCAGCCTTGACATCCAGTGCATAGTCAGAGTCCACATACTTCAGCGCATAGTCAGCCTCGATCAGGAAGATGTCGATCTTGTCGTCATCGGCGGCGCTGTCCTGGTTCAGCAGAGCCTCATCCAGCTTGTTCTGATAGTTGTTGTTCTCGTTGGGGTTGATGGTCCACTTGACAACGGTGCCATCCTTCAGCGTGGTGGTGGATTTATCTTCGGCCACTTCACTGACTTCCGGATAATAAGCGTTGAATCGGCTCTGGAACTCATCATTCCAGCACCAGATGTTCAGCACCTTGCCCTGTGCTGCGGGAGCATCGGATGCGGCTGCGGAAGAGGCGGTGGAAGATGCAGCGGTGCTGGTGGAAGAAGAACTGCCGCCGCATGCTGTGAGGGCTGCGCCAATGGTCACGACACCGGAAGCGAGCAGGAAATTACGACGAGAGATCTTTTTCATAAGGGTAAACCTCCTTCATGGTTTTCCGTTTGATCCATTTTCTTCAAAAAACTCCGCCACAGGAGTTTTGATTCAGTGTCAAAGACTGCGTACCGACCCGCCGTCCAGCAACCGGCCGGACACCCGGATCTGTTCCGGGATGGTCACCCGGGGGTGCTCGATCATTTCAATGAGCTTGTCGGCTGCGGTCCGGCCCAGAGCGGCTGTGTTCTGCTGGTAGGTCACCAGCGAGGGATTGACCACCCGGGAAAGGTAGATGCCGTCATAGCCCATCACCGAGATGTCCTCCGGGATGCTCAGCCCCGCTTCTGTCAGGGCGTTGTAGCCGCCCAGCGCGGAGAAATCATCCGGGAAGATGATGCAGGTGGGCCGCTGCGGCAGCGCCAGCAGAGCCCGGGTCTCTTCTGCACAGCGGCTGGCATCGTGGTACACGCCGCTGCGGACATATTCCTCCGGAACCTCCAGCCCCAGCTCCTCGCAGGCCTGATAAAAACCAGCCATGCGGTTCTCGGTGACCGCGGTCTTTTCGCCGTGGATAAAGGCGATCCGCCGGTGCCCGCCGGACCATGCCCGCCGGACCAGAGCCTTGAGGCCCGCCACATTGTCCGACAGGACCGCCATGCGGTTGTTGAACACATGGTCGATGGTCACCACTGGCACATCGCTGTTCACCAGCTCCACCACCTGCGGGTCGTAAAAGTTCACGCAGGCGATCACCACGCCGTCCACACTGCGGTAATGGCAGTGTTCCAGGTAGGTCATGTTCCGGCCGCTGATGTTGTGGTTGATGAAGGTGATATCGTAGCCGTGTTTTTCGGCTTCCACCTTGAAGCTGTCCAGCACGGCGGAGAAATACTCGTGGGTCAGGCCGCTCTGCCGTTCATCCACGAAAAGCACGCCTAAGTTGTAGGTGCGGTTGGTTTTCAGGGCGCGGGCGGCAGCGTTGGGCAGGTAGCCCATGCGATGTGCTGCTGCACGGATGCGTTCCCTTGTGGAAGCGGCAATATCCGGCTGGTCGTTCAGAGCCTTGCTGACGGTTGCGACGGATACGCCGCATTCCTTTGCAAGATCTTTCAGGGATGGCATCTCACCCTGCCTCCTTCTGAAGAACGGTTTTGCGGGGATGTTCTTCGTCATGTCCTTAATCGTTTTCGCAAATTCATGATAGCGCATTCTGCACCAAAAATCAAGTGCAAAAGAATAACTTTTGTCTCTTTCGATGCATATTTGGCGCTTTGTTCGTTTTTGGCGGACAGAAATTGTGCATCACGGATGGATTTCGTTACATTTCGATTAAAATCGAAAAAATTTCGTTGCGGTTTCGTTATGATTTTCGCTTGGCATATAATTACTTTAATATAGGGGCTCGGCTGTTTCGTTTTTTCTTTCGGCCCAGGAACTGCTTTGAAATGTCAGGATGTATTTTTCGAAAAAACGTCAGGCTACGCTCGTTTTTGAAAAATACTTTCAAAAGTTTTTTCAAAAAGGCCTTGCTTTTTGTAGGCGGTTCAGCTATTCTAAAAACAAAGAGAATGCTTCGAATGTCATCCTTAATCGTTTTCGCAAAAAGCGATGCCGCCGGGTCTTTCCGGCAGCCTGTTAAGGAGGAAGCATTTATGAAATTCGGACATTTTGATGACGCACGCAGGGAATACGTTATCACCACCCCTCAGACCCCTCTGCCATGGATCAACTATCTTGGCAGCGAGGACTTTTTCAGTCTGGTTTCCAACACGGCCGGCGGCTACAGTTTTTATCGGGACGCGCGGCTGCGCCGGCTGACCCGTTACCGCTACAACAGCTCCCCGCTGGATATGGACGGCCACCATATCTACATCAAGGACGGTGAGACGGTGTGGAACCCCGGCTGGCAGCCCACGAAGACCGAACTGGACAGCTACACCTGCCGGCATGGTCTGGGCTACACCATTCTGGAGGGCAGAAAGAACGGCGTGACGGCACAGCAGGAGCTGTTTGTGCCCAAGGGTGATGCCTGTGAGCTGGACCGCCTGACCCTGCGCAACGACAGCAGCGCAGAAAAAGAGCTGGATGTGTTCAGCTATGTGGAGTTCTGCCTATGGGACGCTGTGGACGACAGCTCCAACTTCCAGCGCAACTTCTCCACCGGTGAAGTTGAGGTGGAAGACAGCGCGATCTATCATAAGACCGAGTACCGTGAGCGCCGCAATCACTACGCTGTGTTCTGGTCGAACACTCCGGTCACCAGCTTCGACACCACCCGTGACGCTTTCTGCGGTGTGTACGGCGGCCCGGCGAATCCGCAGGCCGTGCGGGCAGGCCATTGCTCCGGCAGCATCGCTCACGGCTGGGCTCCCGTTGGCGCACTGCACATCCATGTGAAGCTGGCGCCCGGCGAGTGCCGCAGCATTCTGTTCGGTCTGGGCTACATCGAGAACCCGCAGGAGGAAAAATTCATCGCACCGGGCGTCATCAACAAGGCCCGCGCCCACGCCATGATGGCACGATATGCCACCGATGCGCAGATCGATGCGGCCCGCGACGCGCTGGCCGCCCACTGGGAAGACCTGCTCTCCACCTATCAGCTGCACTCCGGAGAGGAAAAGCTGGACCGCATGGTGAACATCTGGCACCAGTATCAGTGCATGGTCACCTTCAATATGAGCCGCAGCGCCAGCTATTACGAGAGCGGCACCGGCCGGGGCATGGGCTTCCGCGACAGCTGTCAGGATCTGCTGGGCTTTGTGCACATTATTCCCTCCCGTGCACGGGAGCGCATCCTGGACATTGCTGCCACCCAGTTTGAGGACGGCAGCGCCTACCATCAGTATCAGCCGCTGACCAAAAAGGGCAACCGCGATATCGGCACCGGCTTCAACGATGACCCGCTGTGGCTCATTGCCGGCACCGCTGCCTACCTGCGGGAGACCGGAGACTGGAGTATTCTGGATGAGCAGGTGGCCTTTGACAACGATCAGAGCAAGGCGCAGCCTTTGATGGAGCACCTGCGCCGCAGCTTCAACTTCACCGTCACCCACCTTGGCCCCCACGGCCTGCCGCTCATCGGCCGCGCCGACTGGAACGACTGCCTGAACCTGAACTGCTTCTCCGAGCACCCGGGCGAAAGCTTCCAGATCACCGGCCCCAGCGAAGGCCCGGTGGCCGAGAGCGTGTTCATTGCCGGCATGTTCGTCAAGTATGGCCGGGAGTACGCCGAATTGTGCGACCGCCTGCACTTGGACGAGGAAGCCGCCGCTGCCCGCAGGAGCATTGACGCTGTGGAGCAGGCCGCTCTGACGGCCGGCTGGGACGGGGCGTGGTTCCGCCGTGCCTACGATGCCTTTGGCAAGCCGGTGGGCAGCAAAGAGTGCACGGAGGGCCAGATCTTCATTGAACCTCAGGGCATGTGCGTCATGGCCGGCATCGGCAAGGAGAGCGGACAGGCCGCACAGGCTTTAAAGAGCGTGGAGGAGCGGCTGGACACGAAATACGGTGTGGTGCTGCAGCAGCCTGCCTACACCAGTTATCAGCTGAATCTGGGCGAGATCTCCAGCTATCCTCCGGGATACAAGGAGAACGCCGGCATTTTCTGCCACAACAACCCCTGGATCAGCTGCGCCGAAGCGGTGCTTGGCCACGGCGACCGTGCCTTTGAGGTGTACCGCAAGACCTGCCCGGCCTACATCGAGGATATTTCGGAGATCCACCGCACAGAGCCTTACGTTTACAGCCAGATGGTGGCCGGCCGGGACGCCCCCACCTTTGGCGAGGCCAAGAACAGCTGGCTGACCGGCACGGCGGCGTGGACCTTCTTCAATGTGAGCCAGTACATCCTGGGCATCCAGCCCACGCTGGACGGCCTGAAGGTGGATCCCTGCATCCCGCACACTCTGTCCGGCTTCACCGTGACCCGCCGCTTCCGCGGGGCGACCTACCACATCACGGTGGATAACGCCGCCGGGGTTCAGCATGGCGTCCGGAGTGTGATTGTGGACGGCAAGCTCCTTCAGGGCAGCATTCTGCCGCTGGCAGCAGAGGGCGCGGAGGTGAACGT
The DNA here is from genome assembly GCA_963615785.1 of Oxalobacter sp. Classification (GTDB taxonomy): domain Bacteria; phylum Bacillota; class Clostridia; order Oscillospirales; family Ruminococcaceae; genus Faecalibacterium. The sequence goes on along the minus strand of CAVEID010000001.1, from coordinate 200,409 downwards.
GCAGGTCACCATGGGCTGAACGGGATGCTCTGCCTTTTCCGAAAGACGACAGCACGCTGTGATTCCGGTATCCGCCTGGGGACTGCCAAGCCGCACTTGAAACAGCACCGATAAAGCAAAACAAGGCCCGCTGCCCTCGCCGGCAGCGGGCCTTGTTTGCTGCTGGCAGAAAATTTGACAGTATCTGCAGACTTTTGTATAATCGGCTTATGGTGTCTGTCTTTGCTGAAAAGGCGGAACATTGCGGACATGTTTTTGCGGCGGCCCGGCGTCTGGATGCGGAAAGTATATTGCCGGTGCGGGCGGATTGTGCAGGTGGAATGATGCAGGATATCGATTATTTCAGACAGTTTGAACCCTTTTTTGATGCATGGTATATCACGCGGCCGATCGGCGCGGGCGGGTTTGGCAAGGTGTTCGAGATCGAGCGCCGCGGTCAGTTTGAAGCCAAGACCTTTACCAGTGCGCTGAAGATCATTGCGGTGCCGTCCTCCGAGGAGGAACTGAAAGGTGTGATGGCCAGCGGCGTGGGCCGGGATGGCGTCCGGAGCTATTTCTATGAGACGGTGAAGAATTTCACCCATGAGATCACGATCATGAACGATGTCAAGGGACACAGCAATATCGTGAGCTATGAGGACCACCGGATCGTGGAGCGCACAGACGGATTTGGATGGTACATTTTTATCCGCATGGAGCTGCTGACGCCGATCAGCCGCCAGTATGAAAACCTGAAAAATGTGTCGGAGCAGGATGTGATCCGTCTGGGCTGCGACCTGTGCAAAGCGCTGGAGGACTGCCAGAAATTCGGCATCATCCACCGGGACATCAAGCCGGACAACATTTTCATCTCCAAGACCGGAGATTATAAGCTGGGCGATTTTGGCATCGCATGCATCCCGGACGGCGGAGCCGGGGCATCGACGCGGATCGGAACGCCGGCCTACGTTGCGCCGGAAGTGTTCAACGGGCAGAAATACGGCAGCAGCGTGGACACCTATTCTCTGGGGCTTGTCATGTATCAGCTTCTGAACGACAACCGGATGCCGTTCTGCCCGCCGGCTCCGCAGAAGATCACCCCCATGGCGGTCAATCAGGCAAACGGGATGCGCCTGAGCGGCAAAAAACTTCCGCCTCCGGCGCACGGCAGCAAGATGCTGCAGCAGATCGTGCTGAAAGCGTGCGAAGCAGACCCCAAAAGGCGCTATGCTTCCCCGGCAGAGATGCACCGTGACCTGATGCAGCTGACCGACGGAAAGACCACAAAGCTGAAAATGCCGCCGAAACGCGGCAGCAAGGCGGCGCTTGCGGCAGTCCTTCTTGCGGTGGTGATCGTGGGCGTTGTGGGCGCGGGGATCGCACTCAGCAGCGGGAATCATTCCAGCAAAACCACGGCAAAGCCCGCTGCGTCCAGCGGAACGGTGCTGTTCACCAATGCACAGATCCAGGCAGACCGGACCGAGATCGCCGTGGGAGAGACCACGGAACTGGCGCTGAAAGACGGCGAGTATCTTTACCGCCGGGAGGAAGGACTGGAATGGACTACCGGCAATGAATCCATTGCGGTGGTCAGCAGCGACGGCGTGGTGACCGGAACCGGCGCGGGTGTCGTGACCATCAAGGCGAGCTATCAGGGCAAGACGGCGGAGGTCAGCATCCGGGTCACGGCAGGAGAGGATGGATCGAGCCTGAGCGGCAGCGCGGCCGTGCCGGATGAGACGCCGCCGGAGTCGGTGCAGGTGCTCACCACCACATCGGTGCTGCTGGTGGGGGACAGCATCCTCCCGGCACTGCAGGCAGACAGCTGGACGCTGTACAGCGACTCGGAGGGCATTGTGTGGGAGACCAGCGACCCGGAGATCGCGGAAGTGAAGGATGGCGTCCTGACTGCGAAAAAGGCCGGAGACTTTACCCTTTCGGCCGCCTACCGCGGTAAGAGCAGCTCCATCACGCTGCACAGCGTTTCGGCTCCGGTGCAGACTGGCGCAAAAATCAGCGCGGATTATGACAGCGTTGCTCTTGTGCAGGGCGGCGAAGAGCAGGTGGACATCACCTTCAGCGGCAGCATACCGGAAAAATTCACGGCAGTGACCTATTATTCTGCGGGCATGAATCTCTCGCTCAAGTGGGGCGGGATGCGCAGCAACAACAGCGTGCCGCTGACGATCTCGGATGCTTATTCGCAGCAGACCGAAGGTGAAGTGACCATCCTCTGCTGTGCGGCAGATGATCTTTCGAGTGTGGCTGCGGTCAAGAAAATTCATGTGAGGATCAACGAGAGGTAACAGGTATGAAAAAGGCTTTGGTGAGCGTTGTGCTCTGTGCGGCAGTGGTGCTGGGCTCCCTTGCGGGCTGCGGCAGCTCTGGAAAGAGCACGGCCAGAACGCTGTCGGGCGGCTATCTGCCCGGACGGATCGAGCAGATCCGGGAGGGAGGCATCATTCCCTCAGGCCAGGAGGCAAAGCGGCAGATGGAAGAGTCCGCCTACCCGGAAGAGAGTCTTTACGGCGACTGGGTGCGTGTGTATGCTTCCGGTGAGGAACAGCCGCAGTATGCGCCGGGGGCGGAGACCATCCAGTATGTGTGCTATGATGAGGAAGGAAAGGCGTTCACCCTGCCGTTCGGCTGCTTTCCGGAGAGCATGAGCTTTTACCCGGCGGGCTGGGGCGGAGCGTCTTCTATGATGCTGTATGATCTCCAGAATGAGGCAGAAGAGACAGGAAGTGCGTCCGTGACGCTTTCGCCCTTTGCACAGATCGCAAATGTTCTGGGCTATAGCGAAGGCGCAGCGACGCTGCAGGACGGTGAGACCAAGGACACGAATGCCATGTTCCAGCAGATGTCCTACCGGGGCCGGGGTTTTGTCTATGCGTTCAGCGGAAATAAGCTGGTGATGGGCTATCTGGACGAGGCTGGCACGCTGTTCGGCGGGTTTGACGACTCGGAGATGACCGAAACGAACCTCTTTGAGTTGGATTATGATGTTTCCTTTGCGGGCACGACGCTCACCCTGACCTATGGCGGCCAGAAAGCAGTGTATGCCCCGAAGGGGATTGCACAAGAGCAGAAGATGAAGCTGAACGCAGCCGGCCTTGCAGACGGCGTTTCCCCGCTGGACGACATCCTCGGCGTCACGCTGGATTCCTCCGCCGGCATCGGCCAGGTGATGTATGACGCCCACGACGGCTATGTGGATGCGGCCATGTCTTTCGCAGAGGACGGCACCTGCACCATTGCGGACAAGACATACAGCTACCTGTATTCGGGAAACACGCTGGTTCTGCAGAACGGGAGCGGGCAGGCGGCCTACACGGTCTACTGCCCCGCAGCAAAATCTCCCAACCTCACCGAAACTTCGTCTTTTGCGGTGAACGGCACGGAGATCGCATATGATCATGATACCGTGCAGCGCATGACAGAGCGCGGCCTGCAGACGGACCTTGACCTGAACCAGATGATCGGTTCCTGTCAGGTCACGGATGCGTTTGCCATGGCACTGGGCTCTGCGCAGATCCGGGTGCGCGCGGCAAACCCCTACGGCCAGCCGGTGCCGCTGGCGGACTGTCTTGTCTGCTCCATTGAGCTGGATGCTTCCACGGGCGAAGTGCAGAAGAGCGGGATGCTCAGCTTCAACAGCCAGACCATGGAGATCGGAACGACCTCTTACAGAACAGTGGAGTTCCTGCATTCGGTCCCCTATGAAAAAAAGCCGCAGCTCCTGCGCTATAAGGCGGCAGGAAACGGCTATTTCCAGACCAGAACGCAGGGCATTGACGGCCAGCGGAAATACGGCGCCTATGTGCTGGAACCGGATCAAAGTGCAGATGTGATCTATGAATTTGATGAGAACAGCATCCTGCAGACGATCCGCATCGAGATGCCCACCCTGCTTTATAAAGGCCTGCAGGACAATGCGCCGCTGGACGCGCTGGCATCCATGGACGCGGGCACGCTGCAGGGCGTGATGCAGATCCGCGACACGGTGCTGGACCGCCTGAAGAATGCTTTTGACAGTGCAGGCGTGACAGTGTCCATTGATGAGACTTCCGGCGAGATCACGCTGGATTCGTCAGTGCTGTTCGGCTTCGATTCCTATGAGCTGACGGAGGAAGGCAAAGCGTATCTCGACAGCTTCGTCTCGGTGTATGCATCGGTGCTGCTGGACGATTCGCTGAACGATGCGGTCACCGCCCTCTGCTTTGACGGCCACACCGACAGCTCCGGCAGCTACTATTATAATCAGACCCTCTCGCAGAAGCGTGCAGAGGCAGTGCGTCAGCAGTGCCTGAGCAGTGCGGCGGGCAGCCTGACGGCAGCGCAGAATGCCCGCCTGGAGGAGATTTCCAGCGCTGCAGGCTACTCCTGCGCGGACCTGATCTATGACGAAAACGGAAATGAGGACGCAGAGGCATCGCGCCGCGTGGAGATCCGGTTCTATGTGGCGGGCTGAGCGCACCAGCAGATGCCGGAAAACAAGGGGGAGTTCTGTGAGTGAAAATGTCGTTCTGGGCTTTGTGAACCCGGACTATGAAAACATCCGCGTGCTGAACCAGCTGGGCGGCACGGGAGACCTGTTCGTCGCCCACAAGCGGGGCATGAACATCGATGTGGTCATCAAGCGGACCCAGCTGCGCTATCAGCACACGATGAATCAGGAGACAGAGTCCAACATCCTGAAAAACCTGAAACACCAGTATCTGCCCCGGATCTACGATGTGATCTACGGCAGCGACGGCTGCGTCTACACGGTGATGGACCTTATCAGCGGGCAGAACCTGCAGCAGTATGTGAAGGAGCATGGCCCGGTCTCGCAGAAAAACTGCTACCGCTGGGCCTGCCAGCTGTGCGAGGTGGTGCAGTATCTGCATCAGGAAAACAGCGATAAGCCCGCCATCCTTCACTGCGACATCAAGCCGGGCAATGTGATGATCACGAGCAGCGGCAACATCTGTCTGATCGATTTCAACACGTCGCTGATCTTCCGGCAGGACAAGCAGGCAGTTGGCGTGACCGATGGCTACGCCGCACCGGAACAGTACCGGAACGCCTCGAAACCGCAGGCGGCAGGCGCGGTGATGCAGGACGGAGAGACGCTGCCGCTGGGAGCAGTGCTGCAGGCAAACGCAGCCCAGGCCCAGAAGAGTGCGCCGTCCCGCCCTCAGAAGGATTACGGCCCGATCTCCCGGGCAACGGACATCTACTCCATCGGCGCGACGCTGTACTATGCAGTGACCGGCCACCGGCCCGAAAAGTCGCTGGGCAGGGTCACGCCGCTGGAACAGTTCCACCCCAAGATCAGCCGCTCCATGCAGACCATCATCGTGCGCGCCATGCAGAAGCAGCAGACCAAACGTTTCCAGCAGGCTTCTGAGATGCTGCGGGCACTGAAAAACATTGACCGCATGGACCGCGGATACAAGAGCTATCAGGTGCGCAAGTGGGTCACGGCCGTTGTGCTGCTGGTTTGCTTCGGGGCCAGTGCGTTCAGCTGCTATTACGGCACGGTGCAGATGCGCAGTGAGCGGGAAAACACCTACCTGCTGAATCTGGCGCAGGCGGAGCAGGCCGAACAGAATGCAGACTACGATCAGGCGCGGGAGCTGCTGGAGCGCTCCATCCGGCAGCAGCCGGGGCGTGCAGATGGCTATCTGCAGCTGGCGGTGCTGCTGTACCGCACGGGCGATTATCAGGGGGCCATCGACCGGCTGGACAGCGCGGTCAATTCCGGCAACCTGAAGGAAAAGACCATGGATGCCGCTTCGGTGGAGCAGCTCCACTACATCAAGGGCAACTGCTGCATGGAGCTGAAGGATTACGACAGGGCCGTGGCAGAGCTGCAGCGGGCTGTGCAGCAGAAGGGCGCAGGCACGGACAGCTACCGCAGCCTTGCCATTGCGCTGGCCAATGCGGGCCAGCTGGAGCAGGCCCAGCAGACACTGGCGACTCTCCGGGCGGAGGGCGGCTCCGCCGGAGACTGCGACCTTGTGGAAGCGGAGATCCTCTCACTGCAGAACGAGCCGGAACAGGCCCTGACGCTGTATCGGAAGGTCTTTGATGAGGTCACGGACACGCAGATGCTGAGCCACGCCTATCTGGCGGCTGCAAATACTGCCCTGCAGATGGACGACACGGCAAAGGCCATCGCCCTGCTGGAGCAGAGCCAGACCGCCCTGCCGGAGGGGCAGGCTGTGCTGCAGAAAGAGATGCTGGCGGATGTCTACCTGAAAAAGGCTTCTTCGGACAAGACCGATGCAGAAAACTGCTACACCAGGGCGCAGCAGCTGCTGCAGGAGCTCATCCGGGACGGCTACGGCACCATCGCCACCCGGCTGAACCTTGCCACAGCGCTGCAGGCGCTGGGCCGCTACAGCGAAGCGGAGGACGTCCTGACCGAGCTGAAAGAACAGTACCCCTCGGATTACCGGTTCGACATGCAGCTGTCCTACCTGCTCATCGACTGGCAGGGAACCCTGCCGGTGGACACGCGGGACTATCACGAAGCAAAGCGCTGCTATGATGCTGCCGTGGAAAAATACCGTCAGGCGCAGGCCAACGGCACTGAGGACGCGCAGATGGCAGTGCTGAAAAACCTGATCACTCAGCTGCAGAGCAGCGGATGGCTGGAATAAGGAGGAAGACGGAATGTCAACAGGTCAGATCTTTTTTGCGGCGGGCATCGCCGGCATGATCGCAACGGCCATTGCGGCGGTGATCGCGGTCTGGGTGCTGCACCGGCAGGAGAAAAAACTGCGGGAGCAGATCTGGAAAGAATACCGGTAACGATCGGGGAGGAAGGATCATGAAAACAAAATGCGGACGGGCAGGCAGAGTCCTGCTTGCAGCGGCTCTTGCGGCTTTGCTGCTGCTGACGGGCTGCGCCTCAAAATCACGGAAGGCGGCCCAGCGGCTGGAGCTTGGCCAGAAATATCTGACGGAGATGAACTACACCGAAGCGGTGACGGCTTTCACGCAGGTCATCCGGCTGATGCCGGAAAACATCCCGGCCTATCTGGGCCGCGCGGAAGCCTATGTGGGGCTGGAGCAGTACGAAGAAGCGAAGAGCGACTACACCACTGTCATTGAAAAGTCGGAAAAGACGAACCGGCCCTACACCGAAGTGCAGGGCTACATGGGTCGCGCCAATGTCAACGAGCTGCTGCAGGAAAACAGCGAAGCTCTGTCGGATTATGAGGCGGCAAAGTCGCTGCTGGAACAGGTCGACTGGGATAAGTTCAAGCAGGTGACCGAGAAGATCATCCGGGATCTGCTGGATCGGATCGAGGAGGCCTGCCGCCGCCTGCGGGAACTGCTGGGCATGGAAGAAGACGCGGACACCGAAGAGCCGGCAGAAAACGATGTGTTCCAGAGCGCGATGGAGCAGATCAAAGCGGAGACGGGCCTTGCAGACGAAGGAGACTGGGACCTGCTGAAAACCGATTACGACGGCGACGGCGAGGAAGAAGCCTTTGCCTTCGGAGGAAAAATGCAGGACGGTATGCGCAAGAACTGCATGTTCTACTATATCGACCCGGAAGGCAATTATTCACAGATGGACAAGCTGGATGGAGGCATGGCTTCTCCTTACGGTGCACAGGCAGATTTCTCGGATTGTTATCTGGATGTGGGCAGCGAGCGGCTGGCTGTGTTCAATGCCGGATACGAAAGCTCCTGTGGGTTCACGCTTCTTTTCGGCGTCCACAACGGCGTGCCCCATGAAAACTATGTTGATGGCAGCGTGGGCGAAGTGAATGCGGACGGTCTCATTGAAGGATGGGGGCTGGACGTAGAATACCTCTTCAAACTGGAGAATGGTGAGCTGAAGACCGTCAAAGAGTGGTGTCCGGATGATGTTGTGGAGCCGCAGACTTATTCCGGCAGCCTGGAACAGGTGTGGGAGCAGGCCAAACAGGCACTGATCCAGGAGACAAATTGGGCCGGAAGCGGCTACTCGGGGTATTTTCTCCCGGCAGATTACGATGGCGACGGAAAGCAGGAAGCCTTTGCGGTTTACGGAGACTTTAACGATGGATTGGCAGAGAACTTCCGGATTTTCTTCATCAGCTCTGACGGCACTGTTACCCGGCAGAACACGGAAGGTCTCATGGGCGGCCGGGTGTTCAACTATGAAAACTACGATGGCACTTCTGACAGCGTGCTGGTGAAGGCCGGCAGCCGCAGAGTGTTCGTCTGGGAGATGCCCGGAGCCGGAAATATGCCCACCGTGTTCTTCGGTGTAAAAAATGGCCAGCCCTATGTTCTGGACATTTCGTGGCAGTATGCATGGTTCATTGAAGATGACGGTCACTATTATGTGGACAACGGACGCTATGATGAAGGAAGCCATGAGATCGAGTACAATGCGTCCACCTGGCAGTTTGAGCTGAACGGCAATGTGAAATATTATTAAAAATCTGACACAGGAGCACAGGCATTCTGCCGCAGGGCAGGAGCCTGTGCTTTTTTGCATCCATCTGCCGGGGGCCGGATGTGCACTGGCAAAATACACAAGGAAGATGCGGCTGATTTGGCAAAGATGCCAGCGGAACCGGCAAGTTATGCCACAATGACCCGCATTCCATGCGATTTCCCTTGACCGAAAGGGGGTTTCGCGGTAAACTTTAATCAAAGTATCACAATTGCAGAGCAGTGCCTTTTTGCGGAGACGCTGCGGCTGAGGAAGGAGGGCACATGGCGATCCGGCAATGTCCGAATCATCATTTTTACGATGATAAAAAATATGATGTCTGCCCGGTCTGCCTTCTGGAACAGCAGGCACCGGGGAGCACGGGAGATGCAACGGTGGGCTACACTGTTCCGGTGGACTCGGAAGAAGATGTGACCCTCGGTTACCGGATGATCGCGGATGACGCCGTGGCAAAGCCGACGGTGGGCTGGGTCGTCTGTGTGAAGGGAAACGGCTGCGGCCGGGACTGGCGGCTTCACGAGGGCCGGAACGACATCGGAACGACGCCGGACGCGGATGTGCCCCTTGCGGAAACGGGCCGGAAGGAAGCCCGGATGTGTTCTGTGGTCTATGACGGAAAGCACGGAGAATTTCTGCTGGCACCGGGCAATGATTCGCTGGTGTATCTGAATGGGGTTTTGCTTTCACAGCCATCGCCGCTTGAAAACGGCGATGAGATCAGTGTGGGGGAGAGTCTGTTATGTTTTCAAAGCTTTGGCGGAAAATATTATTGAATGCATTTCAGGTGGCGGCTGCCGCGCTGGTGATCAGCACGGCTGCTGTTTCTGCATTTGCTCAGACCGGCGCGGACGGGCTGGCGGTCCTTGGGATCGAGCAGGTCCGCGCGGAGATGCCGCAGGTGCGCGTGTATGTTCAGGATGGTGACCCGGCGGCAGAGCCGGAAGCCTATCTGGACGGGCAGGCGCTGGCTTACACCGGCACTCAGCCGCTGAGCGAGAACGGAACATCCTACCTTGTAATGCTGGATGTATCCGGCTCGATCAGGCCGGATTATTTTGTTTCTGCCAAAGAGCAGATCCTCGCGCTGGCGCAGGGGCTGGGGGACAAGGACAAGATCACCCTCATCACCTTTGGCGACAGTGTGCAGATGCAGGTGTCAGACTGCCGGGATGCAGCCAAGCTGGAGCAGGTGCTCGACGGCCTGAAGGCCCGGGACCAGAACACCAGCCTGTATGAGGCGTTCCAGCAGTGCCTGAAATATGCAGACTCCACCGGGCAGAGCGAACGCCAGATCATTCTGGTGATCTCGGACGGCCTGCAGGACACCGGCAGCGTGGGTGTGACTCAGGAAGAAATCCAGGAGATGCTGACCCAGGCAAACCTGCCGGTCTATGCATTCTGCGTGGATTTTGCAGACGCTCAGTCCCAGAAAGAGCTGGGCAGCTTTGCCCGGGCCACCGGCGGCAGCTTTGCCACCTTCGGCCCGGCGGATGCAGCCAGCGTCTGGCAGGACTGGGAAGACTACCTGAGCAGGACGCAGATCTTCTGCTTTGAAGGCAGCACCAACTATGTGGACGGCAGCGTCCATACCCTGCTGCTGAAGATGCAGACCGGTGCGCAGGAAGAAAGCTGCACCCATCAGGTGAAGTTCACCAGCTGGGCGGCAGACACCACGCCGCCGGAGGTGACCAGCTTTTCTTATGACGCCAGGCAGAATGTGCTCCGGCTGGAATTTTCGGAGCCGGTGCTGGGTGCAGACAAGCTGAGCACCTACCAGCTCAGCCGCAAGGGCAAGGCGCAGGAGATCAAGAGCGTGACGGCGGAAGGAAGCCAGAGCGTTCAGCTGGTGCTGCCCGACCGCCTGCCGGCGGGCACCTACACCCTGACCATTTCGGATGTCTGCGATGACTCCATGGAGAAGAACCCCCTGAGCAGCGAACCGCTCACCTTCAAAAAGGCGTTTACCTGGAAGGATGCGCTGCCCTTTGTTCTGGGTGCGGCAGCAGTGATCGCAGCCTGCATCGCGGCGGTGATCCTTGCCAAACGGAAAAAGCCGGAGCCGCAGGCGCAGCCGCTTCCTCCGCAGAAGGTGGAGTATCAGGTGCAGCATGTGGCGGCAGCGCCCCGCATGGCTGTCGATTCGGCGGCGCAGGGCGCAAACCTGGCCAATGTGACCGTGGAGATCGCGGGCGGCGCCCAGTCCGGCCAGAAGCTGGACTTCTCCATCCACCAGAGCGCGATCTGGGGCCGGAGCCGCGAGATGTGCGACATCTCCTTTGACGACCGGCGCATTTCGAAACAGCACTGTGTGCTGGAGGTGCAGGGCGGCATGCTGCTGCTCACGGATCTGGGCTCCCAGAACGGCACCTATGTGAACGGCATCCGCATCCAGCAGAACCACCCAATCCATCAGGGGGATGTGATCCGTCTGGGTGACACCACGCTGCGGGTCACGGCCATTGCGTGCAGTGCACCGGAGACCGACCCGCGCTTTTAAAACGTAGCGTACTGCCGCTGAAACCTTTGGCGGCGGATACCATATAATTTTTCTTTTATTTGAGGAGGCTTCTATTATGACTTTGGTAAAATGCCCGAACGGCCACTACTATGACTCTTCCCGCTTTGGCAACAACTGCCCGCACTGCGGCATGGCCAATGCAGCAAACGCTAACGCTGACCAGACGACTGTTCCCCTGAACCTGCCGGATGCACCCACTGCATCCAGCGCTGCCACCGAGCCTCTGACAGCAGCACCTGCTCCGGCTCCTGTGCCGACCCCTGCTCCGGCTCCCGCACCTGCCCCGGCACCTGCACCTGCTCCGGCTCCCGCTCCGGTCGTCCCGACCAGCTATCAGCAGGACAAGACTGTGGACAATGACCGCACCCTGCCCGTCACCGCTGACATGCTGGACGGCGCAATGGAGCGCCCCGCTCCGGTCGTTGGCTGGCTGGTGTGCACCGACGGCGTGAACAAGGGCGCTGACTACCGTCTGCATCAGGGCCGCAACTTCATCGGCCGCTCCACCGAGATGGATGTCTGCATCATGGGCGACAACACTGTTTCCCGCAGCTCTCACGCCATCGTGGTGTACGATCCCCGCGGCAATGTCTATCTGGCACAGCCGGGCGACTCCAAGGAGCTGTTCTATGTCAACGACAGCCTGGTGCTGAACCCTGTGGAACTGAAGGCAATGGACATTCTGAGCCTGGGCGACACCAAGCTGATGTTTGTGCCTCTGTGCGGCGAAAAGTTCCACTGGTGATCTGAAAGGATGGGGTTATTGTGATCAATCGTGTGACTCACAAGGAATCAGCCAAGGCGACACTGAAGCAGAACGGCAACCAGTCCGGCATGATCGGCATGGAGATCCTTTACATGGTGATGAAGAATCTCACAGTCGGCGCCGTGATGGCTATGGTCGGCGTGGGCATCTGGGGAACCTATGGCTCTCTGCTCACCACTGTTCTGGGTTCTACGCTGAGCTCTCTGCTGAGCTTCGATAATCTTTATTATTCACTCCTCGGCTACGGCTATTACAACCCGCTGGCCCATGTCAACTGGTTTGGCCTGATTCTGGTGATCGTGCTCGGCCTGCTGCTGATCCCGGTCATGGCGATCATCGGCACGGCAGTTGCGGCACCGTTTGAGGTGGCCCGTGCCCGCTATTATCTCTATCTGCGCAAAAACGGCATCCGTACCAATGCGACCTGCATTTTCGAAAGCTTCGACTTCTTCATGCAGTTTGCGCTGGTGGCGGCTGCCCGTGAGATCCAGATCCTGTGGATCCCTGTGGTGATCCTTCTTGTGACGATCCTGCTGTCGATCATTTTCATCGCACTGGCAGTGTCGGCAGGCTCTTCCGCAGGCCTGTTCTTCGCCTTCTTCGTTCTGTTCGTGGGCTGTGTGGCTGCTCTCATTGTCAAGATCTATCGCCAGTATCAGTTCTGGCCCCTGATCTGGGCGCAGGCAGACCACCCGCAGATGCCCGCTGACCAGCTGTTCAACCGCTGCATCGAGATGACCCGCGGCCATGTCTGGGATCTGATCGTCTTCGACCTCAGCTACATCGGCTGGAACATCCTGAACAGCTTTACCGGCAACCTGCTGGCCCTGCTGTATGTCACCCCGTATTATGACACGGCTTCTTCCTACATCTATGAGGAACTGAAGGGCCGCGGCATTGCGCTGGACGGCATCAAGGCCAACATGGACGGCAACGGCATGACCATCGGCGTGAAGCCGAAAGACCTGATCAACATCAAGGGCGTCATTCCGGAAAAAGGCAGCAGCCCTGTGTATTCCGCAAAGCCCGCTCTGCGCGGCGTCACTGGCATGTACGCAGGCTCTGAGTTCCCGCTGAACCCGAACCAGCCTGTGCTCCTGGGCCGTGACGGAGCTTCGGCACAGATCGTGTTCTCCACCGGCGCGCAGAAGATCAGCCGCCGCCACTGCGAGATCATGTTTGACGCCCGGACGCAGCAGTACCGTGTGACGGATTACTCCACCAACGGCACCTATGTGAACGGCAGCCGCCTGCCGGCCAACATGCCTCAGATGCTGGCCCGCGGCACGAACATCGCACTGGGCGACAACAACAACATCCTCTGCCTGGTCTGATCACGAAACCATGGCGATCAGGCAGACAGAGGAAACACAGCTGAAAAAAGCAGGACCGGAGGTCCGGGCAGACCGGAGCTTTGCACTCTATGCGGTGCTGTCCGCGCTGACGCTCTCGATCTATCACTACATCTTTCTGGAAAAATGGGTGAAAGACCTCAATGTTCTCTGCAGGGAGGACGGGGAGCGCACGCGGGGCATCGGGGAGATGATGCTGCTCAGCATCCTGACCCTGGGGGTCTACAAATATGTGTGGATCGCAGGGATAGCGGACCGCATCTACAACAATGCTTATCGCTACGATGTGGATGTCCGGCAGGATGGCGAAAGCTTCTGCCTGTGGCTGATGCTGGTGCCGGTGCTGGGCTACTTCATCGCGATGTATCTGGCCATCCGGGACACCAACCGCCTTGCAGCGGCCTATGCCGCCCAAAGAGCGGAGAAAAGCAGCGCGCCCAAACGCGTCATACCCGACAGACAGCGTTCCCTGCCCTCTGAGCAGGGAACGCTCGTTGGGTTAGCGGGCAGTCTCTCCGGCACGAAGATCGTGCTGGAGCCCGGGCAGATCATCACCATCGGGCGGAACGCCGCCAATGCGTCGGTGATCGTGGAGGGAAAAAAGATCAGCCGCCTGCACTGCATCGTGCAGTACAACGGCAGGCTGACCGGCTACACCATCACAGACCGCTCCAGCAACGGCGTGCTGCTCAATGGAAAGCGCATTCGACCCAGCCAGCCGACCTACGCGGCGGCGGGAACGGTGATGGCGCTGGCTGACGGGGCCAACAAGTTTCAGCTGTTATAAGGAAATTCCGGTGGATGAACTTCCACAGGTCTTTGGAGTAAACATGAAAAAAGTAAAAGCAGCTGCAGCAATTGCAGTGTTTCTGGCTGCATCGATCCTGACCGGATGCAGCCCGAGAAGTTCGATGTCCACGCTGTCGGTGGAGGCCGACTCCGAGGCATCCTCGATCTTTTCGCTGACTAAGGTGCTGGATCTCGGCACGAACTATCTGGTCTCGCTGGATTACGAGAACGCGATCCTGCAGTACATCGACATCATCGAGCACGACCCGAAAAACAAGGAGGCTTATGCCGGCCTGTACGCTGCCTATGCAGCGCTGGGCAAGACGGAAGAGGCCAAGGACATTTTCAATCAGGCACAGGAAGAGTTCAAGGACGACGCGGATTTTCTGCCGCAGTTCCTGGACGATGCCAAGCTGGTGTATGAAAATGGCGGCGGCAGCGATCCGTTCCGGATGCTTTCGGATCAGTATTGGGACGACGTGAATTCCGTCTTTGCAGAGGATGTTGGCACAGCATGGCTGGCCGCTGAGCCGGACAATGCAGACCCTTATGCACTGCTGTGTGCCCACTATGCGGGCATGGGTGATGACGACAAGCTCAACGCCATGCTGGCAGATGCAGAGGAAAACGGCATCAGTCTGGACACCATCAACACGGCGGTGGAAGCCAACTCTGACGGCACCTGCACTCTGACGCTGCAGCTGGACGACGGCAGCGGAAAGGGCGGCAAGACCACGGTGAAGGTGGACGTTGCTCCCGGCGAGGATGCCAAGACCGTCACGGGAGAGATCGCCGGCAAGGCAGCGGACAACGCCGCCAGCAAGGCTGTGGAAAAGAGCGGCCTGACCGGTGAGGCAGCCAGCGTTGCCAATTCCATGGCGCAGGAGGCTCTGCGCAAGGGCCTGAGCGCTGCAGGCACGGCCCCCACGGCTCCGGCTTCCAGCAGCACTGCCGCGACCACCGCACCGGCGCAGGACAGCGGCAGCGACGACGTCGACTGGGCTCAGGTGGAAAAGGATATGCAGGAGCTTGACCCCAACTTTTCTTTCTGAGAACATGTGCGGAGGATCGTGGGCATGAATTACAGTGATATCAACCAGTGGGCTGCAGACCTTGGCAGCGGCTACAGCAACATCTGCCCTCTGGGCGAAGGCGGCATGGGCACCCTTTACAGTGCCCACAAGGACAGCCTGGATGTGGACGTGGTCATCAAGCGGGTCAAGCAGAAGTTCAAGGGCCGGATGGATGAGCGTGCGGAAGCAAACATCCTGAAGACCCTCAAGCACAAATATCTCCCCCGCATCTATGATGTGATCGAGAGCCCCAGCGGCTATGTCTACACCATCATGGATATGATCCCGGGCGAGAACATGCAGGATTATGTGAAGCGGCACGGCCCGGCAGACCAGAAACTGGCCTACCGCTGGGCGTGCCAGCTGTGCGAGGTCATCGCATATCTCCACGCGCAGATCCCGCCCATCCTGCACTGCGACATCAAACCCAGCAACATCATGATCACGCCGGCAGGAGACATCTGCGTGATCGACTTCAACACTTCGCTGGTCTTTTCCAAGGGTGCCATCGCCATCGGCGCAACGCCGGGCTATGCAGCACCGGAGCAGTACACCCGCCCGGTGGACACTGCCTTTGCCTCTTCGGCAGAGACGGTCCCGCTGGACGCCACCATGCCGCTGCGGGGCTATGGCAGCGCGGAAGCCTACCAGAACACCCATTCGGGCGGCAGCAGCGCGAACTATTCGGTCACGGCTGCGCAGGCAACGGGCGCAGGCGGCTACGGTTCCATCAGCAAGCGGACGGACGTTTACGGCATCGGTGCCACGCTTTATTACGCCATCACCGGCCAGCAGCCCAACCACTCGCTGAAGGAAGTGCGGCCCATCACGAGCTACAAGCTCAAGTTCAGCCGGAGCTTCCTGTCCGTCATCGCCCGCGCGATGAAAAAGCGGCAGGAAGAGCGCTTCTGCGACGCGCAGGAGATGCTGCGGGCCCTGCAGGACATCCACGCCATCGATGGACGCTATAAGGCGGTCGTCCGCACCCAGAAGACCATTGCGGTGATCTCGGTGCTGCTGGCCATCGCCGGCGCAGTGATGATCGTCGTGGGCGTGCAGCGCATCGGTGTGGAACGGTATGCATCCTACGACGCGCTGGTGCGCAAGGGCCGCACAGCGGGCGAAGAAATGCGCTTTGATGAAGCCGAGCAGGACCTCCAGAAGGCCATCGCTATTTACGACGACCAGCTGGAAGCCTATGTGGAGCAGGCGGTGCTGCTGTACCGGCAGGGCCGCTATCAGGAGTGCATCGACGCCGTCGAGACTACCCAGTCCCGTGCGCTGAAGTATTACAGCAAGCAGAGCGTCGCAAACCTCTACAACACCGCCGCCGAAAGCTACTACGCGCTGGGCGAATATGAAAAGGCTGTGAGCATGTACCGGAAGGCTCTGGACTATGCGCCGCAGGTCTCCAGCTATTATCAGGGCATTGCAACGGCCCAGATCCAGCTGGGCGACTTCTCCAGCGCACAGGCGACTCTGGAGCAGATGAAGCAGGCCATCCCGCAGGCCGAGCAGGGCGGCGATTACCAGATCGTTCAGGCAGAGCTGCTGCGCAAGCAGGGCGACCTGAGCGGCGCTCTGGAAGCTGCCCGTGCCGCCATCGATGCCGGCAGCGACAATGACCTGCTGGCCCGGGCTTACCGTTTGGCGGCAGACATCTGCGAGGAGATGGGCAGTGATGCCATCTCGGAGGAGATCGAGCTGCTGAATCAGGGCATCGGCCGCCTGCCGGAGGGCTATTACAATGCGCTGGCCGGGCAGCTGGCCTCGGCTTACAGCCGTCAGGCAGAAAAGACCGGCGACACTTCTTATCAGAAGAAGGCGCTGGAGACCTACCAGAAGCTGCAGAGCAGCGGCAACACCACGCTGGAAGTCCGGCTGAACATTGCCATGCTGCAGTATCAGCTGCGGGATTTCCAGAGCGCGCTGGCCGAGCTGCAGGCGCTGGAGGCGGATTACCCCAAGGATTACCGCGTTTACAAATGGCTGGCATTCGTGCAGGGCGAGATCGACACGCAGAACCATGTTGAGTTCTACACGAAAACGCTGGAGTATTATGCACAGGCAGTGGAGCTTTACCGGGACGCACAGGCTGCGGGCATCTATGACCCGCAGATGGACGAGCTGACCCGGATGTCGCTGAATTACTGGCAGTAAAAGGAGGAAACGAAATGACAACAGGACAAATCATTCTGGTGGTCGGTGTCTGTCTGATCGTGGCGTCCGTGCTGCTGGCAGTGATCGGCGGGCTGCTGCTGCACAAGAGAAAAAAGACGGTCCTTCTCGAGATCGAGCGGGAATACCGCTGAGCACAGGAGAAAACGCATGGAATTCTGTTCAGCCTGTTATTCCGACATCGGAATACGCAAAGAAACCAATCAGGATTCGCTTCTCCTTATGCATGCGGTGCCGCCGCAGGGCGGTGAGATCGTGCTTGCCGTGCTCTGCGACGGTGTCGGCGGCCTGAAGATGGGTGAGCGGATCAGCGCGGAGGTCGTCAAGGCCTTTCGGGACTGGTTCCGCAGCCAGATCATGGAGATCTGCAGCCAGCAGATCCCCATGACGGCTCTGTTCAACGACTGGGAGCATCTGATCCAGTCGCTGCACGAAGAGCTGAAGCAGGCCTCAGAAGCTGCAGGCTTCCGCAGCGGGACCACCGTGGAAGCACTGCTGCTGATGAACGGCAAATATTACATCTGCCATGTGGGTGACTGCCGCACCTATGCGATCACTGACACCATCACGCAGCTGACGGAAGACCAGACCATCGTGCAAAAAGAGCTCAACGAGGGCATTCTCACCCCGAAGCAGGCCCAGAAGGACCCCCGCCAGAACCTGCTGCTGCAGTGTGTTGGCGCAGGCAGTGAGGTGCGGCCGGATTATCTTTACGGCGACATCGAGCCCCGGCAGATGTTTCTGGTCTGCTGCGACGGCTTCCGCCGCAGGGTCACAGACAGTGAGATCCAGAAGTTCTGCCGCTATTCCTTCCGGGAAAAGAAGCTGCAGCACGCGCTGGAAGAAGCCACTGAGCTGTGCAAGAGCCGCAGGGAGACCGACAACATCACGGGGATCCTGATCAGCACGCAGGAGGAAAAGAGCCTTTTCTCCTTCCTGCGCAAGCCGTCTCCGGCCCCGGAGAAGGGAAGCCTGAACATCACAAAGGACATTTTGCTGGAGCACAGCGGCCTGTTGGATCGGAATGCCTGACAGACCGCAGTTCCCGCTCCGGCGATCACAATTGTCACAGAAGGAGTAATCTCTCATGGAAAACAAAGAAAAATTCGCAACATTCTTCGGCGAAGCTTCCAAGGGCCGGAAGCTGGGCGCCATTTTTGCCTGGATCGCAGCTGTGGCTCTGATCGCAGCTCTGTTCGTGCCGGCATTCGGCATCGGCCCCGTGGAAAAGAGCGAGGACCCGGATCTTCAGCCCTCCATCAGCAGCGAAGTGCAGGACATTGACACCAATAGTTATCTTGCAAAAAATATCCTGAGCGAGCTGGAGGAAAGCGATACCTCTCTCGTGGGCTATCTGACGGACTATCAGTCCTCCATCACCACCGTCAACACCGGTGAGGAAGCCAGCAGCGTTCTGGGCATCGTGCTTCTGGCCGTGTATGTGGTGCTGATCATCGCCACGGTGGTGATGGCACTCTTCACCATGAACGTGCTGAGCCTGGTGACCACCGTGGCTGCCGTGGCCGAAGTGCTGCTGCTCTACTTCCTGAGCTACAGCAGCAAGATGGACGATCTGATGCTGAACTTCGGTGTCACCAACGGCAAGTCTACCCTGAGCATCATCATGATCGTTGTGCTGGCAGTGGCTGCTGTGCTGCAGATCGTCGGCGTGATCCTGACCTATGTCATCCATTCTGACAATGAGGAAGAAGAGCCCTTCTGGGACGACGGCGGTGATGACCGCAATGCTGAGACCGGTCTGTTTGACGGCAACAATGCCACCGCTCCCGTGCAGGCTGCTGCAAACCTTGTGCAGATGAACACCGGCAAGGCCTTCTCCATCCCCGAGGGCGCAGAGCTGGTCATCGGCAAGGGCTCTCAGGCCAACATCATTGTTTCCAACCCCATCATCAGCCGCGCTCATGCAAAGATCAGCTTCCGCGGCGGTGTGTGCACCATTCAGGATCTGGGCTCCAAGAACGGCACCTTCGTGGGCGACCAGAAGCTGCCCAACGGCGGCTC
This sequence comes from Oxalobacter sp., assembly GCA_963615785.1. Classification (GTDB taxonomy): domain Bacteria; phylum Bacillota; class Clostridia; order Oscillospirales; family Ruminococcaceae; genus Faecalibacterium. Next base: position 181,286 of record CAVEID010000001.1, on the reverse strand, counting down.
CGCAATCGTGCCTAACGGCGCATACATCACTCTGGGCAACGAGATCTTCCAGTTCAACTTCTGATGTCTGCAGATGCAGGAATGAGGTGAAAAGATGGCATCACCGGCAGAAAGGCTTTGCCCGGTTTGCTTTGAGGAAACCGTGGAGCATGGAAAATGCCAAAGCTGCGGCTATGTTCCCGCAGAACACCCGGCGGAACCGGGCCATCTTCCGCCGCTTTCCATTCTGGACACGAAATATCTGCTTGGCATCAGCCTGGGGCAGGGCGGCTTCGGCATCACTTATCTTGCCAAGAACATGCTCACCGGAAAACGCTGCTGCATCAAGGAGTATTACCCTGCCAACCTTATCCGGGGCAGAATGCCGGATGGGTCGGTCGTGCTTTCCAGTGAGGACGACCGCTTCGAGTATGAGGACGGCAAGCAGCGCTTTATTGAGGAGGCGCGCACCCTGCAGGAACTGCGGGGCAACGTCTCTGTGGTGGACATCCAGGATTTCTTTGAGGAAAACGGCACAGCCTATTTTGTGATGGAGCTGCTGGAAGGCTGCAACCTTCGTGCGTTCAAAAAAGAGCACAACGATGCGCAGAACTTCAAAATGGCGCTTCAGATGCTGCTGCTGATCGGCAGCGCACTGTCTGAGGTGCACCGCTTCGGCATGATCCACGGCGACATCAGCCCGGAGAACATCCTCATCACCCAGAACGGCGAGATCAAGCTCATCGATTTCGGTGCAGCGCGTTCCTTCCGGCAGAGCAGTGCAAAGCGGGAAAAAAAGATCTACCTCAAGCCCAACTATGCACCCTATGAGCAGTACACCCTGAAGCCGTGTCAGGGCCCGTGGACAGACCTCTACGCGCTGGCGGCGACCTTCTACTTCATCGTGTCCGGCACCAAGATGATCGATGCGCCCAGCCGGGCCAAGGGCATGAACTATGTGCCGCTGCACAGCCTGTCGCCGCTGGTGTCGCAGGAGCTTTCGGATGTGATCGACCATGCGCTGGCGTTTGATTATCACGACCGCTACCGCAACATCATGGAGTTCCTCAATGCACTGGAACAGGTCATCCGGCCGGAGGACTATGACATCGACCTCGGCGCACTGATGCCGAAGACCGAGATCAAGGTCAAGAAGCCGGTGCCGGTGGAAGCCCCCAAGGCGGAGGAACCCGAAGAGTCCGAAAAGCTGTGCTCGGTGGAAGAGCAGAGCATGCCGGAGCCCAAGGGGCTGGCAGCACTGTTCCGCCCCAAGAAGCACCAGATGGCATATCTGGAGCTGACCATCGACTACAAGAAAACAGCCAACTGCTACTCGCGGCGCCGCTGGCTGATCGAGCCCAACCGCACGATCCGCATCGGACGGCTGGCCACCAGCGACGTCATGATGCCGGCCAACAACCGGATCAGCCGCAGCCATTGCGAGCTTTTCTACAACGAGAAGCGCAAGGACTTCACGATCCGGGATCTGTCCAAGTTCGGCACCTTCCTGGCAGACGGCACGCCGATGGAAAAAACGAAATCCTACACACTCAAGCCCGGCGAAGTGTTCTATGTCCTGTCGCCGGAGTATATGTTCAGGGTGGTGATTGAAACGTGATATCTTTCTTCAAGCGGAATGCCGCGCGCGCAAAGGACGCTCCGGCAGACCTGCCGGAGGCGATGGACGATGTGACCCAGACCCTGCTGGTGCCTTTTGAGGATGCAGCGGACAAGACTCTGCCGCTGGACCATCAGGAGACGGACGAGGCGGAGATCGCCAGCTACACTTCCGTGGGCACGCGGAAAAACCAGCAGGATTCCATCCGCTTCGACAGCAACGAGTTCTGCTCGGTGTGCGTGGTGTGCGACGGCATGGGCGGTCTGTCCGGCGGCGAACGCGCCAGTGCGCTGGCGGCGGAGGGCATGACCCGGCATCTGCTGGACCATTCCCGAAGCGATGAAGTGCCCACTGAGATGGGCCGAGCGGCTCTGAAGCTGAACGAGCAGGTGCGTGAGCTGCGTGATGCAGACGACCGCAAAATTGAGGCCGGAACTACGCTGACCACAGTGTTTCTGCGGAACGGCGAGCTGTACTGGTGCGGCATCGGCGACAGCCACATCTACCTTTACCGCAAGGGCAAGATGATGCAGCTCAACATTGACCACAATCTGGGCGTGCATCTGGATCAGATGGTGCAGGAAGGCACCATCACCTCGGAAGAGGCTCTGCATCATCCCCAGCGTGCGGCGCTGACGAGCTATCTTGGCATCGCCGAGCTGACCCTCATCAGCGGCAACCGGACGCCCATCACACTGCAGAAGGACGATGTTCTGGTGCAGTGCACGGACGGGCTGTACCGCTGCCTGTCGGATGATGAGATCGGCCAGATCCTTGAAGCTGCAGAAAATGTGGATCAGGCGGCAAAGCTGCTGGTGGAGACGGCGCTGACCATTCCCGGAGCGCATGACAACACCTCGGTGGCGCTGACCCGGTACAAGGGCTGACCCGGAGAACCCGGGAAAAGGAGGCTTTTCGAATGGACGAAAAACTCAGACTTCCGGCATCCTGCACCCGGCTGGACGGCGCGGAGTGCGCCGCCCTTGAGGGCGGGTGCCTGATGCGGCCATCCACATGGTGCTACATGATGGGGCGGATGTTTATGCCGTATCATGGATATCAGATTGGCCCGACGGAGGAAGAACTGAGGATCATCTATCTTCAGCAGGAACATGGCGATATTGTGAAGCTGCGCTTTGGCCGTTACACTTATGCAGACGGGTATGTCTATAAATTGGAGACCGACAATACCGCTTTTGGGAAAATCTCAAACTTTTTCTACAATGCAGGCGACTTTTGGGATTTGATCGGTCTGTAAGCAAAGCGCATGATGCGAAGAAAGAGTGAGATTTTATGATGAATGAAAAACTCAGGCTTCCGGCATCCTGCATCTGGCTGAGTGCCGAGACGTGCGCATCCACCGAGGGCGGGTGCTTCATCCGGCTCTCCACGGTATGTTTTATGCTGTCGAAGCTTTTCCAGTCAAACAGAGGATATGAAATCATCGACGAGGAGGCGGTTCTGCTCCAGCAGGAGCACGGAGACATTGTGGGGTTGCAGCACAATGTTTATACCTACGCAGATGGCTACACTTACGCATACTCGGTGCTGACCTGTACCATGAAAAAAGCGAGTGTCAGCGATTTTTTCTATAATCTGGGAGACATTTGGCGTAGCATGGGCCTGTGACCCGCAGAGAGGGGTGCAATCAAAAAACTGGAAGAGAGCGGAAAACCAAAGGAGTGTTGCTTTATGATGAACAACAAACTTCAGATGCCCGCAAACTATGCGGCACTGAGCGAGAACGAGCAGTCTTGTGTTGAGGGCGGCGGCATCATTGCGCAGGTCTGCTATGCATTCGGCAGAATGTTCCGCAGCGTCCACTACGATAGCTGGGAGAGTGAGTCCAAGAACTATGAAGAGGCTCATGGCAGCGTCGTTTCCAAGAACGGCAATGTCTACACCTATTCTGATGGCTTCACCCACACCATGAGCAGCGGCAGCAGCTGGGGCTTCTACAGCCTGGGCGATTTCTTCTACGGCATCGGCGATCTGTTCAACGCATTCTATCTGTAACTTTTAAAGCTCTGTGAGAGTTCACAGAAGCTTAGATCAAAGCAGCTCTTCCAGTTTTTTGGTTGCATCCCTTGCTGTGCGCCTGCACAGCAGGTGCAAGATCAGCAATATCCGGGAGCCTGAGCCGATGGGGTCGGCTCAGGCTCCTGCAATTTCAGGAAAAAGGAGAAATCAAATCATGGCACAAAAACACAAACGGACGGGCGGCCTGCTGCTGGCACTGTGTGCACTGGCGCTGCTGCTGCTCACGGCCTGCGGCTCCAGCTCTTCCAAGGTGCTGAAAAAGGTGCAGCTGGGCCAGAAATATCTGAATCAGTCCAGCTACACTGAGGCAGTGACTGCTTTCACCGAAGCCATTCAGCTCGACCCGGACAGCATCGTGGCTTACATGGGCCGTGCGCAGGCCTATCTGGGTCTGGAACAGTATGAGGATGCCAAGACTGACTACAGCACGGTGCTGGACAAGGCGTCCCGTCCGATGCAGAAGGCGGAAGCCTACGCCGGCCGCGCAGATGCCTTGCGGTATCTGGGCGATCTGGACGGGGCAAGGCAGGACTACGAGGCAGCGCTGAGTCTGCTGGAAAGCACCGAGGAGAGCACGACCAAAAGCAGCCTGCTGGAGCGGGTGAATGCCGCGCTGGCTGCATTGGGCGATGAAAACGGCCTGACAGAAACGAATCAGAGCGGCCCGAAGACTGTTTCACCCCTGCCGCTGGCCGTGGCGCAGAGCCCGCTGGCAGACGGCACCTATGACGCAGATATTGAGTGCGGCGCGGCGGTGTCCGGAAACAGCCTGAGCTTTCAGGTGAACAGCTGCTATTATTACGATGCAGCTCAGGTGGAGAGCCTGCAGCCCGGCGACACCCTCAACGGCCAGTACGATTACTTTGGCGACGATGCAAAGTTCACCCTGCAGATCGAGGAAGTCAATGAGTGGGATGGCATGGAAAGCCGCTGGCTCATCGGCAAGATGCAGACCGAGTATGACAGTGAACCCTACGACGCCGACCTGACGCTCATCAAAGAAGGCGACCGCTATTTCATCTGGCTGGACGACTTCACCGAGCGCTCGCCGCTGGTGCAGAAGGATTTCCGCCCTGTCGGCAAAGTCTCTGCGAAGATGGCAGACGGCATCGTGCTGAAAGTGACCCCTTACGGCAAGCCGCAGACCACCGTGAAGGGCATTGACAATGTGAAGAAGGTGCTGGCTGCAAATGAAGGCTCCTGGTGGATGGCCGGCAGCCTGACTGTCACGGTCAAGAACGGTCAGGTCACCGAGATCATCTATGCAGAGTATGTCACCGAAGAGGACGAATTTGCCGGCTCTTCTGTGGTGCTGCCGGATCTGAGCAGCAATGCCGGAGCAGCAGTTTCCGCTGCAAAGATCGACCTGGTGGATTATATCGGCACAGATCTGCACAGCTTCCTGGCATCGCGTCCGGAGCTGAAAAGCGATGGTGCTACCAGCGGTGAAGAGTATACGGACGGCATCCTGACGGTGGGTGCTGACTATGGCGGCACCAAGATGGACTATGCAGGGCTGAGCGGCAAGTGCGGATACACGGTTGCGGGCATTGAGTGCGGAATGTCCGAGGCCGATGCCGTGAAGCTGGCAGAGCAGCGCTACGGCAAAGCGACCCAGAGTGAGGCAAATTATCGCTCTTACACGATCGATGCGGCTACAAGCACAGATCTGGGCTTCCGTCTTGAAAATGGAAAGGTCACAAGAGTCTACTTTATCAGCGAACTGAACCTTTACGAATAAGCCTGCGCCCCGGCGCAGAACACAAAAGGCACTGCCGCAAATGCGGCAGTGCCTTTTGTGCTGTTCAGAAAAGTCAGCGGATGCGAGAGGGAAGAAAATCCACTGCCGCGCCGCCCATGCCAAGGGTGGTCTTGATGCCAATGCCGCCGTAGGGCGCAAAGGCCAGCAGCGCATTCCACAGTTCCAGCAGCGGCGGGGCCAGCCGGGCGTCCATGGTCACGCTGCCGATGAAGCCCTGAATGGAAGCAGACTTCATCGGGTAGCGCGTGGTGCGCAGGTCATAGTCTGCGATGCGCAGCCCGCGGGCCAGTGCATCCAGTGCGTCGGAGTCCGTGAGGGCATACTCCGGGAAGGCACTGTTCCAGTGCAGCACAAGGCTCTGCAGCAGCAGGCCCTCCTGCGGGAAAATGACATAACGCCCATCCTGCCGGAAGGAGCAGGGCGACAACAGCGTGATGCGGGCGCGGCTTGAGCCGCGTTCCCGGCCTGTGAGGATCAGTTCCCGGGCCGAGCCCGCCTGCCTGCGGCCCAGGAGGGCAGCGGACAGCGGCAGCTCGTGGAGCGGAATGGTCTGCAGATCTTCCAGCACCGGAAGGGCTGCATCCCGCACGGCATCGGTCAGGAGGCTGATGGTCCACACCGGCTTCTGCAGCTCCCGCGAATAGCGCAGCGAGTGGGCAATGGGGTGCTCCCCCTGCTGGTGGAGCGCGTCGCCCAGTTCTGCCGGAAGCTGCTCCATCAGCCAGCCGTAAAGGCGGTAGGCGCAGGAAGGAAAGACCCGGGTGCCCTCCGGCGGGGTCAGGGCAAACTGCAGCTGTTCGATCATTGGAGTCTCACCTCACAGAACCCGAAGGGATAGAGCTTGCCATTATAGTAGGTGTATTTCATGGTGGCGGGTGAGATGCCGTGGGCGCGGTCTTTGGAATGCCCCGTCAGGGTCTGGACGGCCCAGTCCAGTCCGGCTTCCTCGCCCAGATAAGGGTAGGCCAGTGTTTTGGAGAAAAAGCCTGCGCCGCCGCCCAGCACAAGGCAGGGCATCTGCGGCAGATTGGCAGCGTTTGAGGGCCGGGGAAATTTGCCGATCAGCCGCCGGTGGCAGGCGTCAAACTCCCGGACGGCCTGTTCCAGCAGCTCCTTTGTGATGCGACCGCGCAGCACAGACTGATCCAGCGTCAATTTGCACCAGACCGGGGTGCCGGGAACAACGCACTCGCGGCACATGCTGATCTCGTTGAGCTTGCCGTCAAAGGTGACGTCTTCCTTGCAGAAGACTGCCAGCCTGCTGGAATCAAGGGGCTTGCTGTCCGAGATCTGAACGCCCCGGAACAAGCTGTTGACAGCGCTGTCCGTTTGTTTTTGATCCAGCTTCAGCCGGTTGAGATATTTTTCTTCCGGGAAAGCAAAACCTTTGGAGCCATCTGTTCTGAAATCGCTGGCACTGTGCCCGGCGGGGTCTTCTTTCAAGACCTCGTGCAGGAGCCATGCGGTGCGCAGGGCTCCTTTGACGCTGCTGCCGGGCACATAGGCCCGGCTTTGGCTGTCCCGCTGGAAGGCGTGCAGGTCGCCTTTGACTTTTTCAGCTCTGACCCGGTAGCGCTCCAGCGCAGTGGTGGCCTTCCAGTCTTTTTTGAGCTTGCAGTCCTTCACGAGAAACTGATAGAGATCTTTCTGTTTAGCCTGTTCAGTCTGTTCAGAGCTCCGGATATAGTCGATGTACTGTTCCAGCAGGCCGCGCTCCATCATGAAATCGCAGAATTTCCGCTCATCGTAGATCGTGACGTTCTTGCCGTCGTAGTTGTACTCTTTCTTTACATAGGAGACGCCGCTGCCGATGAACAGGGGCGAGCGTACAGTCAGGATCAGGTCATAGACCTGCAGATCACCTTCGGTTTTCATACAGTCACCCCCATGAAGAGCGGGCAGGCATAGCGGTAGGCGGGGTGGGTGCCCACGGGGCTCACATCATAGAGCGCACCCTGATAGGTGTGCTGCAGCACCGACCCGGCGGGAATGAAATACTGCGTCCGTTTTTTCAGCGGTGTGTCCACCTGATCCGAAGCCAGAAAACCGCTGCGCCGGGTCAGCTGGACGCCGCCGTCCGCCAGAACATCGTCCAGTTCCTCGTCCCGGGGCAGGCTGGTGGTCAGCAGCAGATAAGGGGCGCGGTCTGCGGAAAGCGCCCGGAACAGCGCGCGGGACTGCGGGTCTTTGCCGTCGTTCAGGCACAGGCGGGCTTCCACATGGAACTTGCCGCAGCCGGAACTGACCTTGCCGCCGATGCCGGTGAGCCCCAGCCCATTCAGCAGGTGGCCCAGCCGGTCAGCCTGCTTCCGGTCTGCACAGCTGCAGAGAAAATAAAGGCCGCAGTCCTGATGGAAGCGGAACAGCCCCACCTGATAAGGCAAAGGGGCTTCCGGGCCGGAGAGGGACACCCGGGTCTGCTCAAAGTGGATGCCGAAGCGGCTCATGGCTCCTGCGGGCTTCCAGGGCTTGCCGTGCAGGCTTTTCATGTACGGCTCCAGCTCCAGCGCGGGGACCCAGGCCAGCTTTTTGATCTCCTTGCGCAGCGGGGTCGGGGCCTCCTGGGTGTAGGACGCCGGGAGCAGGGGCTTGGGCAGATAGAATGTTTTGTCGTGCCAGGGCATGGTGTCGCTGAGCCGGAGCTTTCCCTGCTGCACCTCTCCGCACAGCTGCGCGAGGGCGGCGGGCCCGCCCTGCTGCAGGGCCTCGTGACACAGGGCAGAGAACAGCGTGTCGGCGGGGAGAGTCTCTTCCGAGGTGTAAAGGGACAGCGCCGAGTCCGGCCCGCCGAAGTGGACGGCGGTGTCGAACCGGAGCTTATACAGAAAATAGATCATAGCGTTCAACCTCTTTGAACGGGCCGATGCCGTCCTTCTCATCCAGAAGGAGCTCCAGAAGATCGGGATCCGGGTCGGGGTCAAAAGCGGTGAGGTGGAAGCCCTCCAGGCTCACGCGGCCGCTGCCCCGGGAGCCGTGGCCGCCCAGATAGTCCAGCTGCAGCAGCTTCATGCCTTTGGCCAGCAGCTTCAGGTCGTTCTGAGCCTGCTCAATGGCTTCAAGTTCGTTTTCCTCCGAGGACGCGATGTCGTAGACGATGCGCACATTGAACTTTGCCCCGGCCACCACACGCTCGATCTGGCGGGGGTTGGCCACAGCGGTGGCTCGGTCGATGGTGTTTTCGCTCTTGATCTCGGTCACGCCGATGGCGTCCAGCTGGTCGGCCAGGGTTTCGCCCAGCTGCTCCCGGGTGCACAGCGGTGCATCCGCAAACTGCAGCTGCGCACGGCGCGGAGGCTCCGAAGAACCGAACAGCCGCTGCAGAGCCTCCGAATCCTCTTCGATCTTGTGCAGGTGCTCGATGTCCTCACTTTCGCAGCGGGCCAGCAGGGTGCGCAGCTTGCCCTTCAGGCTGCTGCCGGGCACGATGGGCTGGCCGGTGAGCGGGTCGCGCACCACGGGGCTGTCCACCGCACCGATGGCGGAGAACACCGAGGAATCACCGATGTGCAGGCCGGTGCGCACCACAAGGCGGCACTGGATCAGAATTTTTCCATACATGTTCAATCCTCCTTGTTGGACTTGTCCAGACCATAAAAGCGGTGATAGGCCACCAGCGCTTCCATATAGCGGGCAAAGTCCAGCGCTTCGGTGCGGCTCTGGGCGTGGTTTTCGGCCAGCCATTTCAGGTGCTGCATCAGGTGGGTTTTCTCAATGAAATCTTTGGTGCCTTTGTCGCGTCCATATTCATAGGCGGTGCGGATGCGCATCTGGTTCACCTGCGACAGGCTCTCGGAGCTCATTCTGGCATCCGTCCGGCGGAGCTCATTGTTATAGATGCTGGAAGTGAAGGTCATCAGGCCGCGCAGCTTGCTGGTGGTGATGCAGCTTCCGCCCTGCTGCACATAGCCGAGGATGATCTCCTCGGCTGCGTCCACATAATCCTTGGGCAGGGCTTTTGGCCGGATGGCGGAGGGAGTGTTCGAATCAGCCATTTGTGTTGTCCACCTTTCTGTGCTGATATACATGGATGTAAATTGCAGTGATGAGCTGGCGGCGCTGTTCCTCGTCCATGCCCCAGTCCATCATTTTCCGGGAGAACTCCTCATAAACGCCGCGGTTTGGGTCGTCCCTGCCCGGTTTCAGCCGGGCCAGAAGATAGGCATAGCGGGCCAGATTGATATGGTCGTGCTCAGCTTCCCGCAGCAGGGCCAGCAGATTGTACAGCATGGCATTGCCGCGGCCATTGTCCTTGTTGAGGAAAAAGCGCTGCAGCAGGCAGACTTTCTGGCCCAGGATCTCATTCCGCAGGACAGGCCAGGGGTAAACATGGCTCTGCTCAGCAGGCACTAGAACCCGGCCATCCGCTGCTTTCAGGGCGCTGCGGCCCGGAGTGAAGAGAGCCACGGCATTTTTACCGGGCTGCTGCTTGGCAGCTTCCTCCAGCTCTGCAGTTTCGTCCGCTGCCAGCCGGATGGGGTGGCGGGCATCAAAGATGCCGATGCCGGCGCTGAGGGTCAGCGCGCCGCAGGAAAACTGAGTGAAGCAGTTCTGGATGCGCTGGGCTGCCTCAAGCACATCGTTCCATGCGCCCACAAGGAACACATCGTCGCCGCCGGCGTAAACGATGGCGACCTGCAGCTTCGGTTCGCCCTTGGCCAGCGGGTCGGTGCCGTCCAGCAGGCTGTTGATGTGCCCTTTGAAGAACAGGGACATCTGCCGGGAGAATGCCGCCGTGCGGGACAGCGTGACATAGCGCATCCGTTTTTCGGGGTCAGTTTCAGTCTCCTGTTCAAAGCCGGAGATGAAGGCATGGCCAAGGTCGTCCACGTCCATGCGGCAGACCGCGATGCGGGGGATGCCCTCTGCCGCGTCGGCCAGCTTTTCCATGGAGTTGCTGTCGGCATAGTCGCCCATACACAGTCTGATGCAGCGGGGCCAGAGCACGGAAAAGTCGTTTTTGGCATAGATGCGGGCGATGGGTTCACCATTGCTCCAGCGGCGCGTTGTGTCCTCGCGGCTGGTCACGCTCAAAAAGAGCTGCCCGCCGCCCAGCGCGGGCAGGGCGCAGCTGTCGGAGGCAGAGGCCTGACGGCTGAACACGAACGCCGCCTGCGTCTGGATGTCAGGGGAAAAGCCGGCAAACAGCCTGCACCAGAAGCACCGGTCGCCCTGCAGGCGGGCACGGGTGCCGCACACACGGCACTCCCTGCCGTCTTCCGGGGCGGAAGGGCCGTTCAGCTGGCGCAGGTCGTCGGCGGTGTAGCGGCAGAACTTGCGCTGTTCCAGCAGGCTGTTCACCCGGCGGAACAGATCTTTATAGGGGCTCCTGACGGCAGGGGTGTTGGTCAGGTCGTCGGCTGAGCACTCTGCCCAGGCGCTGGCTAAAAACAGCTGGGTGCCGAACTGCTCCCGCAGCCAGCCGTTGAACTGCCTGCCCCATTCGGACGCCGTGCGGATCACAGCGGGGGTATTGGGCAGCAGCACATAGCAGCGTCCGCCGCCGCTGTAGATCAGGTTGACCCGGGACAGGCCGCACCCGGCCAGAAGTTCGTCCAGAAAATGATCCATGAGCAAATCAAGGAAGAAGGAGCGGCTGCGCAGGGAGCGCAGGGCTTCGGAGGTGTGCACGGTGTAGATGAACTTCTGGATGCGGGAAAAATCTGCGCTGTAGAGCAGAAACATCTTTTCGTCCCGCTTCTGCCGGAGCTGGCGCAGGTCGCGGATGTCATTGGCCAGCGCGTATTCGCTGAGGCAGGACGCAATGGCGGCTGTCGTGCGGGCGTGGTCATAGAGAGAAACATCGCTTTCTTCGCCGCGGCACAGGACAGCCGGAAAGCAGCTGAACCGTGTTTCCAGCTGGCTCAGCAGAACGCCGAGCCAGTCATCATGAGGGGAAAGCAGCGGCAGCATGGGCAGCAGGGCGGTCAGCGCTGCTGCGTAGTCGGCGGGGGAGAGGGCGTGCTGCGGCTCCGGCGGGCAGAACTCCCGGTTCACAGGCCCGGCAGGGACTGCCCAGCCGGGGTGATGCCCGTTCAGGTGGGTGAAGATGGCACTCAGGGGCTGGCCGGGAACATCAGCGGTTTCATGCAGGCCGGAAGGAGCGGAAAGCTCTTCGGCCAGCGCCACGCAGAAAGCGGGGGAGTCCGGTGGAAGATCATCCGCTGCGCCGGATGAAGACAGGCCCCGCACGCAGTCCAGCACCGGGGCCCATTCCTCTTGGCCGAGCACACCGTTCAGAAACTGGAAACCTGCTTCCCCAAAGCTGCCGCCGGTGCCCTGCGCGCGGCACACGGCCCGGCCCAGATCGCGCAGCAGCCCGCCAAAGGTGGACTGCAGGGTGAGAGGGTTCAAACGATCATCTCCTTTGAACGTGAAGCCGAAAAAATTGAATGAGATGCACAATGACCTGAAAGATAATTTGTTGCTTTTGTAGAAAGCGCTGACAACTGCTTCCATTATAGCACATCTCACAGGCAGGAAAAAGAGTCTCCCGCGCAAAATGGGGTCAGGCCAGAGCCAGCTGATCAGGGGCATCCCGCAGAACTTTGCAGACCCCCACCGCCAGCCCGCAGCCCGCACCGACGAGCCCGCCGATGGCTGAACCCGTGAGGGGAACATGCCCGGTGAGGGTGGCAATGTAGCCGCCCACCATGCTGCCTGCACCGGCACCTGCTGCGATCGTGTTGAAAAACTCCATAGAGCTTGTCCTCCTTGTTGTGAAAACCAGCGGGGCGGCAGGCTTGCCGCCCCATTCACTGATTAAAAGCCTGCTTTGGGGCGGGAGTTAAGCAGAGAACAGAAGAAAATGAAAAAATCCGCGTTTTTCAACGCGGATTTTTTTGTGTCCCCTGACGGGGAAAAGATGAAATACTCTATGAGCAAGGCAATGCGAATGTATACAATTAATCGTCCCCTTGCGGAGAATGAAACCAGGCTCGAAGATTTCGAGATGGGGGGCTAATTCAATACAAAGGCTTCGTCCCCTCACGGGGTGTAAATGAAATTTGTATGAGTTGTTCGCTACCGCTATGTACGAATAGTGTTCGTCCCCTGACGGGGAATTCCTGATGGCGCAATAAAGGTTCTTATTAAGGAATTTCCGTCCCCTTCCGGAGAAATTCTTTATTCTCACTATATCACATCTCCCCAAAAAATAAAAGCACTTTCCGCAAAAAAGGCCCCCTCAGGGCGGGCCGTAGCGGCGGAAGCCCGCAAAGACGAAAACACTCTGCCGCAGGGTGCTGCCGTCCGGGGCAAGGGTCTCCCGCACCTCGCGGGCGGAGCAGGCGGCCACCACCGGCACGCCCTGCTGTTCTAACCGCTGCACCACCCGGTAGGTGAAGGTGCTTTCGCCCTGGCAGAGCACGGCGGCGGGCTGCAGGCTCAGGATGCGCGCGGCGTAGGCATCGGCCAGCGCATCCAGTGCGGCTTCGTCAGCGGCGGGGTCAATGGTCGGGAAGGCCAGGTCTTCCACCCTGCCGTAGCGTTGAGCGGCGGCACGCTGTGCAGCGCTCCACTGGGCGGAAGGGTGGTTGGAGAAGTTGATGAACATGGGGTGTTCCTCCTGAAAAAGAAGCCGCCTGCACACGGCGTGCAGACGGCTTGCGGTGAGTGGGCATCAGTCGTTGTCGATGCGGTGGCCAACGTTGTTGCCGGCCAGTGCGCCGGTCACGCCGCCGATGATGGCACCGGGGATGGTGCCTGCGATAGCGCCTGCAGGGCCCATGGCAATGCCGACGGAAGAACCTTCGATGGCACCCACAACGGCACCGCCGACAGCGCAGCCGATGGTAGACAGCAGTTCAAACATGTGTTTCACCTCCTTTCCGGTGTTCTGATTTTCTTAAGCCTGCAGATGCAGGCCGGTTCAGCGGGAACAGGGAATTTTTTTGCAGGGGGTCAGCGCCTGCCGCTCAGCAGAGCAGCCACGGCACCGGCCACAAGGCCGCTGATGGAGGTCAGCAGTTCCAGCATGGTGTTTCACCTCCTTTGGGGCTTCTGCTTTCCCTAAGCCTGCGGCGGCAGGCCAGTTCAGCAGGAGCGAAAAGTTTTTATTTTCGGGCTTTCACAGCTCGCCATCGTCCATGCGCTGGCCAGCGTCATTTCCCATCAGGCTGCCAGCCACAGCGCCCGCCAGGGCGCAGGGCAGCGGGCCCACCACCGGGGCAAGGGGGCCAAGGATGGCTGCAGTGCGGGCAGCGCCCACGAGGGCACCCACAACAGCACCGCCTACGGAACCGATCTCTTCAAACATTGCATTTCACCTCCTTTGGGGCTTCTGTTTTCCCTAAGCCTGCGGCGGAGAGGCAGTTCAGCAGGAACAGAAAATTTTTTTGAAATTTTTTCGCGGGCTGCTTCGGCAGGGCATCTGCGGATTTTTGCCCCTTTAAAGCCTGCGGAAATGCCTTAGTTAAGCGGGGAAAAAATAAAGTTGAGAAAATTTTAAAAGCCGTTGTAAGCGGCAGGGTTCCGTGATAGGATAAGGTCACAGACAAGATAAAAAGGAGTGAGCCAATTGCTGAAAACCTATCTGACCACGGTGTCTCTGCAGGGGCCCCGCGACCTTGGCACGGCGGTCTACCGCCGGGAAGGAGACGTTCCCCCGGTGCCCACCCGTTTCCCTGTGATCCAGATCATCCGCGACACCCTGTGTGAGGAGGACACCGCGCAGATCATTGTGATCCGGCAGGAAAACGCGGACACCCTGCGCAATTATGGCTATCTGCTGGAAGAGCTTGCAGAGCTGGGCATCACCGAACGGCAGATCCGGGTGGTGTCTCTGCCGGACGATCAGCGCCCGGAGACGCTGGTGGCCCTGTGCCGGGATGTGGCGGACGCTCTGCCGCAGGCCGCCCGGGCATATGCCTGCATCACCTACGGCACCAAGACCATCCCCGTGGTCACCATGGCAGCGCTGACCTGCGCCGAGGCCACCCACACCGAGCTGGAGGTGGGAGGCCTGTATTATGGCGAGTTCAACCGCGCGGCCCCGGAGCAGTCCAACCTCTGCAACGTGACCGTGCTGTATCATCTGTCCGGGATGGTGAACAGTGTGCGCGACCGAAAGACCGCCGAGGAAGTGTTCCGCCGCCTGATCTGGCTGAGTGAGTACCGGGAGGACTGATCCATGGAAAACAAGGGACTGTGGAAGGAGATCAATGCGTCTCCGCTGCTGCAGCTGCCGGCAGAAGAACGCAGCCGGATGCAGGAGCAGCAGACCAGACAATGGGAAACATTTCTGAACCGGTGCTATGTTGCATCTGCTGTGCAGCCGGAGGAAAAAGAAGATGAACGGATGCCGGAGTTTGACCCGGAAGCGTTCTACACAGCCTTTCGGCGGGCGTTTGTGGCGTGGAACCCGGAAAAAGCGGGAGACCAGACCTTTGAAAATTATCTGAAGGCAGCGTTCACTCACCAGAACGCCCGTGCGCAGAAAGAAGATAAAGAGCGTGCCACGCCTTATGGGCGCGACACGGAGCGCAAATTCAAGGATGCGCTGGAATACATGGCCGATCTGACTTATCAGGCGGCGGACATCCTGCGCGACGCGAAACTGGCGAAGGAAGTGGCGGAGCATGCCGGTCTGGGCGTCGAAACTCTGCGGGAGCGGCTGAAGATCAAGGAGGATGTCCTGAGCCTTGACGCGGTGAACGAGGAAGACAGCTCTATGATGGACTGCCTTGGCCAGCTGGACAAAAGCCTGGAGCAGGCCGGCGGCGGGATGGAAAAACTGCTGCCCTGCCTGCGGAAGCAGCTGCGGTGGGATACGCTGAAGGATAAGGAGGACTATGCGAAAAAATACGGCCTGATGTGGAGCGTGTCCCTGCTGGGCTTCCTGCGCAATGACGACAGGCCTTTGCCGGAACAGCCGGATGACGGCTATGGCTGCATGCTCCCGGAAGAAGCAGACCGGGTCTCCCGCCTGGATCACTGCGAAGACCTGCGTCCGCTGGAAGAAGAAAACTGCCTGTGGAACGTGGTGCTGCGGCGCAGCTATGTGGACAAGACCATCTGCCCGCCCCACGCGGAGAACACGCCGCAGGAGCTGGAATATGCTGCGCTGAACGCTCTGCTGGACCCGGCTATGCTGCCGGGGCAGGACATGACGGCTGCAAAGCTGGAGGGCGTCACCAAGTCGGCCATCTCGCAGCAGCGCGCAAAATGGAAGAGCGAAGTGTGGCGGATCTACGCGGAAGCCTGCCCGCAGGTGCGCGGGCCGCTGATCCGCCTGCTGAAAGACAAGGCAGACGGGAAAAACTGGGCCGCAAAAGAGCTGGCAAAGCTCACCGACACCTATGAGTGGGCGGCAAGGCTGGCAGAAAAGGAGGCGGGCTGATGAGCCGGAACATTCTTCTGCTGTATCTCAGCAAGTATAAGCCAAATGTTATAGAGGGCCGCTACGACCGCAGCCAGACCAACGAAACAGCTCTGATGAAGCTGATCGACGAGAAGAACAGGCCGGAGCGCATCCTTGCGCTGTGCAGTGAGGTGGTACGGAAGGAACAGTCTGTAGAACCGGATGCCGGGCACCCGGAGAAGCGTACAGCGCTGGAATATTATCAGGACTTCCTGAAAACAAAGGGCTTTGGCCCGGAGGCGCTGGAGATCATCCCGGTGCCGGACAGCCTGAAAGATACGGACCGTGTGCGTGCCATTGAAGCGCTTCTGAGTAAGATCCAGGAGGGCGACGAGCTGTACATCGACCTGTCCGGCGGCCTGCGCGACATGGCTATGCTGATGGTGGCAGCAGCCCGCTGCATGCGGGATCTGCGGGGTGTGGAAACACGGCAGGTGCTGTGTGCCGAATTGAAGGGAAACCGCTCCACAGCAGGAGACTGCACCCTGCTGTATGACCTGTTCGACCTGATCTCGGCAATGGACGAGTTCTTTTCCACGGGCCGCGCCCGGAAGCTGAAAAGCTATCTGAACACGGGCGGCACGGCGAACCCCGACCTGCATCTTCTGCTGGAAAAGATCAACGACTTCTCCGACCATCTGGCCCTGTGCCAGGTGAAAGAACTCAAGGCAGATCTCAAGGCCATCGCAAAGGCAAGGAGAAAGTTCTCGGGCCCGGCAGGGGAGAGCAAGACGCTGAACGACCTGTTTTTCCGCCTGCTGAATGACCGCTTCGGCACCGAGTTCCAAAGCCTGCTGGAAGACCGCGAAAACCGTCTGCCGGCGCTGGTGAAGTGGTGCACGGCCCACGGGATGTATCAGCAGGCGCTGACGCTGCTGTGCGAAGAAATGCCGGATTATGTCTGCAGCCATGTGCTGTTGCAGCCCACCCCGGCGGCATGGGAATACATGAACGGCCAGCCGCTGAACGAGGGCAAGCCGTGGAGCTATCCGCTGTTTCATTTTCACTTCTGTCAGCTGCGCTGCCCGCGGGAAACAAACTGGAACCCGCTGAACATCGATCTGAAACTCACGAAGGACAAGACGGAGAACGACGGAAACCCGATCCTGGGCATTGCCAGCGAAGAAGAGATGCACAGCTTTTTTGAGCAGATGAAGAACGGCGGGCTGCTTTTGCTGGATGAAAAACGGCAGGCAAAGCTCGAAAGTGCGGCGCTGGCCTACCAGAAAGTCATGCAGTACCGCAACCAGATCAACCACGCCAGCGGCAGTGCTTCCGGCCTGCCGCAGTCAGACCGTGTGCTGAAGCTGGACACGGAAAGGATTGAAACGGTGCTCTACGACACGGCGGAGCTGCTGCAGAGCATTCGCCCGCTGAAGCCATGTGTGCCGGAAGGAGAAAAGCTTCTTCCGCTCGCCCAAAAGCTGGGCGCTGAGGATAGGAAAAGTGCCGGATAAAAAAGAATGTCTGCTGTAAACAGGGGAATGCTTGCAATTTTTGAAAAAATGGATACAATATAAAGTAAACGCCCGACATTTTAAAATCCATCCGAAGGAGCAGACAATGGAGTACATCGGCATCCAGAAAAAAAACGGCAGCGTGGTGGAAGCTTTGCAGCAGGCCATTCTGTCCGGTCAGATCCCGGCGGGCACCGAAATGACCCAGAATGAGCTGGCCGAAAGCCTTGGCGTTTCCCGGATGCCGGTGCGGGAGGCCTTGATGATCCTGGAATATCAGGGACTCATCATCCGCCTGCCTAACAACCATGTGAAGGCCGCTGACCTGAACGAGGATGCCCTGCGGCAAATTCTTGCACTGGGCGCACAGCTGGAACGACAGGCTATGCGCGCTCTGCCGCAGGATGCAGCATTGGCGGGCGGTGAGATGCTGCAGCACCGCACCCTGAAAAATGCGCTTTCCTATCCATTGCACCGGAAGCTTTTGGAGAGCATTCAGGAGACTTATATCGCGTTTGCAGTCAGTGCACGCATGGAGCCGGTGAGTGACAGGCTGCCCCGTCTGCTGGTGCTGGATCGTCAGGGTTCGCCGGATGTCCTGGATGCATGGAATGCCTATGAAGAAGAACTGCTGCACCTGATTTTAACAGTAAGGAGTCAATATGCTGGGACTGAAACCCATTAAGCTGCTGCCTGCCCGCGAACGGGTGGCTTCGGCGCTGAGGGAAGCCATTATCTCGAAGAATATTCCGGAAGGGACTGAGCTGACGCTGGAAAGCACAGCACAGCAGCTTGGCGTTTCGGTGACCCCGGTGCGGGAGGCATTTCAGATCCTTGCCCGGGACGGCCTGCTGGAAGTCAAGCAGAACAAGTGCGCCGTGGTGCTGGGTGTGACCGAAAAGACCATCCGGGAGCATTACCAGCTGCGCGCTGCACTGGAGGGTGCTGCCTGTATGCTCTGCTGTCAGAACGGGGCCGACCTGTCCAAGATCAAAAACTGTGTGGATGCGGCAGAGCAGGCTCTTTCCCACCGTCAAAGCGGGAACTACACAAACTTCAACCAGTCCTTCCATTTTGAGATCTGGAACGCGGCCAACAACGAAAAAATGCAGAAGATGCTGTCAGAACTGTGGAACGGAATGTCCATCGGCGTGGAAATGACCGAGCTGGATTATGCCCTCAACTCTCAGCGGGAGCACAAGCTGATCTTTGCGGCGCTGGAAGCCCGGGATGCGCTGAGGGCCCGGACAGAGATGGAAAAGCACATCTACCGCAGCATGGACGATGCACTGACCTATTATCTATAAGCACAGGGGAGCGGGCAGAGAAGATTCTGCCCGCTTTTTCCGTTCCTGTGTGCCTTGCACAAAAATCGTGGGGAAAATTATATTTTTCGACAAAAGCATAACGAATCTCTTGACAAGCAGGGATTTTGGGTGTATTCTTGCATCGTCAAATGGATACATTATCAAAGATTAAATTCAAGATTGAAATGTCCTATGCAGTTCTTTCGAACCTGCTGACAAGAATGTCGGTTTGAAAGTCAAAATGCTCGGAAAAATTGATAAGTGCATCTATTTCCTTTCCAATGAGTTTGTTTTCATTTTCTAAAATGGATACAATATCAAATATAAATATTCTGGTACCGCCGCTTTGCTGTCAACAGAGCGGAAGAAATACACAGGAGGAAAACCAAAATGAGCCCATTGGAAATCACACTGGTCATCCTGCTTGTGACGATCATCGCCTTTGTGTCCGGCAAGATCCCGTTCTCGGTCATCTCAACCGGCATCATCCTGGCCCTGATCCTCACAGGCGTGAAGACCCCGGCCGAAGCTTTTGGCGGCTTTATCAACACGAACGTGGTCATGTTCGTGGCTATGTTCGTCATTGGTGCAGGCCTGACCAAAACGCCCCTCATCGACAAGGCCCAGAGCCTGGTCATCCGCTACAAGGACAATCAGCGTATGCTGATCTTCCTGTCCTGCGTGGCGGCGGCCTTTCTGGGGGCCATCACCAGCGCCACTGCCACCGCAGCCATCATGATCCCGCTTCTGGTGGGCATTGCAAACGACATCGGTGTGAGCCGCAGCAAGCTGCTGTACCCGGCCATGGCCTGTGCCAACATCGCTACCCAGATGACCTTTCTTGGTCAGGGCGCTTCCAACATGGCGTGGAACGATGTCATGATGAAAGCAGGCGCACCCACTCCGCTGCATGTGTGGGACTTTACCGTGGCCCGCATCCCCATGCTGACCATCGCCATCCTGTACATGACCTTCTTCAGCTGCAAGCTGATGCCCGACCATCCCAATGAGCAGTTCCGGGATTCCGGCAGCAATGACGCAGAGGAAAACAAGCTCAGCCCCTTCAGGCGCAAGCTGGCCGTGGTCATCGTTCTGGCGACGATCATCCTGATGCTGCTGGAAAATGTTATCGGCATCAAGATGTATCTCACGTCCTGTATCGGAGCCGCCGCTCTGGTGCTCACCGGGGTGCTGACCGAAAAGGAAGCGCTCAACTCTATCCACCAGCCCACAATTTTCCTGTTTGCCGGTGTGCTGGCTTTGTCGGACGCCATTCAGACCACCGGTGCCGGTGATGTGGTGGCCGACTGGATGATCCGTCTTCTGGGCGACACCCGCAGCCCCTACCTCATCATGCTGGTGTTCTTCCTGGTGCCATTCATCCTGACGCAGGTCATGTCCAATCTGGCCACCCTGACCATCTTCATCCCGCTGGTCACATCCGCCTGCATCCGCATGGGTGTAGATCCCCGCGCCGCAGTCATCGGCGTGATCACGGCCAGCTGTGTGTCCATCATGACTCCCATGGCGGCACCCTGCCAGATCATGATCATCGAGCCGGGCGGCTACACGCTGAAAGATTACCTCAAGTGCGGCACGCCGCTGGCGCTGATCCTTATTGTCGTGTCGGTGTTTTTCCTGCCGACCCTCTATCCCTTCACCTGATCCCGCATTCTGCACCCGCCTGCCGGGTGCCTGAAGATAAAAGCAAACAAATAAGTACCAACTTTTTCACCATCTGTTTAAGGAGGCATTGGAATGAACAAGCAAGAACAGGTGCAGCAGATGACGACCTACATGGCCAACTTTGTGAGTCATATCGCCAAGGTGCTGCCGGATGACATCATCAAGAAGCTGGATGAACTGGGTGCACAGGAGGATGCTCCTCTGTCCAAAGTCATCTACGAGACCATGAAGCGCAACCAGAAGCTGGCCAAGGAATTGAACCGCCCCAGCTGCCAGGACACCGGTGTGCTGCAGTTCTGGGTGAAGTGCGGCGTGGATTTCCCACTGATCGGCGAAGTCGAGGGCCTGCTGAAGGAGGCTGTGGTCAAGTCTACTTTCGAAGCGCCTCTGCGCCACAACAGTGTTGAAACTTTCGATGAGTTCAACACCGGCCTGAACGTGGGCAAGGGCACCCCCACCGTCTGGTGGGATATCATCCCGAACAGCGACAAGTGCGAGATCTACGCCTACATGGCAGGCGGCGGCTGCACCCTGCCGGGCAAGGCCATGGTGCTGATGCCCGGTGCCGGCTACGAGGGCGTGACCAAGTTCGTCATGGATGTCATGACCAGCTACGGCATCAACGCCTGCCCTCCGCTGCTGGTGGGTGTGGGAGTTGCCACCAGCGTTGAGACTGCTGCTCTGCTGTCCAAGAAAGCGCTGATGCGTCCTCTGGGCAGCCACAACGAGAACGAGCGTGCGGCCTACATGGAAAAGCTGCTGGAAGACGGCATCAACTCCATCGGCCTCGGCCCTCAGGGCATGGGCGGCAAGTATTCCGTCATGGGTGTGCACATTGAGAACACCGCCCGCCATCCTTCTGCCATCGGCGTTGCCGTGAATGTGGGCTGCTGGAGCCATCGCCGCGGACACATCATTTTTGATAAAGATCTGAACTACACCATTGATACTCATTCGGGGGTGACTTTGTAATGCTGACCATCAAAGACGGAAAGAAAATTCTCACCACTCCGGTCTCTGCAGAAGACCTGAAGGACATTCACATCGGCGACATCGTTTATCTGAACGGAAGCCTGACCACCTGCCGCGACGTGGCACACCGCCGCCTTGTGGAGGAAGGCCGCGACCTGCCGGTCAACGTCAAGGATGCTGCCATCTTCCATGCCGGCCCCATTATCCGCCCGTTGGAAAACGATAAGTTCGAGATGGTGTCTGTCGGCCCCACCACCTCCATGCGTATGGAAAAGTTCGAATATGAGTTCGTGCAAAAGTCCGGCGTCCGCGTCATCGTGGGCAAGGGCGGCATGGGCCCCAACACCGAGCGCGCCTGCAAGGAGTTTGGTGCCATCCACTGTGTGTTCCCCGCAGGCAACGCCGTTGTGGCTGCTACCGAGGTGGAAGAGATTGTGGACGCCCAGTGGCGCGACCTTGGTATGCCGGAAACTCTGTGGCACTGCCGTGTCAACGAGTTCGGCCCGCTGATCGTTTCCATCGACACCGAGGGCCGCAACCTGTTTGAAGAGAACAAGATCATCTTCAACCAGCGCAAGGAAAAGGCCATTGAAGAGATCTGCAAGCACGTCGGATTTATCAAGTAAACACAGCGTATCCTCTGCGGAGAGCAAGAGTCTCCTTCTAACAAATTGAACTCCTAACCATCCTGATTTTACCCAAACCTATCGCTCGAAATACCTGCCACGCACCGCTCTCCGCTGTGCAGATGCCCCCGGCGCTTGATCCCGCCGGGGGCATTTTTGCGTGCTTTGCTCAGCAGAAAGATGAAACAAATTCACAAAATGACACTGAAAAGCAACGTTCCTTCAGGATGGGTTGACAAAACTGTCCTTCGGGCGCATACTATAGGACGTGTTCATTACACACTGAGCTGAATAGAAATCGAATATAGAGGATGCGATGCAGAAGAGTACCTCATGGAGCCGGCAGGCTGTGAAGTGAGCGAAAGGCAACCATCGCCGAACGGGGCCTTGCGGCGGCAGGCCTGCGTGGGGGTACAGAAAACATCTGTGCCACTCCTTCATGGAACATGAAGTGGCGCTATTGCAATTCTGGGTATCTGCTCAGCAGTGCAGCACCTCGCAAGGATGCGGGGTGAAACAGCGCTGCTGTGCAGGTGCCTTTTTTGTTTGCGAAAAAACGGGGCTGCACGGCTGCGTGTTTACGGGTTATGTTTGAGGGCTATTCCGCACAACAAGAAAGGGGAAACAACAAAAATGATCAACTTCCTGAACTGGCTGGATGGCGTCCTCTGGGGCATCCCGCTGATCGTCCTGATGCTGGCCACCGGCATCTACTTCACCGTGCGGTCTGGATTTTTCCAGTTTACCCACTTCAAGTGGATCATGAAGAACACCGTCGGCCAGATCTTCCACGGCACCGCCGACAAGAACGAGGGCGGCCAGGGCATGCTGCATCCGTTTGAGACCATCGCCACCGCAATCGGCGGCACGGTCGGCTTCGGCAACATCGCAGGTGTGGCCACCGCTGTGGCAGCGGGCGGCCCCGGCGCTGTGTTCTGGATGTGGCTCACTGCTGCTCTGGGCATGATCCTGAAGCAGGTGGAGGTCACTCTGGGCTGCTATTACCGCCACACCAAAGAGGACGGCACCACCACCTTCGGCGGCCCCACCTACTATATGGAGTACGGCCTGGGCCGTGAGCGCCACTGGGGCAAGCTGTGGATGATCCCGGCCATCATCTTCGGCATCGGCATCTTCAGCACCTTCTTTGTCACCTCTTCCACCCTGACCGCCTCTCAGGTGGTGGCAGGTGCCTTTAATCTGGGCACCTACCACATCGGTTCTCTCGAGGTGGAGGGCATCATTCTGGTGGGCGTCGGCCTGACTGTCATCGATTACATCATCACCAGCGGCGGCGTCAAAGGCGTGGCCCAGATCTTCTCCAAGCTCGTGCCTGTCATGAGCATCATCTATATCCTCATGGGCATTGCCATGATCGTGGTCAACATCAACCGCGTGCCCGCCGCTTTCGTCTCCATCTTCCACGATGCCTTCACCGGCACCGCTGCCATGGGCGGCTTTGCAGGCGTGGCTGTCTCCGAGATCGTCCGCGTGGGCATGGCCCGTGCTGTCTACTCCAACGAGGCTGGCTGGGGTACTTCTCCCATGATCCACTCCTCCGCCCGCACCAACCACCCTGTCTCTCAGGGCATGTGGGGCTCCTTTGAGGTCTTCTTCGACACCTTCATCATCTGCACCATCACTGCACTGTCTGTGATCCTGAGCGGCATGTGGACAGACGGCACCAATGGTGGTACACTGGCACTGGAAGCCTTCCAGCAGGGCTTCGGCCAGGTGGGCGCATGGATGCTGGCCATCATCATGATCGTGTTCACCGCCACCACTTCCGGCGGCTGGTTCACCTATTACATCGCCATCCTGAACCACCTGTACAAGAACCGTGAGGGCATCTTCGGCAAGGTGATCATGAAGCTGTTCTACATCACCCGTGCACTGCCCGGCCTGCTGTGGACCATCTATCTGGTCAAGACCAACAATCAGGGCTTTGTGTGGACGGTGGTGGACATCACCTCTGCCATCCCCACCTTCGTCAACGTGGCAGTCATCCTGATCCTGTCCGGCGACTACTTCAAGCTGCTGAAGGACTATAAGGCACGCTACCTTGGCGTTGGCAAGGTGGATGATAACACCAGGCTCTTCTATGAGGATGCAGTTCCGGCCAAGGCCGAGGATTGAGAACGGCCCAAGGGACGGCGGGAAGTTTCCTGAGCAAACTCCGGCGAAGTGGGGCCCCGGCGCGAAGCGTTGGGGCGGAACAGGGGGTTCCGGGCTCGTTTGCGAAGGAAAGCTCCCCGCTGGCCCATCTGTTTTGGATTAGAAAAGGAAGCAGAATCAATGAAAACGATCTATTACAATGGCAAGGTCTACACCGGTGAAGCGGTCGTCTCCGCGTTTGCGGTGGAGGACGGCAAGTTCATCTTCGCCGGTTCCGACGCCGACGCCAAGGCACTGGCCGCAGAGGGCGACGCCCTGACCGACCTGAAGGGTCAGTTCGTCTGCGCAGGCTTCAATGACAGCCATATGCACCTGCTGAATTATGGTGCATCGCTGGGCGCGGCCAAGCTGGCAGAGCACACGGAGAGTCTGGCTGATCTGCTGGACGCCCTGCGGGCTTTCCTCGCAGCGCACCCCCGCAAAAACGGCGCATGGCTGCGTGGCCGCGGCTGGAATCAGGACTACTTCACCGATGTGCACAGGATGCCTGACCGCTATGATCTGGACAAGGTGTCCACCGAGGTGCCCATCCTCATCACCCGCGCCTGCGGCCACTGCCTTGTGGTCAACTCCAAGGCGCTGGAGCTGCTGCCGGTGTCCAAGGACACTCCGCAGCCCGACGGCGGACGCATCGGTCTGGACGAGAACGGCGAACTGGACGGCCGCTTCTACGACAACGCCATGGACCCCATCTATGAGTCCATCAAGGCCCCCGACCGCGAAGAGCTGAAGGAAATGATGCTGGAAGCCTGCAAAGAGCTGAACCGCTACGGCGTTACCAGCAGTCAGACCGACGACTACTGCGTCTACCGCAGCATCCCGTACTCCGAGGTGAACGAGGCCTACAAGGAGCTGGAAGCCGAGGGCAAGCTGACTGTGCGCGTGTATGAGCAGTGCAACTTCACTGAGCCGGAACAGCTGCAGCAGTTCCTCGCAGACGGCAACATGACCGGCAAGGGCACCGACCACTTCAAGATCGGCCCCCTGAAGCTGCTGGGCGACGGCGCTCTGGGCGGCCGCACCGCCTACCTGAGCAAGGGCTACGCCGACGACCCCGAGAACCACGGTTTCCCGCTGTTCTCCAAGGAGAACATGCAGGCGCTGGTGTCCTGCGCAAATGCCGCCGGAATGCAGATCGCCACCCATGCCATCGGCGACGCCTGCCTGGACATGGTGCTGGACTGCTATGAAAATGCGCTGGCCGAGAACCCCCGCACCGACCACCGCCACGGCATCGTCCACTGCCAGGCCAGCCGCGCTGACCAGCTGGAGCGCATCGAAAAGATGGGCCTGCATGTTTATATGCAGAGCATCTTCCTCGATTACGACAACCACATTGTGGAGCAGCGTCTGGGCAAGGAGCTGGCTTCCACCAGCTACAACTGGAAGACCCTGAAGGATCACGGCGTGTCTGTTTCCAACGGCACCGACTGCCCTGTGGAGCTGCCGGACGCACTGGCTGGCATTCAGTGCGCCGTCACCCGCACCTCCCTGCACGACCATGTGGGCCCGTATCTGCCGGATCAGGCATTCTCCGTGAAGGAAGCGCTGGACAGCTACACCATCGAGAGCGCCAAGGGCAGCTTTGAAGAGGACTGCAAGGGCCGCATTGCCCCGGGCTATATGGCCGACTTTGTGGTATTGGGCAAGAACATCTTCGAGGTCCCGCACGATGGGATCAAGGATATTCCCGTGATGGCCACCTATCTCGGCGGTGAGTGCGTTTACCGGAAGTAATGAGAGCGTAAAAGTATATAAAGTGGAAAGAACCCTCTGCTGCATACGGGAATGTGCAGCAGAGGGTTCTTTAATTTTAGAGGGCGAGGATGCTTCCCTTTTTACAGCGTCGGCATCTGATTTTCGATCCAGTCGGCCAGTGCATCTGTTTCGTCCAGTGCGAAATCGGCCCCCGGCACGTCGCCCACGACGGCCAGCGGCTGAAACGCTGTGTTCTCCGTGGTCACGGCCTTGCGGATGACTTCCACCTTGGGCCATCCACTGTCGTTAAAGCCCTCCAGAAGCACCAGATCATAGCCGTGGCGTTCGAACAGAGCCAACAAGTCCTGCTCGTTCAGGCGGAACTGCTCGGTCAGCAGATAGCGGTCTGTCGTGAACACAGCCACGCCCTCAGCCCCGGCCTCGTGCAGGCGGGCGGTGTCGGCGTCGGTGAAAACGGGAATGTCCGTCTGACGGATGACGCCCACCTTCAGGCCACGGCGCTTCAGCACCGGGATCAGTGCGGCCAGCAGCGCAGTTTTTCCGCAGCCTTTTGCGCCGCTGACGGCCAGCACGGCCGGATGTTTGAAATTCAGTTCGGCGGCAAGCGCCTCTTTCTGTTCACTGTACAAGAGTGACCCCTCCTTTTATTCTTCGATGCGGGCAAAACGAGGCTGCACCTTGCCGTCCCGTTCCACGGTCTCACACCACATGGCGGCGGGGCGCACCCAAAGGCCCCGCTCCCCATACAGGGCACGGTAAACCACCAGCTCTTCCTCGGTCTCGCTGTGGCGTGCCATGCCGATGACTTCGTATTCATTGCCCTTGAAATGCCGGTAGCGGCCGGGCAGCACATTGTATTGGAACGGTTTCATAGTTTATCCTCGCTTGTGATAATATTTTGCGATCACCTGCACCATCCGATCCAGATCGATGGGCTTGGCGATGTGTTCATTCATGCCCACGCTCAGGCAGTGCTCAATGTCATCCACAAAGGCGTTGGCCGTCATGGCGAAGATGGGCACCGACGCAGCGTCAGGGCGGTCCATGGTGCGGATGGCGTGGGTGGCCTCATAGCCATCCATCACCGGCATCATGAGGTCCATCAAAATGATGTCAAAGCTGCCGGGGGCCGACGCCGCAAAGGCGTCCACGGCCTGCCGGCCATCCCGGGCGGCGGTGACCACAGCACCCCGCTCTTCCAGCAGGCTCTGGGCCACCATGAGGTTGATCTCGTTGTCCTCCGCCAGCAGGATGCGTGCGCCCTCAATGGAAGCCGGGATGTCCTGCGGGGCGGGCGCAGCCGCAGCGCCTGCGTCCAGTTTGATGGGCAGCGTGACCGTGAAAGTGGAGCCGGAACCTTTCTGGGTGTCCACCGTGATGGTGCCGCCCCGCTGATCCAGCAGCTCTTTCACGATGGGCAGGCCGAGGCCCGTGCCCTCATAGCGGGTGCGGGCGGAGTCGGCTTCCTGCGCAAACGGCTCAAAGATGCGCGGGCGGAACTCCGGGCTGATGCCGATGCCGGTGTCGGCGCAGACGAACTCGAACTGCAGCGTGTCGGCAGTGCAGCCGGTTTCCCGGCAGGTGACGTGGATCTTTCCGCCCGGCTCGGTGAATTTGACCGCGTTGGACAGGATGTTCTGCATGATCTGCCGCAGATGCAGCGGGCTGCCGATGACCCGGCTGTGCTGCAGGCCGGCGGTGTCCAGCGTGAGGATCAGCTGTTTTTCGTCGGCCTGTGCCTGAATGAAGTCCACAGTCTCGCGGATGACATCGTTCAGGTCATAGGGCCGGTCTTCAAACTGGATCTGGCCGGATTCCAGCTTGCTCATGCGCAGCACATCCTCCAGTAGTTCGTGGAGATAGTCGGTGGAGGTGATGATCTTGTCGATGCAGCCCCGGACAGCGGCGGGATCGTCCAGTGAGTTCTGTGCCAGCACGGCCATGCCCCGGATGCCGTTGATGGGAGTGCGCACATCGTGGCTCATGCGGCGCAGGAACAGCGTTTTTGCCTCGTTGGCGATCTGGGCGTCGGCTGCGGTCTTGCGCAGGCTGTTGCGGTATTCTTCCTCTTTTTTCTGGTAATCCGTGATATTGCGGCTGGCGACCAGAACATCTTCCAGACGGCCATTCTCATCATAGCTCAGGGGCTGTAAGTACATGGAGTACCAGCCGCCTGCGCTGTCCTCAATGACAGAAGCAAGGCTGTCTTTGCCGCGCAGGCGCTCTTCCATGGTGGTGATGTCAAAAAAGTTCAGATAAGCCTGCTGATATTCCGGCGCAATGAGCTTTTCGGCGTAAATTGCGTAGAGACGCTGGATGTCGGTTTCTTTTACGGACACGGCGTCCTGCCGGGGCGCGGTCGTGATGTTCTCGAAGGTGTTTTCTTTTAAGTGCAGTACGGTGGTGCCGGCGAACAGCTGGCTCAGGGTGCGGATGATGCGGATCTGCTGCTCTTCTGTCTGGCGGTGGCGCTGCTCGGCCCGGGTGCGCATGTTCATCAGCAGCATGCACAGCAGAGCATAGACGGCAATGGCCGAGGTGACCAGCGGCAGCATGTTGGTGAACACTTCCGTGAAGGGGTAGAACACATAGATGTAGTATTTCTGGAACACCTGCCGCTTGCCATACCACAATGTGTGATTATAGCGGACGCGGATCAGGCTGTCAAAATTACACTCGCTGAGGATGATATCCTGCGCAGGAAACTCTGAGATGGGCTGCCCGGCATAGCTGATGTCGGCATTGGTGGCGAGGATGGTGGTGTCGTCCGTGATGAGGATGCGGGGGTTCTTGTGGAAATTGTTGCCCTCCAGTGCTTTTTTCAGTGAAGGGGCATAGAGGTCGGTGCTGCGGGAGGTCACAGCCTGATAGCCGATGACCAGCCCGGCGGCGTTGCGGCGGGCGGAGACGGCCAGATCATAGACCGTGCCGTTCAGCTCCAGCCGCTGGGAAAAGGTCTTGTTGTGGGCCTGCAGAATATTCTGCAGGCTGGGGTTTTCCAGAACCTCGGTCAGCAGCACGGCAGGCTCAAGCCCGGTGACATCGGCCTGCGTCACGGGCTTGAGCTCATCGTCGGTGATCAGAACACCGGTGAGCCCCATCTCTGAAACATAGCCGGACACATAGCTCTGGGTGCTGAGCAGGTAGCCCGGGGCAAATTCGGCCAAAGCCAGGGTCTTATTCAGCACGATGTTCAGTTCGGCGGCGTCCTGTCCGTCGGCGTAGTTGTCATAGCGCTGGCACAGTGTTTTCAGAAAGTCAATGGTCTCATCGGCCAGGTCAGAGGTGTCCCGCTGGTCGGCCTGGATCACTGTCACCAGAAAGAAGCACAGCAGGACGATGATGCAGATCAGGATGCCCCGCTCCGGGCGGTGGGTGCGCTTATTCATAGGCATCCTCCTGTTCAAAGCTCTGGTAGTCCTGTTCGTCAAGCCCGTATTTCTGCGCAATGGCGGCAATGGTGCCGTCTGCTTTCATTTCGATGAGGGCGTCGCTCAGCTTTTTCACCACGGCGGGATCAGCGTCCTTTGCAAACCCGACACCGACCTGCGCAATGAACAGCGGCTCGTCCAGATAGCGGTAGAGCTGGGGCGCTGCGGCGGTGAGCTGCTCCAGTGCTGACCGGTGCTCCACCACGGCATCCGCGTAGCCTTTGCCGAAGGCAGTGAAGGCAGAGCGCATGGAGCTGAAGGTGGAGAGCCGCCGCAGGGAGGGGGCCCGCTCGCTGCTCAGAAAAAATTTCTCGATCTGGGAGCCGGTGCGCATGGCTGCTGTTTTGCCTGCCAGATCGGCAAGCGACCAGATGGTGCTGTCTGAGGGCACCACCACGGCGATGCTGCTGTTCAGATAGGGCCCGGCCCACTGATAGTCCGCTTTGCGTCCGTCCATGATGAAACAGTTCCATATGCAGTCGATGGAGCCTGAGGCCAGCATTTCGTCCCGGGTGCTCCAGTCCATCACCACAAAGTTGGGGGTGTAACCCATGCGTGCGCAGGCTTCCCGCGCAATGTCATAGTCCACACCGGCATAACCGCCGGATTCGTCCATATAGAAATACGGGGCGAAAGAGGAGGTGCCGATGTTCAGGGCAGGCAGTTCTTCCTCGCTTGGAGCCGAAGAGCCTGCCGATGTGCCGCAGGCACACAGAAAGGCAAGACACAATGCCAGCACCGCAGCCAGCAGCAAATGTTTCCGCATGGGTCGTTCACTCCTCTCACAAAGATCATTGCGCCTGTTCCGCAAACAGCCGCCGCAGAGTGCGCAGAAGCACGGCAAGGTCCAGCGGCTTCGCAATGTGGTCGTTCATCCCTGCAGCAAGGGCCTTCTGGCGGTCCTCGTCGTAGGCGTTGGCGGTCATGGCCGCAATGGGGGTCCGCCCGCGGCTGCCCTCCATGGCCCGGATGGCCCGGGCAGCGGCATAGCCGTCCATGTTTGGCATCTGGATATCCATCAGCACTGCATCATAGTAGTGCTCCGGGGCGCTGCGCAGCATCTCCACGCACTGTGCGCCGTCCGCTGCGTGATCCACCAGAAGTCCGTTCTCCTCCAGCAGGGTCCTGGCGATCTCAGCGTTGAGGTCGTTGTCCTCCGCCAGCAGGATGCGGCGGCCTTTCAGCCCGGCGGAAAGGCTTGCGTGGGCCGATTCCCGGCGGGGCGAGAACTCCGACGCCTGCGCAACGGGGAACACGAGCCGCACCGTGAAAGTGGTGCCTTTGCCGGGGGCACTCTCCACCGCGATGGTGCCGTCCATCAGGTCTACAAAGGCCTTCACGATGGGCAGGCCGAGGCCCGTGCCCACCACTTTGCTCTCGGTGGTGGTGTGCTCACGGGAAAATTCTTCAAAAATATGGGGCAGGAACTCGGCGCTCATGCCGATGCCGTCATCGGAAAAGACGGCAGTGTAGGCCGCACAGCCTTCTTTTTCGCAGGGAGACTCGGTGAGGGCAAGGGAGATATGGCCCCCGGCGGGCGTATATTTTACCGCGTTGCTCAGGATGTTCAGGAAGATCTCCTTCACCTTGGTGGTGTCGCAGCGGACATATTCGTGCTGGATATCCGCCGTACAGCGGTAGGTGAGGTCCTTCTCTTTCAGGGAGGGCTCAAAGATGGTGGAAAGGGTGTCCATGAGCTCCGGGAAGGACCCCACGCTGATCTTCAGGGGAGTTTTGCCGCTCTCAATGCGGGACGCTTCCAGCACATAGTTGATGAGTGACAGCAGAAAGCTGCTGGAGGACTGGATCTTTTTCACATAGTCCCGGGCGCGCTCCGGCTCGTCCAGATGCTTTTCCAGCAGAGTGGAAAAGCCCACGATGGCGTTCATGGGGGTGCGGATGTCGTGGCTCATGCTGTACAGAAAGCGGGTCTTTGTCTCGTTTGCAGCCTGTGCCTGCCGGGCGGCTTCCTCAAGCTGCCGGGCGTGTTCGGCTTCCCGGCGGCGGCGCATTTCGGCCTGCCAGCAGCCGGCGCAGATCAGGGCGGAAAAGGCAGCGGCAAGGCCGACGCCGCCCGCCCAGATGCCGGGGTGCACCCAGCCGTCCACCGGTTCGATCTCAAAATACCAGGTGTCATTGGGCACCTGGCAGGCCACGGTCAGCGCGTCGGTGTAGCGTCTGGCTTCACTCTCAGCGATGATGACCTTGTCGCCGGAAGCGCCGCTGGCCTTCCAGATGGTGTAGTGATAGCCTGCCTGTTCCAGCGAGGAGAGCTCGATCTCTTCCAGAAAGCTGTCCCAGTCCAGCACCAGAATGGAAAAGCCCCAGAATGCGCCGTCGTGATAGATGGGGTCGAACAGCAGCACGCCCGTGCCGCCCTGCACCAGCTCAAAAGGGCCCGCGATGGTGTATTCGCCGCTGTCCCGGGCAAGGCGGGCTTCCTGCCTGCGCTGGGGATGCTGCAGCATGTCCAGCCCCAGGGCCTGTTCATTCCCGGCCATGGGATAGATCTGATCCACCGTGCCGTCTTTGGCCAGCTCGTGAGCCTTGATGACGCCGCTGCTGTCCTGCATCAGGCGGGAGAGGGTGTTGAAGTTGGACTCGCTGATGGTGCCGTCCTGCACGACGATGCGGCGGATCAGCTCGGACTCCGCCAGATAGCGGTTGAGCTGAGCCTCCACCTGACGCACAGTGGTCTCGGCGGTGTAAGCGGCTTTGAGCTTTTCCTGCTCCTCTATATAATGGAAGACCATGTGGAAAGCACAGGTCACAGCCACCAGCAGCGCCAGAAACAGCACTGCCATACGGGCACGGAAAGAGATTCGGCGTTTGGATGGTTTCATGTCCAGATGTACGTTCCTTTTGCGGAGATTCGGCGAAAAATGCCGCATACCGGCACAAAATTTCATACCTGATTCAATTATATCATATTTCGATATCATAAAAAAGGTGATGCACAAAGAAAAGGCGGCTGCCCTGACAAAAAGGCAGCCGCCGGAATGCGGTAATATTGGCTCAGAGCGAAATGCGCAGGATGAACCGGCCCTGCTTTTGGGAGAAGCTGTACATGCCGCTGTGCTGGTCGGTGATGGCGCAGATGCTGCGCACGCCAAGACCATGGCCGGGCTCATGGGTCACAGGGGTGCCCTGCTCAAAGGTGACCGGCGTGCTGCAGGTGTTGATGATCTGCAGAAAGAACCGTCCCTCCTGTTCGTAGGCAGAAGCCTCGATGAAGGCGGGCTTTCCGGCGGCACGTTCGCGCTGGCAGGCATGGAGTGCATTTTCCAGCGCGTTGGACAGCAGCACGCACAGGTCACTTTCCGGCAGCGGCAGCACCGGCGGAATGACGGCCTTCACCCGGAACTCGACGCCGTTCGTCTGGGCCCGGGCGGCGAAAGAAGAGAAGATCAGGTTTGCCGCATCGTTCTCACAGTAGGCGGTCACCTTGCTGGCTTCGATCTCGGCGCACACGCTGTGGATGTAGTCCTGCGCCTGGGTCAGACGGCCGTTTTCGATGCAGGCAGAAAGATACTGCAGGTGATGGCGCAGGTCATGGCGGTAGGTGCTGGCCTTACGCTGCGATTCCCGCAGGGCGTCGATCTCACGCACAGCCTGTGACATCTGCAGGTTCAGGCTGTTCTGAGTCTGTTCCAGCTGAAGGCGCAGCCGCTCTTCGTGGGTGGTGCGCAGCACGAAAGCCAGGTAAGCCGCGCTGCACACAAAGGGCATGAATTCCACTGCCGCCACATTGCCGCTGGAAAGCAGGTTGGTGTAGACGCGGGTCAGGTAGTCAAAGCCGTAGCTCAGCAGGGGCAGCAGTCCGAACTGCAGCTGGACGGAAAGCGAAGAGCGGGAGAGCTCCCGCACCGAAGGCGCACACCAGCGCACCAGCGCCAGCAGCAGCGGCAGGGTGACGATGAGCTCTGTGGCATCCTGCAGCACGGTGCCGCCTGCAGGGAACAGCGCGATGACGAACAGCGCGATCCAGCGCCGCAGCTGGCAGCACAGGTAAGCAGTCAGCACGGCCACAAAGGGCCAGAGCACCCGGCGGGTCATAAAGGCCAGCACCAGAAACAGCGGCAGATGGGTGATGAGTGGGTAAAGATAGCGGGCGAAGCCGGTGCTCCAACGCAGGCTCACCGCGCCCTGCAGTGCCAGCATCAGCAGAGTGCTCACCGTAAGAAGCACCCTGCGGTGCCGGGTCCATTCCAGGTCGCAGAATGCAGCGGACAGCACGATGCCGAAGATGCCCACCGAGGCAAGGTTGATCAGGGAGAGCATTTCGGTCATAGCATCACCTGCTTTCGGCTGAAGGCGTATTCCAGATACTGGTTCTTGACCTCGGCGGCCCTGCCGTGTGGGATGGGAATCTGCGCCTGATCGGCGAGGATGATGGCTTTGGCGGTGATGTTCCGGATATATTCCATGTTCACGAGATAGGAGCGGTGAGGGCGCATGAAGCAGGGGTACTGCCCCAGCTGCCGGGCCAGCTCATCCATGCTGCCGGTGGCTTCCAGCACCTGGCCGTCGGCCAGATGGAACACCAGCGTGCGGCCCCGCACCTCACAGTGGGCCAGACGGTCCAGCTCGATGCGGGAAATGCCGGTCTTGCAGCGCAGGATCAGGCTGCGCTGCTCGGCGCGGCGGCACTCTGCCAGCACCGAGTCGGTCAGACGGAAAAAGCTGTCCTCCCAGATGGGCTTGAGCTGATAGAAATAGGCTCCCACCATGTAGGATTCCACTGCGAACTCAGCGGATGAGGTGAGAAAAATGATCTTGACGGCGGTGTCAAAGCGGCGGATCTCCCGGGCGGCGGTGATGCCGTTTTCCGCCGGCATGATGACATCCAGAAAGAGAATGTCATAGCGGACGCCCTTTTCGATCTGTGCCAGCAGATCCAGCGGGCTGTGAAATGCGGTGCACTGAAGGTCGGCACCCCGCTGGATGCTGTATTTCTCCAGCAGGGAGGCCAGCTGGTCGAGCACGGCCTGATCGTCATCGCAAAATGCGATCCGGGTCATAGGGTGAGCACATCCTTTGCTTGTGGGATAGAACGGGCTGGGTGTGCAGCCTGCAGGCCGCACACCCACCCGCAGAAAATTATATCATTTTTTCGGCGGGCTGACCAGCCGTCTTTCCATCTTTTTCGCGGCTTTCGGCCCTTTGGCAGGAAAAGGGCGGAGAACCGTGCGGCGGCGGAAAAATTTTTCGAAAAATCACAAAAATGGCAGAAAGATGCCGTGGTTTTACCAAAACTGCCGAAACCTTCTTGCCTGCCGGAGCAGCATACTATATAATGAAGCTATAATAGGGGCAGGTGCAGCTCTTTGCGGGGGCTGACACTGGGAACGGTGCCCCGGGGAGGCTTGCGGCATGAAAAAAACAGGCAGAAAAAGAGTATGGGCGGCAGTGCTGTGTGCGGCGATGGCCTTTGCAGTGCTGTGCAGCTGCACGAAAAAAACGGCGCAGGACGTGCCGCAGGAGCGCATACCCATCACGGTGGGCTGCGACAACTATGAGCCCTACACTTACATTGAAGCCAGCGGCGACTTTGCCGGGGTGGATGTGGAGCTGGCCACGGAGGCCTTTCACCGGCTGGGCTATGAGCCGCAGTTCCAGATGATCCAGTGGGAAGAGCGGGACAGCCTGCTCAACAGCGGAGCTGTCGAGTGCCTGTGGAGCTGTTTCACCATGACGGGCCGGGAAGAGCTCTATCAGTGGGCCGGGCCCTATCTTTACAGCCGCCATGTTGTGGTGGTGCAGGCAGACAGCAGCATCCGGACACTGGCAGACCTTGAGGGCCGCCGGGTGGGCGTGCAGGCCACCACCAAGCCGGAGACCATCCTGCTGCAGCGCACTGACCCCCGCATCCCTCAGGTGGGGCAGCTGTATTGCTGCTCGTCCGTTGCGGAACTGCACGCACTGCTGCGCAGAGGCTATGTGGACGCCATCGCCTCCCACGAGGAGAGCCTGAAGCTGCTGACCGAGGAGGGCGGCGGCGCGTACCGCATTCTGGACGAGTGCCTTTACACCTCGGAACTGGGCATTGCTTTTGAAAAGGGCACCCATAAGGAACTGAGCCGGCAGCTGACGCAGGTGCTGAACGAAATGAAGCAGGACGGCACGGTTGAGCGCATCGTGGAAAAATACGGGATGGATCCGCCGAAGACTGTCTGGGGAGGGAATGCATCATGAAAAAAGACGAAGCATTCCGTGCCGGCGTCTCATGGAAAGTCGGCCTCCTGACGGTGCTGGCGGCTGTGGGCATTTTTGCCGGCTTCACGGTCCACGACCGGCTCCTTCTGCAGAAGACGATCCTCACCACCTTTGAGTTCATGCGGGACAGGCTGACGGCCTATGAGAGCTACGCCGCCAACGATGAGGTGAAAAGCCTCGTCCACCTGCTGGACAAGACCACTGAGCTGAGCCGGGTCGTTGGTGCACTGGGCACGCCGGACCAGGCGGTGCTGGACAGCTATGTCTCTGAGCAGCGGCTTAGCAGCGTGGTGGTGCTGGATGAAAACATGCAGCTGCAGGCGCACGCCGGCAGTGATACGCCGGAGCACTGGGAAGGCTTGTTCCAGAGCGGCGTCATTCAGGAGATTGCAGAGCACCCGGAGAAAGTCTATTTCAGCCGGGTGACGGAAGCCGACAGCGTCTATGACGTGGCAGCAGTGGCCCGGCGGGATGCCCCGGGCGTGGTGTTCACCAGCCATGAGCAGGAGAAAGACGCGGAAGGTGAGGGTGACTTTTCGCTGGACGAGCTGTTCAGCGGCTTTACCTTTGACATGAACGGCGTTGTGGCGGTGAGCGACGGCAGCACGATCATCAGCAGCAATCTGGAAAGCCTGCAGGGCCTTTCGCTGGAAGAGAGCCGCGAGCTCTGCAGCGGCAGCGAAGACTTCAAGCCGGACACAGTCACCTGCTTGCGGAGCGGCCGGGGCACATGGTATGGCAGCAAGACCCGGGTGCGCAGCTATGACCTCTATGTCTTCTTTCCGGGGGCTCAGGTCTTCCGCACCCGCACCATCGTCACGGTGTGCAGCCTGGCCATTATGCTCATGGGCTGGCTTCTGGTGCTCATCCTGCAGGGCCGCACTGAGCGGGAAACGCTGGAGCAGAGCCAGAAGCGCCTGCGGATCATCAAAGCGCTGGGCATGGCCTACAGCGCCATCATGCTGGTGCAGCTGGAAGAAAAGACAGTGGAAATCTACCGCAGCACACAGGGAGATTACGAAAACTATTCCTCGCCCATAGGAGCTTCCTCGCAGGCTGCGCAGATCGACCGGATGGCGGCACCGGATTACCGGGAAGAACTGACGGAGTTTTCGGATATCAACACGCTTGCCCGGCGGATGCAGGGCCGGGATTCCCTCAGCTGCACATGGCAGACCATGGCCGGCGGCTGGATGACCAGCGTGGTGGTGCCGCAGAGCTGGGACGAAAGCGGAAAGCTGACGGCGGTGCTCATCGCAAACCGGGACGTCACCGATGAACGGCGGCGGGAACTGGACATGCAGAAGCAGCTGGAGAAGACGGCAGAAGATGCCCGCCGTGCCAATGCAGCCAAGACGGATTTCCTGCGCCGCATGAGCCACGACATCCGCACCCCCATCAACGGCATTCAGGGCATGGTGGAGATCAGCCGCCACTATGTGGGGAACGAGGTCAAACAGGAAGAGTGCCGCCAGAAGATCATGGATGCGTCCGGCTTTTTGCTGGATCTGGTGAACAATGTGCTGGACATGAACAAGCTGGAATCCGGTGAGGTACGGCTGGACGAAGTTTCTTTCGACCTTGAAAAGCTGGTGCGGGAGACCAACAGCGTCATTGAAGTTCAGGCCAATGAGCGGGGCATCGCGCTGCACGACAACGGCGTGCACGCAGAGCACCGCCGTCTCATTGGCAGCCCGGTGCATCTGCGTCAGGTCATGCAGAACATCGAAAGCAATGCGGTGAAGTACACGCCGGAGGGCGGCACCGTGACGGTGGGCTGCAACGAGATCGATGCGAAGAACGGCGTGGCGACGCTGGAATTCATCTGCGCAGACACAGGCATCGGCATGAGTGAGGAATTCCAGAAACGTGCCTTCGAGCCCTTTGCGCAGGAGAACACAGCGGCACGCACGGCCTATCTGGGCACCGGTCTGGGCCTTGCCATCACCAAGGAGCTGGTGGAGCGGATGGGCGGCACCATCGACTTCCAGAGCCGCCAGAACAAGGGCACCACCTTCGTCATTCAGATCCCGCTGCGCATCGATGCTGCGGCCATTGCCCCGAAGCCGGAAGGTGAAAGGGCCGCGGCGGGCAGCGTGCAGGGGGCAAAGATCCTTCTGGTGGAGGATAACGACCTGAACATGGAGATTGCACAGTTCCTGCTGGAAAGCGAAGGCGCTGAGGTGACGCAGGCATGGAATGGCCGGGAGGCCGTGGAGCTGTTTGCTGCTTCTGCGCCGGGCACCTATGATGTGATCCTTATGGACGTGATGATGCCGCTGATGGGCGGCCTGGAGGCCACCCGTGTGATCCGTGCCATGAAGCGCACGGACGCTGCAACGGTGCCCATCTTTGCCATGACGGCCAATGCGTTTCAGGACGACATCCGGCGCAGCCATGCCGCCGGCATGAACGAGCACTTGACGAAGCCGCTGAAGGCAAAAGAACTGATAGCAATGATCGCGCGTTACCGCGGTAGAATTGAAGAATCTGAGGATAGATAAACGAATGGAAATGCAGAACGAATATATGCCGGAGATCCTGGATGCGTTGTGCCGCAGCTATTTCACCCGCTTTGTGGTGGATGTGGAGCAGGATCACTATCAGCTGCTGAGCTTTGGCCGCAAAGTCACGGAAGAGGAAAAGAATGCGGGCTGGCGCGAGGGCGGCTACTCGGACGGTGTCCGCTTTCAGGCTGCACAGTATGTGGTGGAAGAGGACCGGGAGCGGCTGCTGAAGGCGCTTTCGCTGGAATATTTGTGTGAGGCGCTCTGCCGCGAGAACGACACGGAACGCAATGAAAGCGTTTATGTGGATTACCGCATCCACTGGGAAGGAAAAACGCTCTGGTACCGTGCCGTCACCATGGCACTGCGGTTTGCCCCGGACGGCAGGCCGGAAAAGCTGCTGATGATGTTCAAGGATATCACCGCTCAGAAGCAGGAGGAAGAAGAAAACCAGCGCCGCCTGCAGAAGGCTTACGAGCTGGCAGAACTGGCGGAACGCGCCAATCAGGCCAAGACCCGCTTTTTGAACAACATGAGCCATGACATCCGCACCCCGATGAATGCCATCATTGGCTTTGCCACGCTGGCGGCGACCCATCTGGATGACCGGGCCCGGGTGGAGGACTATCTCTCCAAAATTCTGGTGTCCAGCAACCACCTGCTGAGCCTCATCAACGATGTGCTGGACATGAGCCGCATTGAGAGCGGCCGTATGAAGATCGAAGAGACCGAGTGCAGTATCCCGGTCATCATGCATGACCTGCGCAACATCCTGCAGACCGACATCAAGGCCAAGCGGCTGGATTTTTTCATCGACACAGTAGATGTGGTCAACGAGGATGTGGTGTGTGACCGCCTGCGGCTGAATCAGGTGCTGCTCAACTGCATGAGCAACGCCATCAAGTACACCCGGGCCGGGGGCACGGTGGGCATCCGCATCATCCAGAAGGACCATGCCCCGGATGGCTACGCCGACTACGATTTCGTGGTGCGGGACACTGGCATCGGCA
Organism: Oxalobacter sp.; assembly: GCA_963615785.1. GTDB lineage: Bacteria > Bacillota > Clostridia > Oscillospirales > Ruminococcaceae > Faecalibacterium. Next base: position 142,424 of record CAVEID010000001.1, on the reverse strand, counting down.
TGACACCGGAATTTCTGGAACACATCTTTGAGCCCTTCACGCGGGAAGAAAACTCCACCGTCAGCCGCATCCCGGGCACGGGCCTGGGCATGGCGATCACCAAGAATATTGTGGATATGATGGGCGGCCAGATCTCGGTGCGCAGCCAGCTGGGCGAGGGCAGTGAGTTTACCATTTCGCTGCGGCTCAAGACCAGCAAAAATGCCAAGCTCCACGGCCCGATCCAGGCGCTCACGGGCTTCCGTGCACTGGTGGCAGACGACAACATGGACAGCTGCGTCAGCGTGGAAAAGATGCTGCGCACCATCGGTCTGCGCCCGGAGTGGACCACATCCGGCAAGGAGGCCGTGTTCCGTGCTCGCTATGCCACCCAGCAGAACGATCCTTTTCAGGTGTATATTATCGACTGGCTTATGCCGGACATGAACGGCGTAGAGGTAGTGCGCCGCATCCGCTCTGAGATCGGTGAGCAGGTGCCCATTATCATCCTGACCGCCTACGACTGGTCGGACATTGAGCAGGAGGCCCGGGAAGCCGGTGTCACGGCATTCTGTGCAAAGCCGCTGTTCCTTTCGGAGCTGTATGAGGCGCTGCAGAACGCCAGCTGGCCCAGAGACAACACCCTGCCGGTGATCCCGGAAGCGGGCGATTTGAAGGGGCGGCGCATCCTTCTGGTGGAAGACGTGGAACTGAACCGTGAGATCGCTCAGACCATCCTCACCGAAGCTGGTTTGCAGGTGGTCAGCGTGGAGAACGGCAAGCTGGCGGTGGATTATATGGCCCAGTGCCAGCCGGGCTTTATCGACCTGATCCTCATGGACATCATGATGCCGGTGATGGACGGCTACGAAGCCACCCGGGCGATCCGCGCTCTGGACGACCCGGCAGCAGCCAATGTGCCCATCATCGCCATGACGGCCAACGCCTTTGATGAGGACATGCACACGGCCATCAAAGCCGGCATGAACGGCTACCTCTCCAAGCCTTTGGATGTGGATAAGCTTTACGCAGCGATGCGGAAGTGTTTGAAATAAGATTAACGGTCTCGCCCTCTCCGTCATTGCTTGCGCAATGCCAAGGCCTCTCACATTGGAAGAGCTGTCGAGCCAGCTGCCCTGAACACAGAAAAGCCCCGCCAACGGCGGGGCTTTTCTGTGTTCAGTAGGAACTCAATCCCAGGCTCACGTCCAGCGCCTGATCCACCCGCTTCTGATCTTCGGGGGTGATCTGGCCTGCCCGCTCCCGCAGGCGGTGCTTATCCAATGTGCGGATCTGCTCCAGCAGCACCACGCTGTCCTTGGAAAGGCCGGTGTCCGCCGCCCGGATGTTGATGTGGGTGGGCAGGCGGGCTTTGTCCAGCCGGGATGTAATGGCCGCTGCGATCACGGTGGGGCTGTGCCGGTTGCCGATCTCGTTCTGCACGATCAGCACCGGACGCACGCCGCCCTGTTCCGACCCCACCACCGGCGAAAGATCGGCATAGAAAACTTCTCCTCTGTGTACCTCCATGGAATCTCCCTCCCTGTGCTTTGGAGGATGTGCCCCGCTATGTGATGCGTCCGGCGCATCCTGTCTGCTCTCAGTATGAGCAGGCCGCGGGCCGGTTATGCAGTGCGGGGATATTCCATTGTATGCACAGGGGCGGCTCAGGTTTCCGCTTCCAGCACACAGAACGCCAGCGCCATGCCGCCCTCGTGGCTCAGGGACAGGCGGGCGGTCAGCCGGTGGGCCTGCACCCAGTCGGCAGTTCTGCCGGTAAAGTGATAGGCGGGCGCACCGTTTTCCAGCCGGACGGCCTCGATCTCGCAGAGAGAAAAAGGCTCCCGCAGGCCGGTGCCCGTTGCCTTGAGGAAGGCTTCTTTCGCGGCAAAGTTGGCAGCGGCGCTGGCCAGCCGGTGGGCGCTGCCACGCCCGGCGGGCAGGGGCTCATCCAGGCCGAGGGCAGCGCGTTCCGCTTTCCCGTAGACCCGGCGCACAAAGGCCGAAGCGTGGGGGCCGGAAAGGCTTTTTTCCAGATGCGCGATCTCGCACAGGTCGCAGCCAATGCCATAGAGCATGGCAAAGCTCCTTTCTCCGCAAAAGCGGCCGCTGCAGGCCGTCAGCCTGCAAAAACAGGACCGGAAATTTTATGCAAACTGTGCAAATCCGGTGTCTTTATCTTGAAGTTTCCTCGCAATTCGTGTACAATGAGCTTAGTTCTTCCTAAGGGGGTGTATTCCGTGAGTGGCGAGACTGCAATTTTTTCGATCCACGACAAAAAGGACTATGAGATCCATGAGATCGTACAGCAGGTGTACGATGCATTAAAGGAAAAAGGCTATAATCCGGTCAATCAGCTGGTGGGCTATATCCTGTCCGAAGACCCCACCTACATCACGACCTATAAGAATGCCCGTTCCATGATCCGCAAGGTGGATCGTGACGATCTGCTGCAGGCCATGCTGCGCAGTTATCTGGACGTCTGATTCTGATATCGCTTGTCTGCTGTGCCCCGCCGTCAAAAAGACGGCGGGGCTTTGTTGTTATACCATCGGCAGCGTGAAAATTTGGTTCACCACCACTTCATACTCCCACGGTTCCCGGGACTTCCGCAGCTGCTTTTCCAGCTTCTCCGAACCCTCAAACTTGTGGATGAGGTAGAACCAGTGGCCCTTCATCCGGCTGACGGCGCATCCGGCGGAGCCGAACAGCTCGGTGTAGCCGTGGTAGAGGTCGTCGAGATAGCCCCTCAGCTCTTCGCGGGTGGCATCTGCTCCGCCCAGAGCCTTGCGCAGCAGGGCCGGGTCCGCAATGATGCCCCGGCCCACCATAATGCCGGACAGGCCCGGGAACTGTGCTTCCAGCTCATGCAGGCCGCCCACAGTGGTCACATCGCCGTTGTAGCACACTGGCATTTTGCAGGCAGGCAGAGCCGCGGCAAAGGCGGCGCGGTCGGCCTGGCCCCGGTAGAGCTGGCGCATCACGCGGGGATGGATGGTCAGCTCACAGATGGGATACTTATTATAGATGTCCAAAATAGCGGCGAACTCTGCGGGGCTCTCCACGCCAAGACGGGTCTTGACCGAGATGGGGCCGTCAGCATGGGCGAACACGGCAGAAAGAAAGGCGTCCAGCTTTTCCGGGTCGCGCAGCATGCCGGAGCCCTTCCCCTTGGCGGTGACCGTGCCGGAAGGGCAGCCGAAGTTCAGATTCACCTCGGTGTAGCCCAGTTTGCGCAGTTCGCCGATCATCCACGCGGCAAGTTCGCCGTCCTTCGCCAGCAGCTGCGGGATCACCGGAGCACCGGGGTTCGCAGCAGGGGCCAGCTCGGCCATCTTCTTTTTGATGAGTACGCGGTTTTCCGGCGGGGAGATGAACGGTGCATAGTACCGCACCGGTGCGCCGGGAAATGCGAACCATTTCTGATGTACCTGCCGCCACACCCGGTCGGTCAGGCCCTCCATGGGGGCAACGTAGTAATTCATGAGCAGATCTCCAAAATTTTATGTCAGAGATATTGTAGCATAGGAAAATGGGCAGAGCAAGACTCCTTCAGTCTCGCATTCGCTCGCCAGCTCCCACAAGGAGGGAGCCTCTGGCGAAGAGGGAAAATTTACCGTACTGCCAAAGGGCCCCATCTCCGAGGGGGCTGGCACGGCGCAAGCCGTGACTGGAGGAGTCGGTGCAAATGCCGCTTCCCTCCACGACTCCACCCGTGAAAAAGCAAAGAGGAAAATCCCGCAGGATTTTCCTCTTTGCAAATATATAAAATAAATTTCCGCTGAAAATGCCCAGAGTGAAACGGGGAGCATTCAAAATGATTCAGTCCGCGAACAGGGGAGTGGACAGGTAACGGTCACCGGTATCGGGCAGCAGGACGACGATATTCTTGCCTGCATTCTCAGGCCGCTTTGCCAGCTGCAGGGCAGCGTAAACAGCAGCACCGGAAGAGATGCCAACCAGCACGCCTTCCTTGTGGCCGATCAGACGGCCGGTGGCGAAGGCGTCGTCGTTCTCCACGGCGATGACTTCATCATAAACCTTGGTGTCCAGCACATCCGGCACAAAGCCTGCGCCGATGCCCTGAATCTTGTGTGCGCCTGCGGTGCCCTTGCTCAGCACGGGGGAAGAAGCGGGTTCTACGGCCACGACCTTCACGCCGGGGTTCTTGCTCTTCAGGTACTTGCCCACACCGGTGACAGTGCCGCCGGTGCCCACGCCGGCAACGAAGATGTCGACCTTGCCGTCAGTGTCTTCCCAGATCTCAGGGCCGGTGGTCTCAATGTGTGCCTGAGGGTTGGCCGGGTTCACGAACTGGCCGGGAATGAAGGAGTTGGGGATCTCTTTTGCCAGCTCATCGGCCTTGGCAATGGCACCCTTCATGCCCTTGGCACCCTCGCTCAGCACCAGCTCAGCGCCGTAAGCCTTCATCAGCTGGCGGCGTTCCACGCTCATGGTCTCGGGCATCACGATGATGATGCGGTAGCCCTTGGCAGCAGCCACAGCAGCCAGACCGATGCCAGTGTTGCCGGAAGTGGGCTCGATGATGACAGAACCCTCTTTCAGCAGGCCCTTTGCCTCGGCGTCATCGATCATCTTCTTGGCAATACGATCCTTGACGGAGCCGGCCGGGTTGAAGTATTCCAGCTTGGCAATGAGGTGGGCAGACAGGTTCTGCTCCTTTTCAATGTGGGTCAGCTCCAGCAGCGGGGTGTGACCGATCAGCTGATCTGCGGCAGTATAAATCTTGCTCATGGTGGTTTCCTCCCTGATACATTTGTATGGGCAGTGTGCCCGGCCGGGCGACCCGGTTCTAAATCCTTTAAACCAACATTGTTTGTGGGTTTGATGGTATTATAGCCCGGTTCTGTGCGGTTGTCAATGGATTTTTTGAAAAAAGTGGGATTGAAATATTATTTACCCTGTTGTATAATAGGTTTAAAATTCAATCTATCACCAACAAAGGAAGTACACAATTATGATCGTGTCCACCAAAGGGCGCTATGCACTGCGCGTGATGATCGACCTGGCCGAGCATCAGTCTGAAAAATATGTTCCCCTCAAAGAGGTCGCTGCCCGCCAGGAGATCTCGGAAAAATATCTCGAAAATATCCTCAAGGTGCTGGTGCAGAACGGCTTTCTGGAGGGATTGCGCGGCAAAGGCGGCGGCTATCGCCTGACCCGCAGCCCGGATCAGTACACGGTGGGTGAGATCCTGATGCTGACCGAGGGCAGTCTGGCTCCGGTGAGCTGTCTGGCCCCTGGCGCAGCCCCCTGCTCCCGCATGGCGAACTGCCGCACTTATGAAATGTGGAAGGGCCTGAATGACCTGATCTCCAATTATTTCGGCAATATCACGCTGGCGGATCTGGCCCTGCCCGATCAGGCCGGAAATGATTATGTGATCTGACCAAGTTCTCAATAAAACGCCAAAGGCGCACCGACAAACCCGGTGCGCCTTTTTTCTGCACAGTTCTTCGCAAAATGTGCAGTGTTTCTTATCCAGAATCACGGTTGATGGTTTGGATATCCTGCGGTATACTTTACCTTTAATGTGACTGTTTCGGTCAAGGAAAGGAGCGTTTTTCTACGAAATACATTTTTCAGTTTGCCCGCATTCTTGCGTTTTGCTTTTTAGGTGAAATCCTGCACGCTGTGCTGCCGCTGCCGGTCCCGGCCAGTGTTTACGGCCTGGTGCTGCTGCTTCTGGCGCTGAATTTCAAGCTCGTGAAGCTGGACGACGTGAAAGAAGTCGGCACTTATCTGACCGGCATTTTCCCGCTGCTGTTCGTGCCCGCCGCTGCGGGCGTCATGGAGCTGTGGGCTGAGATGGGAAACATGCTGCTGCCCATCATCATTTCCATCATCCCGGTGACGGTGCTGGTCATGGTGTCCGCCGGCAAGACCACGCAGGCTCTGACCAGCCGCAAGAAGAAGGAGGCCGACCATGACTGAACTGCTGAATGATTTTCTGTCCGGCTCTGCGGCCTGGGGCGTGCTGCTCACGCTGGCGGCTTTTGCGCTTGGCACCCTCATCAACAAGATGACCGGCAAGGCCATCTTCAACCCGCTGCTGCTGGGCAGCATCTTTGTGATCATCTTCCTGTCCGTGTGCAGCATTCCCTACGCAGACTACAAGGCCAGCGCAGCGCCGGTGAATTATCTGCTTCTCCCGGCCACGGTGGCGCTGGCCATCCCGCTGTATGAGAAGATGGACCTGCTCAAAGAGAACGCTGCCGCCATCATTGCGGGCATCTCGGTGGGCACACTGGTGAGCCTGGGCAGCGCACTGGCGCTGGCGCTGGCTCTGGATCTGACCCAGGAGCAGTACGCCACCCTTCTGCCCAAGTCCGTGACCACCGCCATCAGCATGGATGTGGCTGCTGAGCTGGGCGGCATCGCGGCACTGACCGGAGCCATCGTCATTCTCACCGGCATCGCAGGCAACCTGCTGGCTGAGACGGTGTGCAAGGTGTTCCACATTACCGACCCCATTGCCAAGGGCGTGGGCATTGGCACTTCGGCCCATGCCGTGGGCACCAGCAAAGCCCTGCAGATGGGCGAGGTGGAAGGTGCAATGAGCGGCCTGTCCATTGCGGTGGCCGGTGTGCTGACTGCTGTGCTCTGCCCGGTGTTCGTGAATCTGATCCACTGAACGATTTAAAATGGCCGACGCGTTCGCTTTGGCAATAAATAGCGGAATTATTATTTTAATATTGCAGAACCGGAATGACTGCGGTCATTCCGGTTCTGCTTTTTCACGGGGAAGGGCTGTGGAGGGGAACAGCGTCTAGCCAGACTCCTCCAGTCACCTTCGGTGACAGCCCCCTCAGAGATGGGGCCCTTGGCAGTATGGGAAAGTTTCCCTTTTTGCCAAAGGCTCCCTCATTGAGGGAGCTGGCGAGCGTATGCGAGACTGAAGGAGTCTCAACAAAGCAGAAAACCCCGGCCATTACGGCCGGGGCTTTCTGTTTCTTTTTATGGAAAGAGGTTCATCATGAGTTCTCGGAAATGACTTATCAGAATTTGAACAGGTTCACGATGCGCTGCCACAGGCGGGTGAAGAAATTGCCTTCCTTGACCGCCTCGGTGTCAGCCACAGTGGTGTCCACAGCGGCCACAGTCTCAGCGGTCTTGTAGACGAACTTCACGCTGCTTTCAGCGCCGTCCGGGGTGCCGGCAAAGCTGGTGTAATCCTCCAGCTTGTTGGTCATCTCGTCCAGAACGGTCTTCAGGCCGTGGAGCTGATCCTCATCCAGAGCGCCGGTCAGCTTGGAGATGCCCTCTTCGTTGAACTGGTTCAGGCCGTCATTCAGCTGGCCTGCGCCGTCGTTCAGCTGGCCTGCACCGTTGTTCAGGGTGTTGACGCCGTCGTACAGGGTCTTGGTGCCTGCGGCCAGCTGTGCGCTGCCGTCCTTTGCGGAGTGGGCACCGTCCGCAGCGCTCTGCACGCCTGCGGTGTACTGGTTCACGCTGGAAACAAAGAGCTGGATCTGAGACAGGCTGGTCTTCAGGGCACGGACATCGGCCATATCCTGGCTGTTCTCCACCTGATACTTCAGCTCAGCCTTGGCGGTGTTCTTGGCGTCGTCGCTGGTCAGCAGATCGACCAGACCGCTCAGCATGGAGGGATCATAGCTCTGCATCAGCTTCAGAGCGGCTTCCAGATCGTGGTTGGTCTTGGTGGCGGCCAGATACAGGGCCAGATCCAGCTGGCTGTCCTTGAAGCTGGGGGCCTGCTCCCACACGGTGCGCACGATCTTCTTACGGCCGGCAGCCAGCGTCTTTTCGTTCATGGTCAGGATGTTGTCGATGACAGCCTCGTAATTGCTCCAGGTCATGTCCTCGTCGATCAGGCCGCCCTCTTTCAGGGTCTTGTTGGCGGAAGCCAGCACACCGTCGGCCACCTGCTGTGCGGCACCGTTCAGTGCGGTGTTGTTGGAGGTCAGGGTGTCCAGACCATCGGTCAGCTGGCCCAGGCCATCGTCCAGAGCGGCAGCGCCGTTGTTCAGGGTGTTGGCACCATCCAGCAGGGCCAGCACGCCGCTGGCCAGCTGAGAAGTGCCGTCCACCAGCTGGGATGCGCCGTCCATGAGCTGGCTCATGGCGTCGTTCAGCTGGTTGATGCCGTCGGTCAGGTCGTTGATGCTGCTCAGGTCGAACACATTGTCGGTGCCCAGAGCCTCAGTGCTGGTGGCGCAGGCCATCATCACCTGCGGGCAGGTGAGCTCAGTGACATCAGCCTCGACGGTGATGGTGTCCTGCAGATAGTCCTCAATGCTGTCCACTTCGTCGGGCAGCAGGCCGGACAGGGAGTCCTTTACGCCGGGCAGGGTGACGAATGCGGCCACATTGCTCTTGGCGGCGCTTTCCACGATGCCATGCTCAGCGGTGACGTTGGAAGCATCCTCACCCAGGATGACGCCCACAGCGGTGATCAGCGGGGTGACGATGGTGCGGTCAGTGCCGTTGACATTGATAGTGGAAGTCTCGCTGTTGGTCAGGGCGATGGTCACGGTCAGATGGCCGCTCTTGCCGATGAGGTCTTCCAGCGGAGCTTCCTGACCGTCCAGAGCGTAGGTGATCTTGGCGGAGATGGGCAGGGCCTTGTCGGTGTCGCCCTTGTAATAAACATCGGTGTCATCGGTGTTCCAGGTGATGTCCTCACCGTTCTGGGTGAACTCGGCGTCGCTCTCGGTGTTCTGGATGTTGGTCAGGGTGCTCTTGTCGGTGACGCCGGACAGGCCGGAAGCACTGTACAGGTGCTCACTGACGGTGGTCTTGCTGATGGAGCCGTCGCCGTTCATCACGGCATAGACGGTCTCAGACTTGGTGAAATCCTTGCTGCCGGCTGCAAAAGCAGGCACGGCACAACCTGCGGCGAGTGTCAGAGCCAGCGCCGCACTGGCGAAACGAAGCGATTTTTTCATAGCAGGCTTACTCCTTTTCAGACTTCTTGGCGTTGGCGGATTCGGGAACCATCCACTTGAGGGTGGTGTGGCGGATGATCCAGTCGCACAGCATCAGGGCTGCGGGCAGGACCACCAGAATGACGACCATGCTGATCAGTGCGCCGCGGGAGATCAGCAGGCAGATGCTCTTCAGCAGCTCCATCTTGCTGATGGCAGCCACGCCGACGGTGGCGGCGAAGAAGGTCAGGCCGCTGGTCAGGATGGACTGGCTGCAGTGTTCCAGAGACTGCTGGGCGGCTTCCTTCGGGGTGCGGCCAAAGACGCGCTCTTCGTGATAACGGGTGGTCATCAGGATGGAGTAGTCCACGGTAGCGCCCAGCTGGATGGTGCCGATGACGATGCTGGCAATGAAGGGCAGCTGGGTACCGGTGAAGTACGGGATGCCCATGTTGATGGCGATAGCGGCCTCAATGCTGGCGACCAGCAGGGCCGGGATGGAAATGCTCTTGAAGGAGATGGCGATGATGGCCAGAACCGCCATGATGGACCAGACGTTGACGTTCTTGAAGTCCACGTCTGCGACTTCGATCAGGTCTTTTGTCATGGCACCCTCGCCGGTGATGACGCCCTCAGGGTCAACGCCCTTGATGAGGCTGTTCATCTCGTCCAGCTGATTGTTGATGGCGTCGGTGCCGGTCTTGTAGGAGCTGTTGGCAAGGATCAGCTTGTAGCCGCCGGACTGCAGGATCTCAGTCACACTGTCGGGCAGCAGCTCGGTGTCAAAGCCCGGGCCGGTGATGGAATCCAGGCTCACCACCTGCGTGATGCCGTCCACATCCTTCAGCTCATCGCACAGGTCAGACACCTCGGTGGCGGTCAGGTCGTCATGCACCAGAATGAAGTGGCTGGTGGTCATGCCGAAGTCCTCGCCCAGCTTGTTGGTGCCCACAATGCCGGTGAGGTCCTGGGGCAGGGAATCGAACAGGGTGTAGTAGACTTCGGTCTTGTTCTGTGCGATGGCGAAGGGGATCATGATAACAATGAATGCCACAACGATGGGCACAGCGTGGTTGGAAACGAAGTAGCTGAGCTTTTTCAGCTGGGGGATCACGGTGCGGTGCTTGTATTTCTCCACCCACTTGTCGAAGGTCAAAATCAGTGCGGGCAGGATGACCACGGTGCAGACGACGCCGAGGGCCACGCCCTTTGCCATGACGATGCCGATATCGCGGCCCAGCGTCAGGCGCATGGCGCACAGCGCCAGGAAGCCTGCGATGGTGGTCAGGCTGGAAGCGGAGATGGAGGTCATGGTCTTGCAGATGGCGCTGGCCATGGCTTCTTCATTGGAGGAGCGCAGCTCCTTTTCCTCTTCATAGCGGTGCAGCAGGAAGATGGAGAAGTCCATCGTGACGCCCAGCTGCAGCACAGTGGCCAGAGCCTCAGTGATGTAGCTGATCTGGCCAAGGAAGATGTTGGTGCCGAAGTTGTACACGATGGGGAACAGCAGGCCCAGCATGAACAGCAGCGGGGTGATGGTGCTCTCCAGCGAGAGGAACAGCACCAGCAGGCTTGCACCCACAGCGATCAGGATGTACATTGGCATTTCCTGATTGACCAGTGCTTTGGTGTCCTGCAGGATAACGCTCATGCCGCCGAAGAAGCAGTCCTTGCGCAACAGTTTTTCGATCTGCTTGACGGCTTCCATGGTCTCGTCGCTGGCGCTGGGGGCGTCAAAGCGGACGAGCAGCATGGTGGAATCGTTCTTGCCGAACATAAACTGCTGCACATCGGCAGGCAGCATCTCGGTGGGGATATTGGGGTCGATCACATCGCTGAGCCAGAAGGTCTGGGTCACGCCGGGAACGGCGTCGATGTCCTTCTTCATGGCGATGAGCTCGTTTGTGGGCAGGCCCTCCACGGTGATCATACCGGTGGAGGCCAGATGAAAGTCGTCCTCAAGGGCTACCTCGCCGATCATGGAGTCCAGATCCTGCGGCAGGTAGGTGAGGATGTCATAGTTGATGCGGGTGGCAATTGCGCCGATTGCGGAAGGGATCAACAGCAGGAATGCTACTGTTAAGATCAGTTTCCGGAACCGCACAATGCCCTGTGCGATCTTTTTCATGAGAACCCTCCAAAGTAGAAGTTGGTGAAAATCTTAGGAAAATGACCGACGGTCAGTTCCAAGCAAACACTATTATATTCATGACAAACCGGGTGTCAAGGATAAAAAATGACTAAAAGTCAGTTTTTTTATCAACTGCCGAAAATTGTATAATAATTGACCCTTGCACTCTCTGGGCAGGACTGTTAAAATGATTGAGACAAACGGAACGACGTCAGAAAAAGAGAGAAAAGAGGCATTGACCCAGAGCATGAGCACCGTGGAAGGAAAAAAGCAGGAGAAGCGCCGGGCACTGCTGGACGCGGCCTATGAGCTGTTTTTGGAGCGCGGCACAGCCAAGACCAGCGTGGAAGACATCACCTCCCGTGCCAAGGTGGCCAAGGGAACATTCTATCTGTATTTTCAGGATAAGGGCGCGGTGATGCAGGCCCTGCTGGGCCGGGTGAGCTATCAGCTGCTGAGTGAAGCCTGCGACGCTGTGGAGCGTGAGACCGGGCTGGAGAGCTTCCCGGATAAGATGGTGGCGGTGATCGACCACATCATCGAAGCTTTGCGGGGCGACACGCTGGTGCTGAAGTTTCTGGAGCGCAATTTCGTCTGGCCGGGGCTCGACCAGATCGAAGCCAGCCGAGAAGCCGAGCCTTTGATGCGCAAGCTGCTGATGACCGTTATGACCAGCCCGGAAATGGCGGGCCGCACCGAGCGTGAGATCTATCAGCGCATCACGGCGCTGGGCAGCATGTGCATGTCGGTGTGTTATTCCAGCATTCTGGAGGGCAAACCGGACAACATCGATGCTATGAAGCCGGTGCTGTATGATATCATCCATAGGGCACTGCGTGCAGAAAAATAAAAAAGTTGCAGAAAAGTATTGCTTTTTTTCGAAAGCTGTGGTAATATAACTGAGTCGATATGACTTATGGACGGTTAGCTCAGCTGGTAGAGCATCTGCTTGACGTGCAGGAGGTCACAGGTTCGAGTCCTGTACCGTCCACCACGAATCCCCAGACCAAAAGGTCTGGGGATTTTTTTGTGGTGGGCGGTACAGGACTCGAACAGGGCGGCGGCACGAAGTGCCGTAAGCAATCAGCCCAGTGGGCTGTTGCTTAGCCCGCGGTTCCCAACGCGTAGGAATGTCTAACGGGATGCCTGTCGCTGACCAAAAGGTCTGGGGATTTTTTTGTGGTGGGCGGTACAGGACTCGAACAGCAACGACGACGACCGCTGCCTGCGGCAGAAACAGGGAGGAGTTGTTGGGGCCTCGTTCTGATTTTTCAAGGCCCTGCCAAGGGGCTGCAGAAAAATCAGCAAACGCAACCCGTACAGGCGCACCCGTCAGATTTCGCTGCGGTTCCTAATGGTCAGGAAGGTCTGCCGGGATGTAGGATAAAGGCAGAGTATCACCAGGACGGTGGTATTCTGCTTTTTGTGCTATATGATGCGTGTACGCACATACACAGCGAAATGGCGGAGTTCTCCTATATAGTATAGGAGAGGGGTTCCGGTATCTGAAAAGCTGTGTTATACTGAGCAGGTCGAATCAAAACTGGGAGAGAACCATGGAGCCGAAGAATATTTTGAACATCACAACGAGAGAGGATTTTCGAAAGTGGTTGAGTGAAAACCACAAGTGGGAGAAAGAATGTTGGATGATTGCCAAAAAGGGCAAAAATCCACCGACCGGTTGCGTTTGGTATCTGGATGCCGTAGAGGAAGCGCTCTGCTTCGGCTGGATCGATACGACCCACAAGAATATTGACGGGGTGGATATGCAGCGGTTTACACCGCGCACGGCCAAAAGCCCATGGTCCGAACTGAACAAGGAACGCTGCCGCCGGCTGGAAAAGCTGGGACTTATGACGGATGCAGGACGTGCTGTTCTGCCGGATATGTCGGAAAGCGGCTTTGTGATTGACACGGAAATTCAGAAAGCGTTTTGGGAAAATCCGCTCGCATGGAAAAATTTTCAGAGCTTTCCTGCGCTTTATCAGCGAGTCCGCATTGATTCGATTCAGCGCGACAAGAAAAAAGACAGAGAGGTCTTTGAGAAGCGTTTGAAGAAATTGGTGGAGCAGTCAGAAGCAGAAAAGATGTTCGGTGACTGGAATGACTACGGACGACTGCTTGACTATTAAGATAATGCTGAAATACTGCCGTTCGTCTGGCAGTGTGCCTGCAAAAACTGCATAAGGAAATTGATCTTTATGTGGAGGGGGGCAATGGTATATTTCACTGTATTAAATGACTTTGCGGAGTTCCCGCATTGCCGTGAGCGGTGGCTTATGATAAATATAGGTGGAGGAGAATTCAGAAAATGCTGTCAATTTATCTTCAGGGGCTGTCTTTGGGGCTTGCTTATGTGGCACCCATCGGGATGCAGAACCTGTTTGTCATCAACAGTGCCATGAGCCAAAAGCTGCGGCGGGCCATGGCAACGGCACTGATCGTTGTCTTTTGGGATATTTCTCTGGGGCTTTCCTGCTTCCTCGGCGTGGGTGCTTTGATGGAGGCCCTGCCGTGGCTGGAAAAGATCATCCTTGGTGTGGGCGGGCTGCTGGTCATTTACATCGGTGCCGGGCTTGTCCGTTCCAAAGCAGATCTGAGCGGCGGAAAGGATGTGAACCAGCCCCTTTGGAAGATCGTGGGCTCTGCCTTTATCGTGACGTGGCTGAACCCGCAGGCATTGATCGATGGCACTCTGATGCTGGGGGCTTTCCGCGCCTCCCTGCCCGCAGGCGGCGACCCGTATTTTATCACCGGTTTTGCTTCGGCCAGTTTTATCTGGTTCAACTGTCTGGCAATTGCAGTTCATCTGCTTGGCAGCAAAATCAACAGCCGAGTCCTCACATGGCTGAACCGCATCTGCGGTGCGGTGATCATCCTTTACGGGATCAGGCTGCTTGGCAGTCTGGTGCAGATGATGGCATAATAACAGCGCAGTGAACGCCCCGGGCCTTTTGGTCCGGGGTTTTGTGTTCGGGCTGCGGAACGGGGGCTGGAACTTGCAGGATGGGTGTGCTATACTGAAATCATCCAAGTAAGCCATGCTTAACCCGCTGGGGTGTGAACCGGAAAGGAGCTCATTATGGTGTCCAAAATCATCCTCGAAGCCATCGTTTATAGTCTGCTGTACACAGCCTTTATGCTGGTGCTGTTCAAGGTGCAGGGCAAGGAGTATCAGCTCTATAACTACCCGCCCGCCATCCAGAAACGCGCCATTGAGCGCGGCATCACTACGCAGGCGGAGATGGATGCCCACGCAAAAAAGAACAAGTCCTTCGGCATTCTGGTCATGTTGGTGCTGTGCATGGTCATCACCTGCGGTGTCAACGGCCAGCACACTTTCTGGGCCGGATTTGTGCAGTCCTATGTCTTCCTGAATGCGTTTTCGTTGTTCGACGCGCTGGTCATTGACAGCATCTGGTTCTGCAACGGCAAGTGGTGGATCATCCCCGGCACGGAGGACATGACCGAAGCCTACCATGATTACGCATTCCACTGGAAGTGGTTCTTCGTGGGGCTGGTGTCCATCCTTCCGCTGGCGGCCATCATCGGCCTGCTGACAGCGCTGACCGGGCTGTTCTGAGCACAAATGAGCACAAAAAAGACCGGACACCCCGCAAGGTGCCCGGTCTTTTAGCTTACAGTGATCTTACGCGATCAGCGACATGATATTTGCAGTGATCAAACCGCCTGCCGTGCCGATAACGTAGCCCATCAGTGCCATCAGGACGCCGACGGGAACCAGTGCACCGCTGTAGGCACCGGCCAGAATGGGAGCGGAAGCGGAGCCACCGATATTTGCCAGAGATGCGACGCCGCAGGTGAACATATCCAGATGGAAGATCTTGGCCAGCAGAACCAGGATGATGCCGTGGATGGCCAGGATCATGAAGCCTGCCAGGATCCATGCGGGAGCATCGGTCAGCTCCAGGAAGCTTGCACGGGATGCCAGCAGAGCGACCACGGAGTAGAGCAGCAGGTTGGAAAGCTCGGTGCTGCCTGCCATGCGGCCCACGGGGGTGACAGCGCCGATCAGGCCTGCCAGAGTGATGAGCAGGACGGTCCAGGTGGACTTATCGAGGAACGGCATTGCGCTGTTCAGGGAAGCGCCGATGTCCTGACCGAAAGCGGAGACCACCAGGCCCAGGCCCAGCAGGAAGATCAGGTTGACGAAAGTGGCCTTGTCCTCGTTGGCCTTGGCGTCCTCTTCCAGACGACGGGACACTTCATCCAGCGTGGTGGTGTCGGCCTTGGCCCACTTGTTGAACTTGGGAGCCAGGTTGATGGCCCACAGCAGGAACATGACCCAGATGGAGTAGTCGATGGAGTCGACCACCAGAGCATAGGCCATGTCGCCCTCGCCGATATCCAGAGCGGCCTGCACGGCGATCATGTTGCCGGAGCCGCCCATCCAGCTGCCGCACAGAGCGCCCAGAGCCTTCCAGGCATCAGAACCCAGCGCACCCTTCATGATGGCGAAGGTGGCGATGAAGCCCACGGCGATGGAGAAGGAAGCAGCAAAAAAGCCGCCCAGCATCTTGGGGCCCAGCTTGATGATCTTGCGGATGTCGCAGCGGAGCAGCATCAGGAAGATCATGGTGTAAAGCAGATTGTTCTTCAGCACGGAGTAAGCCGGTTTGGTTGCTTCCATGTCCCATGCACCCAGCGTGCAGAGAACCATGGTGATGAGGTAGAGCAGAACGATGGGTGGTGCATAGTCGAAGAATTTCGACTTCGTGTAGCGCTGCAGCCACACCAGCAGTGCGGCGATGAACACCAGCACGGCGATGTAGGTGAACCCGTTTGTGATCATAAACCCAATCCCCTTTCTTTTTGTGCAACTTTTTGCGGACAATTGTCTTTACAATATTGACAACTTCGTATACAATGTTACCATAGATTTCATAATCTGGCAACATTTTTTTATCGAAAGGGGTAGGTTTTTATGAAAATCACGGAAGTTCGTCTTGGAATGATCTCGGTGCCGCTGCGTGTGCCCTTCAAAACGGCTCTGCGCTCGGTCAACAGCGTGGAGGACGTGATCGTGGAAGTCCACACCGACACCGGTGAAGTGGGCTACGGTGAGGCTCCTCCCACCGGTGTCATCACCGGCGACACCACCGGGGCCATCATCGGGGCCATCCGCGACCATATCGCCAAGACCATCATCGGCCGGGATGTGGACGAGTTCGAAGACCTGATGATCGCGCTGAACGCCTGCATCCAGAAGAACACCAGCGCCAAGGCTGCAGTGGACATGGCTCTGTGGGATCTGTACGGCCAGCTGCACAAAATTCCCGTGTATAAGCTGATGGGCGGCGCAAAGAAGTCCATCGTCACCGACATCACCATCAGCGTCAACGACCCCGAAGAAATGGTGCGTGATGCGCTGAACGCCATCGACCGCGGCTACGATTGCCTGAAAGTCAAGGTGGGCAAGGAGCCGGAAAAGGATATTGCCCGCTTGAGCGCCATCCGTGCCGCAGTGCCCAAGGAGACCTGCATCCGCATCGACGCCAATCAGGGCTGGACCCCCAAGGAAGCCGTCCGCATCCTGAACGGGATGCAGGAGAAAGGCCTCGACATCGAGTTCGTGGAGCAGCCGGTCAAGGCCCACGACTTCGACGGCATGAAGTATGTCACCGAGCGCTCTTATGTGCCGGTTCTGGCGGATGAGAGCGTGTTCTCTCCGCAGGACGCTTTGACCATCATGCAGATGGGCGCTGCCGACCTCGTGAACATCAAGCTGATGAAGTGCGGCGGCCTGTACAACGCTTTGAAGATCGCATCCGCTGCTGAGGTCTACGGCGTGGAGTGCATGATCGGCTGCATGCTGGAAGCAAAGATCAGCGTGAACGCGGCTGTGCATCTGGCCTGCGCCAAGCAGATCATCACCCGCGTTGATCTGGACGGCCCCGTGCTGTGCAGTGAAGACCCCATCATCGGCGGCGCTGTGTTCAACGAAAAGGACATCACTGTTTCCGATGAGCCGGGCCTTGGCATCAAGGGCATTGAGCCGGGAAAAATCCGTTACATCTAAGCAAAAAAGAAGGACTGCCGCGGCAGTCCTTCTTTTTTTATGCTTTATACGCCAGAATGGCTTTCAGATATTCCCACACACGGGCTACCGACGCGATATCAGCGCGCTCGTTGGGGGTGTGAACATGCAGCAGGTTCGGGCCGAAGGAGATGCAGTCCAGTCCGTCGACCTTTCCCGACAGGATGCCGCATTCCAGGCCCGCGTGCAGGGCCACGATCTGGGGCTTTTCGCCGTACTGTGCTTCATACACGGCCACGCAGCGGTCGCGCAGGGCGCTTTCGCGGGCATAGACCCAGGCGGGGTAGTCGCCGTGGAACCGCACGCTGCCGCCAAGCAGTTCAGTGAGGGTCTGTACCTTGCGGCTCAGCAGTTCTTTTGC
The DNA here is from genome assembly GCA_963615785.1 of Oxalobacter sp. GTDB lineage: Bacteria > Bacillota > Clostridia > Oscillospirales > Ruminococcaceae > Faecalibacterium. Next base: position 124,986 of record CAVEID010000001.1, on the reverse strand, counting down.
CGAGGGCACAGAGCTGCGGATGGAGAAGCGCAGGATGGCTTCGGAGTCGTCAAGTTCGGCCACGCCAAGGTTCAGCGAGGTCTCCACAAGGCCCGGCACATCCATGCTCATGGCCTGCACGCCCCAGGGCATCAGCAGCAGGGCCTTGCGCAGGCGCTCAGCAGAGTCGGCGTCCAGCGCACTGTATTCGCCGCAGCCCTCTTCGGTGAGCTGCAGACGAATGTCCGGGTCGGCGGTGCCGAATTCAGCCTTCATCTGGGCGGCGAAGTCTGCCCCGGCGGCACGCACGGCTTCGGTGATGCCGACGGGCAGCACCAGCGTGACGCTGCTCTCCTTCGGGATGACATTCTCTTTTGCGCCGCCGGAGAGGGCCAGCACAGAATACGCGGCTCCGCAGTCAGACAGCAAAGTCAGGTAACGGCCCAGCAGGGCGATGGCGTTGGCCCGGCCCTTGTGGATCTCGGTGCCGGAGTGTCCGCCCGCAAGCCCCACGATGTCCGCTTTCACGGCGGTGCCGCTGACCGGCACACGGCCGACCGGGATGTGACACTCGGCGCGGCGTCCGCCTGCACAGCCAGCGGTCAGCACGCCCTCTTCCTCCGAGTCGATGTTGATGAGCAGACGGCTCTCGAGGTCGGAGAAGTCCATGGCGGAAGCGCCCAGCAGGCCCACTTCCTCGCAGACGGTCAGCACCACTTCCAGCGCAGGGTGGGGGATGTCCTTTGCGTCCAGCACAGCCAGTGCATAGGCCACGGCGATGCCGTCGTCGCCGCCCAGCGTTGTGCCGTCGGCCCGCACATAGCCGCCGTCCACCATGGGGCGGATGGCGTCCTTCTCAAGGTCAAGAGGGCAGCCGGCAACTTTGTCGCCCACCATGTCCAGATGGCCCTGCAGGATCAGGCCCGGCTCATTCTCATAGCCCGGGGTGGCCGGGGCTTTGATGAGCAGGTTGCCCATCTCATCCTGACGGCAGGCAAGGCCGCGGTCTGCCGCAAACTTTGCGCAGTAGTCGCTCAGTGCCTTTTCGTGGTGGGAGGTGTGCGGGATGCCGCAGATCTCCTCAAAATAGTGAAAAACCGATGCCGGTTCCAGTCCGGTCAGTGCGCCCATAATATCCCTCTCCTTTATAATAAAATGAAAAAGCAATCTGTCTGTATTCTAGCAGATTGCGGGGCAGGACACAAGAAACAAACAGTGAACAGAAAGCGCGGCAAAGAAATTTTGCTTGCAACGACGGAAGCGGCAGGTATAATAAAGATAGTCACAAAAATAACATTCGAGCGGCTCTAAGGTTTTGCCGCCCGGAAAGGGGGGCTTCATCATGCGCTACACCATCAGTGAAATGGCGGCTTTGCTGGGTGTCACCACCCACACCCTGCGCTATTACGAGAAAATGGGCCTTATCAGCCCCGAAGTCAATGAGGACACCGGATACCGTTACTACACGGTCACTGACACCCGGCGGTTCAATCTGTGCCGGGAGCTGCGGGCGGCGGAGCTCTCACTGGAGGAGTGCAAAGAGCTCATCGGTGCCCCCACTGTGGAACAGAGCGACGCCATGTTCACTCATCAGGTCGCTCAGCTGCGGCGCAGGCAGGTGCTGGATGAACTGTCCATTCAATTTCTGGAACACACCCGGGACTTGTACCGCACGCTGGAGCAGGACGCCGGGCGGGTCTGGGAGGAGAACTTCCCGGAGATGTGGCGGCTGACCTTCTCACAAGAGGAAGAAGCTGACCGCGATAAGGAACTGCAGCAGGAAAAGGCGGAGTGGCTGGGGTGTATGCCTGCTGCCCGCTGGGTCAGCCGCCTGCCCCGGCGGGTGATGGAGCAGTTCCGTGCCTGCAAACACGAATATGATTACGGCCTGATGATCGAAGCAGACTCTGCCCGCAGGCTGGGCCTGCAGCGGACGAAGCATGTAGAGGTGGTGTGCGGCGGAGACTACCTGACCACTATCTGGAAAAAGGACTATCGGGGCTCCTTCGGGTGGGATTCGCTGGATAACCTCCACAATGAGATCGTGCGGCGGGGGTTCCGGGCTGTGGGGGAGACCTTCAGCAGCATCGTTGCCAGCCGGGAACAGCCGGACGGCAGCATCGTGAACTATCACCTGACAAGAACGAAGATCTATACATAAAAGGGGAACGGCCCCGCCCTCTCAGTCACATTCGGTGACAGCTCTCCCAAAGGAAAAGCCTTTGTCACCTTTGACAAAAACTCGTGATATTTTTGTCAAAATGACCCTTGACTTTCGCGTTGCTCTAACGTGTAGACTTTGACTATCGGGTAACAAAGTCTGAAGTGCGTCGAACCTTTTGTGGGGTTCCGCCGTTCGGGGCTTTGCTGCTCAATACGCGATTTAATATACGAGAAGAGAAGAAAAAGCAAGGAGAACGATCATGAGCAACAAGATCACCCGCCGCAACTTCCTGCGCACAGCTACTCTGGGCGCAGCAGCTGCAGGCCTGCTGGCAGGCTGCGGCAACAGCGCTGCTTCCAGCAGCACCGCTGCAAGTGCAGGCACCGCAGCCGGCACCTACACCGCTGGCACCTACACTGCCACCGCTACCGGCATCAACACTGCCACCCCCGTCACCGTCACCATGACTTTCAGCGCCGACGCCATCACCGATGTGCAGATCGACGTTGCCAACGAGACCAAGGGTTACGGTGCCGACATCGCTGACGAGATGGTGCAGAAGATCCTGGACGCACAGTCCAGCGAGGTGGACGGCCACTCCGGCGCTACGATCACCTCCGACGCCATCAAGAAGGCAGCCGAGAGCTGCATCAACCAGGCCAAGGGGGTGGCCATTGCTCCCACCGAGGCCAACAAGGCTGAGACCGTTGTGCCTGAGGGCCTGACCACTGAGGAAGTGGAGTCTTCTGCCTGTGAGCTGGGCGACATCACCCCCGATGAGACCAAGGACTTCGATGTGGTCGTCGTAGGTGCCGGTGCTGCCGGTGTGCCCGCCGCTGGCTGGGCTGCTGAGCTGGGCGGCCATGTGGCACTGCTGCAGAAGCAGAGCATCGTGGTCAGCCAGGGCAACTGCGGTTCTGCGATCATCCAGTCCAAGTCCACCGAGGCAGGCAAGAAGATGTGGGTTCACATGACCAACGGCCTGTGCGACTGGCGTTCCAACACCGATATCCTGAACGCCTATGTCGAGAACTCCGAAGAGGCTCTGATGTGGTACTTGAATCGCGCCGGTCTGACCGACGAGACCGAGTACGGCGACGGCAGCAAGGTGGACAGCGTGGAAGATCCTTCCAGCCTGCTGCACAACGATGAAAAGGAGATTTTTGCCTATATGTGCACCAGTCAGGACCTGACCGGTGTGTGGAAGGATCGTACCGATACCTACGATTTCGGCGACGAGCACTGCTACTTCTTCGCTCCCTGGATCGGCCCCAAGCCCAAGAACGTGGGCAATGTGCTGGCCGCTGTTCTGGAGAACGTTCAGGCTAAGAACTCCAACCTCGAGACCTTCTTCAACACTCCCGCTGTGAAGCTGGTGCATGAGAACGGCAAGGTCACCGGCGTCATTGCCAAGGACGAGAACGGCAAGTATATCCAGTTCAACGCATCCAAGGGTGTCATTCTGGCCACCGGCGACTACATGAACAACGACGCCATGGTCAAGCGCTGGTGCCCGGACATCGACGGCTATGACAAAAAGCAGTATCAGAAGACCGGTGACGGCTACATCATGGCCATCGACGCAGGTGCCAAGATGGAAAATCTGGGCCACACCAAGATGATGCACGACTTCGACTCCGGCCTGATGTATGAGGAGCCCTTCCTGTACGTCAATATGGAAGGCAAGCGCTTCTGCAATGAGGACACCGGCTTCGTCTACATGGGCAACATCACCAAGTATCTGCCCAAGTACAACGGTGCCAACGTGGACGCCAACCACCCGGACGGCTCTCTGGGCTGGTACTGCCAAGTCTACGACAGCGACTACATGAGCTATGCCAACAGCCCCGTGCCCGAGCAGGTGATGACCAAGTACATCCCCGGTGCTGTGGAGAATCCGCAGGGTGTCTTCACCAACCTGATCGACACCTATAAGGCTGACACCATCGAAGAGCTGGCCGGCCTGCTGGATGTGCCCGCCGATGAGCTGCAGAAGACCATCGACCGCTACAACGAGCTGTGCGACAAGGGCAGCGACGTGGACTTCGGCAAGAAGAGCGCTTACATGCACAAGATCGAGAAGGCTCCTTTCTGGGGTGTGCGCAAGCACATCCGCGTGTCCGCCATCTGTGCCGGTGTGAACACCAACGCCAACGGCCAGGCTCTGGACGCTGACGGCAATGTCATCGACGGCCTGTACTGCGTGGGCAACGTGGGCGGCGTGTTCTACGGCGGCGCGGACTATCCGTTCCACCAGACCGGCCTGTCCCTGGGCCGCTGCTACACCTTCGGTATGCTGGCAGCAAAGCACGCCATGGGTAAGTAAGCTGAACCATTAAGAAAATGAAAAATCCCTCCGGACGAAAGTCCGGAGGGATTTTTGCTATCAGTTAAGGTTTACTGTGCCTGGCTCAGGCAGTCGTCCATAGCGGTGAACACGGCCTGGCTGGTCAGGGTGGAACCGGAAACGGCATCCACACCGGAGGTGGAACCGGCCTTGGTCAGCTCACCGGCCAGAGTCTCGGCAGCAGCGCCGCCCAGCTCGGGGGTCTCGCCGGAAGCATCGATGGCCACATCGGAGACCTTGCCGCCGGAGACAGTCACGGTGACGGTCACATCGCTCAGGCAGCCCTTGGAGCTGGAGGTGTAGGTGCCGTCCTTGAGGTCAGCAGCGGCAGCGGAGCCAGTGCCGGCCTGTGCCAGACAGTCGTCCATAGCGGTGAACACAGCGTCGCTGGTCATGGTAGCGCCTGCAACAGCGTCCACGCCATTGGTGGAACCAGCCTTGGTCAGGGCGTCGGCCAGAGTTTCAGCGGCCTTGCCGCCCAGATCGGGGGTCTCATCGGCTGCGTTGATCTGCACGGCGGTCACTTTGCCGCCGGTGACGGTGACGGTAACGGAAACCTCGCTCAGGCAGCCCTGAGCGCTGGAGGTGTAGGTACCGTCGGTCAGGTTGGCAGCATTATCAGCAGCGGGCACCGTGCCGGTGCTCTTGATGTACAGGCTCAGGGCCACTGCCATAATGACAACGACGACGGCCATGATGATAACATTGCGGGTCATTTTCTTTTTCATGAGAGATCAGATACTCCTTTTGACGTTTGAATATTGCTTGGACGTAAGGCAGGACGGCGGACTCCTTCAGTCTCGCATACGCTCGACAGCTCCCTCAAAGAGGGAGCTTTTGACAGTGCGGTAAAGTTTTCAGTTTTGCCAAGGCCTCCCTCATAGAGGGAGGTGGCACCGAAGGTGACGGAAGGAGTTTGTTGTCCTTTTTTACTTTGCAGGCTTGAAGCTGTCGCGCAGGGTGACGACGCGATTGTAGACACCGGGGTTCTTGCTGTCCGGGGTGAAGAAGCCGGTGCGCACGAACTGGAACTTTTCGCCGGGCTTTGCGTCCTTCAGGCTCTCTTCCAGCTTGCAGCCCTTGCGGACGACGACGCTTTCCGGATTCAGGTAGTCTTTGTAGTCGCTGCCCTCAGGGATGGCGTTCATGTTGGCTTCGGTGAACAGCTTGTCATACAGACGCACCTCGGCATCCACAGCGTGGGCGGCGCTCACCCAGTGGATGGTGCCCTTCACCTTGCGGCCATCGGCAGGGTTACCGTTGCCGGTCTCGAGGTCGGCGGTGCAGTGGATGGCGGCAATGGAGCCGTCCTCATTCTTGTCCACACCGGTGCACTTGACGATGTAAGCGCCCATTAGACGGACTTCGCCGCCGATGGTCAGGCGCTTGAACTTCGGGGGCGGCACCTCAGCGAAGTCCTCGCTCTCGATCCACAGTTCCTTGGTGAAAGCCACCTTGCGGGTGGTGGTGTCGTTTGCTTCGCGGTTGGGGTTGTTGGCCACGTCGAAATACTCGGTCTTGTCGGCGGGGTAGTTGTCCACGATCAGCTTCACGGGGTCCAGCACGGCGATGCGGCGCTGAGCGGTCAGGTCCAGCTCGCTGCGGATGCAGGCTTCCAGCTGACGCATGTCGATCAGGTTGTCAGACTTGGAGATGCCGGCTTCGCGCACGAAGGTGAAGATGGAGGTGGGGGTATAGCCGCGGCGGCGCAGGCCGCACAGGGTGGGCATGCGGGGATCGTCCCAGCCGTCCACGATGCCCATTTCCACCAGCTCACGCAGATAGCGCTTGCTCATGACCGTGTTGGTCATGTTCAGGCGGGCAAACTCGCGCTGCTTGGGGAACTGGGTGCCGAAGATGTTCTCGATGACCCAGTTGTACAGCGGGCGGTGGTTTTCGAACTCCAGGCTGCACATGCTGTGGGTGATGCCCTCAATGGCGTCCTGAATGGGGTGGGCGAAGTCGTACATCGGGTAGATGCACCACTTGCTGCCCTGGCGGTGATGCTCGGCGTACTTGATGCGGTAGATGGCCGGGTCGCGCATGTTCATGTTGGGGCTGGCCAGATCGATCTTGGCACGCAGGGTCTTTTCGCCTTCCTTGAACTCACCGGCACGCATCCGGCGGAACAGGTCAAGGTTCTCTTCCGGGGTGCGGTCGCGCCACGGAGAAGGACGGCTGGGCTTGCCGGCGTCGGCACCGCGGTACTCGCGCATCTCGTCGCGGGTCAGGTCGTCCACATAAGCCTTGCCCTCCATGATGAGCTTCTCGGCGTACTCGTAGCACTTGTCGAAGTAGTCGCTGCCGTAGAAGATGCCGCCGTTGGGGTCGGCACCCAGCCAGTGCAGGTCCTCGATGATGCTGTTGACATACTCCTCACCCTCGCGGGCGGGATTGGTGTCGTCCAGACGCAGGTTGAACTTGCCGCCGTACTGGTTGGCAATGGACCAGTTGATGTAGATGGCCTTGGCACTGCCGATGTGCAGGTAGCCGTTGGGCTCGGGCGGGAAGCGGGTATGGATCTCGCTGATCTTGCCTTCGGCCAGATCGGCGTCGATGATGTCGGTCAGAAAGTTTTTATCTGCCATTTGATTTCCCCCTGTCAAGGGCACGATGTGCCCATATATTCCATAATACTATATAATACACTATTTTGTGCTTTTCTTCAAGAGAGAGGAAGGAAACTCCTTCAGTCACGGCTGCGCCGTGCCAGCTCCCTCGGGGAGGGAGCTCTTGACAGAGCGGCAAAGTTTTCGGTTTTGCCAAGGCCTCCCTCTTTGAGGAAGGCGGCACCGAAGGTGACGGAAGGAGTTTGTTCTCGCAATACTTTCACTTCTCCGGTGAAAGACAAACCTACTCGACAGATGAATGAAAGCCCCCCAGCCGAGGGGGCTGGCAAAGCCGTCAGGCTTTGACGGAAGGCATTTTTCTCCTAAAAATCCCCAATTTATGTTATTTTCCACAACTTTTGTCCTATCTCTTGACATGTGCAGTACAGGAGAGTATATTTTTGCATGGCGTACGGCACGTTTTGCTGTATTTAGAATAGGAGGAAACCCATGAACGGCTTAAAAAATGCATTCAGCAGGGAAAATCTGCTGAAGAATCTAAATTTCTTCGGAGAGCTGAATCTCGGTCTGGTGCTGACGGCGGTCGGCATCGTATACTTTAAAAATCCCAATCACTTTGCATTCGGCGGCACCTCTGGCCTGTCCATCCTGCTGGCAGACCTGTTCCCCAAGATCAATGTGGGCGGCTTCATGTGGATCATCAACATGATCCTGGTCGTGCTGGGCTTCATCTTTCTGGGCGTCAAGACCATGGGCTGGACGATCTATTCCTCCTTTGCCCTGTCCTTCTTTGTGTCGGTCTGTGAGTGGATCTACCCCATCAATGCTTCCATGAGCGGCGACGCCATGCTGGACCTGGTGTTCGCGGTGTTCCTGCCTGCTCTGGGTGCGGCTATCGTGTTTGATATTGGTGCATCCACCGGCGGCACTGACATTGTGGCCCTGATCCTGGCAAAATATACCTCTATGGAGATCGGCAAGGCCCTGATGGCCAGCGATATCCTCATCGTGCTGGCGGCGGCATGGCGGTTTGGCATGGGAACCGGCCTTTACTGTATCCTCGGCCTGATGGGCAAGAGCTTCGTCGTGGATGGTGCCATCGAAAACATCCGCCTGCGCAAGGTGTGCACCATCATGACGGCAAATCCCCAGCCCATTCTGGACTTCATTATTAAGGATATGAACCGTTCTGCTACGGTGGAAAAGGCTTACGGTGCCTACACCCACCACGAGCTCAGCGTGCTGGTCACCGTGCTGACCCGCCGTCAGGCTCTGCAGCTGCGCAACTTCCTGCGCGAGAACGACCCTCAGAGCTTTATCACGATCGTCAATTCCAGTGAGATCATCGGCAAGGGCTTCCGATCCTTCAATTAAAGAACGACCCGAAAACAGCGGGCGGAGAGCGGCAGGCTCTCCGCCCGCTGTTTGTTGCGGTAAGGGTGCGCTTTTCAGGGAAAAAACGTGAAAAATGTATCGAATGGGCGAAAAAGCCTCAAAATTCTGGGATACATTTGGCGGGGCGTCCATTGCGAAACCAACGGGATAATGGTAAAATAAAATCTGTATGGCATTGCGGGAACGGAGTGCTGTGCACGAGAGCATTCAAAGGAGCAGAAAATGATTGTCCTGCGCTGTCCTTCCGGGATCGATACAATGAGATGACCGTAGGATATCAGGACAGATGATCTTGAATATGGAACAGAAAAGAAAGCACAAGGGACTTTGGATTGCGGGAATCGTGATTGCGGTTGTGGTCGTTTTGGGCGGCGCCGGGGTCTTGGGTTTCACTGCGCTGGGCAATGCCCAGCTGAAAGCGGATTCTGCACTGGAACAGCAGGGAAGCTCAGACGAGACTGTTGAAAAGGTGACGATCACGGATGACGAGCTGAGCCAGCTGATCAGCGGTGACATTACACTGGACAGCATCGTTCAGGGGGCAGGCGGCATCGCTTTTGAGTCGGATGAGACGGATGGCTCTGCCCAGCCAGAAGAAAATGCGGGCTCGGAGGAGGCAGCATCCTCTCAGCAGACTGCTGCTTCCAGCAAAGCTGAGAAAAACGCTGCGGCGGGCAGCACTTCTGCGGGAAGCACCGCTGCGTCTGAAAGCAAGCCCCAGAAAACGCAGCCCGCTGCCGCGGAAGAGGAAAAACCACAGCCGACAGGATACGAAACAGAGCTAAAAGCGCTGATCCAGCAGGTGTATGCGGTGAAGGCGCGGGGAGAAAGCGGACTGAACGCAAGCATTGCGGCGGCAAAGGCAGAGTATAAAGCGCTGCCGGAAAACCAGAAGACGCAGGCGCGGAAGATCATGATCGTTCTTTCCAAGACGGCGGAGCTGAATGCGCTGCAGGCCTCCTGCGACAAGGAAATGGACAGCATCGTGAGTCAGATGCGCAAGCTTTTGCAGGAAAACGGCCAGAGCACGGCTTTGGCGGATCAGGTGATGGCAGAGTATAAGGCGGAAAAGAGCGCCCGCTATACGGAACTGAAAAACAAGCTCTACAGCTGACCCTCGAAACAGCTGCAACGGCATATTATAAGATAAAAACGTGAGCAAACAGGAGGAATTTAAAGCCTATGGAGAAAAACACCGCGTATGAGCAGGAGATCGATCTGGTCTCGCTGTTCTTCACCGTTCTGCGCAAATACCGGCAGATCCTTGCAGCGGCAGCTGCCTGCGCAGTGCTGTTTGGTGCGCTGGGCATGTTCAAGTATGTGCGCAGCCAGAAGGCGCTGGAAGAGGCAATCGCCAACGGAGAGGAGATCGTCCGCAGCAAGGAAGAGCAGACCTACGAAGAGGAAATGGTCAAATATCGTGCTGCTCAGACGACCCACGACAAAAATGTTGCGGATTATAAAAATCAGCTGAAGCAGAACGAAGCCAATCAGGTCCGCGCAGAATTCGATATCAAAAATGCGCAGGAATACATCGACAAATCGGTGCTGAACAGCCTGGACCCGTACAATGTCAGCACGGCGAGTGCGGTTTTCTACATCACGACCGATTACAAGATCCTGCCGGGTATGGATTATCAGAACCCGGATTACACCAGCGCAGTGCTCAGCGCTTATTCCAGCCTGCTGACCAACAGCGAGACCATCGGAAGGATCGCGGAGCAGTTCGGCATGGAAGAACGCTATATGCGTGAGCTCATTGGTGTTTCGGTCGACAGCGACACCCGCCTGCTGACCATCAGCACCAAGGGCAAGGATTCTCAGCAGGCCGGCGACATCATGAATGCAATGCTGGACCGCTTCGCTCAGCTGTACGATACCATTGAGAACGCAGTGGGTGTGCACGAAACCACGCAGGTATCCATCAGCAACAACACCACAGTTCTGACTTGGCTGCGGGATCAGCAGCAGAACACCCGCGACAACATGACGACTCTGCAGAACAACCTGACTGATCTGAAGAACAATCACGACCTGCTGGAGCAGAACATCCAGACGGCAGACGATGATCTGGCGGCAATGGAAAAGCCGGAAGCACCGAAGGGCAGCGGAAACTCCACCGTGAAATATGCTGTGCTGGGCTTCCTGCTGGGCGGCATTCTGGTGGCAGGCGTTGCAGTCGTTCGTTTCCTGGTGGAAGGCAAAGTCTACTCCGCAGAAGAACTGCAGAGAACCTGCGGCGTCAAGGTGCTTGGCACACTGGCAGGGGATGCATCCAAAAAGGCAAAGGGTCTGGACGCTGCTATCAACCGGATGGAAAAGCGCCCGGATGGCAGTATGGACGCCGAAATGATCGACCTGATCGCAACGACCGTCCGCAGCCGCATGCCGCAGGCGGAGAAGATTCTGCTCACCGGCGATGTTCCCCAGCAGCAGCTGACGGCGCTGCGCGACGCGCTGCAGGCCTGCGATGCACTGAAGAGCGCACAGGTGACGGCAGCTGGCAGCATCCTGACCAGCTCGGCGACCGTACCGCTGGCTGCACAGGCAGATGTGATCCTTCTGGCAGCGGACTGCACCTGCTCGCAGTACAGCACAGTCAGCGCCCAGAACGAAAAGATCAAAGACCTCGGCAGAGAAGTGTTTGGCTGTGTGCTGTACGCGTAAGGCATCCAAAGGCTGCTATTGACGAACGGCCTGAAAAACGATATACTATACTTCGGCGGTGCAGCAGTGCCGCCGGGTGACGGGGTGTTGCGCAGTTGGTAGCGCGCCTGCTTTGGGAGCAGGAGGCCGCGAGTTCGAGTCTCGCCACTCCGATAGAAAAAGCACGTTGATTCGTTTTGAATCAGCGTGTTTTTTGTTTTATTGGTGAAACCGTCAATAGAAACAGAAAGGCACGCAAAAATAAGTGCAATCGGCAAGGCGGATTAAAGAGCGCACACCAAAATCTTGCATTGGTTCGACTGGAACATAACATGATAACTAAGCCCCTGTCTGTGATTTTTCGCAGGCGGGGGCTTATTCTTTTGGCTGATCAAAGAATAAAACAGGATAAAATAAAAATATCCTCCATAGGAATAATGGAGGATACCGGTCGGTCTGAATTCTTGTTGTATCGTACCATTTATTTTATCATAAAATAGCAAAAGTTACAATGCACTGTTGCACTTGAGTTGCAAATATATGCAGAAAAAGAGTGGGACAATCTTATTTTTTCTTTGCAATGTATCTAAGAATGCCTGAAATCTAAAATTTCAAAAAACTGTGCGGCACATACGGGGTCAGCCAGGTGTCGTGGCCAGAGGAGGAGTTATCATGGCAAAACGCGGAGAGAACATTCACAAGCGGAAGGATGGACGGTGGGAAGGCCGTTACATCAAAGGTCGGACACCAGACGGAAAGGTCTGCTGGGGGTATCTCTATGGACGCTCTTATTCCGATGTGAAACAGACGCTGATCCAAAGAAAAGCAGAAGCCGGAGTCTATCAATTGACCCGAACAGACTTAACATTTTCAGAGCTGGCGGAAAGCTGGCTCTTTTCTGTTAAGACGAGTGTAAAAGAATCCAGCTACGCGCATTATCGCTATACCCTGCACAAATATCTGCTCCCTGTTTTGGGCAGTCTTTCGATAGCATCACTCAATGAGGAAATGTTGGAACGCTCTATGAATTGCATCATTACCGCTGCCGGGACAATGCATCGACCTTTGGGTTATTCGTCTGCAAAAGAATGCCTTTCCATGCTGCGGCGCATCTGCAAATACGCCGTACATCTCCGAATCATGCGCCCCATGGAATTGCATGTGGCATTACCACGGGAAGACGCTCAGACTGTACGTCCGCTTTCGACTGCCGAGCAGAATCAACTCCGCGAATATGTCTATGCATCCCCCACTCCACGAAAGATCGGTCTGCTGCTGGGCATCGAATCCGGCCTGCGGATCGGTGAGATCTGCGGATTGAAATGGAGTGATTTTGATCTCAGATCCGGAACGGTTCAGATCAAGCGCACAGTCAGCCGAATTTCCTGCGGAGACGGACACACAAAAGTCATTGTTCAAGCTCCAAAAACACGCACATCCCGCCGGGAAATTCCACTCCCGAAACAGCTTCTTTCCGTTTTAAAGAAGCTCCGTACAAAGTATCCGGAAAACGCGTGGTTTCTGTCCGGAAATGAGGTGAAGCCTGTGGAGCCGCGCTGTTACCGAAAAAGTTTGAAAGCTTATCTAAAGCAAGCGTCTGTCCAGCAGGTGCGTCCTCATGCTCTGCGTCATACGTTTGCCACTACCTGTCTGCAGGCGGGCTGCGATATCAAAACGCTCAGCGAACTTCTGGGACACTCGAATCCCGGCATTACATTGAAGCGCTATGTTCATTCTGACCTGACCCGCAAGCGACGAGAGATCAACCGCATTTTCTCGCGGATATAAGCAGTCATTCGGGGGCTGAGCGCATCATAAAATAGCGTGCCCGCGCATGTTTTGAAACGGAATCTTTCATTATTCCTATGGAAGATACCCCTTGAATTGCGGCTGGGGGTGAGATGCATGGCGTTGGAGCTGTTTGAACACAATGAAAAAGCCTACCGGGCAGCAGTGCGGATGATGGATGCATACGGCAAAGCCGCCATCATCCATCCGACGGGCACGGGCAAGAGCTATATTGCGTTCAAGCTCATTGAAGATCACCCGGATGCCGCAGTGCTGTGGATCTCACCGAGCGAATACATTTTCAAGACTCAGATCGAAGGGGTGAAGAAGAACGTCCCGGACTTTCCGCTGGAGAATGTCCATTTTTTCACCTATGCAAAATTGATGTGCTGTACTGAAGCGCAGCTTACAGAGATCGCAGAGCTTCGGCCCGCCTATATTATTTTAGACGAGTTCCACCGTGCCGGTGCCGAATGCTGGGGCGAAAGCACGGCGGCTCTGTTGAGGTTATGCCCGAATGCGAAACTTCTCGGCCTGACTGCAACGAATGTCCGATATCTGGATAATAATCGTGATATGGCCGAAGAGCTTTTTGACGGGCATATCGCGAGTGAGATCACCCTTGGCGAGGCAATCGTCAGGGGCATTTTGCCTGCCCCGAAATATGTGACCACGGTCTATCAATATCAGAAAGCTCTCGCCAGGTATCAGGCGCGGGTGGATAACCTGCGAACAGGCATTCAGGATGTGAACCAGAAGTATCTGGATGCTTTGCGCCGGGCGTTGGAACAGGCAGACGGACTTGATCTTGTCTTTCAACATCATATCACGCAGACCAGTGGGAAATACATCGTATTCTGTGCAAACAAGGAACACATGGATGAGATGATCTCCCATGTGCCGGAGTGGTTTGCAAAAGTGAATCCAGATGCGGCGGTGTACGAAGCTTATTCGGACGACCCGAACACAGATAAGGCGTTTGCCGATTTTAAGTCAGATAACAGCAACCGTCTGAAGCTGCTGTTCTGCATCGATATGCTCAACGAGGGCGTTCATGTGGAAGGAATCTCTGGAGTTATCCTGTTTCGGCCTACGATCTCGCCTATTATTTATAAGCAGCAGATTGGCCGTGCATTGACAGCCGGGGATGATGCAACGCCGCTGATTCTGGATGTGGTGAATAATTTTGAGGGGCTGTCCAGCATTTCCGGGCTGCAGGACGAGATGCAGGAGGCAGTTCACCGGCTGTATGCCAATGGCGAAGGCGACAAGATCATCACCGAACGATTTGAAATTATCGAGCAGGTGCATGACTGCCGGGTGTTGTTTGAACGGCTGCAGGAAAGTCTTTCTTCCAGCTGGGAGCATTATTTCTCTGAAGCCAGCATTTACTACGCTGAACACGGTGACTTGAAGGTGCCAAAGCTGTATAAGACCCCTGCAGGCTTGAGCCTTGGCGTTTGGCTTATTACACAGCGCCGGGTGCGCGAGGGACGCATTCAGGGAAATCTGACGGAACAGCAGATCGCGCGGCTGGACAGCATCGGCATGGAGTGGGGAAACCGCAAAGAAATTGCATGGCAGCGTGGGTTTGAAGCAGCAAAAAAATACCATGACACCTACGGAAATCTGGTGGTGCCGGGCAAGTATGTAGATCCGGATGGATACCCCTTAGGGCAATGGATCGTTAAGACGCGGCAGCAGAAGCTGAACGGACGTTTGAAAGAAGAACGTATTGCACAGCTGGAAGAAATTGGTATGGTATGGAGCGTTTTTGATACCAAATGGGAAAAGGCTTTTGCCCTGGCAGCCGCCTACTACGAAGAAAACGGAAACCTGAACATCCCCCGTTCCTATGTGACGGCCACCGGTGAGCGTCTTGGACAGTGGCTTGCAAGTCAGCAGTGGTCATACCCGAAAGGAAAGCTTTCGGAAGAACAAATCGAAAGGCTTAATAAGATCGGGATGTACTGGGGTAACCGGAATGACCGACAGTGGAATGAAGCATATCAGGCAGCAAAGCTCTATTTTGAAGCACACGGGGATTTGAAAGTTCCGGCGGCGTATGTTTCGCCGAATGGCTGTGCTCTTGGAAAGTGGGTGCGGCGGCAGCGGTATGCGCGCCTGAACCCGGAAAAAAGCTGTGGGGTGTTGACGACAGAACGCATTACACGACTGGATGCCATTGGAATGCAGTGGGATAAACCGGACCCGTGGCAGCACCGGTATGAATTGGCGCAGGAATACAAAAAAGAGCACGGAGACCTTGACATTCCGGAAAAGTATAAGACGGCAGATGGAATCTGGCTGAGCCGCTGGGTGCACGACCAGAAAAGGCTGCTGGAGGAAGAATCTGAAAAACTAAGCGTGAGTCAGGAACGATTGCTGAAAAAACTGCTTGATACGTTGGAAATTGAAAATAAGCCGGTGTTTAAGGCTGGATGAGAACACATGCCGTGAGGATCGAGCAAAATTAAAAAGTGCGAATGAGGTGCAAAAAAATGAATGCGGAAGTAATTGGGATTCGTAAACCGGTCGAAATTGATCGAAAAGAAAATTTGCGGGATCATCGGCTGTACTGGATCGGACGTCGGACGCAGGATGTGATTCTGTCTTCGCTGGCGTTAGTGGTGCTGTCTCCGGTCATGCTGGTGACGGCTATCGCTATTGTGGTGGATGACCCTTCTGCAGGCCCGATTTTTTCTCAGGAGCGGATTGGACGAAACGGAAAGCCATTCAAATTCTATAAGTTCCGTTCGATGTGCCCGAATGCAGAAGCAAAGCTGGATGATCTGCTGGAACAGAACGAGATGGATGGCCCTGTGTTCAAAATCAAGGACGATCCACGCATTACTCGTGTGGGCAAATTTATCCGTAAAACCAGCATCGACGAGCTGCCCCAGTTGTGGAATATCCTCAAGGGAGATATGAGCATTGTCGGGCCTCGTCCTGCCCTGCCTCGGGAGGTGGAACAGTACGGTGCGTATGAGAGACAGCGTTTGTATGTGACACCGGGGCTGAGCTGCTACTGGCAGATCGCACCGCACAGGAATGAACTGACCTTTGAAGAGTGGATGAATCTGGATGTGAAGTACGTCAAAGAGCGAAGCTTCTGGGTGGACTGGAAGATCATTTTTAAGACATTCAAAGTGTGCCTGCTGGGTCATGGAGAATAAAAGACAAATTAAACCTGCGGCGGGATGCCAAAAGCAGCCCACTGTGGGTTTATTGCTGTTACGGGCACAGGTGCCAGGTTGGGCCAGTAGTGGGTGATTAGGTGAGACGCCATTTGAGTATAGCAGCTATACAGGTAAAGAACTAAAATCGGTGCTTTACAAAGTAGGAAATGGACCGAAAACAACAAAATATGATTGCTGCGCTGAGAGGGTATGGCAGCAAGATGCAATGCTTAGCCGAGCGTGTGACAGGACGCATGGCGTTTTATGAAAGTGAATACCATCTTGAAATGCAGGATGTGTACATGGATGCAAAAATTATCTTGAGGATGGACAGAAGAATGCGAGAAGAAAAGAAAGTTCGGCATATCTACTTAGTGGGTGCAAAAAGCCTTGGAGCATATGGCGGTTATGAAACGTTTGTTTATAAACTCACAGAATACCATCAGGATAAGAAAAACATGAAATATCATGTGGCATGTAAGGCTAATGGTGACGGTTGTATGGACGAAACAAAAGTAGAAGGCGCGACTAGAATCAATAACCACGAATTTGAGTTCCACAATGCACACTGCTTCAAAATTGATGTTCCTCAGATTGGTCCAGCGCAGGCAATTTATTATGATGTTGCAGCAATGAAAGCCTGCTGCAACCATATCCGGAAAAATCATATTCCTCACCCGATTGTCTACATAATGGCATGTCGCATCGGGCCGTTTGCGGGTCATTTCTATAAAGAAATCCATAAACTGGGCGGTACGGTATACTTGAATCCAGATGGACATGAATGGATGAGAGCTAAGTGGTCTGCACCAATTCGCAAGTATTGGAAGATTTCTGAGCAGATGATGGTCAAATACTGTGACCTTGCTATCTGCGACTCTGTGAATATCGAAAAGTATATCCATGAGTGTTATGACGGTAAGGGAATCAAAGGTAGCAATCCAAAGACGACATTTATCGCTTATGGTGCAGATCTGACTCTCAGTAAGCTGGCTGATGACGATGAAAAGCTAGTGAGCTGGTATAAAGAGAAAGGACTGACGAAGAAGTGCTATTACCTTGTCGTCGGTCGCTTTGTACCGGAGAACTCTTTTGAAGTTATGATTCGAGAGTTCATGAAGAGCAAGAGTCAGAAAAACTTTGCCATCATTACGAATGTAAATGACAAGTTCTTGAATGAGCTTGAAGAAAAACTTCATTTCAAGAGTGATAAGAGAATTAAGTTCGTTGGCACTGTTTATGATCAAGAACTGCTGAAAAAAATTCGAGAAAATGCCTATGCGTATTTCCACGGTCATACGGTTGGTGGAACCAACCCGTCACTGATTGAAGCTCTGGGCAGCACGGATCTGAATCTGTTGGTTAATGTTGGCTTTAATAAAGAAGTCGCAGAGGACTGCGCTTTGTATTGGAGTCGCAAGCCGGGAAGTCTTGCGAAGCTTATTGATAAGGCCGATCAGATGAGTGCAGATGAAATTGCAGAGATGGGCCGAAGAGCCAAGAAACGTGTGGCAGAAGAGTACACATGGGATAAAATTTGCAGACAATATGAGACCGTGTTTTTAAAGTGATGAGGATAAGAAATATGAATGTACTATTTCTGGCAACATATGGTGATTTTTTAGCAACGTTTGAACTTTCCAACATAAAGTTATGGCAAGAATTAGGATGTGTAGTCCATTGTGCATCCAATTTCAGTAATAAAAATTATAATTTAAAGACTTCTAAATTGGATGAAATTGGTGTAATAAGGCACGAAATTGATTTTAAACGTAATCCGTTTAAGGTTGAAAATCTAATGGGATACAAACAGTTGGTCAATCTGATACAGCAGGAAAAAATAGATGTTGTAGATTGTCATAATGCGGTGGTGGGTGTATTTGCGCGATTAGCAGCAAGCAAATGTAAGCTGAATAAAGTCGTATACACACCACATAGTTTTTTCTTTTATGAAGGTTGTCCTGCGAAAAATAAACTCATTTATAAAAACGTCGAAACATATATGTCCAAAAAAACGGATTTGTTAGTATCGATTAACAAAGAGGATTACGCTGCAAGCATAAAAATGCCGATTAGAGGAAAAGCATTATACGTTCCGGGCGTTGGAATTGACACTCAAAAGATCTTTAATATGCCAAGAAAACGGGAAAAATACTGTGCAGAATTTGGATTCCCTAAGGATGCAATAATTTTTGTTTCAGTGGGCGAATTGATTCATCGCAAGAATCATGCCACAGCAATAAGAGCGTTTGCAAAAGCCGATATATCGAATGCATTTTATGTGATATGTGGAATTGGCGAATTGACAGATGAATTGATTAGTTTGATTCATGAACTGCATCTTGAAAAAAGAGTGAAACTTTTAGGATACCGTTTGGATGCAAAAGAAGTTATGAAGGCGTCTGATATTTTCGTTTTTCCTTCTTATCAGGAAGGACTACCAGTGGCGTTAATGGAAGCAATGTCTTGTGGATTGCCTTGCATAACCTCAAAAATACGAGGAAATATTGATTTAATAGATGAAGGTAAAGGTGGACTTTTCTTCGCTCCAGATGATATACAAAAGCTCAAGGAACAAATGGTTAACCTGGCAAATGTACCAGAGCGAAGAGCAGAATGGGGGAAGTACAACCAGAGGAAAATTAAAGAGTTTGATATTGAAAATGTAAGGACAATAATGAAGAGAGAATATAGCGAATTACTAAACAACTGATTCGCTGCAATGTATAGTAAATATGAAAAAATATATTATAATTCCCGGATGTTGTGATTTGAATCGCGGAGATCAAGCACTGGGCTGGGAAACAGCACGGATTGCGCAAGATGCAGGATTTATTGGCCAATATGCAATTATTGCAGAAAGAGCAGAGCCAGTGGAACAGAGTATTCAAGAAGGGTACAAAATTATTGTGCCGGCACTTGAACATCCTTCTCGAAAATTTGAGGATAAAAATAATATTGTATATAATAAAAGCACAAAAATCAAATGGGGACTAGTTGCAGCCAAAGATTTTTTTCATAGCTTATTGATCCTTAAGAACCAATCGTATAGGCAACATATAATAACTTGCTCTAAAGATAATAAATATGTTGAAACACTGAAATTTTTTCAGAATGCAGATGCGGTATTTATGAAAGGTGGTGGGTTGATTCAATCTCACGGTGGGCTGGTTTCTACATATGCCACTTATTATAGACTCTATCATATATTTTTGGCACATTCACTGAAGAAACCGGTGTATGTTTTGCCAAATTCGTTCGGACCATTTGAAGGACCCTTTGTAAAGTTTATGGTAAAACGAGCCTTTCAGGAATGCAAATTTATATCGGCAAGAGAAAGAAAAACACAAGAAGCAGTAAAGTCTGAATTAGGAATGAGCGTGTCCTGCTATCCGGATTTGGCTTTTTATCTGGAAAATGGGACGATAACGAAGCAGTACCTTATAGAATACTTCGATATTCCGTTAGATAAAAAAATTGTGGCAATTACAATGCGCCCGTACCGCTTTCCTGATAAAAAGGATCCTGAAACTGCATATAAAGTGTTTCAAAATGAGATGAAAAAGTTTATCTGCTGGCTAGCGAAACACAATTATATGCCGCTTATTGTGGAGCATACGTTTGCGATAACCTCACATGAAAACGATGGAGACTGCATAAAAGAGGTAATCAATGGGTTGGACGAGAAAATCTATCGACTTCTTTCGGATCGCTCAATGAACTGCAGGCAGTTAAAAAGCGTGTATGGGAGTTGTGATTATATTATTGGAACGAGGTTTCACTCACTGATTTTTTCTTTAAGCAACAAGGTTCCGGGTATAGCAATAAGCTACGATGGCTATAAGTCTGTGGGAATTATGCAAGATATAGGTTTAGGGGAGTATGTGCTTGATATCAATGATGTGACAGCACGAGAACTTGAAAATAAGTTTGAGAGACTTATTGCGAATCAGCAAGAAATCGAGAATAACATAAAAAAATATATACAATTTGCAAATAAAGAACGCAATCGGCTGATAAAAGAACTAAAACAGGAGTAAATGGATGCTGTTTATACATGATCACACATTTGTTGTGGATGGTAACAAGCATTACACTACGGGATCACTCAATCAAAGTGTAATGGATCGCTATGCGGGATGGTTTGGAAACCTGTCTGTATTTGCAACTATGCGTATGGCCACAGAAAAAGACAGGGCATTTATGAAGCAGGGAAATCTGGTAAATGGTGTTGATTTCCAACTCGTTCCAAAGAAAAATAGTGTAACGAATATCATTAAGTGTAGCGGTCTTATAGAACAAGCTGTTATAAAATCTGACTGTGTTGTAATCAGAATGTCGATTTTTGGTGTACTGGGTGCTTATTATGCCAGAAAGCATCATGTTCCTTATTTGATAGAAATGGTCGCTTGCCCGTGGGACTCTTTATGGAATCATAGTTTTAAAGGAAAACTTTTAGCTCCTGTCATGACTGTGATAACAAAGAAAGTCTGTAAATGTGCACCGTATGTTTTATATGTTACAAATGAGTTTCTCCAGAAACGCTATCCATCCAAGGGGGTCACTATCGGGTGTTCTGATGTGGAGCTCAAGAAGCTTAGTCAAGAAGTACTGAGCAGGCGAATAGAAAAACTGAATCAGCTTGACAAAAATGACGTAATGAAACTGGCTACCGTTGCGAATGTGAATGTAAGGTATAAAGGTCAGGAACTTGTTATCCGCGCATTACCAGAACTCGAGAAGAAGGGCTGCCGCTGTGAGTATTATCTTATTGGTGGTGGAAATTCCCAATATTTGGCTGGAGTGGCAAAAGAATGTGGGGTTGAAGAAAAAGTACATATCATTGGTCCAAAACCTCATGATGAAATTTTTGACATTCTTGATCAAATGGATATATATGTGCAGCCAAGCCTTCAGGAAGGACTTCCAAGAGCAGTAATTGAAGCCATGAGCAGAGGGTGTCCTGTTATTGGATCGACTACTGGGGGAATACCAGAACTGATTGCTTCTGAGTGTGTTTTTAAGCGTAAAAGCAAAAATTCGTTCACTGCGGTTATGTCGAAAATAGACAAGGATTTCCTGCTTCGCAATGCAAAGCTGAACTTTGAAAAAGCGAAGGAATACGAAAAAGATTGTCTGGATAAAAAGCGAAGTGAGTTCTATGAAAGCTTTGCACAAGAAGCACAAAAGAAATATAAATAAAGGACATAAAATGATGCGGTCTGTTGCAGTATTGATGTCAACCTATAATGGGGAAAAATATATAGATGAGCAAATACAAAGCTTGTTAACACAGAAAAATGTGAAGCTCTCGATATTGGTAAGAGATGATGGCTCAACTGATTCTACAAAGGATATTTTGACAAAATACGAGGGGGATGGAATTCTTACATGGTATGCAGGAAGGAACTTGAAACCTGCGTACAGTTTTCTTGATCTTATTAACAAAGCTCCTGAAAGTGAGTACTATGCATTTTGTGATCAGGACGATGTGTGGAATGATGATAAACTGGAACGTGCAGTCAAGGCCCTTGAGTCCTACGGAAAAGCAGAGATTCCAAGATTGTATTGCGCGAATTACCAGCTAGTAGATGCAGAAATGAATAATCTGCCGGATAATGGCCATGTCAGTACGACAACTTTTGGCGCAGCATTGGTATCTAGTTGCTGTACCGGATGTACAGTTGTTTTTAACAGAGCTTTGTTGGAAATTTTGCGGATGGGAACGCCAGAAGTTATCGTAATGCATGATGATTGGGCACATAAAGTTTGCCTTGCAGTTGGTGGAACAGTATATTACGATCCAGCAAAGGTTTTAAAATATCGTCAGCATGGAAACAATGTGGACGGAGGTATACACTCTCCATTGAAAAAAATTGAGGGAGTTTTGAAACGTATAAGATCAAATGAATGCATTAGAAGCAGGCAAATATTGGAACTTGTAAAAATTTACAAAAAAATAATGCCAAATAAAAACATTCAATTAGCATACGAAGTCGGAAAATACACTGAATATTCAATATTAAAAAGACTGCAGATTATAAATGATAAAAGAATTAAGACTCCGTATAAAAAACTAAATAGTGGGTATAAGTTGGCAGTGCTTTTTAAATATTTTTAAAATCAAAAGAGGGGTATTATTTGGGTGAATAATTCAACAATTTGATGTATCCATAAAGCGGGTTTATTTCTAAAAAGGAGCGGCATCTAATGCTGATTTTATTCTGTTGTATTCTTCTAGTCATCTTTTGGTGTGTTTATGTTTTTTGTGGGATGGACATATTTTCTCCCGCCACACTTTTTTCATTATCATATTTTTGCTCAGCTGTTTGCTGCCTATATCATGCATATGAGTGGGGAACTGATTTGTCCCTGACGACGATGTTACTTATTTTATTAGCAGTTGCTTCTTTTTGGTGTGGAGAACTGTTCGTGAAGCGTTTGGGAATGAAAGATACTTTTATAAAAAAATGTAAAAGTGGCAATAAAATTGAACGTGTGTATATAGACGTGAGGCCAATCTGTTTTATTTTTATCTTTGTAATTGAAATAGCAATAACAGCTTTACTATATCACGAAATAGTTCGCATAGCGAACCTGAATTTTGCAAGCTGGGGAAATTTAATATATAATTATAAAACAAACTCAAATAACATCGAAGGAGCATCGTTTAGCCCGATTTTAACGATAGGACTTAAATTATCGAAGGCAGTTAGTTATGTATTTGGCTATATCTTTATTAATAATATTTTCTACAAAAAGACAAAGGGAAATATTGCAAAAAATATTTTCTACTTAATGCCCTTTTTGTTTGCAGCGTGTCAGTCTTTACTCAAGGGAGTTCGCGTGGCTGTCCTTACGCAAGTGTTAAGCCTCCTTTTTTTCTGGTATTTGAATATGCAAATTGAATATGATTGGAATTGGCATATCAAATTTAGACATGTGGTTAAGATATCTCTTTCAATATTGATATTATGTATACTGTTTTATTCGAGCAAAGGATTGGTCGGAAGGATTCAAGACGATACAGGCGTAATATCTTATGTTACAACATATCTTGGGGGACCGATTCAGTTGTTGGACTTATTTGTCCGAAATCCAATAAATTCTTCTAATGTAATTGAAACTATGGGAGGAGTAATAAATTCTTTGAAAAAAATTGGCCTGTTTAAAAGTGTTGAGATTCATGCAATTCGTGAATATAGGAATACTGTTACAGGAATGTCAATTGGTAATGTTTATGGTGCAGTTAGAGACTATTATCACGACTTTGGATATATTGGGGTTCTCATATTTTTTTTCTTTGATTCGATATTGGTTAATTCAATGTTTTATAAAATAAAGCAAAGAAAGGATTTGAACATAAAAAAACCTATATTATCGATTGTGTACTCTACGTTTATATATGCTATCATTTTTCTTACGTTTTCCGATTTTTTGACAGCAAAACTTGCATTTGGAGAATTGATGGACTTTATTTTGATTGCAATTGTTGCGGATTGCATTTTACATCCAGAGCGTACACGAATAGTTTTTGGAAAATATAAAATTTAGAAAATATATAATCAGTGAAAGGAAATAGAGAGCTTGAGGCTCAGAGTGAACTATGAAAAAAGGCATAATTCGTGTGATGTTTGCAAATATTTTTTGCTTGATTTTAAGTGTGTTGACTAATTTTATCTTACCAAAATATCTACCCGTTGATGCATATGGTATGCTTAAAACGTATGCTTTATATCTTTCTTATGCGGGATTTTTTCATCTTGGATATTGTGATGGAATGTATTTGAAATATGGTGGAAAAAAATTAAATGCTATTGATAAAAATGATTTGTCAACCAATTATTTGAACTATCTGATTTTGAATTTGATGATGATGGTTTGCATTTTAGTGGTTAATTGCTTTATAAAAGATAAAATCTTATTTGCATTTGCGTTTGGAATGTATTTTTATAATACATTGAGTTACTTGAAATATCTTTATCAGGCTACAGGTGAGTTTGCCTTGTATAGCAGAGCATTAAATTTTGAAAAAGTGTCAGTTTTTGTTTTAAATATATTTTTCATTTTTGCTGTTAAAACAAATCGCTTCGAACCGTATATTTGGAACCAAATTGTGGTAGGAGCATTGATTACATTTGTTCTTACTTTTAAATTGAAGGACAGTGTTTCTATATTAGATGGACATCTTTCATTTTACGAAATCTGGAAAAATATTTCATCAGGATTTGTCCTTATGATTGGAAACTTTTCTAGTAATATCTTTACGGGATTAGACAGATGGTTTGTTAAAATTTTGATGACGACAACACATTTTGCACTTTATTCATTTGCTGTAAGCATGGAGAACATGATAAACGTTTTTATTTCTCCTATCACGCTATCATTATACAACTATTTCTGTCAAGATCCATCACATGATGAGGTTGTGAAACTAAAGAAGATTTCTTTGGCATGGGGATTTTTTGTTATAGGAGCAGCCTTTCCGGCAAAATTTATATTGGAAAGATTTTTGAAAAGTTATTTGAATTCAAACGGTATTATTTTCTTGCTCTTTTCAGCACAGGCATTTTATGTGATTATTAAGGGAGTTTATATTAATATTTATAAAGCTCAGAAAAAACAGTTTAAATATTTGAAACAAACGTTAATTATGACGGTTATAGGCTTCCTTTTGAATGCGGGTCTGTTTGCGTTATTTCATGATATGACTTGTATTGCTGCTGCCACATTAATAACATCAATTATATGGCTTCTTTTGTGCGAAATCGGAATGCCACAAGTGGCGTTTTCTACTAATGAGTGGCTTTTTATTATTGGTACGCTGCTTTCTTATTTGGTGTTGGGGTATTTCATGCCGGCTATCACTGGATGTGTCATTTATGTAGTAATATATCTTGCGTTGCTAAGAGTTTGCATGAAAGATACATTTAATAATATTGAAAATATTATTAAATCAATGGCTAAAGATATCAGGAGAAGATGCTAAATTGTTCCGCTAGAGTATGAGCTATAAATTTGGAGTCAAGATAACAGAATAGTATTATTGGAAAGATACCCGCTTCTTTTCGAGCTTGCTCGTGATTGCGCCGTTTGCCCCAGCTTTTGACTTGCGATTTCTCCAATCCAAGGCTTTTGTCTATTGTCTACTTTTTGCGGATCGGTTCAAACTTCAGAGAGGAGCTTTTCATTCGCCTTTCAGACGGCTTTTCCACTCGGGCTCTTTGAATCCGACCAGAACAACATCATCACTGACCAGCAGAGGGCGTTTGACCAGCATCCCATCGGTGGCAAGCAGACTGCGCATTTCGTCTTCAGTCATGCCGGGCAGCTTTTCTTTCAGCTGCATCGATTTATAGAGCAGGCCGCTGGTGTTGAAGAATTTCTTCAGCGGCAGCCCGCTGACTTTGTGCCACGCGGCCAGCTCGTCGGCAGATGGGTTGTTCGTCTTGATGTCCCGGAACTCATAGGCGATTTGGTTTTCGTCCAGCCATTTCCGGGCTTTCTGGCAGGTGGTGCACTTGGGGTAACAGATGAAAGTAAGCATTTGATGACCCTCCTGATCGGTCTGATAATAAAAGTATGAACTGTGAATAATAACAACTGCCCTGCCTCCCGGCAGAGCATCCATTGTCTCTATGCTGCCGGAGTGCACAACACCTGACAGCGTTGTTTTTTATCATACCATACAGTCTCTGAAAAGACAAGAAATCGTCCATCCCGCCCTTGTCATTCCGCACAAAAAATGTGTACAGACTATGTACAGTTGACCAAATCTGTCGAGATAGTGTTGACTTTTGAAAAACTTGTGGTATCCTGCAAGTGTAGCTACGGACAATTGAATCAGCCGTCTTGATGCGGATTGTTACTGGAAACAGGCAATACCAAAAGTACGGAACATGTGTGAACTTTGGCACAGGTTTTGCTATTTTGGAATTGGCTGTATTTTTTTGTCCTTTTTTGCGCAAAAATGCGATAAATCGTAAGAACGCTGCCCTGTGGCAGGCGGAGGAAACACCGTTGAAAATTGCAAAGGTTCTGAACAACAATATCGTCATCGCGGTCAACGAGCGCGGCGAAGATGTCATTGCCATGGGCTGCGGAATCGCCTTTGGCAAAAAGCGCGGTGACGCGCTGGACCCTGCCAAGGTGGAGCGGCTCTTCACCAACAGCGTGCCGGAGCTTTCCGGCCGGTTCGAAGAGCTGGCAAAGGCCATCCCGGCGGAGTACATCGAAGCGGCCGAAAAGGTGATCGCCATGGCCAAGATGCAGCTGGGCAAGGAGCTGGCAGATAACCTGTATCTGTCGCTGGCCGACCACATCTATTTTACCATTCAGCGGTGGCACAGCAATATGCTGATCCGAAACCGTCTGCTGCTGGAAACGCGGATGCTCTACCCGGACGAGTTTCGGGCCGGGCAGGATGCAGTCAAATACCTGGACGAGCGGTTCGAGGTCGATCTGCCGGAAGATGAAGCAGCTTTCATCGCTCTGCATTTCGTCAATGCGAGCATGGGCATGCAGATGAACGAGACCGTGCAGATCACTCAGATCGTGCAGGAAGTCAGCAGCATTATCCGTAACTATTTCCATTTGGAATTTGACCCTGATTCTCTGGATTATTTCCGTATGGTCACCCACATCAAATTTTTTGCGCAGCGTATCGTTGCGGGCACTTCCCTGACCTCAGATGAATCGGACATCCAGCTCTATGAGATGGTGCGCCAGAAATACGAACAGTCTTTTGCCTGCGTGCAGAAGATCGTGAGCTATCTGGAAAAGCAGTACCACACCGCCGTTTCCGGCACAGAGCAGATGTACCTGACCATCCATGTGGAGCGTGTGCGCCGCAGCATACAGGAAAAACGTAAGGAGAAACTGTTATGAATGCAGATAAACTTGCCGAACAGATCGTAAAAGAAGTCGGCGGCAAAAACAATATTAAGGAAATGTTCCACTGTGTCACCCGTCTGCGCTTCTACCTGAAAGACCGCAGCGTGGTGGACGAAGAGCGCATCAAGAAGCTGGACGGCGTGCTGGGCGTGCAGTTCGCCACTGACCAGCTGCAGATCATCATCGGCAATGAGGTGGGCACCGTCTATAACGCCATCATCAACAAGGTGGGCTTTATCATGGATGACGCCACCCAGGAAAAGAAAAAGAAGATGCGCATCGGCGGCATCTTCGAGACCATTTCCGCCATCATCCTGCCGGTGATCCCCGCTATGGCAGGCACCGGCATCCTGAAGGGCATCATCACCATCATGACCAGCTATCTGGGCTTTGATTCGGCGTCCACCCTCATCAAGATGATGACCATCGCCGCCGACTGTGTGTTCTACTTCCTGCCCTTCTTCATTGCATGGTCGGCTGCAAAGCGGTTCAAGACCGACACGGCTCTGGCTCTGATGTGCGCAGGCTTCATGCTGTACCCCACCATGACCGCCGGTCTGGCCGAGGGCGCTTCCCCCATGGTGCTGTTCGGCCTGCCCATTCCGTTCGTTAAGTACGCATCCAGCAGCATTCCCATCATCCTGACCGTGCTGGTGTTGAAATACGTCTACCAGTTCTTCGATAAGGTCATCCCCCAGATGCTCAAGCTGGTCTTCGTGCCCATGTTCACCGCACTGGTCATGTGCCCCATCGCTCTGGGCGTCACCGGCCCCATTGCAAACTACATCAGCAAGGGCATCGCATGGCTGTTCACCGGCATGTTCGCCGTCTCTCCGCTGCTGGCCGGTGCTGTCATCGGTGCCACCCGTTCTCTGCTGGTCTTTACCGGTATGCACCTGTCTCTGGGCGCTGTCTGCCTGCAGAACATCACTCAGTATGGCTATGACTACATCCTGCCTGTGAACACCATGGGCACCCTGGCCATCGTCGGCACCTGCCTGGGCGTCTGGGTCAAGGCAAAGAAGAAGGAAAACAAGTCCGTTGCAATGTCTGCCTTCATTTCCTCCTTCATCGGCATCACCGAGCCGGGTATTTACGGCGTCCTGCTCAAGTATAAGAACGCTCTGATCGCTGATATCATCGCTGGCGGCGTGGCTGGTGCCTTCGTCGCCGTGGGCGGCGGCCATGCCACCGCATATGTCAACTCCTGCATCCTGTCCCTGCCCGTCTTCGTGGGCGACGGCTTTGTCTTTGTCTGCATCGGCATGGCAATTGCCGCTGCTCTGGGCTTTGGTCTGGTCATGGTCATGGGTATCGACGAGGGCGACGACGCCCCCAAGGCAGCCGCTCCCACTCCCGCAGCTGTTCCCGCCGGTGAGACCGTCACCGAGAACGCCGCAGCTCCTGCCGACGGCACCCTGCTTCCCCTGAGCGAAGTTTCCGACAACGTGTTCGCCGCTGGCACTCTGGGTCAGGGCGTGGCTGTTGAGCCTGCTGACGGCAAGTTCTACGCACCCTTCAACGGCACCATCGGCACCGGCACCGGCGGCCACGCAGTGTGCCTTGTGTCCGACAACGGCATGGAGCTGCTGATCCACATTGGCATCGACACCGTGAACCTCAAGGGCAAGCACTTTGACATCAAGGTCAAGGAAGGCGACAAGGTGAAGGCCGGCGACCTGCTGGCAGATGTGGATGTGGCTGCTGTCCGTGCCGAGGGCTACAAGACTACTACCCCCATCATCGTGACCAACAGCGACGACTATCTGGATGTGTTCGCAGCAGCCGAGAGCGGTAATGTCCGCCACGGCGACAAGCTGCTGACTGTTATCAAGAAAGGCTGAGAAAACTATGGAAAACGCACGTTATACCTTCCCGGAAGGCTTCCTCTGGGGCGGCGCAGAAGCTGCCAACCAGTGCGAGGGCGCATGGAACGAGGGCGGCAAGGGCATGACCATTCAGGACTGCCTGCCCTACCGCAACGTCGGTGTGGCGGATTTTACCAAGCAGTTCGCCTACAGCACCGCTGATCTGGAAGCTGCTCTCAAGGCCGGCCCCGAGGACAACTACCCCAAGCGCCACGGCACCGACTTCTACCACCACTATAAAGAGGACATCGCCCTGATGGCCGAGATGGGCTACAAGGTGTTCCGCACCTCCATCTGCTGGAGCCGCATCTTCACTGACCCCCGGGACGAAAAGCCCAACGAAGAGGGCATCGCTTTCTACGAGGATGTGTTCAAGGAGTGCAAGGCCCACGGCATTGAACCGCTGGTCACGCTGAGCCACTACGACCCGCCGCTGGCCCTTGTCACCGACTTCAACGGCTGGGCATCCCGCGAGGTCATCGACCTGTTCCTCAAGTACGCCCGCGTCTGCTTTGAGCGCTTTGGCAAGTACGTCAAGTACTGGCTCACCTTCAACGAGGTGGACGCCATGCTGCGCCACTCGGTCACCAGCGGCGCGCTGATCCCTGACCGCTTCCCGGGCCAGAACTTCGACCAGATCGTGTATCAGGCCATGCACCACCAGATGGTGGCCAGCGCTCTGGCCGTCAAGCTGGGCCACGAGCTGTGCCCCGGCTCCATGATCGGCTGCATGATGACTCGCCTGTGCTTCTATGCCTACACCTGCAAACCGGAAGACAACCTCGCCACCCAGCAGCGGATGCGCGGCATCTACCGCTATGTGGACATTCAGGTGTTCGGCGAGTACCCCCGCTACCTGCTCAAGGAGATCGAGCGGAAGGGCCTGCACATTGAGATGCAGCCCGAGGACGCCCAGATCCTGAAAGAGGGCACCGTGGACTTCGTGAGTTTCAGTTACTACATGACCAGCTGCATGGCTGCCAAGACCGATGGTCTGGAGATGTCCCCCGGCAACACGGTCAACGGCGTGAAGAATCCCTACCTGACCGCCAGCGAGTGGGGCTGGCAGACCGACCCCATCGGCCTGCGCATCTCTTTGGTGGAGCTGTACGACCGCTTCCGCAAGCCGCTGTTCATCGTGGAGAACGGTCTGGGTGCCCGCGACACCCTGACAGAGGACGGCAAGGTGCACGACCCCTACCGCATCGAGTACCTCAAGGAGCATGTCAAGGCCATGAGCGACGCCATCAACATTGACGGTGTAGACCTGATCGGCTATACCTGGTGGGGCTGCATCGACCTGATCTCCGAGTCCACCCGCCAGATGTCCAAGCGCTACGGTTTCGTGTACGTTGATCTGGACGACGAGGGCCGCGGCACCTACAAGCGCTACCGCAAGGACAGCTTCTACTATTACAAGAAACTCATTGCTGCCAACGGCAATGTGGACGCAGTGGAAGAGTAAACGCTGAACTGTTAAATTTTTTCGTGCCGCCTTGACTTTTGCGCGAAAGTGCATATAATAAGGGTAGGCAATGTGAAGAGAGAAAATCCAAGGAACTCATGCCAAAGACGAAGCCCCCCGGTATTCGGAGTACCGGGGGGCTTCTTTTAGTGCTTGCTGCCCTTGCCTATCTTGCTATCGATCCATGTACACAGGTAGTAGGCAGCCACCTGCAACGGCGACGACCGCCGCCTGCGGCGGAAACAGGGAGGAGCTGTTGGGGCCGCGGCCTGCAAGATGCGAGTGCAGCCCAAGGCACGAAGCAGATGCAGGGAGCCGCAACCCGAGCGGCAACAGTTTCGATAAATGTGAAAAGAGTATTCAAGGAACTCACCTCCTTTCCGCGACAGGGGGATCGGAGAAGGGCCGCAGGGACAGTATAACACAAAATTCGACAGCACGCAATTTTGGAGAAACGAAGTCAGAGCTGACGGGCTTCGGCTTTTTCTTTTCCCGTTCTTAGTTTTGTTCTTTTTTTGTTTACAAACAGTACCTTGACACCGAAATATCCATCCTGTAATCTGAAAGGGTATTCAAATTTAAGGGAAAATGCCGCTGGTAGGCAGGACGGCCGGGAGTTTCTCCGGCGAATGTCCTGGGGGTGGGGCCCCGGCGCGCAAGCGTTGGGGCGGGACTGGAGTCCCGGGCTGTTCGCGGAGAAAGCTCCCTGCTGCCCTGCCGGAGATGATGGACTTCCGGGTAGGCAGGCCATCGTGAAAGCTGCGGCAAACAGGAAAGGAGCAATCACCAATGGATCATCTGCAGAATGTGATGGGATATTTTGACCAGCAGCAGCCTTTGTGCGCTGAACATGACCGCATCCCCAAAGACCTCTACCGCGAGTTTGGGGTCAAGGCGGGCCTGCGCGACGAAAACGGCAAAGGCGTGCTGGCGGGCCTGACCAACATTTCCGACATCCGGGCCTTCCAGTATGTGGACGGCGTGAAAAAGCCCGCCGACGGCCAGCTGCTCTACCGCGGTTATGATGTGAAAGACCTCATCCGTGGTTCCAGCGGGAGCCGCTTTGCCTTTGAGGAAGCGGGCTATCTGCTGCTGTTCGGCGAGCTGCCCACCCCTGAAAAGCTGGACGAGTTCTGCCGGGTGCTGGGCGAGTGCCGCACCATGCCCACGAACTTCACCCGCGATGTCATCATGAAGGCCCCCAGCCACGATATCATGAACTCCATGGCCCGCAGCGTGCTGACGCTGGCATCCTACGACCCCATGGCCGCAGACCTTTCCACCCCCAACGTGCTGCGCCAGAGCATCCAGCTGGCGGGCATTTTCCCCATGCTGGCAGTGTACGGCTACCACGCCTATAACCACTATGAAAAGGACGGCAGCATGTATATCCACAGGCCGGACCCCAGCCTTTCCACCGCAGAGAACTTTTTGCGGATGCTGCGCCCGGACATGAAGTACACCGAGCTGGAAGCCCGGGTGCTGGACGTGGCCCTGCTGCTGCATGCAGAGCACGGCGGCGGCAACAACTCCACCTTCACCACCCGCGTGGTCACCTCTTCGGGCACGGACACTTACTCGGCCATGGCGGCAGCATTGTGCTCCCTCAAGGGCCCCCGCCACGGCGGTGCCAACCTGATGGTGATGCAGATGATGCAGAACATCCGCGACAACTTGCACGATCAGGAGGACGACGAGGAACTGGAAGCCTACCTGAAAAAGCTGCTGCACGGCGAAGCCTTTGACCGCAAGGGCCTGATCTACGGCATGGGCCACGCGGTGTATTCGCTGAGTGACCCCCGTGAAGTGGTGTTCAAGGGCTATGTGGAGCAGCTGGCCCACGAGAAGGGCCGTGACAAGGATCTTGCCCTCTACAACAAGATCGAGCGCATGGCTCCGCAGTTGATCGCAGAAGAACGCAAGATCTTCAAGGGCGTCAGCCCCAATGTGGACTTCTACAGCGGCTTTGTGTACGACATGCTGGGAATCCCCATGGAGCTGTACACCCCGCTGTTCGCAGTGGCCCGCGTTATGGGCTGGAGTGCGCACCGCATCGAAGAACTGCTCAGCGCCAACAAGATCATCCGCCCGGCCTACAAGAGCCTTGGCGGCACCCACGAATACGTCCGCCGCAGTGAACGATAAGCGGCAGGGAGGCAGACCATGAGCATTGAACGCAACCACCCCGCAGAATGGTTTTTCCTGCACAATTTTGACATTGACAAGGTGTTCAGCACCATTCAGCGGGCGGATTATCTGGTGCTTTATTACATCCGGATGCAGGCTGAGCAGAACCCCGGCGGAAAAGTCTATCTGGCAGACCTTGCCGCCGTCATGGGCCTGAAGGTGACCGAACTGTCCAAGGCGGTGGAAAAGCTGCAGGACAAGGGCTTTGTGGTCTGGAAGACGGACCGCGAAGCGGGCCGCACCTATGTGGAGCTTTCCAGCAAGGCCGTGGAGTTGATGGCAGAAGAACACGACTTCATGAAGCGCTGCTATGACCGTCTGCGCACCGAGCTGGGCGATGATGAGCTGCGCCGCACTGTGGACACCATGCAGAAGGTGACCGCTGTGCTGAAGGATGAGCGGGAGAAGAACAGCTGAACCCTGATTGAATTTAACATGGCTTCGTGCTATAATAAAGCTGACAAAACATCAGCGAGGTGATTTGAATGAGCAATCGTGAATTTGCACACAGCCTGCTGGATCAGATCCCGGACAGCAAGCTGTTTTATATCATCTCCTATCTGCAGGGGGCAGCGATCCCGGATGAAGGTGCAGAAAAGGCGGATGATGCCTACTGTGAGCAGCTTCTGAAAGCGTATCAGAATGATTCTGACCCACACAAGACGGATGCTATTCCGCTGGAACAGCTGGCGCAGGAGCTGGGGATCGCACTATGAAATATAAGGTCGTCGTAGAAAAGCGGGCGGCAAAGTTTATCCGCAAACAGCAGCCCGCCCAGCAGAAGCGTATTCTGGAAGCGCTGGCGCAGCTGCCTGCTGTGGGAGACATTAAGCCTATGGCAGGTGCCCCCGGGTTTTATCGGCTCCGGGTAGGCGACTACCGCATTCTGTACACAGTGGAAGAAGAAATCATCACCGTGCGTGTAACGGATGCCGGAAACCGCGGAGACATTTATAAGTAAAACAAGGCCTCGCCCCTGTTATCCACAGGAGCGGGGCCTTGCTGTTGAAAACTCCTTCAGTCATCACTGACGCAGATTGGGGGGAGTTTTACTTCCGTGCGATCATTTCGGTGTAAGCCAGCACCAGCGGGCCCACGCCCTTGGCGTCATTGCAGACGACGGGCTCACTGAAATAGTAGGCCAGAGAGCCGTCACGGTGGTCCTTGCCGCCCAGGCCGGCCACCAGGCAGATGCCGTCCAGCTGCAGGCTGCCGTCCGGGTTCTTGGACAGGTATTTGTCGCAGGTGCCGTAGAAAGCTTTCTCAGCCCATGCGGCCATGCGCTTGGGCAGGTAGCCCAGGCGCACGCCCTTGAGCACAGCGTAAGCGAACAGGGCCGTGCCGCTGGTCTCGAGATAGTTGCCCTTCACGCCGGGGTGATCCATCACCTGCCAGAACATGCCGGTCTCCTCATCCTGGAACTTGTGCACATCTTCGATGGTCTGTTTGAGCATGGCCATGATGCCGCGGTACTCGTTGTACAGCTGCTCGTCCATACGCTCCAGCACGTCCACCATGGCCACCATGAACCAGCCCATGGCACGCAGCCAGAAGTTGGGGCTGCAGCCGGTGACGGGGTCTGCCCAGTACATCTCGCGGCTCTCGTCGTAGCCGTGGTAATACAGGCCGGTCTTCTCATCACGCATGTGCTTTTTGATGTTCATGAACTGCTTGTAGCTGTCGATGCAGCCCTGCATCTTGTTGAAGCGGGTCTCGTACTCCATGTAGAAGGGCTGGGCCATGTAGGTGCCGTCCAGCCAGACCTGCCAGGGGTAGATGTCCTTGTGCCAGAAGTTGCCCTCTTTGGTGCGGGGCTGGGTGGCCAGCTGGCTGCGGATGGTGTCGATGGCCTTGCGGTATTTCTCGTCCCCGAAGATGTCATAGAGAGTGAACAGGTTTTTGCCCTGATTCACATTGTCAAGGTTGTACTCCTTGGGGTCGTAGGTCTTGATGGAGCCGTCCTCCTGCACGAACCAGTCGATGAAGTTTTTCGAGAAGTTCAGATACTTCTCATCGCCGGTGGTCTTGTACAGGCTCAGGCAGGCGGTGACCATGCAGCCGTCGATGTAGTTCCACTTGTTGGGTTTGCCGCTGCGCACCTTTTCGATGTTCCACATGGGAGCTTCGGCGCTGGAATTGGCGATCAGATAGTCCACATAGTCGCCCAGCATGGCGAGAATTTCTTCATGGGTCATGGTATCAGTCCTCCTCAAAATGGCCGACGTTTGCAAAGCGCAGGCGTTCACCCTCATAGCCTTCGATCTTCACATTGTGCAGGTCGATCTCCTTGACGTTTTCAGCGTAGATGGCCAGCTTCTTCACATGGGGACGGTTGTCCGCCATGGCGGCCTGGCCGGCCTCGGCGTTGGGGTCAAAAGTGATGGTCACATTCTTCATGGAAACACGCTCAATGGGCTGCTCCGGCAGGCCGTCAAAATAGCAGCCCGCGAACTGGGCGTCGGTGGCCACGATGTTCTCCATGGTCAGGCTGCCCAGCTTCGGGGTGTACTCGTCCACCGGCATCGCGTCGCGGCACTGCACATAGGGGCCGTGGCCGTCCGGGTCGCAGAAATAGAACATGTTGATGACGAAGGGGGCCTTGACGCCGCGCATCTCCACGTTGCGGAACACCAGCCCGTCAATGACGGCAGTGTTGCCGCGGCCGCGGCGGGTCTTGACGCGCAGGCCGCGGTCGGTGTGATCCATCAGACACTGGGTGACCACCATGTCCTTGACACCGCCGCTCATCTCGCTGCCGATGACGATGCCGCCGTGGCCCTTGTCCAGCAGGCAGTTGCGGATGACGGTGTGCTCGCAGCTCTTCTTGAGCTTCATGCCCAAGAAGACCTTGCTGGCCTTCATGGCGATGCAGTCGTCGCCCACATGGATGTTCACGCCGATGATGCGGGTGTACTCGCAGCTCTCGGGGTCGATGCCGTCGGTGTTGGGGGCATTGTAGGGGTTGTTGATGTTGAAGTTGAGCAGATCAAGGTGCTTGACGAAGATGGGGTGGATGGTCCAGGAGTAGCTGTTCTGCACCGTGATGCCGTGCAGGCAGACGTTCTCGCTGTCCACCATGGCCACGGCGCGGGGGCGCCATGCGATGCGCTTGACCTTGGGATTGACCCACCAGTCACCGTTTTCGGCGTCGCAGTCCAGCGTGCCTTCACCGGTGACCACAACGTCGTGCACCTGAGTGATGTTCAAAAGGCCTGCAAAGCTGTTCAGCGGGTTGCCCTCCCAGCCGGTGAGGTAGTATTCGTCCACCTCGTTCTCGCTGGGGATGACGCCGGGCAGGATAGGGTAGTGGGTGCGGTCGTTGTCGCCCAGCAGCACGGCGCCCTTTTCGAGATAAAGGGTGGTGCTGCTCTTCATGAACAGGCTGGAAGTGCGGTAGCGGCCTGCGGGCACATACACGGTGCCGCCCTTGGGGCAGGTGGACAGCGCAGCCTGCAGGCGGACGGTGTTGTCGGTGGTGCCGTCGGCTACCAGACCGTAGCGGGATGCATCCACAAAGAAAGTCTCGGCTTCGGTGGTGAAGGCAAGGGTCAGGCTTTCACCCTCAGCCTGCACGCCGACGGTGTATTTGGTGCCGGGCAGCAGGGAAAACAGGGAGAACACGTTGGTGCTGCATGCTTCGTAAACGACCTCGCCGTTCAGCGTGACGGTGAACGGGTGGGCCGGGCGGTAGCACAGGCCGTTTTCCAGCTCGAAAACAGCACTGCGCGTCATGGAACGAATGAGCGACAGATTCATGAGAGAACCTCCTGTATCGAATGGTTTTGTCTTGCCCGCAAAAAGCGGACGTGATATGATAAAGCTGGAATGAAGGGATAACCTTCCCCCTCGGGGATAGACTCCCCCGGCCGGGGGAGGTGGCACGATAGTGTCAGAAGGGGATGTTTGGCGCGGCGTCAGCCGTGACTGAAGGAGTTACCTATGAAATCAGAACGTGAAAAGATCGCGGGCAAGGTGGCCGCAGCCACCCTGCGGCTGAGCGGAGAACAATATACACTGGAACCCGGCGAAGAGAACTGCTTTGTCCTGCTGGTGTCCGAGGGCAGTTTCATGCTGCGATACAGCGGCGAGACGGTGGTGCTCAACCCCGGCAGCGCAGTGCTGCTGGGCCCGGGCGGCGGAAGCCTTGCCCCGGCGGGCAGCGCTGCGTCCGAGCTGACCGGATGCCGGTTCCCGCAGGCCATGCTGCACGAGCTCAAAGCCACGGCAGGGCGGGACTTTGCCCGGATGTTTTTGCCGCAGGAGCATACGGTGCTGTACGGCCCGGTGCAGTGGTGCCGCCGTTTGCGCACGCTGCTGGAAATGATGGCCAGTGCCATGGGGGAACAGGACAATCCTGCCCCGCTGTACCTGCTGCTGATCCTGCACTATGTGGAGCAGGAGTGGACGGCGGAGAGCAGCGCCGCCGTCCGGCCCCACAACGAGACCGTGGAGCAGATCTGCGCTTATCTTGCAGCCAACTACCAGCAGAAGTTCTCCCTCACCGAGGTGGCGGCGAAATTCTACCTTTCGCCCTACTATCTCAGCCGTCTGTTCCGGCGGGTGACGGGGCAGTCCATCGTGGACTACATCAACAACCGCCGCATCGAAGCGGCGCAGAAGCTGCTGGAGACCACAGAACTGTCCATCAGCGCGGTGGCAGAGCAGACCGGTTTTGCCAGCGCGGCCCACTTCCGCCGCGTGTTCCGCGAGGTGATGGGCACAGGCCCGCTGCAGTACCGGAAGGGACATAGGAAATGAGGTATTTCACTGCGTGAAACATGATGCAGCCCTGCGGGCTATGATGTCTGCCTGCGGCAGATGATGTGTGCCTTACGGCACATTGCCGCGAAGCGGCTCATCATGTTCTCGAAAAGAACGCATCATTGCGAAGCACATCATGTTCCGCCAGCGGTGGAATACATCATTCCCAAACAAACAACACCCCCTGCGCCATTTACGGGAACGGCACAGGGGGTGTTTGTTTGTATCAGATGATCTTACGCTGTGCGCGGGGGCTTAGCCCTTGACGGCACCAGCAGAGATACCTTCAACGAACTGATCCTGTGCACAGAAGAAGACGATCAGCTGCGGCAGGATGGAGATCAGAGACAGAGCCAGGATCTTGTTCCAGGCAAAACCGGTATCACCGTCCATAGACAGCTTGACGAACAGGGACATCGGGTACTTGCCGGGGGTGCTGACGTAAAGCAGCGGGCCCATGAAGTCGTTGCAGCTCCACATGAACTGGAACAGTGCGCAGGACACCAGAGCGGGGCCCAGCATGGGGACGATGACCTTGTACAGGGTCTGGAAGGAAGAGCAGCCGTCGATGGCAGCAGCTTCGTCCAGATCGCGGGGCACGTTGCGCATGAACTGGATCAGCTGGTAGACGAAGTAGGTCTCAGTTGCGAATGCGCAGTGGACCCAGATGGCCAGATAGAAGGGGCTGTCCAGCCAGCCGAACTTGTTGTACAGCAGGTACTGCGGCACGTTCAGAACGACCTGAGGCAGGAACAGGGTGGCCAGCATGATGTTGAACATCAGCTTGCGGCCGGGGAAGTCGAAACGGCCAAAGCCGTAAGCAGCCACACAGGCAGACACGACGGTGAAGAACACCTTGGGGATAACGTAGCTGTAGGTGTTCAGCATGGCCTGCAGGATGTTGATGGAGCCGCCGAAGTTGTTCAGTGCGCCGCGGTAGCCATCCAGAGTGGGGTGCTTGATCCACAGGCTGATGCCTGCGAAGATCTCGCTGTTGTCCTTGAAGGTAGCGCTAATCATCCACAGCAGAGGATAGATCATGATGATGCCGACCAGGATCAGGACAAAATACTTGAAGAAGGTTGCGATTTTGTTCGATGCTTTCATTCCCATACTGGTCACCTTACCTTTCGTCAGAGTAGTAGACCCACTTCTTCTGGCTGGTGAATGCGATGATCGTCAGGATGCAGACGATGATGAACATGATCCATGCCAGAGCGGATGCCATACCCATGTCATAAGACTTGAATGCGTAGTTGTAAACCAGCAGAGAGATCAGCGTGGTGGAACCACGGGGGCCGCCGTTGGTGATGATGTACGGGCCATTGAACTCCTGGAAAGCCTGGCAGATCTGAGTGACCAGGTTGTAGAAGATGATGGGGGTGATCATCGGAACGGTGATGGAGAAGAACTGACGCCACTTGCCTGCGCCGTCAATGGTGGCAGCCTCGTACAGGTCTGCGGGCACACCCTTCAGAGCAGCCAGGAACAGCACCATGGCAGAACCGAACTGCCAGATTCGCAGGAAGCAGATGATCCACAGCGCGTAGCTGGGGTCAGACAGCCACTCGGGGCCCTGCACCAGACCAAAGGTCACGGCGCGCAGCACGGTGTTCAGCAGGCCGTCCACGCTGAAAACTGCCTTCCACAGAACGGCGATAGCAACAGAGCCGCCCAGAATGGAGGGAATGTAGTAGATGGTACGGAACAGGTTCACGCAGGCGATCTTGAAGTTCAGGATGTATGCGATGAACAGAGCGAAGATCAGCTTCAGAGGCACGGTGATGAAGGCGTACTTGAAGGTGATGATCAGAGCCTTGGTGATCTTGGTGGTGGTGAAAGCGGTGATGTAGTTCTGCAGGCCGACGAACTGGGTGCCGGACTTGAAGAAGTTCATATCGGTGAAGCTGTAATACAGCGACTGACCGAACGGAACAGCCTTGAACACCACGAAGCCGATGATCCAGGGGATCAGATAGAACAGACCCTGGTACTTATCCAGCCACTTCTGGAACGGGGTACGCCCCACGGCAGGCGCATTGCTTTCTTTCATCTGGGAAATCCTCCTTTTTCAGGATTTTCGAAGTATGATGCGGGCAGGGGTAACAAACCGGATACAGATTTGTCAGAAATTTGTAACATCTCTCTGACAAAAAAGGGGCATCTGCCGTTTGGGCGGCAGGTGCCCCTCCGTTTCAGTCAAAGGGTGCCTTTTTATGTACGTCACCGCACACGCGGCACTCGGAAGGTCAATTAGCCGATGGTATAGCCGACAGACTCCATGCCGTCCAGCAGGGTGGCGACAACATCTGCGCCTGCAACGCCGTCGTAGTCAACAGTATCGAACACTTCCTGATAGATGCCGGTGCCGGAAGCCTTCAGGTCGTTGTTCTCGAACAGGGGATCCAGCTGGTTGGTGGTGAAAGCCATGACCTTGGCGTTTGCGTCAGCAACCAGATCCTTGACAGCGCCGGCAGCCTGAGCGTAGCCCAGACCAGCCTTGGAAGCGGGGATGCCGCACTCGGAACCCATGATGGAAGCGCCCTTCTCCTCGTTCAGCAGGAAGTTGATCAGAGCAGCAGACTCAGCAACGCACTGGCTGGTCTTGGTGATAGCCAGACCCATGGAGACCTTGGAGAAGCCGCCGTTGGTGTCGCCGAACTTGATCTCTTCGCCGACGGTGAAGCCGTCCTTGTTGTCCTCATCCAGAGCGGAAGCATACTTGGTAGCGGCAGAATCCCACTCGAAGATGCCTGCGATCTTACCGGTGATCCACTCGTTGGACTGGTGAGTAGCGGTGTCGGAGTTTGCGGAGTAGTAGGTCTTCAGGTTCATCATGACGTGGCCGTCCACCAGGCTCTTGATGAAGTCGATGCCTTCTGCGATCTCGTCCTCGGTGTAGTTCAGGGTAGAGGTGACGGGGTCAGCCCAGTCCTTGCCGTACTTGGACTCGAGGTAGAAGACCATCAGGATCATACGGTCGTATGCGCCCAGGTGCAGGGGATAGTAGTCATCACCCAGCTTCTCCTGGAAAGCCTTGCCGGCAGCCATCAGGTCGTCCAGAGACTTGGGAACTTCGGTGATGCCAGCCTTGTTGAAGGTGGTCATGTTCCAGAAGAAGATACGGCCGGTCATGGAGACGGGCACGCACTGCTGAGCGTTTGCAACGTAGCAGGCGTTCAGAGCAGCATCATCGAACTGGGTCAGATCCAGGAAGTTGGTGACGGTGTTCAGGTCAACGAACTTGCTGCCGTCAGCAGAGTAGTTGTACAGCCAGTTCCAGTTGACCTGGCAGACATCCTGTGCGTTGCCGGCGATGAAAGCGGCAGCCATCTTCTCTTCCCAGCCGGACCATGCGGCGAAGGTGGGCTCGATGGAGATGTTGGTGTGCTCAGCCTGGAACTCCTTGATAGCGTTCTGGTAAGCCTCGTGACGGCTGTCGCCGCCCCACCAGCTGATGGTCATGGAAACAGGACCGTCAGACAGTGCCAGGCTCTCGTCTGCGGAAGCAGCGGGGGCCTCAGAAGCAGCAGCGGAAGAAGCGGTGGAAGATGCGGAGCTGCCGCCGCAAGCGGCCAGCAGGCCGGCAGCGCCCACAGCGCCGGTGACCTTCATGAAATCACGACGAGAAATTGCCTTGCTCATTTTTGTTCTCCTCCTAATATAGAAAACATCGACTTGAACGGGGGTTCTGCACACACCCCGTTGTATACAATTATGATATCAAAAGGAGCCGCAAAAAGAAAGATGTAAATTGCAGAATTGCAGGACAAAAACGAACAAATATTGCTCTTGTTTTTTCGCGGGATTTGACAGCATGGATGAAATGAATAAACTTGAGCCGAAAAACTGTGCAACATGTATACTTCGCTGTTTTGCATAGAAAACGTCAGTTCCACTGCGGTGGAAGGGCAAAATTTGCAATAATTTTGTAAACATTTCTTTTGAAGATGCAGGATCGTTGCATACAATGTGGAAGAACAACACCAAAACGAAACATTTTTTCGGAATTGTCAACTGATATATCAATAGAGCAAAAAATGCGCACTCTGATATATCAATCTGACGCCCGAAAGCGCGGATGACCGGTTTTGTACGTCCCGGGAGTGCAAGGGCAAAAGAAAAAGACCATCGTGCTTTTTGACACAATGGCCTTGTATACAAGATATGGGCGGCTTGAGAGGACGAAAGGCGCCCCCCCTCAGAGGAAGCCGAACTCCTTCAGTCACGGCTTGCGCCGTGCCAATGGCCCCATCTCAGAGGTGACTGGAGGAGTCGGACGAAAATGCATCTTGTCTGCTGACCTGCTGTTACGCTTTTTCCTTATAAAACTCCCGCTTCGCCTTGAAGTAGCACTGGGGGCACATGCTGACGTACTGCACATCATTTTCCAGATCAATGGCGACCTGCTCGCCCTCAAACACGAACCGGCCGTTCACCTTGCGGCAGTTGCAGATGGCTTTACGCCCGCAGGTGCAGATGGTCTTCATCTCCTCGATGGTGTGGGCCAGCTCCAGCAGCCGGGTGGAGCCGGGGAAGCCTTTCAGCGAAAAATCCGCCCGCAGGCCATAGCAGATCACAGGGATATTCAGATCTACCGTCACCATGAACAGCTGCTCAGCCTGCTCCGGGGTGAAGAACTGGCTCTCGTCGCACAGCACGCAGGCCAGCGGCTTTTCGCCGGCAGCGGCGCTGCGCACAGCTTCGAACACATCCAGCTCCGGCGGGATCAGCAAATCGGCCTTGCGGCGCACGCCCAGGCGGCTCACCAGTTCGCCGCCGCCCTTGGTGTCCACCTGCGGCTTCAGGATCAGCACCCGCATGCCCTGCTCTTCGTAGTTGTGCGCCACCTGCATCAGGGCGGTGCTCTTGCCGCTGTTCATCGCACCATAGCGGAAATACAGTTTTGCCATTCGAAAGCTCTCCTCATAAAACGACCCTCTCCGGCATTGCATCCGCACTGACGGAGAGGGCTTTATTACTATAATAGGTAGGACTCAGTCCTGATTGCGCAGGCGGTAGCCCAAGCTCATCAGGCTGTCGCCCAGATGGACGTTCTCCACCACCACATCGGGGTAGGGCACTGACAGGTCATAGTGGGAGAAGTTCCAGAAGCCCTCAATGCCCAGATCGACCAGACGTCCGCTGACCTGCTCGGCACCGTCGCGGGGCACACAGAGCACAGCCACCTTGGGGTGATGCTCGGCACAGAAAGCTTCCAGTTCGTCGATGTGACGGATCTGGATGCCGTTGATCTCCTTGCCAACCTCGTGCTGAGCCACGTCAAAGGCGGCGATCAGCCGATAGCCGTTGGTATCAGTGGTGATAAAGCGGCTCACGGCCTTGCCCAGACGGCCGCAGCCGATGAGGATGGTGGGCAGACGGTCACCGTTGCCGAACAGCAGCGTCTCGAGGATGGAGAGCAGGTTCTCCACCGAATAGCCAATGCCCTGACGGCCGTTCACGTCGCCGATGCAGTTGAAGTCCTGCCGCACCTGAGATGCGGTGGTGCCCATCTGTGCGGCCAGCTCGCGGGATGAAATGCTGGTGATGCCATCGGC
This sequence comes from Oxalobacter sp., assembly GCA_963615785.1. Lineage (GTDB taxonomy): Bacteria > Bacillota > Clostridia > Oscillospirales > Ruminococcaceae > Faecalibacterium. The sequence continues at coordinate 82,183 of CAVEID010000001.1, read as the reverse complement.
CTGCAGAGAGCGCAGATAACGGTAATATTTCGGAAGACGCTTGATCACGGGAAGCGAAGCTTTTGCGGGGGTGGTCATAGGATACTTTCTCCTTTCAGCCCTGAGAGTGCAGCGCCGCTCCTGCCGAATGGTGCAGAACACGGGCTGCAGAGTCTGATACATCCATCATTTACTGCCAATTATATAAAGTATAACGCACTGCGGGAGAATGTCAAATAGATATCAAAAAATTTTCATCAAAAATGATGCATTTTGAGGTCCGGAAAGGGTGCATAACCCGGCTTCGGCGGGGAATGCTGACAGAAAACCGCAAAAGGAGAAGCATATGGCACAGGAAAAGCAGGAACAGACCGAGCAGCGCCGGCTGGAAAAAGAGGAGATCGAAGACCTTGGCACGGTCACCCTGACACGGGGCGGACACGCTATCCACTGCCTGACTGTCATCGGGCAGGTGGAAGGACACAGTGAAGCGCCGCAAGGCCAGAAGACCACAAAGTATGAGCATGTGATCCCCCAGCTGGTGGCGGTGCAGGAGGACCCCCGCATCGAGGGCTTGCTGGTGCTGCTGAACACCGTGGGCGGGGATGTGGAAGCGGGCCTTGCGCTGGCGGAACTCATTGCCAGTGTGTCCAAGCCCAGTGCCACGCTGGTGCTGGGCGGTGGGCATTCCATCGGCATCCCGCTGGCGGTAAGCGCACGGCGCAGTTTTATCGTGCCAACAGCCACTATGACGGTGCACCCGGTGCGGCATTCGGGGGTGATCCTGGGCGTGCCGCAGACCATGCGCAGCTTTGAGCAGATGCAGCAGCGCATCACCGGTTTTGTGGCGGCTCACAGCGGCATGACCGAAAAGCGCTACACCGAGCTGATGCTCCACACAGGAGAACTGGTGATGGATATGGGCACAGTGCTGGACGGACGCCGCGCTGTGAAAGAAAAGCTCATTGACGAACTGGGCGGCCTGTCAGACGCTCTGCAGTGGCTGTATGGGGAAATTGAGAAAGGCTAAAAGCTTTTTAGGAGGAAGCTGTCGGTGCACCGCCTTTGTTGCAACGTAAGAGTACGGCAGGTCAGCAGATAGCTTTCTCCGCGAACAACCCGGGACACCTGTCCCGCACCAACGCTTCGCGCTGGGGCCCCACCTTCCGGACATTCGCTGGAGAAACTATCTGCCGCCCTGCCGGGGTAGGTGATCTGCAATTTGCACAACAATAGGTTTGCTATTTTCTTCTCTGCGTGGTACAATAATATAATCTGATATTATGTCTTTCACAAACGTGGGGAAGCGAGAAGAATGGCAACGAGAAAACGAAAATCAACTGCACGCCGCACATCATCGCGGAAAAAACGCGCAGAACAGCGTCTCCCGGCGGGGCTTGGCACCCTGTTTGCGGGGCTTTTGCTGGTCGTGCTGGCCTTCGTGGAAGGAGACTCAGCCTGGCGTGCGCTGCATAATGTGCTGTTCGGCCTGTTTGGCTGCGGCAGCTTTGTGCTGGGCGCGGCGGTATGCTGCCTTGCTGTGCAGTACACCCGGGGCGAAGATCTTCTGCCCCAAATTTTCAAGCTGGCGCTGGGACTTATTTTTGCCAGCGGCACGGTCATCGTCTTTTCCGGCATCCAGCCGCAGGGACTTTCGGCCTTCCAGATGGTGGCTGCGTGTTACCAGAATGGTGTGGATGCCTGGATCGGCGGCGGTGCACTGGGTGCACTGCTGGGCGGCAATCTGCTGCTGCTGTGCGGACGCCCGGCGGCAAACCTGATCATGATCGTGCTGGCGCTCTGTGCCAGCCTGTACATCTTTGACCTGACCCCGGCGGAGGTCTGGCAGTGGCTGTGCGCGGCGTTTGGCGGCGTCCATGCCCGGGGCGCAGCTCTTGCTCAGCGCAACGCCGAGCGCCGGGCTGAGCGTGCTGCTGCCCGGGCGGCGGAGCAGGAGGCAGAAGAGGACTACGACGAAGCCGAAGATGAAGCAGAGTACGAGGAAGAAGCGGAAAAGGATGTGGAGAGCCCGGCATTCCGCATCGGCCTGCCGGACTGGCTCAGCGGCATCCGCAGCTGGGGCCACAAGGTGACCGAGGAAATGGAAGCGGAAGTTCCTGCCGCAGAGCAGGCATCCCAGCCGGAAGCGCCCGCAAACGGCTTCGGCCAGCCGCTTTCCCAGCCGGAGCTTGCGGCCCCGGTCATCACGCCGGTGAAGGTGAGTGCACCCCGGCCCCGGGCACCCTTTGACGTAGACCTTGGCCCTGACCACACCGAGGTGAAGGAAGGCGGCAGTGAGCCCATTGAGCCGCTGATCGTGGGGCCCGGCGGCACCTTTGGCCAGAACCCGCTGCGTTCGGCCCCGAAACCGGCCCCGCAGCCCATCGTGCAGGATGCTGTGGTCACGGATGCGGCAGATTTCTTTGCCGCCCCTGCCGAACCGGAGCAGCCTGCCCCGGAAGCACATTTTGAAACGCCGGTCATCACTCCGATCGCACCGGCAGCAGCTCCGGAGGAAACTGCTGAGCCTGAGAACCCGGCGGCGACCATTCAGCCTGCTGTTCCGGCAGCGTCTGCCCGGGTGAGCGCCGAAAATGCCGTAGCCATGCGCAGCGAGCCCGACGCTGATGGCTGGATCAGCATCACAGCCGAGCCGGTAGAAGAAAAGGATATCAGCTCACTGGTGGCTGCCGCCATGGAAAAGCCCGCCGCTTCCGAACAGGCTGCGGCGCAGGCTCCTGTGGAGGAAACGGAGCCGGTGGACACCTTCCAGTATCAGTATCCGCCTATTGAGCTGTTTGAGAAATCGCCGGAGGAAAGCGACCCCACCGCACAGGATGAGCTCAAGGCTAACGCGCAGAAGCTGGTGGACACGCTGGAAAGTTTCGGCGTGCGCACCCGTGTGCTGGATATCTCCCGGGGCCCGGCTGTCACCCGCTACGAGGTGCAGCCCATGGCGGGCGTCAAGATCAGCCGCATCACCTCGCTGGCAGACGATATCGCCCTGAATCTGGCTGTGGCGGATGTGCGTATGGAAGCGCCTATCCCCGGCAAGCCTGCCGTGGGCATCGAGGTGCCCAACCACAAGCGCCAGCCGGTGTATATCCGCAGTGTATTTGAAAGCCAGAGCTTCCTGCGCATGACTTCGCCGCTGGGCATTGCCCTGGGCAAGGACATTGCCGGCGTGGCTCAGGTGGCCGACCTGTGCAAGATGCCCCATCTGCTCATCGCGGGCAGCACCGGCAGCGGTAAATCCGTCTGCGTCAACAGCATCATCATGAGTCTGGTGTTCCGCTCCAGCCCCGAGGATGTCAAGCTGCTGCTTATTGACCCCAAAGTCGTGGAGCTGGCTGAGTATAACGGCATCCCGCATCTACTGATGCCGGTGGTCACCGAGCCGAAAAAGGCTGCGGGCGCGCTGGGCAGTGCGGTGCAGGAGATGGAGCGCCGCTATCGTCTGTTTGCGGAGAACAACGTCCGCGATATCAAATCCTTCAATAAGCTGGCGGCAGAGCGGCCGGACCTCGAAAAGATGCCTTATATCGCCATCATCATCGATGAGCTGGCCGACCTGATGATGGTGGTGGGCAAGGATGTGGAGGATTCCATCTGCCGCATCGCTCAGAAGGCCCGCGCCGCCGGTATGCACCTGATCGTTGCCACTCAGCGCCCCAGCGTGGATGTCATCACCGGTCTGATCAAGGCCAACATCCCCAGCCGCATCGCCTTTGCGGTGTCCAGTCAGGTGGACAGCCGCACTATTCTGGATGGTGCCGGTGCTGAAAAGCTGCTGGGCCAGGGCGATATGCTCTTCATGCCTGTGGGCGCACCCAAGCCCACCCGCATTCAGGGCACCTTCGTGCGGGATGAGGAGATCAGCCGTGTGCTGGACTTCATCAAGTCCAGCGCCACCGTGCAGTACGACGAGGCCATGATCGAGGCCATGGAAAAGCACGCCATTCAGGACGGCAAAAAGGGCAGCAGCGGTGCCGATTCGGACGAGGACTCCGACAGCGACCCGATGTTCAAGCAGGCCGTGGAGGTGGTCATCGACGCAGGGCAGGCTTCCACCAGTCTGCTGCAGCGTCGCTGCAAGCTGGGCTATGCCCGCGCGGCCCGCATCATGGACGAGATGGAACAGAAAGGCGTCATCGGCCCCTACGAGGGTGCCAAGCCCCGCGCTGTGCTCATCAGCCGCCAGCAGTGGCTTGAGATGCAGATGAATCAGCCGGATGAATGAAAAATAAAAGAGCGCTCGCCCTTTCAGGCCGCTTCGCGTCCAGCTCCCCCAAAGGGGGAGAGGTGGCAATGTGTAAGCATTGACGGAGAGGGCGGGGACGCTATCCGAGTCAATCAAGAATGAGGATATGGCAAATGGACAACTCTTCCCCAAAGATCTACACCGAATTTCTCCCCATCAGCCGGGCCGACATGGAAGCCCGGGGCTGGGATCAGCTGGACTTCGTGGTGGTGGGCGGCGACGCCTATGTTGACCACCCCAGCTTTGGCACCGCCATCATCAGCCGCCTGCTGGAAGCTGAGGGCTACAAGATCGGCGTGCTGGCCCAGCCCCGCTACACCGACTGCGAGGACTTCAAGCGGTTCGGCAAGCCGAAGTACGGCTTTTTCATCGGCGGCGGCAATGTGGACAGCATGGTCAGCCACTACTCTGTGGCCAAAATTCCCCGTGCCGAGGATGAATATTCTCCCGGCGGCAGGGGCGGTGCCCGGCCTGACCGCAGCGCCACTGTGTACACAAAGCTTGCCAAGGAAGCTTACCCCGACCTGCCGGTCATTCTGGGCGGTCTGGAAGCATCCCTGCGCCGCTTCGCTCACTACGACTACTGGATGGACACCGTTCTGCCCAGCATCGCGGAGAGCTCCGGCGCGGACATCATCAGCTTTGGCATGGGCGAACATCAGACCGTGGAGATCGCCCGCCGCCTTGCAGCCGGGGAACCGGTGGAGAGCATCACGGACGTGGACGGCACCTGCTACATGACCGACTTCGATCACCTGCCGGAGCGCTATGTGGAGTGCGCGGGTTTTAAAAAGGTGGCGTCTGATAAAACGGCCTACGCCAAGGCCTGCCGCATCCAGATGGACAATCAGGACGTGGTCAGCGGCCAGATCATCGTGCAGAAACAGAGCGAAAAATACCTCGTGCAGAACATCCCTGCAAAGCCTCTGGTGCGCTGGGAGCTGGACAAGGTTTACGCTCTGCCCTACACCCGCCGCTATCACCCCATCTATGAGCCCATGGGCGGCGTGCCCGCCATCCGGGAGGTGCAGTTCTCCATCATCCAGAACCGCGGCTGCTTCGGCGGCTGCAACTTCTGCGCCATCCAGCTGCATCAGGGACGCCGCGTCACCAGCCGCAGCGCCGACAGCATCGTGGAGGAAGCCGAGCGCATGACCCACGAGCCGGACTTCAAGGGCTATATCCACGACGTGGGCGGCCCCACGGCGAACTTCCGGTTCCCGTCCTGCCGCGAACAGATGCTGCGCGGCATGTGCAATGGCGGCAAACACTGCCTTGCGCCCACCACATGCTCCCATATGATCGTGGACCACAGCGATTACCTCAAAATTCTGCGCCGGGTGAGGGAACTGCCAGGCGTGAAGAAAGTGTTCATCCGCAGCGGCATCCGTTTCGACTACCTCATGGCCGACCCTGACGACACCTTCTTCAAAGAACTGGTGGAGTATCACGTTTCCGGTCAGCTGAAAGTTGCCCCGGAGCACTGCGCCCCCAACACGCTGGCCTATATGGGCAAGCCGCCCATTGAGACCTTCAACAAGTTCAAGGACAAGTTCTACGAGCTCAGCAAAAAGGCGGGCAAGAAGCAGTACCTGGTGCCCTACCTGATGTCCAGCCACCCGGGCAGCACCCTGAAAGATGCGGTCTATCTGGCCGAGTACCTTTATAAGAACCACATGCGCCCGGAGCAGGTGCAGGATTTCTACCCCACCCCCGGCACCGTGAGCACCTGCATGTTCTACACCGGCCTTGACCCCTACACCCTCAAGCCCGTGTTCGTGGAAAAGACCCCCGAGGGCAAGGCCCTGCAGCGTGCCCTTCTGCAGTATTACGAGCCCCGCAACGCCGAAAAGGTGGTCAAGGCCCTCAAGCTGACTCACCGCGAAGACCTCATTCCGCTGCTGGTGCCCGCCGAGGGCCGCCGTGCCGTGCAGCGCTCCGCCCGCCGGACCGAAGCCGCCGATGTGACCATCCACAATGACGGCACTTACACCGTCCGCCCGAACCAGAAAGGAAAAGGCGGAAAGCCTGCCCGCGGCCAGAGCCGTGCCGCTGCTCCGGCTGGACGCCAGCCCAGCCCCGGCGCACGCTTTGCGCCCCATTCGGCACCCGCCCACAAACCGAAAAGTAATCAACAGAAGGAGAGCGCAGCGTGGAAAACTTCGAAAAAGAAAAAGTAAATCGGCCTAAAAAGGGACTGTTCCAGCGGCTGGCTGCCTTTGCCGCTGCTGCTGCGCTGGTGCTGAGCCTTGCGGGCTGCGGAGAACTGCCCTCTGTGCCGGGCGGCAGTGCTGATGTGGTGCCGAACCCGTCTTCCGCTGCTGCGGCAGTGGACACTGTGGATGCACCCCTGGAAGTGCATTTCATCGATGTGGGCCAGGCCCTCAGCGTGCTGGTGGAGTGTGACGGGCAGTTCATGCTCTACGACGGCGGAAATGTGGACGACGGCAGCCTGATTGTGTCCTATCTGCAGAATCAGGGCGTGGAAGAACTGCAGTATGTCTTCTGCTCCCACGCCCATGAAGACCATGTGGGCGGTCTGGCCGCTGCACTGGCCTACTTCCCGGCGAACCACGTCTACAGCCCTGTGACCGAAGCATCCACCAAGTGCTTCAAGGATTTCGTCAAATATACCCAGCAGCAGGGCCTGCAGGTGGAGGTGCCCACGGTGGGCACCATGTGGCCGCTGGGCGGTGCCACGGTGACCATGCTGGGCCCGGTGGCACAGTACAGTGACACCAACGATACTTCCATCGTGCTGCGCATCGACTATGGTTCCACCAGCTTCCTGCTCACCGGCGATATGGAAAAGACTGCTGAGACCGACCTTGTGAACAGTGGGGCCAACCTGAAGGCCGATGTTTTGCAGGTGGGCCATCACGGTTCCAGCACCAGCACGGGCTATCTGTTCCTGAACGCAGTTCTGCCCGAGATGGGCGTCATCTCCTGCGGTGTGAACAACAAATACGGTCACCCCCACGAGGAGACGCTGAGCATCCTGCGGGATGCGGGTGTGGACGTCTACCGCACCGACCTGCAGGGCACCATCACCATCGGCAGCGACGGCCAGAACTACACTGTGGGCACCGAGCACTTTGCAGCGGACGACCAGCTGAACCCCACCGACCCGGCGGCGTCCAGCACGTCCCAGCAGGCATACATCGGCAACGTGAACAGCAAAAAGTTCCACCTGCCCACCTGCTCGAACCTCCCGGCAGAGAAGAACCAGATCCTCTTCTCCAGCTATCAGGAAGCCGTGGATGCGGGTTATACGCCCTGCTCCAGCTGCATTAAGTAAAGGCAGAACGATTTGAATGCACTCCGCTGGCGCTCTGTGCATGTTCAGCGGAAATATTATTTTGGTATTGCAGAAGAGCAGCAACTGCGGTTGCTGCTCTTCTGCTTTTTCACGGATGGGGGATGAATCGAGCTGCGTGTTTACCGTGACAGCCCCTCCTGTGAAAAGACGTTTGTCGCGGCCCGCAGGCCGCGACAAACGCAAATATAAAAATCCAATTCCTCTGATTATGGCCAGAGCAAAGCGGAGGCCATTCTAAATTGTTTATCATTTTCTCTCCGGGATTGATAAAATCCCACGGGTGCGGTATACTTAAAACTGCTTTATTCTATAAAAGTAAAGGAGGTGCGGCGGATGATCGGTGCTCCAAGGCCGCTTGCGCTGCAAAAGCCTGCGGCAGTTGATACGGCGCAGGCCGCACGGTACTTCGGTTCCCGCGGTGAGCCGGACAAAAAAACTATGGCCCTGCTGGAACGGTGCGCCGTGCCGCTGCTGGCGGCGGCGACGCCCCGGGCCGTCTGGCTGGAAGCCGACACAAGTGCCCTTGCCGAAGCGGGCATCCTGCGGGGCGGGGATGTGATGCGCCATCTGGAGGGGTGCCCGCAGGCAGTGCTGCTGGCGGTGACCCTCGGCCCCGGCGTGGATGCACAGATCCGCCGCGCCGGAGTGGGCGACATCGCTGCGGGCGTTGCGTCGGACGCACTGGGCAGTGCGCTGGCTGAACAGGCCGCAGAGGCGGCGGAAGCCGAGCTGCGCCAGTGGGCCGCAAAAGAGGGAAAGTATCTGACCGGGCGTTTTTCGCCCGGCTATGGCGACTGGGATATCGCGGTGCAGCCGCTGGTGGCGGCGGCGCTGGACACGGTGCGCCGGGCGGGCCTGTGCGTCACCGACACCAATCTGATGACGCCGCGCAAGAGCGTGACGGCCATTCTGGGGGTCAGCGACCACCCGGTGAAGGGAAAACTGGCAGGGTGCGGCCACTGCGTGCTGCGCACCCGTTGTGAATACAGAAAGAGGGGAAAGACCTGTGCAAGCGAGTGAACTTTTCAAACAGAGCAATACCATCCTGCTGGACGGCGGCATGGGCACCATGCTGCAGGCTTCGGGCCTGAAGCTGGGCGCAAAGCCGGAGGAACTGAACATCACGAATCCGGAGCTCATCCAGAGCATCCATGCAAAATATGCGGCCGCTGGCAGCCGCATCGTCAACGCAAACACCTTTGGTGCGTCTGCCCACAAGCTGGCGGGCAGCGCCTACAGCCTGGAAGAGATCATTGCGGCGGGCATCGCCAACTGCAAAAAGGCCTGCGAGCCCTACGGGGCCCTGACCACGCTGGACGTGGGCCCGCTGGGCGAACTGCTGGAGCCCAGCGGAACGCTGGCCTTTGAAGATGCTGTCGCCGAGTATGCCCGCATCGTCCGGGCGGGCGTCGCCGCCGGGGCAGACCTGATTTTCTTCGAGACCTTCACTGACCTGTACGAGCTGAAAGCCGCCCTGCTGGCCGCAAAGGAGAACTCTGAGCTGCCCATTCTGGCCAGCATGAGCTTTGAAGCGGGCGGACGCACCTTCACCGGCTGCACGGTGGAAAGCTTCGGCGTTACGGCCCGGGGCCTTGGTGCCAATGCCGTGGGCATCAACTGCTCCCTCGGCCCCAAGGAGATCTTCCCCATGGCAAAGCGTCTGGCTGAGGCCGTGCCCGGCGACTTCCCGGTGTTCGTCAAGCCCAACGCGGGCCTGCCCCGCGCCGACGGCAGCGGCTACGACATCACCCCGCAGCTGTTCGCCATGGAGATGAAGCCTTACCGCGACCTGCATCTGTTTGCGGCGGGCGGCTGCTGCGGCACCACGCCGGACTTCATCAAGCTGCTGAACAGCACCTTTGCGGGCTGCGTGCCGGGCCGTCCGGCGCACAAGATGCCCTCGGTGCTCTGCACGCCTGTGGATTTCGTCAATGTGGATGGCATCACGGTGGTGGGCGAACGCATCAACCCCACCGGTAAAAAGCGCTTCCAGCAGGCTTTGCGGGAAGAGGACATGAACTATGTCCTTGAGCAGGCCGTGAGCCAGGTGGAGGCCGGAGCGCAGGTGCTGGACGTCAATGTGGGCGCCCCCGGTGTGGACGAGCCCGCCCTGATGCCGAAAGTGGTCAAAGCCTTGCAGAGCGTCACCAGCCTGCCGCTGCAGCTGGATTCCTCCAACGTGCAGGCGCTGGAAGCCGGCCTGCGGGTGTATAACGGCAAGCCCATCGTCAACTCCACCAACGGCGAGCAGGAGAAGCTGGACGCCATTCTGCCCCTGTGCAAAAAGTACGGCGCGGCCATCGTGGGCCTTGCCATCGACGAGCGCGGCATCCTGCCCGCCGCCGAAGACCGCGTGGCCATTGCCCGCCGCATCACCGAAGCAGCTCTCGCTGCCGGAATCCCCCGGGAAGATATCTACATCGACTGCCTGACCCTTACTGCCAGCGCCCAGCAGAAGGACGTTCTGGCTACCGTGCAGGCGCTGGAAGCCTGCAAAAAGGAACTGGGCGTGCGCACCATTCTGGGCGTGTCCAATATCAGCTTCGGCCTGCCCTGCCGCCCCTACCTGAACACCACCTTCCTCACCATGGCCATGTATGCGGGCCTTGACCTCGCCATCATGAACCCTTCCAGTGAGGATATGATGGCGGCGGTCTACGCCTACAACGTGCTGACCAACCGCGACCAGCAGAGCACCAAGTACATTGAACGGTATGCTGACCGTGTGCCCGCGTCCGTTGCCCTCAAGCAGGCTGCACAGGCGGTTCCGGCAGCCTCCGCATCCTCGCCTGAAAACAGTGCCGAGGTCACCGGCCCCTATGCGGGGCTTATCAAGGCTGTGGAAAAGGGCCTGAAGGGTGACGCAGCCGCCCAGACCAAGGCTCTTCTGGCCGAAAAACAGCCGCTGGAAGTGGTGGACGAAGCCCTGATCCCGGCGCTGGACATCGTGGGTGCCAAGTATGAAAAAGGCACGCTGTTCCTGCCCCAGCTGCTGCAGGCCGCCAGCGCTGCCCAGAGCGCCTTTGAGGAAATCAAAAACGTCATTGCCCAGAAGGGCGAGGGCAGCGCCAGCAAGGGCCGCATTGTGCTGGCCACCGTCAAGGGCGATGTGCACGACATCGGCAAAAACATCGTCAAGGTCATTCTGGAAAACTACGGCTTCGAGGTCATCGACCTTGGCCGTGATGTGCCGGTGGAGGCCGTGGTGAACACCGTGCGCGAAAAGGATGTGCATCTGGTGGGCCTTTCTGCCCTGATGACCACCACCCTCAAGAGTATGGAAGAGACCATCGCCGCCCTGCACGAAGCGAAGCTTGACTGCAAGATCATGGTGGGCGGTGCCGTGCTGACCCCGGAATATGCGGAAAAGATCGGGGCCGACTGGTACGCCAAGGACGCAAAGCGCAGCGCCGATATCGCCAAGGAATTTTTCGGAGCATAATCGGCAGAGAAGGAGAAAACCATGAAAAATACTGCATTCAGCCTGATGACGGCTCTTCTGGCTGTGATGAACGAGAGCGAGCCGAAGGACCCGTATTATGTGCTGGCGCAGTATTTTCTCTATCACTTTGACCAGCTGCGCGATCTGAACATCTATGATGTAGCGGATGCCTGCTATGTGTCCCGCAGCGGCATCCGTCGGTTCTGCCAGTCCATCGGCTTTGATAATTTCTCGGATATGAAAGCCGAGGCCGACGAGTGGCAGCGCCAGTGCAACTACTTCATCGGCTACAGCGTGCGCCCGAATTATAAGGAGTGTCTTTCCAATACCATTGAGGGGATGATGGCGGAGATCAACCGTCTTGCCACCCCGGCGGTGATGGACAGGCTGGCCGAAAGCATCCACGCCAGCCGCCATGTGGTGCTGTTCACCTCGGATTTTTCCGGCATGGCGGCCCGCAGCTTCCAGCAGTCCATGGTGGTCATGGGCAAGCTGGTGCAGATCGTGTCGGATGCCCACTATATGCTGGAATACCTGCAGGAACTGACAGAGGAAGATCTGCTCATCACGGTGTCGGCCACCGGCAACTTTGCCACCCTGATGGAGCCTGTGACCCGCAAGATCAAGGCTTACAAGGTGCTGGTGACGGTCAACCATGAAAAGCGCCTGTGGGCGGACTACGATCAGGTGATCTATCTGAGCGAAAAGGATAACTCCAATGCCCGCACGGTGTATTCGCAGTACGGCATGACCTACTTCTTTGATATCCTTTACAGCCACTATGTGCAGAAATACCGCGAGAGTGATCTTTTACAGGGTCCAGTTTCTGAACCTACTTTGTCCAATATCGTCAAAAGACGCGCGCAAAAACTGTCGGAATGACGGGATGAATCATGGACTTGCACAGAAATCCAAAATTAAATTATGCATTCGTCCAAATGGGGTTCGCTTTGCGAACCCCATTTTTCTTTGCCGGTATGGTATGATGAATGTGCAAGAAAAATGACCCGCGCGTGGGAGTTCTGCGACGGCAGAAACGGCATACCAACAGCATGGAAAGGACGAAATTATGTACTACGGACACAATCCCAAATTCCCCGATAACTTCATGTGGGGCGCTTCCAGCGCTGCCTGGCAGGTGGAGGGCGGCGTCGCCGAGGGCGGACGCACCCCGGCCATCATCGACCTGAACTCCAAGACCAAAAAGCCCTTTGCGGACAACACCTATGCGGCTGACCACTATCACCACTACAAAGAGGATGTGGCCCTGATGGCTGAGTGCGGCTTCTCCAGCTACCGCTTCTCCCTCAGCTGGTCCCGCATCATCCCCCACGCGGACGGCAGGGTGAACCCCGAAGGTGTGGCCTTCTACAATGACCTCATCAACGAGCTGGTGGCCCACAACATCACCCCCATCGTCACCCTGTATCACTACGATCTGCCCGTGTGGGTGGACGAGCTGGGCGGCTGGAAGAACCGCGCCACCGTGGACGCCTTTGAGCACTACTGCCGCGTCTGCTTCGAGAACTTCGGCGACCGCGTCAAATACTGGCTGTCCCTGAACGAGCAGAACATGCAGATCTGCTACGGCCACTGGCTGGGCGTCAGCAAGGGCTGCGACGACTGGTTCAAGGATCAGTGGAAGATCAACCACATCATGAACCTGTGCCACGCCAAGGCTGTCAACGCCTGCCATGAGATGGTGGAGGGCGGCAAGATCGGCCCCGTGCCCGGCTGCGTGCCCATCTACCCCGAGACCTGCCGCCCCGAGGATCAGATCGCTGCCATGAACGCCGAGGAATTCACCGAGAAGTTCTGGATCGATACCTACGTCTACGGTGAGTACAGCAATTTCATCAAGCACTACTGGAAAGAGAACGACATCGACATCGAAGAGCAGCCCGGCGACGCAGAGCTGATGAAGAGCGCAAAGATCGACTTCATCGCCGTCAACTGCTATCGCAGCAACACCGCAAAGTTTGCTCCCCATGACGCAAAGCAGCAGGATTACCTGCTGAACAAGAACGGCGTCAAGGGCCAGATGGTCTTCCCCGTGGAGCCCGGCCGTTACGCCCTGACCCGCAACCCCTACGTCGAGTATACCGATTGGGATTGGGAGATCGACCCCTCCTGCCTGCGCTATGAGATGCGCTACCTGTGGGACCACTATCATCTGCCCATGATGATCACCGAGAACGGCTACGGTGCCCACGAGACCAAGGACGCCGACGGTCAGGTGCACGATCAGGGCCGCATCGACTACCTGCGTGAGCACATCTATCAGCTGGGCATGGCCATTGAGGACGGCTGCGAGGTCATCGCATATAACCCCTGGTCCTTCACCGACCTGCTGTCCACCGGCAACGGCATGGCAAAGCGCTACGGTCTGGTGTACATCGATACCACCGATGAGGAGCAGAACGCTGCCAAGAGCATCGACGAGCTGTCCATGAAGCGCATCAAGAAAGACTCCTTCTACTGGTACTCCAACCTGATCCGCTCCAACGGTCAGGACTGGGGAAAGGAGATGCTGAAATAATGGCAAAGAAAGATTATAAGGCTCTGGCTTCCGGCATCATTGAAAAGGCCGGCGGCGCTGGCAACATTTCCAGCGTGACTCACTGCATGACCCGCCTGCGCCTTGTGCTGCGGGACAAATCCAAGTTTGACACCGACGCCGTCAAGCAGATTCCCGGAGTGCTGAATGTCATCATCCAGAACGGCGAGTATCAGGTGGTCATCGGTCAGGACGTGCCCGATGTCTACGCCGAGGCCATCAAGATCGACGGCATCAAGGCCGGCGGCAGCGTCGAGGACAGTGAAGCCGCAGCCAAGGATCTGGCACAGGATCACGGAAACATTGGCAACGCCATCCTCTCCTTCATCGGCGGCACCTTCAGCCCAATCATCCCGGTGCTGGTTGCAGGCGGTCTGACCGGTGCAGTGCTCTCACTGCTCACCAATGTGTTCGGTGTCTCGGCTGAGTCCGGCACCTACACCATCATCTACGCCATCAATCAGGCCACCTTCTACTTCCTGCCCATCTTCATCGGCTTCTCCGCCGCTGCCCGCCTGAAGTCCAACGGCTTCCTGGGAGCATTCCTGGGTGCCATTCTGCTGTATTCCAGCATCAATGGTGCCGAAGGCCTGGATTTCTTCGGCATCCCCGTACAGGCCATCAGCTATAACTCCACTGTGTTCCCGGTCATTCTGGGCGTGCTGTTCATGAGCGTGGTCTACAAGTTCCTGCAAAAGCACATCCCGGTCTTCCTCAAGACCATCGTTGTCCCGCTGGTCACCATCCTCATCACGGTGCCTGTCACCCTGATCGTTCTGGGCCCCATCGGCAACACCATGGGCGTCTGGCTGGCAAACGGTGTCTACGCTCTGTATCAGGCCGTGCCTGCTCTGGCCGTCATGATCATTGGCATCACCACCCCGCTGATGGTCTTCTTTGGCATGAACAACGCCACTTACCCCGTCGTCTTCGCCCTGCTGGCTGCTGTGGGTTCTGACCCGCTGGTCTGCACCGGCATGGCCCCCGCAAACGTGGCCGTGGGCGGTGCCTGCCTTGCTGCTGCCCTGCTGTCCGACAAGGTGGAAGAAAAGTCCGTCAGCGTTTCCGCCGGCATCACCGCTCTGTGCGGCATCACCGAGCCGGGCGTCTACGGTGTGCTGTTTACCAAGACCTACCCCCTGATCGGCGCCATGATCGGCGGCGGTGTGGGCGGCCTGCTGGCCGGCATTCTGGGCATGACCCAGTACGTCATCTCCACCCCGGGCTTCATCAGCATCCCTGCTTACATTGACCCCGCTGGTTCCAGCTACAACCTGATCGTCTCCATCATCGTGATGGTCGTGGCCGTGGTTCTGGGCTTCGTGGCAACCTACATTCTGGGCAAGCGCGCTCAGGCTAAAAAGTGATCGCCTGAAACAGGAAGAAATTCCATAACGCAGCCGCCGCATCGGAAGAAGGAACGATGCGGCGGCTGTTCTGATATTCTTAAAATCTATTTGCAAATTGTTCAAAAACTCCACAAAGAAATGCCACGATTGTCTGGTAGTATAAGGGTGCAGTCAGGGAGATGCAAAAGACACCTCCCAAAAGCCAACAAGGGCTTTCACCTGCGGGGGCCGGTGCAGCAGCACGACCCAGCAGGTAATTAACTAAAACACTGTCCCCCGTCCCATGCCAGGCAATAGCCAGGGCGGCGGGCAGACTACCAAATCCCTCCTGATCCGCCGCAAAGTTCGGGAGTTCCAATATCGCAGCCAGCACCGCTTTATCCTCCTTTCCACGGTGCTGGCTGCTTTTGTTTTGGGCATTTTTAAATAGCATAAAAGCCGGGCAGCTTACGGGCTGTCCGGCTTTGCCGTAGGGAACGCATTTATGCGTTCCGTTTGTTTCCCAGTAGAAAAATCTCACCTGCGGAGCGGATGAATCCACTCCCTGCGAAATATGGGGAACTTTTGTTATACAGAATGTTTTACTTCGCTTCGCTTCGCCCATTTGTAGCTGATTTTGTCCGCCAGATGGGAGCTCAGCCACCCGGCGGCAAGGCCCAATGCGATGCCGCCCAGAATGTCAGTGGGGAAGTGGACGTAGAGGTACATCCGTGTGAACCCGATGAATGCCGCCAGCACCAGCGCCGGGACGCCCAGCTTCCGGTTCTGCATCCAGAGGGCAAACGCAGCTGCAAAGGCCGACGCCGTGTGCCCGGAAGGGAACGACCAGCCATTGGGCCGGGCCACGAGGGTGAGCATTTCGGGCCGGATGTCGCAGGGGCGGGGCCGGGCAAACAGCGGTTTTAAGATAAAATGTCCGGACACCATGTAAAGGCACAGGGCCAGAGCCATGGCTAGCCCCGCTTTGCGGGTGCGCCGGAATGCCAGCAGCACCGCTGTGAATGCGATCCAGATCTCGCCGTGGGCACCGGCATAGTCGAAGAACACTGCCAGCGCATCCAGCACCGGGCAGCGCAGTTTTTGCAGGGCATCCAGCATGGTGAATTCAAAGGGCATAGCATTTCCTCCCATCATGTTGTTCTATATTTATGGTAACACACCGTGCATGAGAGAACAAGAACGAGACTTGTACAAAGGATAAACAAATGTTAAACTGGAACCGGAAAGGCTGAAAAATGACAAGACTGGAATATAAGTTTTAAATAATACAAAGAGGAACATAACATGGCCAAAAAGGAAAAAAACAGGAAGAACAAACAGGGCAAAAATGGCTTCATCGACTTGCTGCCCTGGGCGCTGGTGGGCGCAGTATTGGGAACCTCCATAGGCCTTTCGGGAATGGACTCGCTTGGGATACTTCTGCTATACCTTGGCTGGGCCATTGGGATGGTGTTTGTGGCGGGAATGCTGCAGACGGCTCTGCATGAGGGAGGACATCTGATTTTTGGCCTGCTGACAGGTTACCGGTTTGTATCTTACCGCGTCGGCAGCTGGATGGTGCAGCGGGAGAACGGAAAGCTCCGTTGGCGTCGCTATAAGCTGCCCGGCACTGCCGGACAGTGTTTGATGGCACCTCCGGAGATGAAAAATGGGACGATGCCGTATAAGCTTTATAATCTGGGTGGTGTGATCGCAAATCTGCTCACCGCTCTGCTTGCGGCTGCTTTGGTTCCGCTATGCGGGGATATGTGGGCGGCCAAAATATTTTTTGCGGAACTGTGTGTTGCGGGTCTATATGATGCATGGAATAATGGTGTTCCGAAACGGACAGGCGGTGTGGACAACGACGGTGCCAATGTCCGGTATCTGAGCAAAGACCCGGTGGCTTTGCGGATATTCTGGGTAGACCTGAGCATTGCAGCAAAACAGGCTGAAGGCGTGAACCTGCTGCAGATGCCGAAAGAGTGGTTTGTTATGCCCACCGAAGGGCTCGACAATGCGAGAATCGCTTCTCAGGCGGTCAATTGCATCAAGCGTATGATGGGAGAAGGACGTGATTGGGAAGCGATTTGGGCAATCAATGCTTTGAGAGCACAGCAGACTGCTCTGACGCCGGCTGAGCGGCAGATGCTGCTGGAAGATCGGATCCGGTGCGGATTGTTTGTCGGCGAAGAAACTGCCTCACTGTGGAACCTCTGGAACAGCGAAGAAATGCAGGATTACCGCAGGAAGAGGAAAGACTCTATTGATGTTCTGAGCATGGAATACATCATGGCGGTTCTGGTGGAAAAGAACCCGGCAAAGGCGGAAGCATTCCGTGCGCAGTTTGAGCGGAATGCAAAAACATATCCCTATGCGCAGGGAGTCGCCGGAGAACGAAAAATGATGCAATGGGCATGGAAAAAATCCGTGGGACAGGCATAAAAATCATAACCCCGTGTGAAAACACGGGGTTATGATTTGCGAAAAAATTTCGGAAAGAAAAAATTGCATGACTGTTTTTGAATCACGAACAATACTTGTCAGATTGATATATTAGAATATCACTTCACCGGTGTTTGTGTGCAAAGTGCACACAAACACCGGTGAAGTGCCCAAAAAGAAAATGCGAAGTTTATGTGAATCGCCGAAAATGTTTCGGATGGGAAATTTTATCTTGTCAAAGGGTGGGGCTCTGTGTAAACTGGAATACAACAATGCATAGAACCTGCGCGAAAAGAGAAGAGCTTTTTGGCAGACTGTGCAAAAAAAGGAGAGAATGTAAGTTATGAGAAACGCGAAACGGAGCATCCGGCGCACAGTTGCCGGACTGCTGGCGGGCGCGCTGCTGCTGGGCACTGCGCCGCTGGCCGCGTTTGCAGAGGGTGCAGCCTCTGCGGCGGACAGCTGGCAGTTCAAGGCCTTCGGCACATCGACCGCTGCAGATGTCAACACCATTGCAGAAGGTGCGGACATCAATGGAAAGATCACCCTGAATGCATGTACCGTCAAGGATGACGGCACCATCAACAAAAAGGGCGGCAAGTTTGTGGCCGACTCCCCGGCAGACGGTCTGTCCTTCTACTATACCACCATCGACCCCACTACCCAGAACTTCTATTTGCAGGCCGATGTGACCATCGACTATGTGAACCCGGCCCCGGACGGTCAGGAGGGCTTTGCCCTGATGCTGCGCGATACCATCAGCGGTTCCGGCAGCTATTTCTCCAACCAGATCTCCGTTACCGGCACCAAGCTCCCGCTGGACGGCGTGGAGATCAAGGACGCTGTGGGTGTGCGCAGCTACACCGGCATTCTGTCCAATGAGACCGCCGCTTCCAACGACGTCAAGGCTAACCGTGCCGCTTTCAGCGCCCAG
Organism: Oxalobacter sp.; assembly: GCA_963615785.1. Classification (GTDB taxonomy): domain Bacteria; phylum Bacillota; class Clostridia; order Oscillospirales; family Ruminococcaceae; genus Faecalibacterium. The sequence continues at coordinate 63,918 of CAVEID010000001.1, read as the reverse complement.
ACCATCAAGCAGGGCGACACCTACCGCGTCAGCCTGGCCAAGACCAGCAACAGCTATGTGGCTGCCCAGTACGCCATCAATGCGGACGGTTCCACCGGCGCGCTGATCGGATCTTCCACCCTGTACATCCCCGCGAAGGACAGCTCCGCTTCCAGCGTGGCAAAGTACAGTGAGCTGGACGACCCCATGACCGTGCAGGAGGCCAACAAAGCCTATCTGGGCTTTGCAGCGGCCCGCGGCATGAACGTGACCTTCTCCAATGTCACCTACACCACCAGCGCATGGAATGCCTCCGAGTGGACCCTGCAGCCCACCACCTATGTGGACCCCAGCTACCAGATCACCAGCCCGGCCACCTGCACCGGCAGCAGCTATGAACTGGTGTTCAAGGCCAACGCAGACGGCAAGGCCACTGTGTACGCCAACGGCGTTGTCGTCGACAAGGATGTGGAGGTCAAGGCCGGTGAAGAGATGGTCAGGGCCTACACCGTGACCAAGGACACCACCTTCAAGGTCAAGTTCACCCCGGACAAGAACTACGCCATCAGCGCCTACGAGAAGCTTTCCAGCTACAAGACCGTGACCGTGGAAAAGAAGGTCACGCTGCGTGCGCTGGGTGCCAATGGCGTGATCGTGGTCACTCCGGACGGCGCAGCCACCAACGGCGGCACCAGCGCAGCCGACGCAGTGGACCTGCAGACCGCCCTGAATTACGCTGCAGCAGGCCAGACCATCCAACTGGCCAGCGGCACTTATAACCTGACCGGTGAGCTGAAAATCGAGCGCGGCCGCGACGGCACCGCCGAAGCGCCCATCACCGTGACCACCGCTGACGGCAAGTATGCTACGCTGGACTTTGGCGGCGTGGGCACCGGCTTCAGCGCATGGGGCAACTACTGGAACTTCAGCAAGATCAACATCACCAACACCGCAGACGGCTCCAAGGGCATGCAGCTGGCTGGCAGCCACTGCGTGCTTGAGCGCATGAACTTCTATAACAACGGCAACACCGGCCTGCAGGTGTCCGGCCTGTCCACCTACAGCAAGGACCAGTGGCCTAGCTACAATACCATCAAGAACTGCACCTCCATGAACAACGCTGACCGCGCTATGGAAGACGCCGACGGCTTTGCCGCCAAGCTGACCACCGGCGAGGGCAACGTGTTCGACGGCTGCATCTCCGCTTACAACGCAGACGACGGCTGGGACCTGTTCGCCAAGGCTGCTACCGGTTCCATTGGCGCTGTGACCATCCAGAACTGCGTGGCCTACAAGAACGGCTACCTGATGCTGGCCGCTGAGCCGGTGAAAAAGCAGCCCTTCCAGTTCCCCACCGTCACCTGCGACGATGACGGCAACCTGAGCTTTGCCAACGTGGCCGTGACCATCGAAGCAGGCAACGGCAACGGCTTCAAGATGGGCGGCACCAATCTGCCCGGCAACCACAAGCTCATCAACTCCATTTCCTACGACAATGCCGCCAAGGGCATCGACTCCAACTCCTGCCCGGACGTCAAGGTCTACAACTCCACCTCCTATAACAACGAGGGCTACAACGTGGCCCTGTACACCGGCAACAAGTCCGCTGTCACCGATTACGCCGCCGACGGCGTAATCTCCTTCCGCAAGGGCACCGACGGCAAAGAGCAGCTGAACCTGCAGAGCCAGAGCAGCACCGCTGTTTACGGCCCGGATAACTTCTATTGGGACGACGAGACCCAGACCAGCCACAACAAGTCCACCAACACTGTCACCGTGAAGGAGAGCTGGTTCGAGAGTCTGGATACCTCCGTGGCTCCCACCCGCAAGGCAGACGGCAGCATTGAGATGCACGGCCTGCTGCTGCTCACCGCCGAAGGTCTGGCTGCATCGGATGCCGGTGCCCGGGGCGCTGTCTGGGGACAGGCAGAAGCCAAAAAGGCTTCCATCTGGGTGGTCGGCGACTCCACCGTTTCCGCTTTCAACGACAGCTACTATCTGCCGCGTGAGGGCTACGGCGAAGAGATCGAGAACTACTTCAACGCCAACGTCTACAATCTGGCTGTCTCCGGCGCTTCCAGCAAGGACTTTACCGGTATGACCAGCTACAAGACCCTGATGAACGGCTCCGACACCGTGCCCGCACTGGGCGATGCCGAGGGCGACAAGTTCCTTATCATCGGCTTCGGCCACAACGACGAAAAGACCGAGCCTGCCCGCTACACCAACCCCAACGGCGACTACAAGACCGAAGGCTCCTTTGCCAACAGCCTGTACGTCAACTACATCCAGCCCGCACTGGAGCGCGGCGTCATTCCGGTGGTCTGCACCCCGATCGCCCGTCTGACCAACGAAAACACCAAGGAAAGCTACAACAGTGCTTCCGGCCACAAGACCCAGACCGTCACCATCGGCGATACCGTGTATGAGGGCGGCGATTACGCCGCAGCCATCCGCGCAATGTGCAGTGAGCTTCACCTCATCTGCGTGGAGCTGACCGACGCCACCATCAACGAGAATGTGGCGATGGGCAAAAAGGCACAGTACACTCACAGCTTCACCGGTGCCAAGGAGGGCAAGAACGGTCAGCTGACCCCCACCGGTCTGGACCTGACCCACACCAACAGCTACGGCGCAAAGCTGAATGCATGGCTCATCGACCAGCTGACCATTGACACCCCGCTGGGCGCTTACAGCAAGCACAAGGCAAAGCCCACCTATAACCAGTTCTACGGCGATGCCGCAAACCCGGATTACGTTCCTTCCAGCTATGCCGCTCCCACCGAGAGCAGCAAGCTGTGGCCCCTGTTCACCGATGCCAACGGCACCGTGTGGAGCGGCTCCGCGTTCGGAAATGTGGGCGGCGCAGATAAGATCACCGGCGGCGACTTCACCGCAGTGGTGGACGGCCAGACCGTCACCATGGGCGTGGCCAACAACCGCGGCAAGATCGCTTCCACCGTGGACGGCCTGATGATGTACTACGTCAAACTGCCCGCAGGCACCAACTTTACCCTGACCGCCAAGGCCACCGTCAACTCGCTGGCAAAGAATAATCAGGTCTCCTTCGGCCTGATGGCCCGCGATGAGATGTATGTGGATGAGAGCATCTCCGACCCCATGGGCGACTATGTGGCCGTGGGCACCCGCAACCAGGGCGCTGTCAACTGCTTTGGCCGCAAGAGCGGTGAGCTGTACGACGGCCCTGCCGCCACGGTGAAGTACGGCGCAGGCGACACCGTGGAACTGAAGCTCGTGGGCACCGCCGACGGCTTCACCCTGACCTATGGTGACAACGAGACCGCTTCGGCCGGTTTCGACTACGCCCTGACCGCAGTGGACCCGGATTACATCTATGTCGGCTTCTATGTGGCCCGCAACGCCAACGTGACCTTCAGCGATGTGCAGCTGGAGACCAACGGTGTTTCCGCCGCTTCCGGCTCCGGGCTGTCCGGCTGCTGGAACAAGCTGCTCAGCGCACTGAACTTCTGATAAGTTCTTTCTTTTCTTCATAACGCAAAAGCCCCCGCAGTGAATACTGCGGGGGCTTTTGCACGTTATAAGATCAACCCAGCATCTCTTCCAGAGTGGGGTAGCTGTCGATGGCGCCGTTCTTCTGCACGCTGATGCCGCAGAACTTGTTGGAGAAAGCGAGGTATTCGTTCAGTCTGGTCCTGCTCAGCTTTTCGAGCTTGTCCAGCGTCACGCCGTCGCGGCTGAGCTGCCACAGGAACGAGCCGATGAAGCCGTCGCCTGCGCCGGTGGTGTCCACGGCTTTCACCTTCTGGCAGGGGGCGAAACCATGTGCCGTGCGGGTGTAGGCGTGGGCTCCTTCACTGCCGCAGGTGTAGATCACGAGCTGCACATCGCCCACGAACAGCTGGGGCAGGGCAGCTTCGATGTCCGCCGTGCCGGTGAGGAATTCCAGCTCTTCGTCCGAAATTTTCAGGATGCTGGACAGCGGCATGAACTGCAGCACGGTCTGGCGCAGCATTTCGCGGTCAGGCCAGAGCGGAAAGCGCAGGTTCGGGTCAAAGCTGACGATGACCCCGGCTTCCCGGGCGGCAGTGATGGCCGCAAGGTGGGCGTGGCGCATGGGGCTGTCCACCAGCGAAACACTGCAGAAGTGCAGGGCAAAGGCATCCTTGAACCACGCCGGGTCGATCTGCTCAGGAGAATAAAGCAGGTCGGCCGAGGGCTTGCGGTAGAAGCTGAAGGTGCGGTTTCCGTCTTCCTCCAGGCTGACGAAAGCGAGGGCCGTGTTGGCCTTGTCGGTGAAGGCCAGATGAGAAAGGTCGATGCCGCAGGCTTCCAGTTCGCGGGCAATTTTGTGGCCGAAGGGGTCGTCGCCCAACTGGCTCAGAAAGGCGCTTTTGCCGCCCAGACGGGTGAACGCCGCGCAGACATTGGCGGGGGCACCGCCGGTGCGCGGGCTGAACGAGGGCACTTCGTCAAAGGCACACCCTACCTTGGACGGGATCATATCGATGAGTGCTTCGCCGATGGAAAACAGAGTGCTGCCAGACATAGTGAACCTCCAAGAAAGTAGATGAAAATTTGTGAGAGGGCGAGGACGCTGACCTTATGCAATAAAACTGACGGTTATTTATAACGCATACACCACAGCATCTGCGCCGGTCATTTTTACCGCCACATCCCCCTCTGCGGGGTAATACCGGGTGCTGAACATAGCCGCGCCGCCGTTCAGGAAAATTTCCAGCGAAGAGCGATCGCCCACGACCCGCAGGTCACGGCAGGGGGCAGCCAGCTGCGCGCGGCGCTCCGTGCGGCCGTCCGCCATAGCGGGGTCGGTGAACCGCAGGACGCAGGTGCTGTCTTTTTCAGTATACATCAGCTCCACGCCATGCGCAACGGTCAGGGCAAAGTCCCCGCCGGGCGCGGCGGTCAGGTCGAAACAGGAAGTGAGGAACGCTTCCTCGCCGTCCGCAAGCCTGCGGGCGGGGCCGCGCTGGGCGTCCAGCTCCGGCACGGGGCTCTGCAGCAGAGTGCCGTTTTCGCCTTTGGCCAGCACGCGGGGCACGGTCATGCAGTGCTGCCAACCGTGGGCCACCGTGGGGGCGTTGCCGTAGTCGGCATCGGGCATGCCCATCCAGCCGATCTGGATGCGGCGGCCGCTTTCGTCCACGAAACTCTGGGGGGCGTAGTAGTCAAAGCCTGCGTCCATCTCGTGGAACTCGCCCAGCGTGTATTCGCCGCGCCAGTCGCCGTACACGGCGAAGTAGCCGCAGCCGTAGATGTTCTGGCACTGGATGCCCTGCGGCGATACCGCCAGATACCACTGGCCGTCGATGCAGAATAGATCGGGGCATTCCCACATGTAGCCGAAGGCTTCGGGGGTGGTCAGGGTGTTGATGTGAGTCCAGTGGAGCTTGTCGGTGTTCTCGAAGACGAGAACTTCGCCCTTGTCCTCCACCGTGCGGGCACCCAGAACCATGTAATACCTGCCCTCATAGGCAAAGACCTTCGGGTCGCGCACATGGCAGGTGAGCCCGGCGGGGTAATCTTTGTTGTACATCAGGCACTGCTTGCTGGCCACGGTTTTGCCGTCGTGGCTGACAGCAAGGCAGACGTTGTGGCCGCGGCCCTGCTTGATGTAATCGAAGTCGCCGGGGTGCTTCACATTGCCGGTGTAGTAGAGGTACATTTCGGTGCCTTCCACCAGAGCAGAGCCGGAGTAGACGCCGTGGCAGTCAAAAGGCTCGTCCGGGTAGAGCATCACGGGCAGCTGCTCCCAATGGAGCAGGTCGGTGCTCACCGCGTGGCCCCAGTGCTTGACCCCGCCGGTCACATCGAAGGGGCCGTACTGGAAGAATGCGTGGTATTGCCCGCCGTAGACGCACAGGCCGTTGGGGTCGTTCAGCCAGCCCACCGGCGGCTGCAGGTGGAACTGCTGGCGGTGGGGGTCTGACTTGACGTTTGCTTTGCCGAGGGCCTCCACCAGAGGAACAAGCTTTTTCAGATCGCGCTGGAGTGCATTCATGCCTTGACCTCCTCAGGCTTCCAGATGACCCAGGTGACGGCGAAGGACACGCCGAAAGAAATCGCCATCATGATGATGTACTGCAGGGGCATGTGCAGGTGCAGCAGGATGCCGAAGATGCCGGTCACGCCGGTGCCGGTAGCACCCAGGCCCACGATGCTGGCGTACAGGGCACCACAGGCACCGCCCAGCAGGCCGCCGATGAAGGGCTTGAAGTAGCGCAGGTTCACGCCGAAGATGGCAGGCTCAGTGATGCCCATGCAGGCGGACATTGCGGAGGGCAGAGCCATTGCTTTGACCTTGGTGTCCTTGGTCTTGAGGGCGACAGCTAGAGCGGCACCGCCCTGTGCCACGTTGGCGGCGCTTGCCAGCGGCAGCCAGTAGGTGTAGCCGTAGCGGGCCAGCTGGCCCAGGTCGATCAGGGTGTACATGTGGTGGATGCCGGCCACAACGGTGATGGCGTACAGACCGCCCATGATGAAGGAGCCGATGCCGTAGGGCATGGTGATCAGAGCCTGAACACCGGTGATGATGCTGTTTTCCAGTTTGGTGAAGACGGGGCCGATGGCGGCGAGGGTCAGATAACCGGTGACGAACACGGAGACCAGCGGGGTGACGAACAGGTCAAACATGGCGGGCACGACCTTGTGCAGACGCTTTTCGATCTGGCACATAAGCCATACGGCGATGATGACCGGGATGACGTGGCCCTGATAGCCCACCAGCGGCACAGAGTACAGGCCGCCGAACACGGGCTGCATCACGTTGACGCCGTTGGAGACCGTCCATGCGTTCTGCAGGTCGGGGTGGATCATGATCATGCCGATGACCGCGCCCAGATACGGGTTGCCGCCGAAGACTTTCGCAGCGGAGTAGGCGATAAGGATGGGCAGGAAGGTGTAAGCCGTGTTGGAGAACAGCTTGGCGAACACATACACCGAGCCGGTGGTGTCGATGCTGAGGAAGCCGTTGTTGACCATGAAGTTCAGCGCTTCCATGATGCCCATGAGGAAGCCGGACGCCACGATGGCGGGGATAATGGGCACGAAGATGTCGCCCAGGGTCTTGATGGCCCGCTGATACCACGGAGCCTTGGCAGCTGCGGCCTGCTTCACGTCCTCTTTGCTGCCGCCTTCAATGCCGGCCAGCTGGATGAACTCGTCGTAGACCTTGTTCACCGTGCCGGTGCCGAAGATGATCTGCAGCTGGCCCTGTGCCTCAAAGACGCCCTTGGCGCCCTCAGCGTTTTCCAGCTCTTTTTTGTTGACCTTGCTGTTGTCCGCAATGACCAGACGCAGGCGGGTGGCGCAGTGCGCCGCCGAGACGATGTTCTCTTTGCCGCCGATGCAGTCCAGAACCTGCTGTGCCGCGTGTTTGTAATCCATAGCTTTCTCCTTTTCCTGAATGTGGGTGGGTTGACGATTTTGCTTGAAATCGGTTTCACTGACATTATTATACGCTGACAGAAGATTTATTTCCATTCGCGGAGGGCATAAAGATTCGGATGATTCTGTTATTGATTTCACACGGTTTCATATGAGGTTTGGGTAAAAGTGACGAAAAGGGGGCGGGAGTTTTTGGAGGAAGAGAAAGAGAGAAGGCTTCCCCCTCGGGGGAAGCTGTCGCCGCAGGCGACTGATGAGGGGAAGTGATGGTTAGATTTCGTCAGAGTGGAGATGGTTTAAAATATCGGTACAAACGCCCGAAAAGTTTTTATTGATGTCCAGATTGGAGTATCGCAGGACAGTCAAACCGTGGTATGCAAGATACTCGTCACGAACGTTATCACATGACTTACCGTCTATTTCGTAGTGCTGAGAACCGTCAAGCTCAATCACAAGCTTTTTCTGGGCGCAGTAAAAGTCTAAAATATAGTTGCCAAATACTTTTTGCCGGTTAAAAGTTTCCGGGAGAGGCTTCAGGAAGTCGTACCACAAATGGCGTTCTTCTTTCGTCATTTCTCTGCGAAGCTTCTGAGCATTTTTAAGTAAACCTTCATTTTTGATTTGATTCATAGCTAAGTGCTCCTTATTTACGATATCTGGACACAACTTCCCCTCATCCGGCACTGCGTGCCACCTTCCCCCAAGGGGGAAGGCTTTCGCACCCTAATCCCCGGTACTTTCCCTCTCCATCAGCTCAAACCCCAGCATCTGGCTGCGGGGGATGGCTTTCGGCTCGTTGAGCAGCTCCATCAGCAGGGCGGCGGCGTCCTTTCCGGCAGTTTTGTAGTGCAGGTGAGCGCTGGTCAGCGGCACGAACGCGCAACGCCCCACCTTGCTGTCGCCCACAGATGCGATCATCAAATCTTCCGGGATGCGGATGCCGTGTTCTCTGCAATACTGCATGGCACCCAGCGCAATGGCGTCGGTGGCGCAGAACAGGCAGTCGATGCGCCTGTCCCGCCCCAGCAGCTTTGCGGCCTGCTCGTAGCCGGACTCCTGACTGAACTTCGCCACGGCCATCCGTTCGGGGTGCAGGGGAAGCCCGGCTTCCTTCAGGGCTGCTTCAAAGCCTGCCCGACGCTGCTGGCCTGCGCATTTGTCCAGCAGCGTCACGCCGATGTAGCCCGGGGCACGGCGTCCTTTTGCCAGCATGCGGGCTGTTGCTGCCTGCGCGGCTCCGGCGTCGTCGTGGTACACCGAGCAGTAGCCGGGGAAGTTCTGCCCCAGGATCACCACCGGCACATGCAGATGCTCCAGCACTGCTTTATGCTCCGGGGTGAACAGCGCCGCAATGAGGATGATGCCGTCTACGTTGCGCTGGCGCAGGGTGTCCAGTGCGCGGATCTCCTTTTTGGTGTCGTTGTCGGTGTTGATGAGCAGCAGCTGGTAGCCGGAGTCCTCCAGCACGCTGCCGATGCCCTCCACCATGCGGGGGCAGCTGTCACTGGAAAGCTTGGGCAGGATGACGCCCACCTGCCGTGTGCGCCGGGTGCGGAGCATCTGTGCCTGCACGCTGGGGTGATAGCCGGTGGCTTCAATGGCGGCTTCGATGAGGGCGCGCTTGTCTGCGCCGAGATAGCCGCCGTTGAAGTAGCGGCTGACAGCAGCCTTGGAGACACCTGCGTATTGGGCGAATTCGGTGATGTTCATAGTGAACCCCCTCATTAAAATGGCCGACGCGTTCGCTTTGGCCATATTCAGCGGAAGAATTGTTTTTATATTTTGCAATTTCGAAAATCTTGCGGTTTTTTCCTCTGTGCTTTTTTCACAGGGAGAGTCGTAAAGGAAAACGGCATCAGCCTGACCCTTCCAGTCACCTCGGGCGAAAGCCCCTCAGAGATGGGGCCCTTGGCAAGGCCATTGGGCTTTGACGGAAGGAGTCTTGCGTCTGTGCTCTACACGGAAAGCGATTCTGTTATCGGTTCCAGTATAGGAAACAAAACGCGGCAAGTCAATATTTTTGTCTGCTGTAAGTCGATTTTGTGTTGACTTGCAATTTTTGGTGTGCTAGAATATGCCGATGTATGCCACAACACCACGAAAGGAAACTTTGATGAACCTGACAAAACAGTTCTTTAAATATGTATCGCAGAACATTTTCGGCCTGCTGGGCACTTCCTGCTATATTCTGGCCGATACCTATTTCATCTCACAGGCAGCGGGCACCGACGGCGTCACCCTGCTGAACCTCTGCCTGCCTGTCTACAACTTCATCTTTGCCATCGGCTCCATGATCGGTCTGGGTGCGGCCACCCGCTATGCCATCCTCAAAGCGCAGGGTGATGAGCGCTGCCAGCGCTATTTCTCCAACGCCATTTTCTGCGCCTGCATCCTCAGCGTGCCGTTTCTGCTGGTGGGCATCTTTGCGCCCGGAGGCCTGCTGCGGCTCATGGGCGGCGATGCGGGCATCGTGGCACTGGGCATCCCTTACGCCCGCATCTTTCTGATGTTCACCCCCTTCTTCATGTGCAACTACATCGTGTCGGCCTTTGTCCGCAACGACGGCGACCCGTCTCTCGCCATGGTGGCGACGTTGAGCGGAAGCCTGTTCAATGTGGTGTTCGACTATATTTTCATGTTCCCCATGGGTCTGGGTCTGGCCGGTGCCGCGCTGGCAACGGCTGTTGCGCCCATCATCAGCATCGCCATCTGCAGCCGCCACTTCTTTAAAAAGGAAAACAGCGTGGAGTTTGCGCACCGTATGCCCTCGGTGAAGCTGCTGGGCCAGAGCTGCCAGCTGGGCATCTCCGGCTTTGTGGGTGAGATGTCCTCCGGCGTCACCACCACTGTGTTCAACTTCCTGCTGCTGGGCCTGGCGGGCAACGTGGCCGTGGCGGCTTACGGCGTCGTGGCGAACTTCGCGCTGGTGGCAACGGCTATCTTCAACGGTGTGGCTCAGGGGGCCCAGCCGCTGGTGAGCGAGTGCTACGGCAAGAGCGACAAGGCCGGAGCGAAAAAGCTGCTCATCCTTGGCAGCTGCACGGCGCTGGTGCTGGCCGCTGTGCTGTACAGTGTGATCTTTGGAGCCACTGACGCGCTGGTGGGCGTATTCAACAGTGAAAACTCTGCCCAGATGGCCGAATTTGCCCACATGGGAATGCGGCTGTACTTCATCGGCTACTTCTTTGCCGGGTTCAACATCGTGGCGGCGGGCTATCTGAGCGCCACCAACCGCCCGGCGGAAGCATCCATCACCTCTATCTGCCGCGGCATGGTGGCTATCGTGGCCTGTTCGCTGGTCATGAGCCGTTTGTTCGGCATGAACGGTGTGTGGGCGGCGTTCCCGGTGTCGGAACTGCTGACAGCGGCGCTGACCCTGTTCCTGCTGATGCGCGGAAAAAAGGAGAACAAAGGCGAATAAACACTGCATATTTCTCAGAAGTTTGGAGAAAACAGCTAAAAGTGCTCGTTTCACTTGAAGCAGCCCCGGAAAATGGATATACTGGGCTGGAAGTGTAAAAGCTAAGAACCTTAGCTGCGGAAACGAGAGAGGCTTTATGGACCCTTATTATACGGCAAACACGGTGTTTGTGGTGTTTGCAATGATGATCATGCTCACAGCGGTGGCGTTCAACACCACACTGGACAGCAAACGCAAAAATACCACCCGGGTGCTGTTTCTGGTCATCAGCGTGGCAGCCCTGTGTGAGTGGATGGGCAAAGCGCTGGACGGAACGCCGGCGCACTGGATCTGGCTGCACCGGCTGGTCAAGTATATTGAGCTGTGCAGTGCACCTTTTCTTGGCCTGCTGTGCGGCAAAAGCCTCAGCAGCCGCAGCCTGTGGGAAAAGGGCGTTGGAAGCCTGCTTGCTTTTCATGCAGTGCTGGAAACGGTCAACCTGTTTACAGGGCAGATCTGGTATGTGGACGCGCAGAACATCTATCACCATGGCCCGGTGTACTTTGTGTATATCTTCTTCTACTGCTCTGGTGTGGCATATTATCTGGTGCAGGGGCTGCAGACCTTCTGGCATTATCAGCAGAGCGGCGGCGTCATGGTGCTGCTGGTGACAGCCTTTCTGGTCACAGGCATCGTGGAGTCCATGTGGGGCGGTGTGGAGATCACCTGGCTGGTGGTGGCGATTTCGGCCATCATGCTGTATAAATTTTACGGTGATATCCTGCAGCAGGTGGACGGCCTGACCGAGCTGGGCAACCGGTGGAGTTTTGAGGACTACCTCAAGCGGTACCGCGGCACAGGGATCATTCTGTTTTTTGATGTGGATCGATTCAAGCTGGTGAATGACACCTTTGGCCATGCGGTGGGCGACAAGTGCCTGTGCACGGTGGCGCAGGGCCTGCGTGAGGTCTACGGCACAAGCGGCCGCTGCTTCCGGGCAGGCGGAGATGAGTTCTGCGTGGTGCTGCACCGCAATCTGGACAAGGTGGAGCAGATGAACGCTGCGTTTGAGCAGTGGCAGAAGGAAAACACAGAAAAAGATCAGCCTGTGATGATGGTATCTGTGGGCTGGGAAACCTTTGACACCACGCAGGAGAGTCTGGCAGAAGCGTTTGACCGCGCTGACAGAGCAATGTACAATGCAAAAAATGCGCACCGCGCTGCCCGGACAGGGGCAGACGGCACGCAGAAATGAACTAGATATAAAGCTCCTGCTCGCGCATGGATTCTTCCGGGGAGAGCCCGGGCTGCGCGGCATGACCGGCCATTGCCCGCCACTGTGCGGGGGATTGGCCGGTTTCTTTTTTGAATACCCGGCACAGGTAGTTGGCCCCGGAAAAGCCGCACAGGCTTGCCACCACATCCAGCGTGTACTCCCGGTGGAGCAGAAGCCGCTGGGCCGCTTCAATGCGCACCGTGGTGAGGTATTTGCCTGGGGGCATACCGATGGCGGCGGTGAAGGTGCGCACCAGATGGCTTTTGGACACGCCCAGCCGTTCGCTGAGCTCTTCCACGCCGTAAAGGCCTGCGTAGTTGGCGCGGATGTCCTCAATGGCGGCCTGCACCAGCGGCGGCAGGGCGGTGGCGGCACTGTCGGCGTCGGAAAGCTCGCACAGCAGAGCATAAGCCAGCTGGCTGCGGGCACGGCTGTGGGCAGCCTTTTCCTCGGCCAGCCGGCCCATCAGCTCTGCGGCAGCGGGGCAGGAGCCGCCTTTTGCGAGGAACGGCAGCTCCCGCAGCCCGGAGAGAAACTGGCTTGCCGCCTGACCAGTGAGTTGAACACACAGCAGGTGGCAGGTGTCTTCCGGCGCAAGAGCCAGCGGGGCGCGGCTCAGGATCAGATGTCCGGCGGGCACGGTCTGGGGCGGCAGGATCAGCGCAGCCCCCACCGGCGAGGGCCCGGCCCCGGGGATGGAAGCAGTGCATTTGCCGCTGGACACAAGGCACACCCACAGCCCTTCACCCGAGAGGGTGACAGGGGCGGAAAGCTGAATATCCTGCACGGAAGCGGGGGCAGCGACGGCGTTCCAGTCAAAAAGCAATATCTGACACCTCTAATCAATAAAATGCTATTTTATATCACAAAATTATCTGTTATTATAGTACCAACGAATCAACATGCCGTCAAGAGCATGTGAAAACAGAAAATTTATGGAGGCAAACGATTATGGCTTCGATTAGCTGCCAGCACATCTATAAGATCTATCCGGGCGCTACCGCTCCTTCCGTCACCGACTTCAACCTGGAGATCCAGGATAAGGAATTCATCATCTTCGTCGGCCCCTCTGGCTGCGGCAAGTCCACCACCCTGCGCATGATCGCTGGTCTGGAGGAGATCTCCAAGGGCGAAATGTACATCGGCGGCCGTCTGATCAACGACGTTCCCCCGAAGGATCGTGATATCGCAATGGTGTTCCAGAGCTACGCTCTGTACCCCCACATGACCGTTTACAAGAACATCGCTTTCGGTCTGGAACTGCGCAAGACCCCGAAGGACGAGATCGACAAGCGCGTCCACGAGGCTGCTAAGATCCTGGAGATCGAGCACCTGCTGGACCGCAAGCCCAAGGCTCTGTCCGGTGGTCAGCGTCAGCGTGTTGCTCTGGGCCGTGCAATGGTTCGTAACCCGGCAGTCTTCCTGCTGGACGAGCCCCTGTCCAACCTGGACGCTAAGCTGCGTACCTCCATGCGCACCGAGATCATCAAGCTGCACAAGAAGCTGGCTACCACCTTCATCTACGTTACCCACGACCAGACCGAGGCTATGACCATGGGCGATCGCATCGTCGTCATGAAGGACGGTATCATCCAGCAGGTCGATACCCCGCAGAACCTGTACGATATGCCTTGCAACATGTTCGTTGCAGGCTTCATCGGCAGCCCCCAGATGAACTTCCTGGACGGCTCCCTCATCAAGAAGGGCGACCTGTACGGTGTTGACCTGGGCGGCGACGTCATTCCTCTGCCCAAGGAGAAGACCGCAGACGGCAAGCTGGACGCTTACGTCGGCAAGAAGATCAAGATGGGCATCCGTCCCGAGGATATCGACGACGAGCCCGAGTTCATGGCAAAGCACACCGACTGCCAGCTGGATGCTCAGGTCGATGTCTCTGAGATGATGGGCGCTGAGATCTACCTGTACCTGGAGTACAAGGGTAACAAGATGACCGCTCGTGTGGCTCCCACCTCCAAGGCCCGCAACGGAGACACCGTCCGCGTTGCATTCGATCCGCACAAGGTCCACCTGTTCGACATCGAGACCGAGCAGACCATCCTGAACTAATCTGCACTTTAGCGACGATCATTTTTGATCCTCCTATCATAAGAAAAACCGCCGAAGAGAAATCTTCGGCGGTTTTTCGTTTAGGTGGGTTTGTTTAATTGAGACAGAATGCGCTGCCAATCCTGGTTCTGTAGATCATCATCACGGTTGCGAATGGTACTGGGGTGGTAGACCGGATAAACAGGATAAGATTTTTCTACCTGCTCGAATCGATCCAAAAGCTGCAGCTCGACGAGAGTGGTATTGTCTACAAGGCTGCGGAACGAGGTGTTGGACGAATCCTGCGGCAAGGCCAGCAGACTGTTTCGACAGCAGGCCAGTGAACGAAAAGCAACTTCCCCTAAAACAATGATGATTTTTGGATCAAGGATTTCAAGCTCCTCCCGGAAGAACTGGCTGACGCAAAGGGTGAGCCAACTTTCGTTGACTGGGCCGGAATTATTGATCTGACGGTAGCAGCAGGCGGCGTTCGTGAAAAAACAACGGTTCAGATAAGGCCCCAGAAATTTCTTGATCCGGCGGTCTGTTGGTGAATCGAAGACCTTGATTGGGTTGGCAAGTTTGCCAAAATCCTGCCCAACGATCAGAATATCGGGGCTGTAATTTCTCACCCAGGTGTTCCAGTGATTCATAACAGAGGAACCAGCAAAGCTGCTATGACACAGATGGTCGCCATCCGAATAGCCGGGAGAAGAGTAGATCGTTTCACACAAATGGCAGGCTGAAACTTTTTCGGCCAGCTCCCGGAAGCATTCCTTCTTCGTCTTTTCCATAAAACTACCTCACGTTTCGATCAGCCCATGTTCCACACAGTAATGATAGATGCCATCCTCAGCGCAGGAGCCGCAAATGTCCGTGGCGGCGGATTTCAGTGCATCCGAACCGTTGCCCATGGCGACACAGATGCCCACAGCGCCGAACATTTCCAGATCGTTGTTGCCGTCGCCAAAAGCCATGGCGTTGGCCTTGTCGATGCCGTAGGCTTCCAGAACATGAGCGATGCCGGTGCCTTTGCCGCCTGCGGTGGGGATGATGTCCATGGCGCGATCCCACCAGGCCGCGATCTTGGCACCTTTGACGCCTTTCATCAGGCGGTCGTATTCATCGGCCCGCCCACCGATCATGATCTGGTAGACTGTGCCTTTTGCCACGGCATCAAAATCATCAACAATGGGGACGACCTCTTTAGCAATGGCAAAGTAATCTGCAAGGTCCTTGTCTGTGCCATTGGCGGCAAAACGGCTCTCCGTTGCCAGACACAGGGGGCGGCCCAGAGCAGCGGCGTTCTTTCGCAGAGTACGGATGTCTTCAGCAGGGATGGGGCTGGCCGAGAGTACCCGGTCTTTATCGTAACAGTAAGAGCCGTTATAGGTGATGAGCACATCAAACTGCACCCCGGGGAAATCTCCCAGCGGAACCACCATAGGAGAGCGGCCAGTAGCAATAGCCAGCCGGATGCCGTTTTCCTGCAATTTGTGCAGGGCAGACAGCATGAGCGGCGTGACCTGTTTTTTCTCCATGTCGATGAGGGTGCCGTCAATGTCGAAAAAGATGATCTTTGGTTTGTGCATAACAGGCTCCCTTCAGCGTTCGGCAGACGGGCCGGAAGCGGTGTCCCGAACCATCTCAATGAAGGTCTTCATCTGCGGGGTCAGCCATTTGTCCCGGTGGTAGAACAGCTGGCGGTGCATCTCCAAGGCACAGTCCGGCACGTTCAGCCGGACCAGTCGGTTCTCTGCCAGTGCCGGGCGCACGATGTACTCGGGCAGGAACGAGAGCCCCATGCCCTGCTCCACCATCTGGCACAGCAGTGCGGCGCTGCCCAGTTCCAGGTAGGGCTGGATGGCAAGCCCCCGGGCCGCAAGCCGCTGGTCGAGGGCGTCGCGGTAGCTCATGCCGCGCTCAGTGAGCAGAAAGTCCTGCTGGGTCAGCTCTTCCAGCGTGACGGCCTCCTGCCCGGCCAGCGGGTGGTTCACCGGTGCGATGAAGCACACCGGCTCCGGCACATCTGCGGCAAGAACGACGTTTGGCTGCAGAAGGGGCTGATCCAGCGTGTAGGCCAGATCGATCTGGTTTGTGCCCAGCATCTGCAGCATCCCGTCTGCTGTGGCGGTGCAGAGCACCAGCTCCACCTGCGGGCAGAGGGCATGATAGCGTTTCAGAAGTCCGGGCAGAAAGGTGGAACACACCGAGTCTGCCAGGGCGATGCGCAGGCTTCCGCTGATTTGTTTCGCAGGCTGCAGCGCGGCCTGTGCCTGCTCGGCGGTGGCCAGCAGGGTGCGGGCATAGCCGAGGAAGGTCTGCCCTGCGTCGGTCAGACGCACGGTCTTGCCCACACGGTCGAACAGCGGGGCCCCCAGCTCTGCTTCCAGCTGTGCGATCTGGGAGGATACCGCCGACTGGGAATAGCCCAGCTGCCGGGCTGTGCGGGAAAAGCTGTGCAGCTCTGCGATATGAAGAAAGGTGTTGATATTCCGCAGTTCCATAGAATGCCTTTCTCAGCGGCGGTCAACGCCGGTGACGGTGAGGACTTCGCCGGCCACTTTAAAATGTACTTCCAGTCCGGCGAATTCCATGCCGTAAATGCGCTCCGGGTCGTGCTGGTAGGACGGGCGCGGGTCGCTGGCCAGCACACCGGTCAGGCCGTCTCTGTCGGCCTGCGGCACTCGGGCCAGCAGTTCGGGAGAAAACTCCACCTGCAGATGGTGGAACTGGGTCTGACCGGTGAAGCCCTCGGCGGCGTCCGGGTGGCAGTCTGCATAGGGGATATAAGGCTTGATATCATAGATGGGAGTACCGTCCATCAGGTCGGCACCCCGCACGATGAGCACTGGGCCCACGTCCGGGCGATGCTCAATGGCTTCCAGTTTCACACTGGACAGGCCCAGCGGATTCGGACGGAAGGGCGAACGGGTGGCGAACACACCCATGCGGGTGTTGCCGCCCAGGCGCGGCGGGCGCACGGTGGGGGACCAGGTGTCACGCACGGCCCCGGAAAACTGCCACACCAGCCAGATGTGGCTGAAGTCTTCCAGCCCGCGCACGGCGTCGGCATTGCGGTATTCCGGGGTGAAGACCACTTCGCCCCGCAGGCTGTCCACAAGGCCGCTCTGGCGCGGGATGCCGAACTTGGTGGGGAAGGCAGTGTGAATGTGAGCGATGACCTTCAGGGTCATTTCTTCAGGTGCTGTGGGCATACATTGCTCCTTGTTCAATAGATTTTTTCAATGGTGCAGTCGGACGGGATGCCGTATCGTGCGCGGAAAGCGTCCAGCTCCCGGGGTGTGCGGATGAGCTGCACGTCCTCAAAATGGCCATCCGCGTTCAGGAAGCCTGCCACCTGTTCCCCGGTGCAGATGCTGCACCGCAGTGCGGGCCGCTGCGTGGCCGGATCATAAGAAAGAGTTTGCTTTTTACGGGAGAAGAACATAAGGAAAACCTTCTTTCCTCCTGTTGACCAGATAGCTCATCGGGCTGACGGCCAAGGCTGGTTCAAGCGTAAGCGTTTCACAGCCCTCGGCAGAAACCGACGGCCCGGCCTTCAATGCAGATGTCTTCCAGCTGCTGACCAGTGTAGACCATGGGCGGGCAGACTGCGGCGTTATCTGCCAGCAGCATCACGGCATCTCCCTGACGGTGGAAATGCTTGAGGGTGGCTTCGCCGCCGATGCGCACAGCGGCGATCTCACCCTGTTCCACCTCGGGCTGGCAGCGGATGCATACGATGTCGCCGTCGCAGATGGTGGGGGCCATGCTGTCGCCATGGCATGTCAGCGCGAAGTCGGCGTGCCACGCGGCGGGAACACCGATGTAGCGTTCCACGTTCTGCTCGGCGGTGATGGGGGTGCCGCAGGCGATGGAACCCACCAAAGGCACCATGGACATCGCCGGCAGCGGCTCAAAACCCGGAGGCGGCGGACAAGGCGTGTCCAGCCCCAGCAGGTAGGCAGGGGTGGTCTCCAGCGCGGCGGCCAGCTCTTCGACCTTCGATTGAGGAATGTCATTGACGCCTTTTTCCAGCTTGGTAATGGAGGATTTGGAACGGTAGCCCATGCGCTGGGCCAGCTGTTCCTGCGAAAGGCCAAGCTGCTCGCGGCGCAGACGCAGGCGGGTGGATAGCTCAGACATAACAAAACCTCTCTGAAAACGTAATGTTGTTCGGAAGGACAAAATATCTCTTTCTATAATATAACAGAAAAGTGCTTAAAAATCAACTTTTTTCTGCGATTTGCAAAAAAATGGTTGACATAAAATCAACACAAGACTATAATACAACCAAAGATTGTTACAACGCAAAGCGATTACAAAAAGGAGAGAGGACGATGGCAAATACCGAAATGATCCGGGCCTATATCAAAGACAGCGGCTATAAGCTGCAGTTCATTGCGCAGGCCCTGAAGATCAGTCAGACGGCTCTGAGTCAGAAGCTGCAGGGCAAAACGCAGTTTAAGCTGAGCGAAGCCGAACGGCTCAGCACGATGCTGGGGCTGAACATGGCCGAGCGGGATGCCTGCTTTTTCGATGAGCAGCACCGCACAGACCGGCTGATGCAGCGGGCACAGGAGACAAGAAGGAGGGCAGAGGATGACAAGAGAACAGATCAAGACGACCCGGCAGGCGCTCTGGCGCTACGGTATGCACAACTGGGCAAGAAACCCGGCAGAACGCAGCTGGCGCGCGGCCATTGAAGAGGGCGTAGATTATTATAAGGAACACGATCCCACCCGGGCCCAGCTGTTTGAGCTGCGCTATGTGCAGAACCGCCCGGAGGAAGAAGTGATCGAGCTGCTGCACATTGGCCGCACGACCTACAAAAAGGCACAGCAGGATCTGCTGAGCACTGTGGCCATCTACGCCGCCCAGAAAGGTGCTTTTTGACAGAAAAATCCCCCGGGCCTGCCGGAAGGCAGCTGCCCGGGGGATTTTGTGCAGTCAGTGTTTCTTGGGGTCCGGGTTTTCGCAGCGGCTGTGACAGGATGCGCAGTTGCCGCCGCAGCCTTCGCCCTTCCATCCGCCCTGCTTGGAGATCCAGACAACGGCCAGCGCAAACAGCACGATCAGCACGATCAGGGTGATGATTCCACGAAGTGTCAGCATTTTTTGTTCCCTCTTTCCCCCTGTGGGGTGTTTCTGGCTCCAGTATACACGATTTTGCCTCAGAGAGCAACTGGAAGATAAAAAGAAAAAGTGTGATTTTTTTCAAATTGGGGCTTGCAATTCTGCACGAGCCGTGCTATAATAATCACGTTCCAGTTCGGAGCACACAACAAAATATGGAGGATTAGCTCAGCTGGTTAGAGCACCTGCATCACACGCAGGGGGTCTGGGGTTCGAGTCCCTAATTCTCCACCAAACGTAAGGCCGTTTACCTGAAAAGGTAGGCGGCTTTTTCTTGTATCTATGTGATTTTTGACCCGTAAAAGTGAAACGAATTCACTTCTGCATATCGATAATGAAACGCGTAGGAGGCCCCCTTTTCAGTCGTTTGTAGCAAGTTTGTAGCAAATCTGTAGCAAAATTCGGGGAGGAGCGGCAAAATGGCCCCAGAAACCCGATTATTGCAGGTTTTTGAGTATAAAATTTTATCTACGAATTTTGTGCAGAATGACAATAACGCTTTTTGCTCGGATTCGGGTGCTGTATAATAGAGGAAAAGAGCATGGATGAAAGGAGAATTGCTGTGCGCTATACCATCCGGCACTTTGATTTGCCGCTGCTTACCTTTGAAGCAAATATGGACAGTGCGGATGCTGATCTCCATATTATAAAGGTCTACGAAGAGAACCGTATCTTTCTGCCTTTGAATCTTACTGTATCAGAAGATGGTGTGGAACGCTGGCTGCGGCATCGTACGATTCCGAAAAACAGGGCCTATGTACACCCGTTTCTTTCAAAGGTGGGGCTTTCCTTGAATCGACCGCTTGGAATTATTGCAGCAAGTAAAGGTCTTTCACTCAATGACTGCTTTTGGGTAGATGCAGAGGGTTCCGGGGATACTTTTGAAAAAGTGAATCTTTACGATAACCGATTCAGTCAGGTGCTGGCAGCAATTGCCCTTACAGGATATGGCAGCAGTGTACGAACTTCGCTTGCATCCTGCCCGGAGTTCTCGACCAACGGGATGCTGCCCAAATGCTGGCGCAGACAAAACGGAAAAATCTACCTTTATAAAGGCAGCACGTTCGAGTTTAACAATCTTGGGTTTGAACCGTACTCGGAACTGTACGCCTATCAAGTTGCACAGGCAATGGGTGTGAATGCGATTCGCTATGCCCTGACGAAAGACCTGAAAAAGACGCTTTGTTCCAAGTGTGAGCTGTTCACCAGCAAAGAGCATTCTTATACTCCCATCGGGCAGCTCGTATCCAAAGGCGGGATGAAAGCGATTTTTGCGTATTATCAGACACTGGGGCAGACCTTTGTTGATGCACTGGAAGATATGCTGGTCTTTGATGCAATTATCTGCAACACCGACCGCCACTATGGAAACTTTGGCGTTCTGGTGGATAATAAAACCAATACGATTGCAGCACCTGCACCGCTGTTTGACCATGGAAACTCATTGTTCAGTTTGGGCGGATCTGATCTATGGGACGATCAGAAAGCATTTGATGAATATGCCCGTACACTGCTTCCGTTTGCATATGATGATTTCTTTGCAACGGCAAGGAGCG
The DNA here is from genome assembly GCA_963615785.1 of Oxalobacter sp. GTDB lineage: Bacteria > Bacillota > Clostridia > Oscillospirales > Ruminococcaceae > Faecalibacterium. The sequence goes on along the minus strand of CAVEID010000001.1, from coordinate 43,136 downwards.
TAATGAAACCTCGTCATCGTGCAATGCTCCATAAGCTGCTGGATTTCCACTTTGACCGCAGAGCAACACGTTATAATCTACCGCCAAAACGCTTGAAGATGATCGAAAAAGAGGTACGGCGCAGAGCAAGAGTACTTTTAGGGTAAAAAAGAAATCGCCAAACGTGAGAGATTTTTCTCTCATGCATTGGCGATTTTTTGTATATCTGAAACCGTCACACCAGGCCAGTTCATCGTACTGATAGCATTGACGTACTCCTGCGAAACTTCCTTGTTTGGAATCGTCACGGCTTCATCTATGCTATTGTAGGTCAGATAACCCAAATGTACTAGCAGGGTTAACACATCGTCTTTGCTGGCAAAGGTGGTCATATCATTGCTGAAAGTGCCCGTGTTGATTTTTACAGCTTCGCCTGCCAGCATTCGGACAACTGCATCCTGCAAGCCATCCATATCCATCTGGATGTAGATTTTTAATGCTTCGTAGGTTTCGGTTTGGTTCCAATAAGTCCCGAACTTGTGCCGCAACATTCCTTCTACAACAGACTTAGGGTTGTACATGGAATAATGTTCATCCCCGGACTGCCGATGGGCAATCAGTTCATAGCCATCATACCATGCTTTGGCCTCTTCAAAGTTCATCTGATACTTTTCGCAAAGAGCAAATACTTCTGATTCGGTAAAGCCGAAATACTCTGCCAGTTCACCGGGATCGGTCATGGAATACTCAGTAAACATATTTAGTGCAGAGTGGGAGCCGTACTTTTTAATAGGTAAAATACCTGTCATGTAGGCCAATGCAACGTAATCCTTGTCTTTGAGCCAAGCTCGCAGAAAGTCAAGATATTTCTTTTGTGCATCCTGATTCTGTTGATATTCCCGAAACAGGCAATCCCATTCGTCAATTAAAATCACGAAAGAACGATTTGTTTTTGCATGAATGTCTTTCATGACCTGAATGAGGTTGTTTTCATCTCGAAAACGGACATTTTGAAAATGGTCCGTTAAATCAAATACCAGATATTTTTGCAGCATTGTTAGCATTTCATCCATGCTATGCGTCATGCTGAGAAATTCCTGCATGTTGACTTTGATTACGTCATATTGGTTGAGGTGCTGCTGATAAGATGACACATAGTGGATTTTCAAGGAACTGAACAACGATGTGGAATTCTCGCTACGGTCATAGTAGGCAGCTAGCATATCGGCAGCCATCGACTTGCCGAAACGACGAGGGCGACTGACACAGATGAACTTCTGCCTGGTATTCAAAACGGCATTGGTCTTTTCGATTAATCCGGTCTTATCTACATAGATTTCGGAGTTTAGGCTTTCCTGAAAGCCCTTGCTGCCCGGATTCAGATAGCTTCCCATATGCGGCCTCCTATCCTGAAAATATCATTGTATTCATTATACTCTAATCCATCAGGAAGTACAAGAACGGGTTGATCAAAGCGAAAAGAAAACGGTCGTCTGTTGGAATTTGTATGTATGAGTTAGAGCCAAGAAAACGGCTTGAAAAATTAAATATGAAATTTCAGAACTGTATAAAAATTAAAATATTTGCACTTAAGCAAGTGGGAGCTATAATAGCAGCGAGAGAAGGTGATAGAAATGAAAGAGGACTTCAAAACGCAGATTTTTGATATTTTTGGAACGGTAAACTTGGATGAATTGAAGGCAATCGCGCAGAAAGCGCAGATTATAGAAAGCGAAAAAGTTCATAACGAACGCGGTGCAGGGCGAAAAAACAGCCTGACTCCGCAGCAGTTGGCAGAAATGCTGGCCCTGCATCAGCAGGGAATGGGAGCAACGGAGCTGGCGAAAAAGTACGGCATCAGCCGTCAGACGATTTACAAGCAGTTGGAACGTGCGCAGAACTTCAGCAATGACCCGGACATCACGCTGCGCCTCAATTATATGAACCGGAATGATCTATGCACGACCATTGATGTGGATTTTAAGCACGAAAAGATCAAAATTAAAAATTATACGGACATGATTCCACTCAGAGCGTTTGGCGTGGTTGAAAATCCAACATGGGAAGATTTTCAATGGTTTTTGAAAGACCGTTGCTTCCCTGAGACACGGGCGCATCTGAAATGGGTGCTGAATGATGTGGGAGTACCTTTCTATGACCCGCTTATGATTATTGAGAAAACCAAGGGAAAGATGGCAGAAGACCAACAGTGGATTGAAGTGATCCATAGAAAGGCATCATAACGAATAGGTTATGTAATGAACGAAGGCGATTCTGTTCATTAAAAAGTGAGACATATTTACCTTGTCTATCCGTCTGAACATGATATAATGAAGCAAAGGAGCGTGACACCATGAGCCCGATTGAGATCCCCACAAAAATTCAGTTGGTCGAAAAGTGCGAAACGCGGACGAGCCGTGGAATGCTCTCAAAGGGCTGGTATCATGTAGACAATCAGCTTGTCATGGTCAAGGGTAACTCCATCACAGAGGCCGGGACAGCCGGGTATGAGCCGTATTCTGAGGTGATGGCATCGCTGATTGCGCAGGTGTTGAGTCTGCCCCATGTGGAATATGCCTTGATGCCTGCCAAACTCTTTCCTGACATCAAAACATGTTTCTGCGATGTGGTCAGCGTTTGTCCCAAGTTCACAACGGACGATGAACAGCTATATCATTTTGCAGATATGGCTGATGCCCATTTTCTTACCAGCGGTCAGGTAGCTTCGTCAGAAGCACTGTTTCAGTATGCGGTAGAATTGTATGGCAAGAAGTGGCTCTATCAAATGCTGGCGTTCGATGCTTTTATTGGCAACGAAGACCGCCACGAGAATAATTTCGATGTAATTGTCCAAGCTGGAAAGAATTATGCGCCACCGATTTATGACAATGGCGGGAGTTTGCTTGCGTGGGCAATGGATGAAGAATTGACTGACACGAAACTCCGCTACCAGTTCGACAAGGCCAAACCGTTCCGCGGTCACCATGCCCAGCAAATCAAACTGATTGACGAGCCTGTGCTGCCTGTGCGTGATCTGGATGCATTGTATCAGGAAATCATTCAGGCCATCTCGCCAATTCTTGCACTGTTGAGTGAAAAACGCGCATCTGCGATCCGTCAATATCTGAAATACCGCCTGCACTACCTGAAAGCTGCCATGGGGTGATAAAATGGCTTATTTGAAATTGATGATGGATGAAAAAGAAATCGCTCACCTGAGCGAAGATGGGCAATATCTTTGCGCAAATGAGGGCGTTCCGCAGTACAATCTCCCTCTGAATCTTTTCATCGGTAGTAAACGAAAAGTACCATTAGTCGATGTAGTGGTTTGGGCAAAGAAGCGTATCTTTCCGAAAAATCGGATGGACTGCAAGGAGATTCTGAAAATGATGGGCCTACCGGACTATAATGCGTGGGAAATTGTTAAGCGTACCAATGCCTGTCTGATGGAAGATCCCTATTGGCTGCGATTCAGCGAAGCGGAAACCTTTGCAGATACTACGCGCGGGCGAGCCAGAAGAATTATGAGCGAAATTCAAAAGAATAGCTGATAAGAGAGCACGATGCAGTTAAAAGTCCTTGATTTCTGTGTGGAGATCAAGGGCTTTTCTACATCTTGTTTTGTGAGTGAAAAGAGGGTACAATAATAAAAAGTAACTCACATCTGCGAGGTGATACGATGCTGAACATCTACTTTGGAGATATGTCGGAAGCAGTCTACAATACATCGGTCTATTTCAACTACACGTATGAGGATGAATGGCTGACTTCTGATTTTGCAAAAGAAGTTATCAAAAAAATCGACAAATCCAATGTTCTGGGGCCTCATGCGATCGAAAGCCCGGTTTTGGGTGTGATTCCGCCGGAGAACCTGTCTGGTGGCACAAAAACGCTTCTGCTGATGGCAAATGATCCGGAAAAGGTTTTCAATGCTTCAACTTGCGGCGATAACTGTGCACCTTTTATCCTCAAATTGGCCAAGAAAAAAGATCTAACGATCAATCTGCGTCACCTGATGGATTTCGGAAAGAAAAAATTCCCGGTGGACGTAAAAGTTCTGAACACCGGTGATGTGGTACACAGCATGGAAGAGCTGATACCGATTGCATTCAAGTTTGTGTGAGGCTGTACGATGAAGGGAAAACATAAAATCGAAGTCCGAAGTAAACGGATCGTTTTTACCATAGAATTGGAACGCAATATTACGATTCTGCGCGGGGATAGCGCCACAGGCAAGACGACACTGGTTGAGATGCTGAGCGCCTATGAAACCTATGGCAGAAAAAGCGGAGTTACGGTTGCCTGTGACAAAACGTGCAGAGTCCTGTCCGGTGCACTCTGGGAAGCTCAACTGAAAGACATTCAGGATGCCGTTGTGTTTGTGGATGAGGGCAGCACCTTTATTTCAAGCCTGGATTTTGCCCGTGCGATTCAGAAAACGGACAACTATTATGTGCTTGTGACAAGAGAAGATCTGAGCACACTGCCGTATAGTGTAAATGCCATTCTGGAACTGAAAAAGACGACCAGCCGATTCAAGCGGACTTATAATAAGGCATATCCGATTTACGATTCGCTGTCGGCCAGCAATGTGCAGCTTGGAGATGTCGAAAAATTGCTGACAGAAGATGCCAACTCTGGGTATCAGTTGTTTACAAAGATCGGAGAGCGGTGCGGGGCTATTTGCATTCCCGCGGCAGGCAAAGATAACATCAAACAAAAGATTCTTCCGCTGAAATCAGAGAAAGTTCTGGTAATTGCGGATGGTGCGGCGTTTGGTCCACAGATGAATGACATTTACCGTTTGATGCAGGAAGCCAGTGCAAAATTCAGTTTGTACCTGCCAGAGTCGCTGGAATGGCTGCTTCTGAAGGCGGATTTGATTGGGCAGCCGGATATTCTTGAAATTCTGAAACATCCAGCGGATTTCATTGAGAGCGGCAAATTTTTCAGTTGGGAACGGTTCTTTACAGATTTGCTGGAACAGCGGACAAAAGATGTTCCTTATATGCGGTATAACAAGGTGAAGCTGTCGGAATTTTATTTGCAGGAAGAGACTTTGAAGAAGATCGTTGCAGAGATGAAGTAAAACTCCAAAATTGTCTGTTCTCTGCTGCAGTAAATACTCTGGATTTTTCGGTACAGCTCATGCAGTCCATGCCGTACAGCTACAGAAGAAAAAAGATTGCATTGGGGAATTGTATCAACTGAACAAGCACGCTGCCTAGCGCATGGGAAAATCTGGTTATACTGGATCGGACTAGATGACAACGTGAAAATAAAGGAGTGCGCCAGATGGATTTTTTGGATATTTTACAGAACCGCCACAGCGTGAGAAAGTACAGTGGAGAAGAGATTCCTCAATCGGCACTGCTGAAAATTCTTCAGGCAGGATTGCTTTCCCCTTCCAGCCGTGCCATCTGCCCATGGGAACTGATCGTTGTACAGAAAAAAGATACCTTATATAAAATGTCCGAATGCCGTGAAGGTGCCGCCAAGATGCTGGCCAACGCTTCCGCTGCCATTGTGGTGATTGCGGATAAAACAAAATCGGATGTTTGGGTAGAAGATTGCTCCATTGTGATGTCTAACATGCATTTGATGGCAGATAGCCTTGGGCTTGGAAGCTGCTGGATTCAGGGACGAATGCGGAATGCGGCCGATGGGCAGACCACAGAGGCATATTTACGGAATTTGCTTGGATATCCGGAAGAATTTGGTCTGGAGGCGATTCTGTTACTTGGAGTTCCCGCTGCACACGCACCCAGACGAGAACTGTCTGATCTTCCGCTGGATAAAGTTCACTTTGAGAGCTATCAGGGTGATACTGCTGAAGAATGAGCGCAGCTGCATAGCATAAAGAATTCCAAAAGATAAGAAACGTAAAAATCTGTCAGGCATATGGTATCTACGCTTAATACTGCTTTTGATGAGGAAATGAAAACCGATGATCCACGCTTACGATAAAAGCTATCTTTCTGCCGCGCAGAAAAACCTTGCTCGGATGCTGGATTATTTCGTCAACGATCTGAACTGCCAGCTGGAAACTGCTTGGCAATGGTTTCTTATCAGTAAAATTTCTATTCGGTTTGAGCAGGGAGACTGCTCGGTGTTGGTGGGCTTATCCGGTGTGGAACTTGCCCGCGCTGTGCTGGAGCAAGCAGGCGAAACCGTGTCCATGCAGCAGCCCTCGTATGCCTACGAACGCAGCCCGGAATACTGGACAGGCTGGGCTCTTGCCTATTACCAGTGGTTCACCAGTCTGCGTTTTGCAGAGATCGAGCAGGCGGTGCCGATCACGGAGGTGCGGCTGCTGTATACCCCCTATCATGAGATGGATGCGAGGCAGTTTGCGGACAAGATGAACGAGTTGTACCGTGCGGCAAAGCCGGAAACAAATCTGAAAGCCCTGCGTGCCTTGGCAGGTTTGAGCCAATCGGAACTGGCAGAACAGGCCGATGTGCCGGTGCGTACCATCCAGCAGTACGAACAGCGGCAGAAAGATATCAACAAAGCGCAGGCAGAAACGTTGCTCCGTTTTGCGCGTGCGCTGAATTGCAACGTGGAGGATCTGATGGAGAAAGTTCCACCGCTGAATTCTAAATAAGAACGAAGTAATGCGACCTGACGCAAATTGTGCGAAACAAAAAAGAAAGCTGCCATCCATGAGAGGGAAATTTCTCACGGATTGGCAGCTTTTTTCTATGAGGCTGTTATTCCTTTGTTGTAGTCAGAACCTCATCATTGACCAGCTGGTTGGCCTTATCGAAGGCTTCAATCATTTGGGTCGCTTTCGGATGGAGATAGACTTCATCCAGCGTTTTGGATTTGGGCGTGTGCCCGACAGCGCGTTTCAGGATATCCTTGTTGACACCTGCACGGTCGCAAAGGCTGGCATAAGTATGGCGGGTAGTGTAGGGGGTATAGGTGGCAAGCTTCCCGGCAAACTCCGGTTTGCGTTTGCCATTTTCATCATAAGGATTCGGCTGGATACCGATTTCCTCCAGGAAGGGATAGAACTTGCGGTTACGCCAGTTCTTTTCATTCCAGAAACCTCCTTTTCCATTAGGAAAAAGCGGGCCGTTTTCCACAGAGGTGGCATACGCATGTTCAAAAATCGGGATGCCGAAGTCGAGAATGGGAATGATACGGTTGCGTCCGGCCTCGGTCTTGCAGCCGCCGATCAGATAAGCACCGGATTCCGTGCGGTGAAAATCTTCGTGTTTGAAGTGCAGCAGCTCATAGATACGTACTCCGCAGGCCAGAAGAGCAATTACCATCTGTCCGGTGGGCGTGTTCTTCTGGCTCAGGATCAGAGTTACCTGTTCGTCTGTAAAAATCTCGCGTTCCGGGGATTTAAGCCCTTCGACTTTCAGAACAGATGCAAGGTTAGCGTCCACGACACGCCAGCCGATAGCTGTGCGATACAGCTTACTGATAAGAGTTCGCTCCTTTTCCAACATGCTTTGGGACATGCCGTCATCAGCCATCTTGTCCAAGATGTTCTGAAAGTCCTGCGCATAGAGGGCGGCAATTTTGAAATGCCACAGCGGACGGAGATATTTCCACGCAAGGTCATAGAGCTCGCGGGCCTTATCAGACCGACTCTTGTATTCACGGGACTCTTTGAACATCCGAAAGCAGTCCTGCAGGGTAGAGTCCTGATAGGGTGTGGCTGGACGTTTCATCATTTCGGCACGAACCGCTTCGGCTTCTTCGCGTGTTACATAGGTGCCAACAGCTTTCATAACCGTAATTCCGGTGTGGGGATCAGGAATCGGCATACGGAGCAGCCATGGTTTCCGGCGCGTCCCTGACATTCGTGTGATGCTGCCGTTTCCGGAGGAGGCCTTCAGACGAGGAGATTCTCGCTTAACCGGAACGGGCGGTGGTGCTGCTACGGAACTTTGGGTTGGTGCTGTGCCAACGGGATGCCCGCAGGCAGAGCAGAATTTGGCGGTATCTGAGATCGGATGACCGCAATTTTCACAGAACATAGATTTGAACCTCCTGTTTCAAAAAAAGCCCTCAGCATCTGGAGGATACTGAGGGCGAACGGTTAGATCAGTTACGGGCGCGGGAGAGCTGGTAGTCCAGGCTCTGTTCAGCCGTGAGCCCCTTCTGGAGAAAGCGGATTACATTGGGGTAAAACACGTAGATACGCGATCCGTTCGGTACGTGACTTATGTAACCGGCGGCCACGAGATTGCGGAGACTGTGGTATGTTATATCATAACCTTCGCTCCGTGCACGACGTGCGGCGCCTGTTAATGTAAGAAAATCCTGCTGCTTATCAACCATAATTTTTCTCTCCTTTCTTAAAATGATGGAAAGCACAGGTGGCTTTTCATAATAAGCATATCTTTTTGAGATATAGAACTCTTAAAGGACGATTAAGGGTACCAGGGAAGATCTGGCTCATAACACTTCAAAGAACGCAGATCGGGTTGTACCTCCTCATATTGGGCGTTTAAAGGGGGAATGACATAGCCGCAGTTAAAAAATAGACTCTGGTCACGCAGCGTGATAGCACCACAATCGATGTATTCACAATCGCCGGAGTGATGACATGGCGCTTCTGTGAAATAAATGGCGGGCCGCATAGTTGACAGCAGATCAGCATACTCGGGAGAAACAGGTTTTTCAAAAAATCCATCTGGATAATTCATAATAAATCCTCCTTGAAAATGATTGACAAGCGAAGCATTTAACGCTTTACTTATATTACAAGAATACTTGGTTATAAATTTTTGCCTTTGAATGCTGGCAACGGAATCAGTTGCTCGATTTCGACAATGAAGCCGATGTGACATCTTCCAGATGGTTGACGGTTATACAAATAGGGGCACGAGTTGGCTTAGTGTCTTCTCCGATATAGATAGGCCCTTGGAAAATGCACTGCCCAACATCCAAATTTCGTAAAAGGTCAGAAATCTCAGCCCGATGCTGTGGAGAAGAGAGAAGCTCGGCATAGTACTTCACCTCCAAAAGTGCCGGGTGAAAGAAAAGCTTGTGGTTCGCCTGGCAGAGCATGGTCCTTTCTGATGCATTGAACTCACGGATACTCTGGCTGGCAAGGATCATGTTCAGAGAGTATTTTCTGCCTTCTGTCAGGATTTTGCCAAGATAACAGTCCTTGTCGATGGAAAGGTTCTGCATCTCATCTATGTGGATGTAGCGCGGTGATTGCCCTCCCTGTGATGCAGTGCGAAATTCATCGAATAGAAGCAACTCAGCAATCACTTTCTGGAAGAGGGGCGGAAATTTGCTTAGGCTGATGATTTCAATTTCGGAAGGGTGTTTAGCAAGCTGATGCCTGAAGATGTTGTGTCGCAGAAGTGGCGCGAGATGATTCGCAGCATTCCTTGAGGTTTTAGTACCGGATTCTCTTAGTGCTTTAAGAACTGCCGGAAAAATATCGGGATTATTGTTGCGGTCGGAAATCGCAGATTCAAGAGCTTCCGAGAGGGCAGCTGTTGAAGAAAGGCTTAATCTGAGGTTATTAGCTATAATATTGGAAAGCGTATAACTCAAATCTGCTGGTAACTCGGTAGTTTTGTCCGTATAGTGCAGTGGTTCGAAGAGTGTTGTTGGAATTGGTGCGGTATATGCATCAGTTCGTGAGGATAACTGTTCAAATGACTTTCTGAAAATTGGAAAGAGATGTTCGGACGCAGACGTGTTATGAATGTCAATGACACGGACGTGATACCCCTGACCAGCCTTTTGTAGCACGATACTTTGTGCAGCAACACTCTTTCCGTAGCCAGATTCACCGAGGATGACATAAGAGTCATTGTCCTGTCCAGGAATGCTTTTTGTCTGAGCAGAAAACACTTGATCTCCTTCGTAGTACTTCCCCACATAGGTCTTCGAGAGCATGGGCATAATAATCAAACTCCTTTTTATTTTTAGATTTCAACAAGGTCACGACTTCCGGGTTGGTGCAGGCTGCTTCTTAGAAGTGTCCGAAAGCGAAAATCCTTTGATTTGTTTGGTGCAAAGGTGAGTGTTTTGGGAACTGATCCTGAAAGCACACCGGCAGTTTTCAGACGATTGAGCACGTCGGACGGCATATAGGATCGCAACTGCACCTTGATGATCTTCTTTAAAAGGGCAGTCGATGTATAATAATAGGTATCATCATAGAGAATCTCCTTCTGACAGTCAAAGCTGCTATCGACATCTTCGAGTGGACGAAAGCAAATCATACCGCTTCGCCGGGCTGCATAGAGTGCATTCCGGAACAAACTGTTGATACTATCTCCATTGAACCTTTCCCAATATTGAATATATAGGGCAAGGCATTCATCATGGGAACGTGCAACCACCTCTTTTTGACGGGGGTCTCTGATAGAAAAATACCACTGTACGACAGAAGCAATCGCAGCTAGTATGGAAACTTCTTGTCGAACAGGGTAGTCTTCTCCGAGTTCATCAAAAAAATCCGTGTAAACTTTATCGATTTGAAATTCAAATGCATCGGAGTTCCCGGTAATCAGTTTTATCAGATCTCCAATTGAATTGACCGAAGCGGTTCCAACGCAATGGTCAGAGAAATTTTGTACTGGTAAACAAAATATTCGCTGCCGAGGTGTTAAGTCTTGAGACACCACAATATATACGGGGTGTATCTGATCGCTTTGCATAGAATTCATCAGCACTTGATAATTCTTGTCCAGACTATAGGCACTGGAAGACTCATTGGAATTGATATCTTCAGCGCGAATCCATACAAGAGGGCGGTCGATCAAGCTTTCTAACTCTTTTTTAAATACGCGAGATGATTCGTCAAGGCTCAAATCTGTGTGTAGATACCGGCTATGCGTCAGTACGCAGAACGGGCGTCTGATCCATAACTTGGGCGATAAACGCCCCTGTAGAACGGCATATAGCGATAGCAACTGATACATCACCATGTCAGGTGTAGATGGAGTGGTAAAGCTAAAAAGCACCGTGTTAAGATCAACCCAGTTGCTTTCCTGAAAACTCCATGAGTTTTCAGAAAAATACCAGCCGGGAGAGTACTTTATCAGCGGAGAAATAGAATTGAGCATAGGTGTGGTATAGCGAGCAATTAACTCCGCGCAAACGGCGGGCGAAAGATTTGCTGTAACTACAAAACCGTGGTCTCGCAGCAAAATATAGCGATGAAGGGCACTACATGCTGCATCAACTATAACTTCCTTGTGTTCTCTGGTAAGAGTATCAAATGTATATTTGATATATTCTTTTTGGGTGCTATGCTCTACAATTTTTTGTGCCCGAAGATTTCGGCAAGTGCTAAAAGGCTTACCAACAGTATTGACACTGTTACTGTACAAGAGGACTAGATAACCCTGAGGATCAATAGTTAAGCCAGAGTTATCGAAACTGAGTGCCTTCCGTCTGTAGGCTTTTTGCGTGTCGCTCTCCCATGCCGCTTGAAGCTCTTGAACTTTTTCCTCAAGAGGGTTGCATTGAGAGAATGATGGCTGTTGCCATTGGTGAGAGGGAGTAGATGGTGGCACAGGACTATTCGATGGTGCGGCACGATAGTAAGCCGGACGTTGTGTAACATCCTGCGGCGCGGTAACTGTTTGTGTCCAATTTCTTTCAGGAAGAGTCGAACAGACTTCTTCTGGCGGATTATAGGGTGTTCCATCAGGATTTAGAAGAGCATTGATCATGCCACTAGTGTTTAAAGTATTCATAGAGTATCCTTTCTTATCTTATGAGTGAGGTGAATTGGCGGACGGCAGGCAGTTTGTCCGGTCGATCTCGGGGTTAACTGTCCGCTATGCGGTTGTCAAGGTACAGTTTGAAGGAAAAGACACTGTGATCTTTCTAATTAAATTATACTCTTTTTGAGGGAGAACAAATTTGAGTTGTTGTGACCAAAAATAAGAAAAGTATCAAAATGATGTAAAAGACTGACTTTTGGAGAGACGGAATGATTGAGAAGATGGTATTGTTTGAAAATCAAAAGCAGCTGGAAGAGACTCGCGATGAGCTGGAAAGATGCAAGTATTTTAGCTTTCAATTCTATGCGAAAAAATTGCCGTTTGAATTGAATTTAAAGCATGAGGAAAACAATGAAGTCAATGCGGTCAAAGCGATTTTGCAAGATATGGAAAGAGGAAACTGGCCAATGCTGCATTATTTTAGAATGTATTGTAAAGGCGACAGCAATCCACCCAAGATACTCCAAGCCAATGCAATAGGATGTGTGATGATGTCGTTGAAGTATTTAACAGCACGAAACATATCTGCTTCAGAATTTAAAAAGAAAATTTTTGATTGGGATGAAGATGGGGAAGGGTATGAGAAGTATCAAAGACGAGTGCGTGCCTTGGTGAGTAAAACAAAAAAAGTGGAACAGATAAAAATGAATCATAAGGAAGAAATTCCATTTAACTTGATATGTCCGTACCAGTTTATTCCCACAATGAAGAAAAACGAAAAAGTAAAGGAATTTCTAACGCCGTTGTTTAGCGCTGCAACAAAGCATATTGTGGAAGAAAATCGTGACAGCGTAAGTTGGAATGTTTTAAGACTGGCAGAAAAAGAAAAAGAAATATTTGATGAATCAGACACAGGAATCCTAGAAAAACAGAAAAAAAGCCGATTGAAAGATAGATGCGAGGACTTATGTGCAGCTATTGAAAAAAATGAGTAAAGTAGATCTTTCTCAAAAAGGAAATCACAGCGAAACTGTTGTCTTATATTTTGCACGTGAGAATATATATCACTGCGAAAAATTAAGCTGTATAGGAAAAGAAAAAATAGACCAAAGAACCGCAAGATTGATTATACATAAATCTTGCTATCCAATGGCATTCTATTTGGACGAAATCATTGAGAAATATGAAGGCAATGCATTCATGTCCCAATATGGCCGATATTTAAATATGGTAGCGGTTGCTCTTGTGGAATACGCATATGAAAATTTAAAGGTTAAAAAAGGGAGCGCGACCTATTGGCAGGCAATCCAAGAGGCAGAGAGAATTCTCGGCAACTATATTGATGAATACTGGGACTATTACTTTTCTTTCTTAGATGAAAAAGAAAAAACGTCTCTCATTTCGGAAGAGGTGAAACCACGTATTTCGGATAACGCAATTTCTGCTATTTATATGTGTTTTTTAAATCGGGATGTTTTATACAATGCTCCTGATTTTGATTTCGATGTGATACCGCAATACTATTGCGCTGATGAAACACCTCCGACCAAATATGAACTGGATGCTCCTATCGAAAATATAATAAGTAAACTGCACAATGGGTTTATTGTTGTGCAGAATGGTGAAAACTGGAGGGAAGAACAAGATAAATTTACTGAGGCACTCAAAGAACAAGAATTACTTCAAGTAGAGGAAAAAACGCTTAGGCTAAAGCCACTTGGAGTGGATGACAATTGGGAAAGATTTTTAAAAGTGTTTGGAAAAACAAAGAAGAGTATTAGGGTAAAAGATTTTCGATATGAGCGTATTTGGAAATCGGGTCGTATAGAGGCTATTTGGGGATGGAAAAATCCGCAGCTGATGAAAAACTGGATGATAAAAAATGGAGTTGAAATTCCGGAAACAGAAAACGAATCATCAGACACAGAAGTAGACTTTAAGATTATAATGAAACTTCTTATGGTCGGGTCAAATGACTTTGGAAGAGCTAAGATAAGATGGACAATAAGTTTAGGAAAAATAAAAAACTGCATCCAAGGCAATGATTATATGTATTATTGGGAATGGGAGCCAGAACTTACGGATAGTGGAAAACTGCTTGAATATGAAGCTGTACAAGCAGAAAAGCGTATTGCATCCTACACTTCTGAAAAAAATTGAGCGTTAAATGTTCCCTAATATCAGGGAAATATGAATTTTTAAGCAAAAATTTTTTTGAAAGTGTAGGAACAAGAGACATATAATAGCATTTTGACATAAATTCAGGGCGATCACGTAAGTGGTCGCCCTTTCTCTGTATCTGGTGTGATTTGACTTTCGGCAACATTATAGTAACCCACCAAAGGAGGATTTGCCGTTATGTTTGATTGCTATGACACTTTGATCACCCCAGAAGAAGTCGCTGATATGCTGGGATGTGGCATGAACACCACCTATAAGCTTTTGAAGTCTGGAAAGATAAAAGCCATGAGGATCGGCCGATCTTGGAAGATCCCCAAGAGAGCAGTGCAGGAATATATCATACAGGAATCCCATCTGAAATCAGTTGGGTGGTAACGTAAAAAGGCCCACATGGATGATGTTCCATGTGGGTTTTCTATTGCCTAAAAGTAGTGCTTGATGGAGTAAGGTACATACGGGTAATCCAGTGTTAATGCTAAATAATGCAAGGAGCAGAAGGAAGGTAGAAGTTAATCTTTATTAACGGCACTAACATTGGGATAAAGCGACTGAATGGAATAGTTGTAGTACAAACAGTCGCACAAGAATGGCCGAATGTATAGTGTATATACATTTGGCTATTCTTGCTAGGAAGGGGAGGCGGATGCCGTCATAAATAATATTTTATTCTAAAAATTATCATCTATATTTTCAATAACCTTAATTTATCTTTATGAAATCTATGGATAGAAAGAAGGTAATTATAATGAAAAATACCGTTAATATACGATTGACAGATGAAGATAAAGTTCATCTACAACAGAGAATGAATGAAACTGGTAAAAATGCCACAGAAGTATTTAAGAGCGCAATCTATTTTACCGGAATAGATGCAGATTTTGTTGATGAAATCATATCTAATATTGGATATTATGCGAGTGAAAAAGATCTGGACGGTGTAAAAGAGGAGGTTCATAGATATGTGTTATATCGAACTCAAAAATGATAAGTATGAAACTTTGGAGGACTTAAAATGTTTACTACAATATATTCTTAGATTGGATAAAACAGCAGAAGATAGCCAAAGAGTGAATACTATAACAAATACCCTAGCAGGTTGTCAGCCAGCGATGATTCCTAATGAATATTTGTGTGATCCGAGTTCGGTTTATCACCTGATGCTTTTTGAAGTCAGGAGAAGACATAAAGGAATTCCACAGTTTGCAAAACACCGCATTGTTTCCTTCGCAGCAACAGATTGTATTTTGCCACAGGATGTAGTATCTCTAGCAGAAAGAATAGCAAGTATCTATGCGAAGAACGGTTATATTACGGCCTACGGAATTCATGCAGATAGATTTAATGTACATATTCATTTTGCAGTTTGTGCGGTATCGTTTCAAACGCAGAATATGTTTCATTTTCAGTGGGAAGCTGAACGAAAAATGCTTGCAACGGTAACAAATCAATGGAAATCTGAATTTGATGTGATGCTTCAAAACAATATCCAAATGAGGCAGGCAAGAGAAGCTGCATTGTATGGTGACGATATCGTTCGATACGGAAGCATTCCTCTGACAGCAAAAGGTCAAATGATTCAGAACAAAAAATCAAAGTGCAAATAAGGAGAGAGAACACAATGGATAAGTTTGATGAAAAAGTTATCGGTTACGAATCTACGAAAGAGATTCTGCGTCAGATTCTTGATATTCTAAAAAGACCAGAGATTTATAAAAGAAAGGGCGTTTCTATTCCCAGAGGATTGTTGATGGAATCTGATCCTGGGCTTGGTAAAAGTCTGCTTGCATCTATCCTGATGGAGGAATCTGAACGAAAGCCCTTTGTTTTTCGTAAAACCAGTCAGGAAAACACCTTTCTGGATGAATTGAGGGCTGTATTCGCGATGGCAAAGGAGGACGCACCTAGTATACTGCTCTTGGAAGATTTGAACCTTTATGTAGAATCGAATTCTCCCTACGCTCCAGAATGGGCTTGTCTGCAAGCCTGTATTGATGATGCAAAGGACACAGACCTTTTTGTGATTGCCACTACCAACGATACAAAGTATATGCCGCCATCCCTGTTGAGACCGGGTAGATTTGATTATGTGATCTATCTTGAACCTCCGATTGGAGAGAATGCAGAAAACATTGTCAGCTACTATCTCAGAGATAAAGATTTGGCAGAGGATGTGCTGATCTCGGATATCGTCAAGGCCATGCCCAAGGTAAGCTGTGCTACGCTGGAAACGGTAATGAACCTTGCTGCGCTGAACAGTGTCTACCAAAATCATGAGCACATCCAGAAGGAAGATATCACAGAAGCCCTTCTTCAAGTAGTATATAAACTCCAAAAGATGAATAAGGAAACTGACTCCACAGAGCGTCAACTGATTGCAGTACATGAAGCAGCACATGCAGTGGTTGGAGAGATTCTGCATCCGGGTAGTATCGGCATTGTTACAATTCGTGGAAGTCGAGGTGTGATCGGTGGTATGGCAAATGGCTGTGCTGCTTATGCACAAAGTGAGGAAGAATTTCTGGATGAAGTGACCAAAACATTGGCAGGCAGAGCTGGGGTGTCTCTGATCTACGGTGTTATGGACATTCAGGCATCGGCCGATATAGAGCAAGCAGACAAGCTCATGGATATTTGGCTGTGTCACTTTGCAGGCGGTGGCTTCGCGGGAATCGAATCAGGGGACAACAGAATGTCAGAGCAGAGACTTTCTTATAATGAGGTCATCAAGGCAGCAAAACTGGAAGAACTTTACCGCAGAGCCTATAAGATTCTCCATGACAACAGGGATTTTCTGCTTACTGTGCAGCATGGTCTTCTGGAACATGAAACGCTTCTGAACAGCGAATTTGCAAAAATCCGGAAATCCTGTATCTAAACCCTATTATTTAAAATAACAAAACGGTCAAGTCCTTCATGGGCTTGACCGTATTTTGCTGCGGAATAGTTGGATTTTATCTTATATAAGAAGCTACAAAAACATAGTCCGTGAGTGAGACGCGCGTGCCGAAAGTGAATTTTTGCAAGCGCCCCTGTAGCACACCCATTCTGAAAATGGGTGTGCCGTGAGAGGGTGCTCGCGGAAATTCGCTTTTGACACAAGCGGCTCACGAGCGGAAAAATTTTATTCCCCTTCCTTTATATATAGGAAGGAACGCAGCATTTGAGAGACTGCAGTTCTTTGGGATGGAGAGAGTTTAGCCCATAGATTAAGAATTTCTTTTTGATCGGGGGTTAAGTAAACAGAGTCTTCCTCTTGGAAGAACTGGGAGAGCGAGATACCAAGACCAGAGCAGATTTTCTCAAGAGAAGCTACATTTGGTTGAAGATTTCGTCTGCGCCATGTAGAAATGGTGGATTGGGTTAGGCCAGAATTCTCTGCGAGGGCATACTCAGACCAGCCACGGGAAAGGCGTTCCTGCTCAATGCGGCCTAGGATATCAAATGTGGGCTTCTCTCGTTCCATGGTTTGGCCTCCTTAGATAAATCGTAGTGTGTACTTACGATTTTATTGTGATAAGGCTTGACCGATAATTATATAAGTCGTATACTTTTGACAGTATATATCAATGCAAGACACACTTTTTAGAAAATCCATACAGGTTTCAGAAACAAAAACTTTTGACTAACAAAAAGAAGATAGACAATATATGTCCACCACGGTTGTTATAATAGGGATGAACCGAAGAGGAGGACAAGTCAATGACAGCAGACACCTTAAAGACGACCCGTGTGTTGGAACTTTATCAGGATTTCCTTTCTGGCAAGTTCATCAACAAGCAGAAGGCAGCAGAGCAGTACCATGTGAATGCCCGCTCCATCCAGCGCGATATTGACAGTATCCGGGATTTTCTGGCGGAACAGTGCGCCAAAGAAGGTATTGTCCGCAGAATCGAATACGACAAAAAAGAAAACGGCTATCGTCTGGTTACGCAGGAGATTGAGCAGCTTTCCAAAGGTGAGGTGCTGGCCCTGTGCAAAATCTTATTGGAAAGCCGAGCTTTCACCAGAGAACAGGTGGAAAAGCAGCTGCAGATCATCCTAAATCTTTGTGTGTCCCAGAAGGAAAAGGCAGATGTCGAATGGTTCATCAGCAATGAACTGTTCCATTACCACGACCCGGCTCATGCAGCTGTTGACCCGGATAACCTGTGGATGGCGGCGCAGGCTATCCGCAATCAGTCGGTGCTGGAAATCGAATATCAGAAGCTGAAAGACCACCAGATCGTAAAACGGATAGTTGAGCCGGTGGGACTGATGTTCTCAGAGTATTATTTCTACCTCATGGGTATTATCACAGACAGTTCCACCAGAGAGGCTTTCCATAAAAAGAACGATCCTTATCCCACCATTTATCGGCTTGATAGAATCCATTCCGTCAGGGAAACAGGAGAAAAGTTCTCTGTTCCTTATAAAGACCGCTTCAAAGAGGGCGAGTACAAAAACCGTACTCAGTTCATGTTCGGCGGTGAACCGCAGAAGATCCGTTTCAACTACTATGGCCCATCGGTGGAAGCTGTGCTGGACAAGTTCCCAATGGCAAAAGTTGTAGATGAAAAAGTGGGTGTGTGCTCTATTGAAGCCGAAGTCTTTGGAACAGGCGTCAAGATGTGGCTACTCAGTCAGGGCAGCAAAGTAAAGGTGACAGTGCCGGAAACACTGGTGCAGGAGATGAAACAGGAAATTGAAAAGATGAATAATCAATATTAAGGAGGCTGTTTTACGGAAAAAGGGCAGCAAACGAAGCTAAACTGTGAAATGCACTTAAAAAGCAGGAGGTAAAAGAAGATGGCTAAAACTATCAAATTCAATCTGATCTGTGACAACACACCGGTACGTACTATTGAAGATCTTCAGAACAATTTTTCCATTGAGGATGTGCTGAACTATTACCGCAATGGGCTGCTTTGCCGCTGGCTGAAGGTGCGCGGCTACGAAGAAGAGCTAAAAAAGGTGGAATCAATCCGTTCGGAGGATTCCATGGGCATCATCAAGGAGCTTATTCAGATTTTTGAGATTCCCTGCGACCCGGCAGAAGTAGAAAAAAGCATTTACATTCTGAAATATAAGGTAGAAAACGAAATCGAGAACGAGCAGTACAAACAGGAGGGCTATAAGGTAGAAGGTATTATTGAAGACTATCAGCAGGGATATCGGAACCTGCTCAATACCATTTTTGAAAACTCAAACGATGCTGCGCAGATCAAGGCGGCTATTCAGGAGATCGTAGAGAAATACAAGTGGGTGCTGCAATATGATTACCGCAGGGTTTTAACGGAATTGATTGACCAAAAGATGCTTCTGGCTGTCATGTGCTTCCTGATGAATCAGCAGGCGCGTGAAGTCTGCTTTGCACCCGACCCGGAGAATCTGACCTTCCCGGCAGGCTCTGACAACTATGTGCTCTATGAAAAAATTAAAACAATGCTGGAACAAGAAGAAATTATGGAAACACTGGGCGACAACCTGAAATTCTTTTCTGGTGTTACGGACGGCTATTGGAAAGATCTGAAGCCGAAGGGACAGAAGTATATGCTGCTCAGCATTGGAGTCGGCGACTTTGCCCGTTCTGCTGGGGTGATCGGCGGAGACCTTGGCAGTGCTCAGATCAATGACAAATTCCCCATTGTGGACGGCATTGACTATAAGAGCAACTCGTCCATGCGCACCATGTTTTACATGGAGGTGTAAGGATGAAACGCAGTGCAGAAAATATCCTGGCTTCCTACATTGACGCGCTGCACCCGATCATTTACATCAACCACTTTGATTTCAAGGTGATCGATGCGGCAATTGCACAGGTCGGGCAGGGTGCCAGATGTGTGGAGTTCAACAACGCACTTGGACTTGTGGATTTTAAGACCAAGAGCCCTATGAAGGATTGTTCTCTGGAAGAATTTTTGAAGTTGACCATGGACGATGGTTTCGAGCAGCAGACCTTCCTCATTCTGAAGGATGTCCACCGGGAACTGGATAATCCCAAAGTGATTGCGTACATGAAGCGCATTGCGGAAAACAACCTCTACAATGAGAATTACAGTGCTACGATTTTTATTGTTTCGGAAGTGACGGTCATTCCGCGGGAGTTGGAAAATTACATTACGATTTTTGATATCCCGCTGCCGACCATTGATGAGATCCGGGGCATTATTCGTGCGTTCATCACAGATATGGAAATTGAGGTGGATGCGGATACCATTGACGAGATCGCCCTTTCGTTCAAAGGTCTGAATGAATTCCAGATCCGGCAGATTCTGACGTTGGCGTATCAGGATGGTGGCTGTATCACACGAGGAGATAAGGCTCTGATCCTGAAGGAAAAGGAGCAGTTCATCAAGAAATCCGGGATGCTGGAGATTGTTAACTTCAGCGAAACCATTGAGGATATCGGCGGTCTGGAAAACCTGAAAGACTGGCTGTACCGCAAGGCGTTTATCTTCAAGGAATTGGATAAGGCTATCAAATTCGGTGTGGATGTGCCCAAAGGCATTATGATCATCGGAATGCCGGGCTGTGGCAAGAGCCTGACCGCCAAGGCGACGGCAAGTCTGTTTGAGATTCCGCTGGTGCGTCTGGATGTGGGACGGCTGCTGGGCAAGTATGTGGGCGAATCCGAAGAAAATATGCGGAACGCGCTCAAGCTTTCGGAAGCCATCAGCCCATGTGTCCTCTGGATTGATGAAATTGAAAAAGCTTTTGCCGGTGTCGGCGGTGAGGGCGGCGGCAACGATGTGACTACACGGCTGTTTGGTCAGTTCCTGACCTGGATGCAGGAGAAAGAGAACACGGTCTTTATTGTGGCAACGGCAAACGACATTTCCCGCCTGCCGCCGGAATTTCTGCGCAAAGGTCGCTTTGATGAGTTGTTTTTTGTGGATCTGCCCAACGGCACCGAGCGCCGTAAGATTTTGGAAATCCACCTGAAAAAGCGCAAAAAGTGGAATGAGAACATTGACTCCATTGCACTTATCAAAGAAACAGAAGGCTACAATGGCGCAGATCTGGAAGCTGTGGTCAAAGACACGATTGAGCGTGCTTTCATCGAGGGTAGAACAACTATCACCACAGAAGATCTGATTCGCTCCATCAAGGACACCAAATCCATTTCCTGCACACTGAAAGATAAGATCGCCAGCATCCAGAAGACCGTGGAGAAGATCGACATCAAACCCGCCAGCCTGGATGACAAGAAGGAAAAAGAACCAGACCCCTCACAGACGTATGTGAAAGCTGCAAAAGCAAAAGCGGAACCGGGAGTGAAAACGGCTACGGCTACAGCTGTGAATGCTATATGGAAAGGTTTTGGTCTTGGGGGCTGAGAAGATGGAATTGCTGGCAGGACAGAATGAAATGCCTCTATTGCTGGCAGAGCAGAAAGGAAAGCAGAAATGAAAACGGTTGTGCAGCCCTATGATGAAGAAGTGGATGTGACTGTTTTGGAAGTGGATATGCCGGAGCCGGAACTATTAGAACAGAAAACCGATTCACCGGAAGTCACACCGGAGGACTGGGAAAAAGTCAAGCCGATCTACACGGATTTTATGCAGAGCTATACCAGTCACCCGGAACAGCCGGTGGAGCAATGGCTGGGTGGAAAACTGCAAGAATATCTGCCGGAGGAACCTTCGGAAGAAATCCATCGGATGACGGACGAAATCGTTACCACTCTGCACCGGAACGAAGCAATGCACCAGTCCCTGCAGGAGGCCGTTGCAAATGGCCGCAGCAAGGAGAGCTGGTTTGCTGCGCAGACCCAGAAATCAATTTCGGCGATGTCGGCGCAAGAAGCTTCGGTTTATCTGGATGGACTGGATAAGGCGCTGGATACGGCCAACGAGCAGCTTTACCACACCATAAACACCAAGGCCGGTGTGCCCAGCCAGAACCCGAATCTGGACGGGTATATTGCGGAACAGTACCATGCACAGACTTTTAACCTGAATGCCGAAGCAACAGGAAGCGAATACCGTGCTAAAGTGCTGGAACCGGATGGTGCTTACGGAAAAAATTCGGTGGATGTCGTCATTGTAGATGGCGAAGGCAAAATCGTCAAACGATATCAGTGCAAATACGGGCAGGATTCCCACGCAACGGGGGAAATGTTTGAAAAAGGGGACTACCGTGGCCAAGGAAAACTGATCCCGGACGGGCAGGAAATCGAAAAGAAAGCATCCAATGTCATTGAAGCGCCGGATGGAACCACCAGCAAGCCTCTGAGCAAGGAAAAAGCCAAGCAGATGCAGGAAGAGGCCCAGAGTGGCAATTGGAATGAGCTGAACTGGAACGAGTATCAGGTCAAGGATCTTGCCATGGGCATCGGCAAGCAGGCTGGTGCAGCAGCATTGCAAGGAGCTGTGATCGGTGCAGGCATGACTGTGGCGCAGAAGGTCTGGAACGGAGAAGAAATTGACGGACAGGAAGTGGTAGAGGCCGCGCTGACCGGCGGTGCCGACTTTGGCGTAAAGGCAGCAACGGCAGGTGCGCTGAAAGTGGCCTCGGAAAAGGAGATCCTCTCTGTGATCCCGAAAGGTACGCCCGCAGGCACCTTTGCCAATATCGCGTATGTTGCGGTGGAAAACGTAAAAGTGCTGGGCAAGGTCGCCACTGGTGATCTTTCTCTCCGGGAAGGTTTTGAAAAAATGCAGGAAACAACGGCGTCAACCATAGCGGGACTGGGCTCCATGAAAACAGGTGCAGAGATAGGCGCAGCTGTCGGTCTGGCATTTGGTCCGGTCGGTGCAGCAGTTGGCGGTTTTGTCGGAGGAACCGTTGCCTATATGGCGGGCTCCAAAGTGGGCGAGCTTGCTGTAAAAGGAGCACGGAAGGTTTTTGAAGTCGGAAAGACCGTTGTGAAAAAAGCTGCACAAACAGCCGTTGATATAGCCTCCTGTGCAGTCGAGCATGTTACTGGATTCTTCAGCAATTTAGTGAGCCTTTTTTGATTTTAAGAATTCGTTTTTTGGGGTGTAGATAAAAATAAATAGTGCGGGGTGACATGATGCCACTCCGCACTATTTTTTGGGTAAGAGTGAATATATAGGTTGAGTTGATAACGATGAATTTGTTATATTGACGCTGTTTCGTAAAATACAGAAATGAAATGCTTGACGTACGACAAGATAAAATGTATACTGAAAGAAAGGAGGCGAAAAAAATGGGTACGGAGATTATTCACGAAAAACAAGATTTGACATATTTATCGTGGTCACTGATTCGGTCATCTTCAGGAACAGCGGGTTCATTTTTAAAAGCAACAGATGATTTGCAGCAGCCCAAAATCTACTATAAACTATCCAATTATGATGGCATCAATGGCATTGTGGGGCATGAGTGCATAAATGAAATCATCGTGGACCGTCTTCTAAACGTTCTTGGAATTGAACATCTTCATTATGATCTGATCCATGCGGACATTGATGTGGATGGAAAAGAAATGGAAACCTATCTGTGCGCATCAAGAGATTTTAAAGCACATGGAGAACACAAGATTGCACTGGATGCATATTACCAGGCAGAAAAACTAGATTGTGAAACGCCATTACAGTTCTGCACTCGCAACGGATGGTCGGATTTTATCTATAAGATGCTGGTGGTAGATTTCCTGATTTTAAATCGTGATAGACATGGCGCGAATATTGAGGTCTTGCGTAATGCCCAGAAGAAGTCACTTCGGCTGGCACCGATCTTTGATCATGGACTTTCGCTTCTGTTCAACTGCCATACAGAAGAGGAGATCAATCAGTTTGATGTAATGAAGGATTGTGCAGTGCAATGCTTTGTTGGGTCACGGTCGGCACAGCAGAATCTAATGCTGATTCCCAAAGATGAAATACCAACATTGAATCCCCTGCAACACACACACAAGGCTTATTTACTGGAAGGACTGGATGGGATTATACCGCAGTCCTTACAAAACAAAATATGGGATATGATCTGGCAGAGGTGGAAATATTATGAAAATCTTTGCAGTCAGAGATGAGGACAATACAGCTAATAAGGCGGTTGCATATCTGTTCTATTATGAAAAAGAAAAACGTTTTTATATTGAATTGCCAGAGGATGCCGATCCATGGGAAACGCCGCTGATCCTCTCATCTTTTTTGAAAAAAGGGCAAAAAACAATTAACGCTTATTGGAGCAGAATTTGGGTGCAGCAGAGAATTGTGCCGTCTGATCGACAGAACCTTGGCATGATCCTGAGAGATAACGGACTTGACTTTTATGATGAATATAAACTGCTGACGATGACAAACGGACGTTGCTCACAGGATAGCTATTATTTGGAACCGATTTCGGAGAAGGATCTTCCAAAGGAATTTGTGAAACGAAATCAGCAGAAAGTAGAAGATGTTATCCCACTGCCAGAGAATCAGTTGTTGGTGTTTTTCCGAGATGGATGCGTGAAGAAGCATGATTTGATACAGTTGGCAGGTGCAGACAAGCGGTTTGCACCGGTGCTTCGGAACGAAAAAACATTTCGCGCCGTTAATGTGGAAACGGATGGCTATGGTATTTGCTGGGGAGAAAATCTGTGTATTGAATGCGGAAAGCTCTATGCGGCAGGGAAAAAGGTTCCGTTAAGTCTGGAAGAATTTAAGTGCTTCGTAAGAGAGCGTGTGGTTGACTCGGCTGAGGCTGCAGAGGAGTTGGCATGTTCTAAACAGAACGTAGATGATCTTGCAAAACGGGGTAAACTCCATCCAATTAAAGAAGGGGCAAAGTATCGATTGTTTCTGAAAAGTGAAGTAATGCAGCGAAAATGGAAATAATGCTGGGGGGAGGAAAAGCTGTATGCGATTTCGATGGAAAAATGAGTTCCTACATTGTATTGAGTAATGTGAGCAGGCAATGATTGACGAGTAATAGGAACTCTACTATACTTGGAGAAAACAAATTAAAGGAGCCGTATCACAATGGATTCACTCTGGCTGCAAATTTGCGATATTCAAGGTCGCCTTTTTAAGCTTGCATGGAAAGAAGGTTACAACAGCGAAGATTTTATGAAACAATTTATGCGTTCCAGAGTTGCTCATGATTTAGATTCAGAGTACAACCGAATGCAATGGGCGGGAGAAGAATATCTTCTGGAAGAATTTGCGGACGAGTGCCCACAGACTATAAAGGGGAACGTTCAATATGATAAGGAAGTTATGTATTGGGCGGGCTACCTTTACCGATATTGGCACATTCTGACCAAAGAATCGAGCAAGGAGATTTATGCGCAGGCTCCGGCAAAGACCATGAACACCAATTATTTGATGTTCCACACCATGGCTCCGGAATTGGCAATTGAAGATCTGAAAGAGCTGCACCAACAAAAGAAACACTCTAAAAACAAAGCATAAGAGAAAACCGGAATAGCAGGCGTAATATTATGTACATTCGGATTGCGCACTGCTGACGATGGAAAAGTGGGCAAGGTGTAATCAGAGATGACGCAAGAAAGTTCGAAAACAAGCGAAAATATTTTCTGAAGGACTGCCCGCAACCGTTTACTTTTTTTGAATTTTTGCTATAATATAAACAGAAGGAGGTGCGCTTATGTTTGGTAAGAATCTGAGATATTATCGCTTGAGAAATTCCATGACCAAAAAGAAGCTGGCAGAAAAAAGTGATTTGACTGCTATGGCAATCACTAATTATGAAAATGGAGACAGGATGCCCAGTATGGATATTCTGAAGAAGCTGGCAAGCGCATTGGGGGTTCGCGTATCTGACTTTTTGGCAGTTAGAAATGAAAACCTTGTGTTTGAGCATGGCGAATTTCGGAAAACTGCAACTCTTCCGATGACAAAGCAGGAATTTGTCAGAGAGTCAGTAGAAGAATATTTTAGCAGGTTTTATACTGCCGTTGAATTGCTGGGAGGAGAAGTTTTACCAGAAGCCCCCGAATGTCATGTGGTTCAAATGACTGGAGATATTGAAGCTGACGCAAAAGCTATGAGATTGCATCTTGGCCTTGCTGCAGAGGGACCAGTCAATGATTTGATTACAGTTCTTGAAAATAAAGGCATTCTGGTTTATATATGCGATGTAGAGAGTAATAAGTTCTCTGGCATGAATGGATTTGTGAATGAAAGGCCGTACATTATCGTTAATGGTAATATGAGTCCCGAACGGAACAGATCAACTATTGCCCATGAACTTGCACATCTGGTATTTGACTGGCCAGAAGACATGGATGAAAAAAATGTGGAGGAGACTGCTACTGCTATTGCAGGGGCGTTCCTTTTTCCGAAGGCTGATGCAATCCGTGAACTTGGAGTTCACAGAAATAGAGTTACCAATGATATGACTTTGGTGTGTCAGGAGTATGGGATCTCTATGTTTTTGCTGGTTAAAAGAGCGCAAATGGCGAGAATTATTTCAAGCGAAACTGCAAAAAGTTTTTACGTAATGGCAAGTTCTCTTGGATGGAGAACTCATGAACCGATTCGTATTAAACAGGAAAGGCCAACTCTGTTTGAACAACTTGTTTTTCGAGCGGTAAGTGAAGGCGAAATCAGTATTCAGCGGGGGGCAGAATTGTTAAAGATACCTTATGATTCCGTGCTTTCACATTGCCAATTTGAAGAGGGGTAATCAATGGAGTTTGTCAGCAGCGATACCAATGTATGGATTGATTTTCAGGTTATTGCTCGACTGCAGTTGCCTTTTTACTTCCGTACACCTATATTATGTATACAGAGTCGATAGATTCCGAGTTGCTGTCACCTTTGGGATTCCGCGAAAATCTGCTTGAGGCGGGACTTGTAGGAGTAGATATTACAATTGAAGAATTCTCACTGGCGGACTCATGGGGAAACACATATCCTAAATTGTCCATTCAGGATAGAATCGCGCTGGCTATAGCAAAGCAGCGCAATATTGTGTTGCTGACGGGAGATATGGCACTTCGGAAAGCTGCCGTGAAAGAGGGCGTATCCATCATGGGCACATTGGGTGTGCTGGATCAGCTCTATGAAGGCGGCTACATAGCATCAGACGAGTATGAATACTGCCTAAACGAATTTTTGAGACATAATGGTGGAGAAGTTAGACTTCCAAGCGGCGAATTAAAGAGAAGAATCGAGGAATTGAAAAAACAAGTTTGAAATACGCTCTGATGCAGAGCTAGAAAATCGGTTGCTGGTGTTTTTAGCGATGAATGTATGAAAGCCATGATTTGATAAGAGAAAACTTAGAACAACAGACATAATACTATAAAAAATAAACAGTGCGGGGTGGCATGATGCCACTCCGCACTGTTTTGCTTAAGTAAAGGATTTGAGAACTTCTTTCAGTGCTTCACGCTGTTCAGGGGACAGACGGGCCAGAAGTTCCAAAAACTCTTGCTGTTCCTCCGGTGTGAGTCTGTTCTTCTGATTAGAATGATTTTGGCGGTTCATAAAAGACACTTGCTCCTTCTGGTAAATTTTGTTCTTCGATCAGTTCAGCACGAATCTGCCGCTTATATTTATAATAGGTATTCCGGGCAAGACCTGTGAGCTTCATACACTCGGCATCGTCAAGTGTGCCGCCAAAGGTCTTGCAGTGGGTGCAGATGATCTGCTTGGTTTCTCTGGCTTTCTTCGTTTCAAAACCAATGCCTTTTTTGCGGCCAACCTGCTTACCATTTAGCCGGGCGGTCAACAGACCCTCACGGGTACGCTGGTGCAGATCGGCAACTTCTTTTTCGGATTGTTCAAAGGCCAGTTTGATCTGCTCCTTTGCCAAGGCCATCAGGTATTCGTTGATGCCCTTTAAGATGAAGTCTACATTCGTCCCT
This sequence comes from Oxalobacter sp., assembly GCA_963615785.1. Classification (GTDB taxonomy): domain Bacteria; phylum Bacillota; class Clostridia; order Oscillospirales; family Ruminococcaceae; genus Faecalibacterium. Next base: position 15,548 of record CAVEID010000001.1, on the reverse strand, counting down.
GTCATGGCAATGCTGCCGGACAGGGCCTTTTTGTAGGTTTCGGTGTCGATGTGGTGTTCTTTCAAAAACACCAGATGGATGCCCTTGTGGTAAAGGTCTTCGTACAGCGCAAAGCCTTCCTCTGCATTTCTGGACATCCGGGACACAGAATCGAACACTACCATATCCCCGGTTTTCAGGATTCGATAGAGTTTCAGCCATTCCGGGCGAAAGATAGATGTTCCCGTATAGGCTTCTTGCACGATATGGGCAGTCGGGTACTCGGCCTTGATGTTGCGGATCTGACGGTCAATGCTCTGCTTTGCCGTAGAGATACGGCAATAGCCATAAACGTTCATGAGACTCCTTTCTGGCTCAAAGATAACGAGCGACATTTTTAATACCCAGTTTTGCACCTTGAAATAGCCAGAAAATGGCTAGTTTTAATACAAAACAGAGTATACGGTATTTTTAATACAGTTTTAATGGACAGGCACGCCGGTGCGTCTCTTAAACTTCAATGATAAAGGTTCTGAATTTTTCCTTGTAGAAGTCCATTGCGCTCTGCGGTAAAGAAGTCAAATTTCCTTCACTGTCGCATCCGGCCAGAAATCCCGGTCCAGCAAGAACATCGGCTCCATCCCACAGTGGACGATTGAGCGGCAGGCCAAGCAGCTTGCCTTCATCATTACAGACAAGTGTGACTTCTGAACCGGTGTCGCTTAATGTGATGCATTCAATTAACCCGCCTACAAATTTCTGCAGGGCCTCAAGAGTGTTGTCCAGTTCGATTTCTTTGGGTGGCTGCATGGGCAGAAGTGCAAGAACTTTGATTTTTTCTTCTTTCATTGTTTTATCCTCCAAATAAAAGCAGGACAGCCCCTATGGACTGTCCTGCAAAAGTAAAGGGGGAGTATCCGAAGATACTCCCCCTAAGTCATATACGGTTTAGTTGATGCCAAGCTCTTTCATCAGTTGCGTACGGTACTCCTTATCTTCAGAAGCCCGCTTTGCATCTTCAATGCGGTTTTGATCGAAGAGCTTTTTCATGAGCAGAGCTACACTGTTCGCGCCTTCGGTCTTTCCGCGGTTTTCCACTTTATCAAGCACATCACACATATTGCGTGGGCCTTCTTTCTGACCATCATTGTAGGATTCCAGAGTTTTCTTGGACGTAATATTTTGCTCCATATCTTCATCCTTAGTTCTTATACATTATTATAATAGCATGTGGGCTTGAAATTTACAAGCAGTTGCCTTATGCTACGTTCAATCTGGTTGCCTTATAGCAGTCTGCGCACATCCCATCATGTGTAGCTGCAAACTCTGCCGCCTGCATGATAGAACCATCCTTCAATTTGACCCGCTTAATGGGCTGATTGCAGCGGGCACAGATGCAGGGCATGGGCGGCTTCTCCTGTTTCGGGTTGGTGGACTTCGGCTTCGGCTGCTTTTGCTGCTCTGCATCCGGCTGCGGTGCAGCATCTTCCGGCAAATCTTCTCCGGCATAGACATACAGCCCCAGACCAAACATGGCCAGGTTCTTGACCAAGCACCGCATAATAGCCTTGTTCACATCAAACATGGATGCAGCTTCTACCGTACGCTCTTCCATGCCGACTTTCTCACGGCGGCGCGTCTGCGGATTGTACTCCCATTTCGGGGTGGTGTAGGTGTAAGGCGTAGCTTTCATCGCTTTATTTGCACCATCCAGTACAGGCAGCCACATTTCATGCGAAATGCCCTCAATCGTGACGGTGGTGTACACCATGAAGCCGGTTATAGGGTCATAAACGTAGGGCAGGCCGTTGAATTTCTTGACCTCGTAGCTGGCAGAGGGATATAGCTTCTTCACTTCTGCCCAAGCATACGCCCAACTTACATATTTCAGTTCCGTAGTGCCAGACTTCTTGACTTCCAGATGATCTTTGAAGTCGATACCGAATAATTTTTCGAATGGATTTTCCATAAGAATGCCTCCAATTCTGATAAAGAAAAAAGGGCACAACAGCGTCAACTGTTGTGCCCCATGATGTGAAAATTATGGATTGAGCAGAAAATCAATGATGTTTCGATGAATGATTCCGTTTCGGCTTAGATTCACCAAATCACCACTGATAACATACTTAGGATAGTTGTCGTGCAGCCGTTCAAGATTGCCGAACTCCCGTTCTTCATCGGCGGGAGTGATCAGGTAAGCAACCTGAATATAGAGCTTTTCATCTCCACGGTAGCAGATAAAATCAATTTCGGTGTCGTCCAGCTTGCCGACCTGAACTTCATAGCCACGGCTCCGCATTTCCAGATATACGATGTTCTCATACAGCTTGTTACTGTCAAGCTTTTCGCTTTTCTTGATAACGTTCCGCAGGCCAAGATCGACTGCATAGTACTTTTCTGTGCTGGACAGGAGCGCTTTTCCTTTGATATCATAGCGGCTTGCATTCAGAAGTATAAAGGCTTCCTTGAAATAATCAACGTAGTTCAGCACGGTAGCAGTGGTTGTCTTAATTCCTTCCGAAACCATGCGTCCACTGATATTACGGGCGGAAAACGGATTGCCGATATTGTCCAGCAGGAATGCAAGGACATTGCGTAATGCGGTCTGCTCACGGATATTATGGCGCAGCATAATGTCACGGACAACGATAGCCTCGTAAAGATCATCCAGATAGGTGGTAATCGAATGATCGTCAGGGAGGAAGAAACGCTGCGGAAAACCGCCGTACTTCAAATAGTCTGCGAAGAGCTTTTCGTCCGAAGTATAGGTTCCGTTTTCAATGCATTGCTGTTTTGCTTCGGCCAGCGAAAAGGGGAAAACCTGAATCTGGATGTATCGTCCGGAAAGATAGGTGGCCAGTTCGCCGGAAAGCAGCTTGGAATTGGAGCCGGTCAGGTAAATATCACAATCGAAATCGACACGAAGAGAATTGATTGCAATCTGCCAGCGCTCCACCTCCTGAATCTCATCCAGAAGAATATAGATTTTGCCGGTGCAGCCTTCCGCTTTTTCTGCGATGTAGTCGTAAAGCGTTTCTGCAGTACGGGTGTTGCGGAAGCGCATGGACTCAAAATTGGCCTGAATAATGTTCTGTGCGGGAATGTTGCGCTGGAGGAGCACGTCCTTGATCTGACCGAGAAGGACTGTTTTTCCACAGCGCCGGATTCCAACCAGAACCTTGATCAGGTCCTGATCAATAAAAGGAATGATCTTATCCAGATAACTTTTGCGCAGAACCATCGTGCATCACCTCACATTCTTATCTTAGCATACAATTATTGCTGTGTAAACAGTATTGTGCTTTTCTATTAAACAAAAATAGCTGAAGCACAAATTTTGTGTGCCTATAGGCGTACAAAAATCATGCTGCATGGATAATGGTAAACCTGCGGCTGCTTACATTCTTGCTGTACCGATTGAAAATATCGGGCTGTTCTTTCTTCAAACGCTGGGAGTCTACCCGTTTACTTTCGGAGGATACCCAGGACACCTTGTAGCCCGGTGCTGTACCATAGGCGGCATCCTGCATCTCCAACTTCACCTGCTGTTCGATAGAGGCTTTTTCCTGCTCCAGCTGTTCGATCTGATCAGAAAGCTCCTGCCGTTTATCCAACAGATCGCGGATGGGATTCAGATCAGCAGTTTTGTTTCGATCATCTGCAGAGTACAGCTGATTGATCTGCTGTGTATCCCCTTCGCTTCCGGTAGGTGCAGGTGGGATCTCGGGCATGACATTGTACTTCCAGAAGTGCTCCTCTTTGGCAATGAGGTTGTTCAGAATCTCTTGGTCAGTCGTGATCTTGTGAATCACCAGCTCTTTTCCGAAAATAAGAGCAGCAATGTACCAGCAGTCAAAACCGCTGACAGCCAGATAGTGGTTGACCTGAGCCATGTAATGTGCAGGGATTTTGCCATCTGCCCACTTATCCGCAGAGAACGGTGAAACCGTTTTGCATTCCAGCCCTGCTTTCTGCCCGACGATCAGACGGTCAAAGTCTGCCAGAAGCAGCGGATGTTTCTCACTCTGGTAGATGGCATTTGCCCTGCGTACCTTCAGGCCGGTTGCTTCGGTGAAACGCTGTGCGACATAATCTTCCAGATCGCGTCCCTGGCGCATAGCCTCGTTATCGATATTCTCGATGGTTTCACTGTTTTTATCGCAGTAAACCTGAAACGCAGAACGATAGGGATTTACACCCAGAATGGCACCTGCATCGGTGCCAGTAATACCGCACTTGCGGTAGCGGAGCCAATCCTCTTTGGACAGGTTCAAAGTTGAAATCAATCTTTTCATGCGCTTTGCATCCTTTCTTTCATAATAGATTCGGCAAGAATGAAGTCGTATTCCACCAAGTCTTTCATGATGGTGGAAAAGTCGGCAGCTAACGAATGGCAAGAGCCAACCCATAGCTCATAAAGAAAATCAAGAATATTATTTTGTACCCGGAGATGGTTCCAGTAGCGGTCCTCCAGTCGGCCCTCGGACTCCAAAACAATAAGGGCGGTGCTGATGGTACTCTTCATCGTAATCTCATAAGCCATGGTAACGCTGATTTCAGAAGCACTCTTCTCAACACTGTCAAAGAATTCCGTGAATTCCCTGAAAATGCGGTTGTTTACATCATTCATGTGTTGCTCCTTTATGCTGCGGCCAGCACCATTTTATAGGCTTTGTCGATCATCGGATTGCCTTCTGCGGTATGCAGGAACAGATTTTCCTTGTAGTTTTTGGTTTTGCGGAGAGGATCGGCATGGGTAGCAAAGTCGGAGACTGCGTTGATAAAGCGCCAACCGTTTTTGCCGACCCATTCCAGATCCGGCGCGTTGTAGTAGCGAGTCTTCAGTTCTTCCTGCAGCCGCAGGTTGTTCTTCCGCTGGCAATCGGACAGGTCCTCAGAAATCGGGAAAAACTCATTGATGAACTCCTGCACCTTGTGATCGGATAAATCGATGCGAGCCAGCTCTTCGCCGCGGTTGCCCAGTTCAATCATATAGTTACTGGCCAGCTGCAGGGTTTCACGGGCATCCTGCACGCGGAGCAGAACATTTTCGGTGTGGCGTGCAGTCCAGCTGCGTTTTGCTGTATTCAGCGCAAGGTTCAGAGTATTCTGGCAGACCACACGAATTGGAGTCATGGCTACTTTCACACCAGAACTGCCGTCATGACTGTTAAAAATCACAAGATATGGTACTACTTGATCTCCAGCAATAAGATATTTCCTCGGAAGCCTTGCCAGCATCCAGACCTTTCTGCCGCCCTGCAGGGAACCGGCAGTTTCATAAGTGACACCTTCACCCAGCAGATCATCGGTGAACTGGAATGCTTCCTCGTTCTGGACAATGCGGTAGCGGTCGGATACCACGCCCAGAACAGCGTTGTCAGTGCTGCGGACGTTGGCGCGATAGCCAGAAATAGTGGTGTTGTTTTCAGAGTAGATGCTTTGGCTTTCAACCTGCCAGTCCAGACCAGCCAGTTCCAAAGCTTCATGGCTTGCAGGGGCATCCATAATAATACGGCCAAGGCCATGCCAAGGGGTCTCGCGGACAGAGAACATCGTTTCAACATTTGCAGGCATAGTAAAATCTCCTTTTCAATGTACTTTGATCAATCGTTGTTTTCCATTTCTTCGGCAATCAGGACGAGGACATCAACCAGAATGCTGCCGACTTCCTTAATAATTTCGGGCCAGAAGGTCATAATGCTTTCTCCTTTCTGCGCAGCTGCGCTTTAAAATACGATGGTAATAATGATGGTGATGGTGCGAAATAACAAAATGTTCACCTCCAGACATGAAAAAGCCCCTGAGTCTTTCGACTCAGAGGCTTCGGATCATGATTATTATATCTGGGTGAAAATTTGAATTTACGAACTATAAAACAAATGGGAGAACGTTAGTTGTTAGAGACACACCAGTAAAGATGAAACAAACGCTTCGTCTACACAGAATCAAAACTTGTAACGGTAACGTGCGAATTTGTTGCATAACACCTAGAAGTGTGCTAAAAGAAAGAGCGCGAAGTCAATGGAGTAATGAATCGAATGAATTTAAAAAAGGTGGCTGGTTAATCGTATAGCAGTAGCCTTAACGGAGGGCAAGAATTGAGAATGTTCACTTTCGTTACACGGCAGAAGAAAATGGTGCTTTTTGTTGAAAAAACTTCTTGAACATGATACAATTTTATTGAATACTGCCAATGAATCTGACTGGGTGATTACAATGAAAGTTCAAGAAATTCAAACGAATCAAGGTACAAGATATCTGCTATTAGATAATCAGTTTGCGATCGTGGATGAAGTTTTTCGCTATTTAAAGCACTTGGACATTTCTGGAAAATCGCCGAATACAGTAAGAAGCTATGCCTACCACCTGAAAATATATTATGATTATTGTATGATTAACAATATTGATCCTTTGGATGTGTTCAATGACTCTAATAGGAAACCAGTTGACTTCTTTGGTGAATTTATTCTTTGGCTTCAATATCCGGATTATTCTAATGGAATAATCCATTATGAAAAGGAATCACCGAGACGTAGCAACAAAACGGTTAATTTGATTATGACAGCTGTTTTGTCATTTTATCAGTATTTGTCATTAAACAATGAATTGGATGAGATAGATGTTTATAGATTTCAACGGCAGCAACTTTCATACAAGCCAATGCTATTTGAGCTAATGCATCATAATCTTTACGCAAAAAAGTCTCTATTAAAAAAGCCAGAGCCACCAAAAGAAGTTGAAGCAATATCTAGAAGTCAATACATGGAACTGCTTGAATTGTGTGGGTCTCGGAGAGATCGTATATTGCTGGCACTTCTTTTTGAAGGCGGTTTAAGAATAAGCGAGGCATTAGGAATTCACATTTCAGACTTGAATGAATTGGAAAGCGGAATTGTGAAAATTGTTCCAAGAGAAAATAATGAAAACGGTGCACGAGTAAAGAACTATGCAGGAGGGTTAATAAAACTTCCGGACTATGTGATTGATTTGATATTGGATTATCTGTGTGAAGATATTTCTGGCTTTTCCTCTGATTTCCTGTTGCTTACTCTTTGTGGCGCTAATAGAGGAGAGCCGCTCAAAATGGGTACGGTAGAAAGACTTTTTGAACGTTTATCATTGAAAGTTGGATACAAAGTACATCCACATATGCTGCGACACGGATTTGCAACAGAAAAGCTTGAAGCTGGATGGCAAATGATAGATATAAAAATGTACCTTAGACATAAAAGCATGGCTTCCACCCAAATATATGCGTCCTATAGTGATAGTCTAAAAAAGAAAAAGATGAACAACTTTTTGAACAACAATGCCGATCGAATGAGGGAAGCTGCTAATGTACTCAGAAGGGCAGAAGAAAACAGAAATTTATAGAATTGTTTATACGGGAAAGCTGGATATTGCCCGAATTGTAAATTTCTCGGATATAGAAGCGTATAAATCCTTCTATTTTGATTCAAATCATCTTAAAAGTTTGAATAATGGAACTATTGATGTACGTATAGTTGAAGATTTGCTGCTTCGCCGTAGAATTGCTGAGTTCATGATTTCAAGTATGGATGTCGATAAATTAAGTGCCACAACATTCCATACATATCGTGTTTTAGCACTTTCTGAAATAATTGATGAATTCCCAGAGGAGTTAAAGGAGTCGTACGATGAATTTAAGAAAAAATGCGAAGAACTATCACAAAAAGTGGAACATCGAAAGGGCGGCGTGAGATCTTTTCTACATTCATTCGCACTATTTTGTGATGAAAAGGATCATGAAGAAAATCCGTTAGAAAGTGATATTTGGAAAATAGAGTGGTTCAACCTTTCTCGTGATAGAGATTATGCCAAGCGATATAATAAATTTTTGTTCGGATCTATTCAAAATTCAAGAAATAAGGAACTGATAAAGCACTATATTGCATATTGTTTAAGGAATACCGGAAATTCTGTTCAAACTATATATGGCCGGCTTAGTTCTCTGAGAACCAGTTTGAACATGGTAGAGAAACCGTATGATGAGTGGGATTTAATGGATGGACAAATATTTGGAGAAAAAATAAAAAGACGCTATAAAGATTCTAAAACAATAGCATCAAGAATGGCCGTGCTATTTCAGTTTACTGACTATCTCCTTTTAAATGATTTCATCAAAGAAAATCCAGTCAAATGTTTGCGAAGCCTTTCTCATATAGGAGAGTTTAAATATAAAACATCTTCTGCTGATCATAGTGTGGTTCTTCAGATATTTAATGTGCTGGATTCAATAGATGATGAAAGAGTTGTTTTGTGCTTCCTGATGATTTATTGTGTTGGAATGCGGGTTTCGGAGGCATGTGCAATTGATTTTGACTGTACAGAAAAGCATGAACAAGGAACATTCCTGAAGTATTATTCTCTTAAGATGAAAAAGGATGTGTATAATGTCATTCCATGTTCACTCTATGAGAGAATCGAAAGATATAAAACACTTAATCCGCGAAAAGGATTTCTCTTCCCAGCCAAAAGACCTCGAAATCGGAATGTTGAAAAACCGATGGCGACAAGTTATTTCTATGCCAAGATTAATGAAGCGATGATAACTGGAAAAGTAACCAATCCCGATGGGTCACCGTATAGATTTTCTCCGCATTCGTTCAGACATCTTATAGCTGTTAAAATGCGTGAACGTAAAATACCAATACAGTTTATACAGGAGCAATTACATCATCAAAGCGTTGAAATGACGATTCAGTACCTTGAATATATAGACAAAGTGAAAATCAAAAAAATGGATGAGTATATTAACATTCATGGGGAGGTTACTGGATTTAAAAAGGATTTCTTATTTGATGAAGATGTCGAATATGCAAATTATGTTCGAAAAAACTTAAATGCACAAATTCTTCCGAACGGCGTATGTGCAAGGCCTGTTCGTCTTGGAAAATGTCAACACGGAAATTCTTGCCTAACTTGTCCAGATTTTAGAACATCAAAAGACAACTTAGTAGCGCATAAGGAACAGTTGAAAAGAGTCGAGTGTTTTATTACACAGGCGAAAGATAATGGTTGGCTTCCGCAAGTGGAAACAAATGAAATCCTTAGAAATAATTTATTGTCTATTATAAGAAAGCTGGAGGAAAAAGTAGAAAATGAATAGTTTGGCAGTTCAAAGCGATCATATAAAAGACAATCTGTATTTGTTTGATGTTTTGCCAGCTTTTAACGGAACGCAAATTGATTTTACAGATGAAAAATATTTTGACACATCATCAATCAAATATCCATCTGGAAAATATAAAAAATGTAATAATCCATATGTAGAAAATGAAATCAAGGGATTTGTTCAGCACCTTATTTTGGACTGTAGATACACTGCAAACACAATTAGGGGATATCTTGATGAAGGAATTAATACTATTACTCGTTTCGTAAACGAATCTAACTATACAGGGCATTCAATTACAGATGTTCCGTTTGAGACGCTATATAATCAGTATCTGGAATTTTTATCTGATAATCATATAAAAATAATATATAACAATATTCATGCAGTAAAAAAAGACATGACTGTAAAAACGTATCCTTCGAAGTCCCAGTATATAATTGCATTCACTAAGTTGTATCGATTTGTATATGGTGTTCGTTATCCGGATACTAGAAGTGAGTATGAAAAAGACTGTTGGGATGTTAGAAATTTGGGCGTTCCTTATTCAACTGCTGCATCAAGAAATCGGTTTACTGTAAATTTTAATTGTATAAGTCAGCCGTGGCTTAGAAAACAAGCCAAAGAGTATACATATTATCGTATACAGAATCGTTCGATTGCCGCAGTTCTAGATGATTTGAAGGCATTACGTTTCTTTTCAGAGTTTTTAAAACTAAATGATCGGGACATTCATTCGTTAAGTGATGTGGACCGGCAATTAATTGAAGAGTATTATGCATTTCTAAATGGAAAAGGTTTTGTTGCAACTACTTATAATCATCGTATAAGCGCATTACGTACATTTTTTATTGTTGGAAGTATGTTGGGGCTAGACGGCTTTCCGGAAAAGCCTTTAATTGTGTATAATGATTACAGAAAAGTTGTGCACAAACTTCCGAAATACTTTTCGGATAACGAGTTGAAACAAATAAATCAGCATATTTCCGATCTACCAATTCAAATTGCGAGAATGCTATTTGTCCTTGAAAATTGTGGAATGAGAGTATCCGATATATGTACATCGGAAATTTCTTATTCCGGAAGAAGTTGTCTTGTTAAAAATTCTAATTCGGAGTACACATTCACCTATTGCATGCCAAAAGTTCATAGAAACAATACAATTCCAGTGAGTACTTTGGTTGCAGAAGTTATTCATGAAGCGATTTTATATAGTCAAAAATATTATGGAACTAAATGTAAATACATATTTGCAAAATCCATTGACCAACCGATTTCCGTTGATACATTCTCAAACCAAGTGAATCGGATGTCATTAAGAAACAACATACTGAGAGATGATGGGACTCCTTTGCGGATTACGGGGCATACGTTTAGAGGAACCGTAGCAACTCAATATGCAAACTGTGGAATCAGTATGGACGTTATTCGTCTAATGCTAGGACAAAGAAAATTGGGCGTTTTAGCGCACTATGTCGCAATTCATGAAGATAAAATGGTTGAATATTTAAAACCAATAACTGATGAAAGCGATACTTTGATCCAAAATATCGGAAAATTACAGAATACAATTGCAGAAACATTAGATGAGCCATCGTTAATACCACTTTCAAATGGACGTTGTGCAAAATCTGTTGATTCGGGAATATGTGATCATGCATATGCGTGTTATTCGTGCCGAATGTTTCGCCCAACCAAGGAATGTCTCCCGATTTATAAAATGCACTATCAGGAAGCATTAAACAATATTGAAATAGCAAGGTTGCATGGTTATGATCGAATTCTTGACATTAATCAGAGTTTAAAGGATGTTCTAGAAAAAATTATAAAGAAAGTTGAGGAAGCATAGATGGCTAATCGAGAAGACGTGATCGTTTCCCTTGCAAAGCAAAAATCAAAAGACAGACAAGCAGAAATTCTTGATGAGATTGGTCAGATGCGTAAGGCTGGCGAGAATATCTCTTTTTATTCAGTTGCTAAGAGAACAGGAGCTTCTAAATCATATCTATATAGAAATGAGCTGATTGCAAGCACAATCGATAAGTATAGGAGGATACATAGCGATAACCGAACTGAAGACAGCAAAGATGTTATAATCAAAGCTTTACAAAATAAAGTGCTAAAGCTACAAGAAGAAAACAAACAATTACGAGAACAGTTAAAAATAGCATATAAATATTGAGGCAAAAGATGGATTATATTTGTAAGGAAACCGTGGAAAAGGTCTTTAAATTTAGAGATGATAGGAACTGGAAGCAATTTCATAATCCAAAAGACCTTGCAATTTCAATCTCTTTGGAGGCGGCTGAACTTCTGGAGATTTTCCAATGGAGTGGGTCGGACTGTTTTGTGACCGAAAAGAAAGAAAAAATCAAAGAGGAACTTGCAGATGTTCTTATATATTCGATTTTGATGGCAGATGCTTGCGATTTGAACATGGATGATATAATTAATAAAAAAATCCAAACAAACATCTGTAAGTATCCCATAGAAAAGGCATGCGGACGTAAAACAAAATATACGGAACTATAAGAGGGAGTGCTGAAATGCTAATTTATAGCGGAACGAAGCACGATTTTAATAAGGATATTCAATCTCATACATTGGCTGATAAAATCAATTTACTGTTTTGGCAGCATGGATTACAGCATGAAAATGAAAGTGAATATCTTTCATGGAAAAATTCATTGGTATATATGCAGAGAATTCTGGACAGGCCTTGCTTTCCTGATGGTATTCAAATAGCTATTGAATATCAGATACCGCAAACTTCTAAACGGGTCGATTTTATAATAGCTGGACAGGATAATAACTCGCAAGATAATGTTATTATTATTGAATTAAAGCAGTGGCAATCAGCAAGGAGAACAAGCCGTAAAGATATTGTGAAGGCATACACTGGTGGTCAAGAGCGAGATGTAGCTCACCCATCATATCAAGCGTATAGTTACGCAAAAACCATTGAGAATTTTAATGAAGTTGTCACGCAAAGAAACATAAAAATGCATCCATGTGCTTATTTGCATAACTATGACATCCGGAAAATTGACGAACTTATGCATCCGGATTACCAAGATATTATACATGAAGCACCGCTCTATATTAAATCGGAAGAGGATCAACTTAGAGAATTCATTCACAGATATATTACGAAACCTGCAGCTCACGATATTATGTATGACATAGACCATGGAAGAATTCGTCCATCAAAAGCACTACAAGATGCTGTAGGTGGCATGTTGAATGGCAATCAAGAATTCATCATGATTGATGAGCAAAAGTTGGTATACGAAACTGTTCTGAAAATCGTTGAAAGAGCACTAAACGATAAACGGCGCTATACGATAATAATTGAAGGGGGACCAGGCACAGGAAAATCTGTTGTAGCCATTCAGCTATTGGCAACAATGATTCGGAAAGGAATAAATGCACAATATGTGACGAAAAATGCAGCACCCAGAAATGTTTATTTTGAGAAATTACGGCGAGAGCATTATTTGAACGGATATGTGAAAAATCTATTTAAAAGCTCATCAAGTTATGTATCGGCAAATCCGTGTGAGGTCGATTGTATACTTGTAGATGAAGCACACCGCTTAAATGCAAAGTCTGGATTCTATGGTTCTTTTGGTGAAAACCAGATTAAAGAATTGATTTTTGCTTCAAAGGTCAGTGTCTTTTTTATTGATGAACAACAAATTGTCACAGCGAACGATATAGGGTCTGTTGATGAAATAAAACGATGGGCAAATGAAATCGGAAGTATAGTATACCATAACCGTAGTACTGTGCTGCATTCACAGTTTCGCTGTAATGGATCGGATGGCTATATTGCTTTCCTTGATGATTTACTTGGAATTAACCAAACTGCTAATGCAGATGGATTTGACAGCGACTATGATATACAACTATTTGACGATCCATGTCAACTCAGGGAAAAACTACGTAAGAAAAATGAAATAAACAATAAATCTCGTCTTCTGGCTGGGTACTGTTACGAATGGAAAAGCAAAAGTGACAAGACGCAGTTTGACATTGTTCTCCCAGGAAATTTTAAAGCTCAGTGGAACTTTAATAATACATCGACATGGGCAATTGACTGCAATTCATTCGATCAGGTTGGATGTATACATACTTCTCAAGGACTTGAGTTTGACTATGTCGGTGTTATAATTGGAAAGGATTTACTCTATCGAGACGGTCAAGTAGTCACAGCGGCAAAAAATCGTGCACGAGGAGACTACAGTTTGCGTGGCGTTTCGAAAAAATCGGATCCAAATCTTTCAGATAAGATCATACGAAACACTTACAAAACGTTAATGACACGCGGTCAAAAGGGGTGCTACATTTATTGTCAAGATATCCAGCTTCAAGAGTATGTCCGCAAGAGACTAGAATATATTAAGCAATTACATGAATGATTTGAAGAAAGTTTAAGGTTCGAAGGATAGGAGCATATAGCATGATTGTGTATGATGGTACAAAATCTAATTTTTTGTCAAGTGTTGAGCATGGAACAATCGCCGACGAAGTTGCCGCACGTGTTTTGGCCAGAATGGGACGGCACACTGGAAAAGCTGAATTTGCCTCGTGGCAAAATTCGATGATGCACATGCATATGGTTCTGTCAGATACTCAGATCCCTGATAATGCTGGTGTAGCAATCGAATATAATATCCCTCAGACTTCAAAAAGAGTAGATTTTATCATCTCTGGTTATGATGATACAGGATGCCCTAACGCTGTAGTGATTGAATTAAAACAGTGGGAGGAAATTGAGAAAGTCGATGGGCCAGATGCACTGGTAAACACCTTTACGGGCGGAGCAAACCGAACCGTCGTGCACCCATCGTATCAGGTGTGGTCTTATGCTTCGTTAATCAGAGACTATAATCAAAGCGTTCAAGAAAAAGAAATAAGATTGTCTCCATGTGCATTTTTACATAATTATCCGCTAAGAAAAAACGACCCGATTCTTGATCCACAGTATCAAACATATATTGAAGATGCTCCGGTATTTGCAAGAGGAGATGCTTTTAAACTTCGGGAATTCATAAAAAGGGTTGTGAAGACTGGAGACAATGAAGAAATCCTTTATGATATTGATAATGGAAAAATTAGACCATCGAAAAGTCTTCAGAATGCAATTGCAAGTATGCTTGAGGGCAACAGAGAATTCATTATGATTGATGATCAAAAGGTTGCCTATGAGAAAATTCTGTCTACTGCAGTTCGGTGTATGGCGGATGGAAAGAAGCGAACGGTGATTGTTCAGGGTGGCCCTGGTACAGGTAAGTCCGTTATTGCAATTAATTTACTTGTTGAACTAACAAAACGAGGTCAGTTTGTTCAATATGCATCCAAAAATAGTGCACCGCGGCAGGTATATGCACAAAAGCTTAAAGGAAAAGTAAAAAAGAGTAGTGTTGATAATATGTTTAAGGGTACAGGAATGTACACTGAGGCAGAAGATGGCATTATTAATACTATTCTTGTAGATGAAGCTCACCGTATGAATGAAAAATCTGGCATGTTCCATAACATGGGTGAGAATCAAATTAAAGAAGTTATTCATGCAGCGCATTGCTCTGTATTCTTTATCGACGAAAGTCAGAGAGTAACGATGAGCGACATAGGTAGCGTTGCAGAAATTGAAAAATGGGCTCGGGAAGAAAAGTCCGAAATTGTCAATCTTCAACTGACATCTCAGTTCCGTTGCAATGGTTCGGATGGCTACTTGGCATGGCTTGATGATGTGCTAGAAATTCGAGAAACCGGAAATTATAATTTGGAAGATATTGATTACGACATTCGTATTTTTGACTCGCCTAATGAGGTCAGAGATCATATCATAGAAAAGAATAACGAAAATCACAGGTCTAGAATGCTTGCAGGTTACTGCTGGGATTGGATTTCAAGCGGAAAGAATGATTCCAACGTTCATGATATCGTAATTGGAGATTTTGCCATGAGCTGGAATCTTGGAAACTCGATTTTTGCATTAGATGACACATCAATAGACCAAATCGGATGTATTCATACATCTCAGGGTCTTGAATTCGACTATGTCGGGGTTATTATTGGTGACGATATGAGATATAGTGCAAACCATATAGTTACAGACTATACCAAACGTGCAAAAACAGATCAGTCAATGAAAGGAATCAAAAAATTAGCGAAGGCTGATCCTGCAGGGGCACAAGCTCGTGGAGAAGAAATTATAAAGAACACGTATCGCACATTGATGACACGTGGAATGAAGGGCTGCTATGTGTACTGCACCGATCCGGCATTGGGGGATTATTTACGTCAAAGATTGAATTTGATCGAAAGATAATTTAAGGTTGACCTGATGAATATCAGGTGACTTTATATATTATCTTAACCCATCTATTGGTGAGTATTCTAAGTTCAAAGAATGTTCGAAAGG